>NZ_JBHTDJ010000005.1:0-5436 GCF_042666395.1 Knoellia pratensis | reverse complement strand
GCTGAAGGGCTTAGCTTCCAGGTTCGGAATGGAGCTGGGCGTTTCCCCTTCGCTATGACAGCCGAAACTCTATGGAGATGTGGTTGTACTTCCCCCCTGTCACGCACCTGGTGGCACTCCCCTTTTGTGGGGGGGTGGTGGTGTGTGTGGGGGTTTCCCGACCGTATCTCGGGAACTGCACAGTGGACGCGAACGCAACTTTTTAGTGTGTATCAAGTTATCGGCTTATTAGTACCAGTCAGCTACATGCATTACTGCACTTCCACGTCTGGCCTATCAACCCAGTAGTCTAGCTGGGAGCCTCTCGGAGATTGAACTCCATGGAAATCTCATCTTGAAGCGTGCTTCCCGCTTAGATGCTTTCAGCGGTTATCACTTCCGAACGTAGCTAATCAGCGGTGCTCTTGGCAGAACAACTGACACACCAGAGGTTCGTCCATCCCGGTCCTCTCGTACTAGGGACAGCCCTTCTCAAATTTCCTACGCGCACAGCGGATAGGGACCGAACTGTCTCACGACGTTCTAAACCCAGCTCGCGTACCGCTTTAATGGGCGAACAGCCCAACCCTTGGGAGAGACTCCACCCCCAGGATGCGACGAGCCGACATCGAGGTGCCAAACCATGCCGTCGATATGGACTCTTGGGCAAGATCAGCCTGTTATCCCCGGGGTACCTTTTATCCGTTGAGCGACGCCGCTTCCACAAGCCAGCGCCGGGTCACTAGTTCCGACTTTCGTCCCTGCTCGACCTGCCGGTCTCGCAGTCAAGCTCCCTTGTGCACTTACACTCGAAACCTGATTACCAACCAGGCTGAGGGAACCTTTGAGCGCCTCCGTTACCTTTTAGGAGGCAACCGCCCCAGTTAAACTACCCACCAGGCAATGTCCCTGATCCGGATCACGGACCTAGGTTAGATATCCAGAACGACCAGAGTGGTATTTCAACGTTGACTCCACGAACACTGGCGTGCCCGCTTCACAGTCTCCCACCTATCCTACACAAGCCGTACCGAACACCAATACCAAGCTATAGTAAAGGTCCCGGGGTCTTTCCGTCCTGCTGCGCGTAACGAGCATCTTTACTCGTAGTGCAATTTCGCCGAGTTCATGGTTGAGACAGTGGAGAAGTCGTTACGCCATTCGTGCAGGTCGGAACTTACCCGACAAGGAATTTCGCTACCTTAGGATGGTTATAGTTACCACCGCCGTTTACTGGGGCTTAAATTCTGAGCTTCGACCCCGAAGGATCTAACCCGTCCTCTTAACCTTCCAGCACCGGGCAGGCGTCAGTCCGTATACATCGTCTTGCGACTTAGCACGGACCTGTGTTTTTAGTAAACAGTCGCTTCTCCCTGGTCTCTGCGGCCGTTCTCCCTAGACAGTAAATGTCTTCAGGATCCGGGCCCCCCTTCTCCCGAAGTTACGGGGGTATTTTGCCGAGTTCCTTAACCATGATTCACTCGATCGCCTTGGTATTCTCTACCTAACCACCTGAGTCGGTTTGGGGTACGGGCGGCTCGAACCTCGCTAGAAGATTTTCTTGGCAGCATAGGATCACCCTGCTTCCCGCATTCGCGGTCACTATCAGGTCTCAGGATATGTGTGAGACGGATTTGCCTATCTCACTCCCTACACCCTTGGACGTGGACTACCATCGCCACGCGGAGGCTACCTTCCTGCGTCTCTCCATCGCTTGACTACTACCAAATTGGGTCACGCGCTCCACTCAAAGGATCCACCCGAAGGCTTCACGAAAGAGTTTCAGGCGTTTAGCATCAAAAGGTTCGTCATGGGCGGTTCTTCGCCGGTTCCGGAATATCAACCGGATGTCCATCGACTACGCCTGTCGGCCTCGCCTTAGGTCCCGACTTACCCAGGGCAGATTAGCTTGACCCTGGAACCCTTGGTTATTCGGCGGACGGGTTTCTCGCCCGTCATTCGCTACTCATGCCTGCATTCTCACTCGTGTGGCCTCCACGGCTGGTTCACACCGCCGCTTCCCTGGCCACACGACGCTCCCCTACCCATCAACACGCTTGGACCACCAACCCGCAGGTGTGGTGGCCGGGCAATATGTCAATGCCACAGCTTCGGTGGTGTGCTTGAGCCCCGCTACATTGTCGGCGCGGAATCACTTGACCAGTGAGCTATTACGCACTCTTTAAAGGGTGGCTGCTTCTAAGCCAACCTCCTGGTTGTCACTGCAACTCCACATCCTTTTCCACTTAGCACACGCTTTGGGACCTTAGCTGGTGGTCTGGGCTGTTTCCCTCTCGACTACGGAGCTTATCCCCCGCAGTCTCACTGCCACGCTCTCACTTACCGGCATTCGGAGTTTGGCTAACGTCAGTAACCTGTTGAGGCCCATCGGCTATCCAGTAGCTCTACCTCCGGTAAGAAACACGTGACGCTGCACCTAAATGCATTTCGGGGAGAACCAGCTATCACGGAGTTTGATTGGCCTTTCACCCCTACCCACAGCTCATCCCCTCAGTTTTCAACCTAAGTGGGTTCGGTCCTCCACGACGTCTTACCGTCGCTTCAACCTGGCCATGGGTAGATCACTCCGCTTCGGGTCTAGACCCAGCGACTCATACGCCCTATTCGGACTCGCTTTCGCTACGGCTTCCCCACACGGGTTAACCTCGCCACTGAGCACTAACTCGCAGGCTCATTCTTCAAAAGGCACGCTGTCACCCCACAATGAGGGCTCCAACGGATTGTAGGCACACGGTTTCAGGATCTATTTCACTCCCCTCCCGGGGTACTTTTCACCTTTCCCTCACGGTACTTGTCCGCTATCGGTCACCAGGGAATATTTAGGCTTAGCGGGTGGTCCCGCCAGATTCATACGGGATTTCTCGGGCCCCGTATTACTTGGGATAACTCTCTGAAGTTCACGTCATTTCGTCTACGGGGGTCGCACCCTCTACGCCGGGCCTTTCAATGCCCTTCGACTATAACGCGAATTTTTGACTCCATGCCGGGATGTCAGTCCCAACTGAGAGGTCCCACGACCCCGTACCTGCAACGCCTGACAGCTATCACACAGATACGGTTTAGCCTCATCCGCTTTCTCTCGCCAATACTCACGGAATCGCGGTTGCTTTCTCTTCCTGTGGGTACTGAGATGTTTCACTTCCCCACGTTCCCTCTACCTGCCCTATATATTCAGGCAGGAGTGACTGGACTTGCCTCCAGCCGGGTTTCCCCATTCGGAAATCCACGGATCACAGTCTGGTTATCGACTCCCCGTGGCTTATCGCAGATTCCTACGTCCTTCTTCGGTTCCTGGTGCCAAGGCATCCACCGTGCGCCCTTAAAAACTTGAGCCACAAAGATGCTCGCGTCCACTGTGTAGTTCTCAACATACGGGCGGCCCCCACACCAGACTTGGTGCCTCCCGAGCCGAAACTCGGTGGTTCACCATGGCGGGGGTCCTGACCGGATACCGGCCTTCAGGAACGAGCATGCGCTCGAGCCCTCAGGACCCAACAACGTGTCAAACGCCGTGTCCCCACCAGCCACGTTCCGTCCCAGCTCCGAAGAGACCAGGTGTACTTGTGACCGCGAGTAGCGGCGTCAAATAATCGATGTTCCACCCTTGAGCACCTGCTGCCCCACGAACGGAGACAGACCAGGCTCTGGACCCTTGCGGGCCAGTGCTCCTTAGAAAGGAGGTGATCCAGCCGCACCTTCCGGTACGGCTACCTTGTTACGACTTAGTCCCAATCGCCAGTCCCACCTTCGACGGCTCCCTCCACAAGGGTTGGGCCACCGGCTTCGGGTGTTACCGACTTTCGTGACTTGACGGGCGGTGTGTACAAGGCCCGGGAACGTATTCACCGCAGCGTTGCTGATCTGCGATTACTAGCGACTCCAACTTCATGGGGTCGAGTTGCAGACCCCAATCCGAACTGAGACCGGTTTTTTGGGATTCGCTCCACCTCGCGGTATCGCAGCCCTTTGTACCGGCCATTGTAGCATGTGTGAAGCCCAAGACATAAGGGGCATGATGATTTGACCTCATCCCCACCTTCCTCCGAGTTGACCCCGGCAGTCTCCTATGAGTCCCCACCATGACGTGCTGGCAACATAGAACGAGGGTTGCGCTCGTTGCGGGACTTAACCCAACATCTCACGACACGAGCTGACGACAACCATGCACCACCTGTATACCGACCTTGCGGGGCACCCATCTCTGAATGTTTCCGGTATATGTCAAGCCTTGGTAAGGTTCTTCGCGTTGCATCGAATTAATCCACATGCTCCGCCGCTTGTGCGGGCCCCCGTCAATTCCTTTGAGTTTTAGCCTTGCGGCCGTACTCCCCAGGCGGGGAACTTAATGCGTTAGCTGCGGCACGGATCTCGTGGAATGAGACCCACACCTAGTTCCCAACGTTTACGGCATGGACTACCAGGGTATCTAATCCTGTTCGCTCCCCATGCTTTCGCTTCTCAGCGTCAGTAGTGGCCCAGAGACCTGCCTTCGCCATCGGTGTTCCTCCTGATATCTGCGCATTTCACCGCTACACCAGGAATTCCAGTCTCCCCTACCACACTCTAGTCTGCCCGTACCCACCGCAAGTCCGGGGTTGAGCCCCGGATTTTCACGGCAGACGCGACAAACCGCCTACAAGCTCTTTACGCCCAATAATTCCGGACAACGCTCGCACCCTACGTATTACCGCGGCTGCTGGCACGTAGTTAGCCGGTGCTTCTTCTGCAGGTACCGTCACTTTCGCTTCTTCCCTGCTGAAAGAGGTTTACAACCCGAAGGCCGTCATCCCTCACGCGGCGTCGCTGCATCAGGCTTTCGCCCATTGTGCAATATTCCCCACTGCTGCCTCCCGTAGGAGTCTGGGCCGTGTCTCAGTCCCAGTGTGGCCGATCGCCCTCTCAGGCCGGCTACCCGTCATCGCCTTGGTGAGCCATTACCTCACCAACAAGCTGATAGGCCGCGAGTCCATCCCAGACCGAAAAACTTTCCACACCATAACCATGCGGTTTAGTGTCATATCCGGTATTAGACGCCGTTTCCAGCGCTTATTCCAGAGTCAGGGGCAGGTTACTCACGTGTTACTCACCCGTTCGCCACTGCTCACAGAAAGCAAGCTTCCTGATCACCGTTCGACTTGCATGTGTTAAGCACGCCGCCAGCGTTCGTCCTGAGCCAGGATCAAACTCTCCGTTGATGTTCAAACACCCGGACCCCCAAAAGGAGCCCGAGCAATACTGAACCCAATAAAGGGTTGTCTACCCGGCTGAGCAAGAACAACCAGCAATAAAGCTGTTTGATCATTGTCAACCAAAGGATATTCGACTCAAGAACAACCACCCCGCGCCCAGGAAGGACACGACGCAGCCACCCTCAAGACGAGGTTAATTGGCATCGATTTTTGACACGCTGTTGAGTTCTCAAGGATCGCACGCACA
>NZ_JBHTDJ010000004.1:0-782999 GCF_042666395.1 Knoellia pratensis | reverse complement strand
GCCGATGGTACTGCACTGGTGACGGTGTGGGAGAGTAGGACGCAGCCGGACAAACATTCAGAAATGGCTCGCCTCTATGGCGGGCCATTTCTCATTTGCGGGCCTGAGTGCCTTCGATGGAGACACATCTGTGTCTCGTCACGCGCCACCCCCATAGACTGCTCGTGCTCGATGCGGCCCCTGGCCGCCTGACCTGCCCTGGAGGGTATTCATGACCGACGAGAACCGTGGACCGCGCCGAGACGGCGCCCGCGACGAACCACGTCGAGGCGGGTTCGACCGCGACGCCGGCACTCGAGGTCGTGACGCCAGTGGTCGTGGACCTCGTGGAGCTGATCGTCCCGACCGCGGTCGCGATGACCGTCGTGACGGATCGACTGCCGGTCGCCGGGATGACCGCGGATCGCGCGGAGCCAGCAGTGACGACCGCCGCGACACCGGGCGGCCCACCCGTGGTGGCGCTGAGCGTGACCGCGAGCAGCGGGGCGGACCGCGCCTCGCGCCCAAGACCCCTCGTCGCCCGGAACCCCGCATTCCCGATGGTGTCACCGGCAACGAGCTCGACCGTTCGGTGCACCAGCAGCTCCGCACCCTGAGCAAGGAGAACGCCGAGGGCGTCGCGCAGCACCTGGTGATGGTCGCCGCCCTGCTCGAAGCGGACGAGATCGAGAACGCCATGGCCCACGCCGAGACGGCAGTGCGCCGCGCCGGCCGGGTTCCGGCCGCCCGGGAGGCCTTGGGCATGGTGGCGTACCGCTCGGGCGACTTCGCCCGTGCTCTCAGTGAGTTCCGCACCGTGCGTCGGATCAGTGGCTCCGACCACCTGCTTCCGCTCATGGTCGACTGCGAACGCGGTCTCGGACGTCATGAGCGTGCGCTGGACCTGGCCCAGTCTCCGGAGGCCAAGCGGCTTCCGAAGGAAGAGCGCGTCGAGTTGGCGATCGTCATCGGCGGTATTCGTCGGGACCTCGGCCAGACCGACGCCGCCCTCGTCGCCCTGCAGATCCCTGAGCTCAAGAAGGGCAACCAACCACGACTCAAGTACGCCTACGCCGACACGCTGCTCGGGCTCGGTCGCGTGGACGAAGCGCGTGACTGGTTCGAGAAGGCGGCCGACGCCGACGTGGAGTTCGAGACCGACGCGGTCGAGCGTCTCGAAGAGCTCGACGGAGTCAGCACGACCGACCTGCTCGGCGGTGCTGACGAGGAGGACGAGGGCGACGAGTGAGGCTCGTCGATGGTTACGACGCGATCGTCTGCGACCTGGACGGAGTCGTCTACCGCGGTGACCCTGCGGTGCCTCATGCCGTGGAGGCCTTGTCGGCCATCGGCGTCCCGATCCAGTTCGCGACGAACAACGCGTCACGTCCTCCGCGCGAGGTCGCTGATCACCTGCGCCGACTGGGGCTCGACATCACTGATGACTCGGTGGCGACGAGCAGTCAGGCGGCTGCCTGGGTCCTGACCCGACACCTCGAGCCAGGTGCTGCCGTTCTCGCCATCGGTGGCGCAGGTGTGGCAGAAGCCTTGCGCGAGAGCGGTTTCGTGCCCGTCACGTCGGTTGATGACGAGCCGGCTGCCGTCGTGCAGGGGTACGGACCGGACGTGAGCGCAGCGGATCTGGCGCAGGCGGCTTACGCGGTGCAGCGCGGAGCGCTGTGGATGGCGACCAATACGGATCACACGCTTCCCACCGCCGACGGGTACGCACCGGGCAACGGTGCGCTGGTGCTGGCCGTGGGCGCGGCTGTCGGGCGCGGGCCGGATTTGGTCGCGGGAAAGCCTGACGAGCCGCTCTACCTGATGTGTGCCGAACGCCTGGGAGTTCTGCCGAATCGCGTTCTCGCCATTGGTGATCGGCTCGAGACCGACATTGAAGGTGCCCACCATGCGGGGATGGACTCACTGCTGGTCCTGACGGGAGTGCACGGCGTCAGGGATGCCCTCGATGCTGCGCCACAGTCGCGCCCGACCTGGGTTGCCCGCGATCTGCGTGCGCTCCTGGCCGAGGTGGGCGAGGTCGAGGCGACGTCCCAACTGTTGCGCGCCGAGTGGGAGATCCGTGACAACGCTGAAGCCGAGCCGGGTGTCGTTCGGGCACTGCCGGCAGAACTCGCCGCGCTGGGTGACTGACGGGCCCGCCCTGAGCACGTCGCTCCGAGTAGCGTGGGCGGGAACCACCACGAACCACAGGAGGAACCATGGCCAAGCGGTCGATCCAGGGATATGTCGAGCTCGCCTCCGGGCTGGGCGAGATGACGAAGGGCGCAGCCAAGGAGGCCGCCGCCGAGCTCGTTGCCCTGACCAACGGCGACCTGTCGCCCAAGAAGGTCACGAAGCAGGCGAGCAAGCTGGCCGATGACCTCGTCGCCGCAGCCAACACGAACCGCAAGAACCTCGTGTCCCTCGTCCGCTCGGAGGTCGACAAGGCCGTCGGTCGCATCGACGTCGGCAGCCTGCAGCAGGAGCTGTCCACCGTCACCGACACCGTCCAGTCGCTGCGCAGCCAGGTCGAGGAGCTCGCCTCGACGATCGCTGGTCGCTCCTCCAAGGCCACTTCCGGTGCAGCCACCAGCGCAGCCATGCTCGTTGGCGACGCGGCGACCGACACGGCTGCCGCCGCCAAGCCGGCCACGGCCACGGCACCGAGTCGGCGTCCGGCGCGTTCGGCGCTGAAGAAGTCCGCCACGAAAACCCCTGCCAAGAAGGCGTCGACGGTGAAGAAGTCGGCCCCGGCCGCCACGCCCGCGAAGAAGGCTCCGGCGAAGAAGACGGCCGTGAAGAAGACCGCAGTGAAAAAAGCCCCGGCGAAGAAGGCCCCCGCCGCGAAGAAGACGAGCACCACGGCCACGACCGCGACGAAGGCTCCGGCCAAGAAGGCTCCGGCCAAGAAGACATCGACGGTGAAGAAGTCGGCCCCGGCCGCCAAGAAGTCGACGCCCGCGAAGAAGGCCACCGCGACGACGCCGACCACGGCGGGCGGCGCGTGAGCGAACAGTTCTCGCAGGAGCCCGAGTCGGACCCGTTCGAGGCGACTGATCTCGACGACCTCGTCAGTGACGAGGACGTGCCCGAGTCCGCTCCGGTCGAGTCGGACGGTGCTGGGCCGCAGCCAGAGGCTGTGGCTCAGCCAGAACCCGAGCCCGAGCCCGAACCCGTGTCGCCACCGCCACCCGAGGCTGGCAACGGGGGTGCGCCCGAGACGGGTGACCTCGTCATCGACGCCTCCCTGCGTGACCTCGCCGACGCACCCGTCGACGACCTCGACGCGCAGATCGAGCGCGGCGAGCAGGTGCAGCGCACCCTGCAGGGTCGGCTCAGCGACCTCGGAGGCTGACATCGCTCGGCTCGACGCCGAGCTCGTGCGACGTGGGCTCGCTCGTTCCCGTGGGGAAGCGAGGGAGCTCATCGAAGCCGGGCTCGTCACGGTGGAGGGGAAGGTCGCGCGCAAGGCGGCCACCCCTGCAGATGACGCGAGCCCGATCGAGGTCTCCTCGGACGGTCCGCGGTGGGTGGGCCGTGCTGCCCACAAGCTCGACCATGCCCTGACGACCTGGGAGTCGGCCGGGCTCAACCCGTCCGGGCGCACCTGTCTCGACGTCGGAGCCTCCACCGGTGGGTTCACCCAGGTGTTGCTCGCCCGCGGCGCCAGCCACGTGGTCGCGCTCGACGTGGGCCGGGACCAGCTCGTCGCCGAGCTGCAGGCTGACCCGCGAGTCACCGAGCGCAGCGGCACCTCGATCCGTGACGTGGGACCTGACGACCTCGGCACCTTCGACCTCGTCGTCGGTGACCTGTCCTTCATCTCGCTGACCCTCGTCCTGGAGCCCATCGCCCGGCTGACCAACCCCGGCGCCGATGTCGTCCTCCTCATCAAGCCGCAGTTCGAGGTGGGGCGCGGCCGACTGAGCAAGAACGGCATCGTCATCGACCCGCGTCACCGTCGGCAGGCACTCAAGGACGTCGTGGCCGCGGCGCAGGCTGCCAACCTCGGCATCCAAGGCCTCATGCGCAGCCCGATCCATGGTGGAGAGGGCAACACCGAGTACCTCTTGTGGGCCCGGTCAGGGGTCTCAGGCACGATGGACCCCGGTGCGGTGGCCGCCGCAGTCCGCGAGCTGAGCAAGGAGGTTCGAGCGTGAGCGAGTCACGACGGATCCTCCTCGTGCTTCACCCCAACCGCCCCGAGGTGCATGACCACGCCCTGGGTGTCGTCAAACGCCTCACCGCGGCCGGCGTGTCCGTTGCGGTCATCAGCGACGAGATGAAGGGCACCCCTCTCGAGGGAGCGCCCGACCTCATCAGCGCCGATCCCGCCGACCCGACCCGCGACTGCGAGCTCGTCTGCATCCTCGGTGGCGACGGCTCGATCCTGCGCGCCGCCGAGGTCTCGCGAGGTTCGGGAGTCCCATTGCTCGGGGTGAACTTCGGCCACGTGGGCTTCCTCGCCGAGGTGGAGCGCGACGACCTCGACGTCACCGTCGAGCGCATCGTCTCGAGGAACTACACGGTCGAGGAGCGCATGACCCTTGAGGTCGTCGCGATCCACGACGGAGAGACGGTCTTCGAGAGCTGGGCGCTCAACGAGGTGACGGTCGAGAAGGCTTCGCGGGAGCGGATGATCGAGCTCACCGTCGAGATCGACGGTCGCCCCTTGTCGACGTGGGGCTGCGACGGGGTCGTCATGGCGACGCCTACCGGCTCCACTGCCTATGCCTTCTCTGCTGGTGGACCTGTCGTGTGGCCCGATGTCGAGGCGATGCTGCTCGTGCCCATCAGCGCCCATGCCCTCTTCGCTCGGCCCGTCGTGGTCGGCCCGGACAGCCAGCTCGCCGTCGAGGTCGTGGCCCGGACCCAGGGTTCTGGTGTCGTCTGGTGTGACGGGCGTCGAGCCATCGACCTGCCGCCCGGTGCACGCATCCAGGTCCACCGCAGCCCCGACCCGGTGCGCTTGGCCAGATTTGCGGCGTCCCCGTTCACCGATCGGCTCGTCGAGAAGTTCGACCTGTCGGTCCACGGATGGCGTGGCGCTGCTCGCCGGGCGAACGAGTCCGGACCCGAGACGGGCTGACCAGACCCAGTGCTACAGGAAATCAGGATCCAGGACCTCGGCATCATCGATGAGTCGATCATCGAGTTCGGGCCGGGGCTGACCGTGCTCACCGGTGAGACCGGGGCCGGCAAGACCATGGTGGTGACCAGCCTCGGGTTGCTCCTTGGCGCGCGCTCCGACGCCGGGCTCGTGCGCGAGGGCGCCGACCGGGCTGTCGTCGAGGGCGTCTTCGAGGTCGCAGCCGACCACCCCGCGTCCCTGCGCGCCACCGAGGCCGGGGGAGAGGTCGACGACACCCTCGTCCTCGTCCGCACGGTCCAGACCGAAGGCCGTTCGCGCGCCCACGTCGGTGGACGCAGCGCGCCGGTCGGCGTCCTCGCCGAGCTGGGCGAACACCTCGTGGCCGTCCACGGCCAGGCAGATCAGTGGCGCCTGCGCCGACCGGAGGAGCACCGCGAACTGCTCGACGCGTTCGGTGGCGGTCCGCTGGGAACTGCGCGGACGGCATACAACGAGGTGTATGCCGCACACGCATCAGCTCTGACAGAACTCGAGTCACTGCGCGCTGCCGCGCGCGAACGCGCCCAGGAACTGGACCTGCTGCACCGGGGTCTGGAGCGCATTGCCGAGGTGGAACCGCTCGCGGGCGAGGACGCCGACCTGCGCATCGAGGACGAGCGACTCGCGCACGCCGAGGAGCTGCGGCGCGGTTCGAGCGAAGCACATCTGCTCCTCGTCGGTGACGACGATGCCTCCGGCGGTGCGGACGGTGGCGTGATGGGTGCCATGGCTTCGGCCAGGTCATCCATGAGTCAGGTGAGCGCCAACGATCCAGCGCTCGCCGACCTCGAGAGCCGGCTCAACGAGGTCACCCACCTCGTCACCGACCTGGCGTCCGACCTGTCCAGCTACGTCGCTGATGTCGACCTTGACCCTGGGCGACTCGAGTTCGTCCAGCAACGGCGGGCACAGCTCACCGACCTCACCCGCAGTTATGGCGAGACGATTGACGACGTCATCGCGTGGAGCGCAGCCGCGTCTCGACGCGTCGTGGAGCTCGAGAGCGACGATGACCGGATCGGCGAGCTCGAGCGCGCGGTGGGTGAACTCGAAGCCCAACGAACGGCTGCCGCCAAGAAGCTCTCGACTGCCCGGCGCAAGGCCGCCAAGACCCTGTCGGCACGCATCAGCGAGGAGCTGGCGCACCTCGCCATGGGGTCGGCCACGGTGGTCATCGGCGTCGAGGAGTCGGCGCGGCTCGGTCCTCACGGTGGCGATGACGTCGAGATCGGGCTGGCTGCGAACGTCGGGAGCACCCCACGCAGCGTCAGCAAGGCGGCCTCCGGTGGTGAGCTCTCGCGCGTGATGCTGGCGATCGAGGTGGCCACGGCAACGTCCGACACCACGAGCTCGGTGCCGACCTTCGTCTTCGACGAGGTCGACTCGGGCGTCGGCGGGCGAGCCGCCCTCGATGTCGGGGCCCGGCTGGCCGCGCTCGCGCGCACCGCACAGGTCATCGTGGTCACCCACCTGGCCCAGGTGGCTGCGCACGCCGACCACCATCTCGTCGTGTCCAAGGCCGATGACGGGCAAGTGACCCGCAGTGGGGTCCGTCGTGTGACGGGGGAGGAACGTGTCAGCGAGCTCGCCCGGATGATGGCCGGCGGGGTGGGCGTGGCCGCGCTCGAGCACGCACGCGACCTGCTCGCGGGGCTCGGGCAGGGCGCCGACGTCTGAGCGGCCGCGCCCTCTGCGGCCGCGACCATCCAGCGTGGCACGATGTGCTGGATGCCCTTCACGACCCGCCTCCGCCGCGAACGCGACCCCGGTCCCGCCGGAGTCAGTGGGCCTGCGCGTGTGGACCCTCGCACCAAGGACCTGACCAAGCGCCTCAGGGCAGGCGACATCGCCGTCATCAACCACGTCGACATCGACCGGGTGAGCGCCGAGGCACTGGTCGCGTGCCGACCCGTCGCGGTCGTCAACGCCGCGACGTCGATCTCGGGGCGCTATCCCAACCTGGGTCCTGAGATCCTCCTCGCCGCGGGCATTCCGCTCCTCGACGCCGTCGGCGACGACGCGATGGAGCTCACGGACGGCACCCTGATCCACCTCGACGGCAACAACCTCATGGCTGGCGACACGGTGATCGCCAGCGGTCAGGCTCTCGACGACACGTCCGTGACGGCCTCGATGGCCGAAGCGCGGGCCGGACTCAACGTCCAGCTCGAGGCCTTCGCTGCCAACACGATGGAGTACCTCAAGCAGGAGCGCGCCCTGCTCCTCGACGGTGTCGGTGTCCCGGACATCCGCACCAACCTCGACGGGCGCCACGTCCTCATCGTCGTCCGCGGATACCACTACAAGGAGGACCTGAAGATGCTTCGGTCCTACATCCGCGAGTACAAGCCGATCCTCATCGGAGTCGACGGTGGCGCCGACGCCATCGTCGAGGCGCGCCTCAAGCCGGACCTCATCGTCGGCGACATGGACTCCGTGTCGGACGCCACGCTCCGGTGTGGAGCAGAGGTCGTCGTCCACGCCTACCGAGACGGCCGCGCACCCGGCCTGGAGCGGGTTCGCGACCTGGGTGTCGAGCCGGTCGTCTTCCCCGCCACCGGGACGAGCGAGGACGTCGCCATGCTGCTGGCCGACGACAAGGGCGCACAGCTCATCGTCGCCGTCGGCACCCACGCGACCCTCATCGAATTCCTCGACAAGGGCCGATCGGGCATGGCGAGCACGTTCCTCACCCGGCTGCGCGTCGGCGGCAAGCTCATCGACGCCAAGGGCGTCAGCCGTCTCTATCGCTCCCGCATCTCGGGGGCCTCGCTCCTCCTCATGGTTCTTGTCGGTCTGCTCGCTCTCGCTGCCGCACTCTGGGCCACGCCCGGAGGCAGGGTTTTCCTTCAAGTGCTGGGCGCCCGCCTCGACGATCTCTGGTCCGCACTCGGAGGAATCTTCACGTGATCGACTTCCGCTATCACCTCGTCTCGATCATCTCGATCTTCATGGCGCTCGCCGTCGGGATCGTGCTCGGCGCGGGCCCCCTCCAGGGACAGATCGGCGACACCCTCACCCAAGAGGTCACCCAGCTCCGCGAGGACCGTGCCACCTTGCGGACCGAGCTCGAGGCAGCTCGCAAGGCCGGGGTGACGCGCGACGACTTCACGCAGGAGGCGCGTGCCCGCCTCGTGGGTGGCACCCTCAAGGACGCCAAGGTTGCACTGGTGATCCTGCCGGACGCCGATGCCGAGGACGTCAAGGCCGTGACCGAGACCCTTGCGGCGTCGGGGGCTGCCGTCGTGTCGCGCACCACGGTCAAGGAGGACTGGGTTCCCAAGGACGCCGAGGCGAGCGCGCAACAGTCCCAGCTGGCGACCGAGCAGCGCAGCGCCCTAGGGCTGCCCGAAGCCGCTGAGCCCGGCGCCGGCCCACTCGACGCCGTGCTCGCCACCTCGCTCGTGGCTGCCGATGCAGCAGCCGCCAACGACGCCAGCAGGGCTGCGCTCGACGCGCTGACCGGCGCCAAGCTCATCGACGTCGAGACGGCGGACCTGGTGCGGGCCAGCACAGCAGTCATCGTGGCCGCTCCGATCAAGGGTGACGTCGTGGCCGAACGCGATCGCCACGCCGCGCGTCTGGTCTCCCTCTCCGCCGCACTCGACCGTGCGGGCAAGGGAGCAGTCCTCACCGAGGACGTCGGCGTGACCGGCTTCACCGGTGCAGCCTCCGTGGTGCGTGCCGCGCGCAGCGATGCGTCAACCGCCCGATCGCTCTCCACCGTCGACGACGTGAGCCTGTCGCTCGGACAGGTCAGCGTGGTCTACGCCCTCGTGCAGCAGCTGACCGGGGGAGTCGGACAGTACGGCCTTGGCGACGGCGTCTCTGCCGGCTACCCGCCGATCCCGGCGCCATGAGGCGAAGACCGCTCGTGGGCGCCCTCGTGGCGGCCGCAGCGGCAGGTGGGGCGATGCTCGCTCGTCGCCACGTCCCCGCGCACGTTCAGGCTCGCTGGGACCGCACGAACCACGCGGGGCGCGCCGTCACGCTCCTCGAGGGACCTGTGTATGCCGTTGCCGCGGCTGCCGGTGCCGCTGCGGCGGGCGCGCCCTGCGCCGCAGGCATCGTGGCCAGTTTGGGCGGGGGAGCCTTCGGCGCCCTCGACGACCTCGCAGGTGACGCCTCGAGCAAGGGACTCAAGGGCCACCTCGGCGCGCTGACCCGCGGTGAGGTGACGACGGGGGCGATCAAGATCGTGGGACTCGCGGCCACCGGGCTGGCTGCTTCGGTGCTCACCGACCGGGACACGGACCGCCGCCTGCTCACCACCCTCATCGGGGGTGCGGCCATCGCGGGGTCGGCCAACCTCGCCAACCTCTTCGACCTTCGGCCAGGACGCACCCTCAAGGTCGTGTCCCTCGGCGCTGTCCCCTTGCTCCTGCCGCTGGGCGGCCACGGTGCAGCCACCGCAGCCGCAGCCCTCGGTGCGGCGGCGGGCACGCTCCCGAGTGACCTTCGGGGCGAGTCGATGCTCGGCGACACGGGCGCCAACGCGGCTGGGGCCATGGTGGGACTTGCTCTCGTGGAGCGCACCGGTTTGCGAGGTCGTCTCGTCCTCCTGGCGCTGACCGCCGGACTCACTGTCCTGTCCGAGAAGGTCTCCTTCAGCAAGGTCATCGAGGGCAACCCGGTCCTGCGACAGATCGACTCCTGGGGTCGCCCGTGACGACCGGGTCCGTGGGCCAGTCGCTGGCCCGGGCTGCGCTCGTCGTCGCCGTCGCGACCCTGCTGGCGCGACTTGCCGGTGTGGCCCGCACGTTCGTCTTCTCGGGCACCGTGGGCACGACCCCGGTCGGCGACACCTACCAAACGATCAACACCCTGCCCAACGTCGTCTACGAGGTGGCCGCTGGTGGCGCGCTCGCGGCCATCGCTGTCCCCCTCGTGGCGGGCCAGCTCGGCATGGGCCGACGCGAGGACGCCGACCGCGCCGGATCGGCGCTCCTGACCTGGGCCGTCGTCGTCCTGGTGCCCTTCGCCGCGATCGTGTTCGTGGCAGCGCCGTGGCTCAGTGAGCTTCTCCTCGATGACGGCAAAGAGCCCGGCGCCGTGGACCTCGGGGCGACGATGCTGCGCATCTTCGCCCCCCAGGTCGCGCTCTACGGCATCGGTGTCGTGCTCGCCGGCATGCTCCAGGCGCACCGGCGCTTCCTCGCCGCGGCCCTGGCGCCACTGATGTCCAGCGTTGTGGTGATGGCTGCCTACGTGGCCTACGGGCAGCGGGTCAGTGGACGTGTCGGCGCGGACGCGGTGCCCTCGGACGCCGTGTGGATCCTCGCCGGAGGCACGACCCTCGGGGTTCTGGTCCTCAGCGTTCCCTTGTTCGTTCCGGCAGTGAGGGCGGGGATTCAGCTGCGACCGACCCTGTCGTTCCCGGGCAACCTGGGTCGCCGAGCGGCGGGGCTGGCGGGAGCAGGGGTTGTCGCCCTGGCGGCGCAGCAGGGCGCAGTGTTCATGACCCTGTGGCTCACGCACGCCCCACGAACCATCGACAATGGCGTGGTCAACATCTACGCCTACGTCCAGGCGGTCTACCTCCTGCCGTATGCCGTTCTCGCCGTTCCGATCGCCACGGCCGCCTTCCCTGCGATGGCCCACGCGGAGAGCGCCAGTGGCGGGGAGTCCGACGACTCGGCGGCCGCGGGGACTCTCGCGCGCGGCATCCGCGGCATCCTGCTGCTGACGTCCGGCGCAGCGGCCGTCCTCATCACCGCTTCCCGCCCCGTGGGCCGCTTCTTCCTCTCTCTGGACCGCGGGTCGGGAGGCCCGGGGCGGGAGGCTCTCGAAGCGCTCCCCGGAGCCCTGGCCGCCTATGCACCCGGGCTCGTCGGCTTCAGCGTGGCTGCCCTGCTCACCCGAGCGCTCTATGTGCGCGGTCGTCCGATCCACGCAGCCCTGGCCGTGGCCGTCGGCTGGGTCATGGCCGGGCTGCTGCCCCTGGCGACCCTTCCCGAGGGCTCGGACGCCGGCACGACCCTGGGGATACTCGGCATCGCCTCGACCTGTGGGATGACCGTCTCGGCCATCGCGCTCGCCTTCCTGGTGCACCGGTCCTGGGGAGCCACGGCTCTCGCAGGCAGCGGTCGAACGGCTGCCTCCGCGATCGTGGCCGTTGCCGTGGCCATCGCGGTCGGCGACACCGTCGAGCGGGTGGTCACCTGGGACGGGCTCCTCGGCTCGCTCCTGGCGGGACTCGTCGTCGCCGTCGTGACGATGGGTGTGCATCTCGCGGTCATGGGTGTGGCCGACCGTGAAGGCATGCGGGCGCTGCGCGATCGTGGACGTCGCCGTCGGGGTGAGAACCGGTCATGACCTCCGTTCCCACGTGCCGGCACGACGAGCGTGAGATGAGCCCCTGATGCGCGTCGTCCAGGTGATCGGCCGCAGCACCGGGGGGATCGGCACCCACGCCGTGGATCTGAGCGATCACCTCCGCGCCCTGGGCGACCAGGTCACGGTGGTGACGGACTCCATCACCGCAGAACGTTTCGGTCTGGTCGACGCGCGGCGCTGGTGGCCCTCCGGCCCCACGCCCGGATCCGTACGCAACCTCCTGCGCCTGCGTCGTCTGGCGCGCTCGTCCGACGTGGTCCACGCCCACGGACACCAGGCCGGGCTGGTCGCCGTCCTGGCTGCTGCGGGGACGCGGGTGCCCGTCATCGTGAGCCAGCACAATGCGGTGCTCGCCGGTGGGTGGAAGCGCAAGCTGTCGTCCCGCCTCCTCCAACGCTTCGTGGCCGGGCGAGCAGCCCTGTCAACGGGCGCGAGCAGCGACCTCGTGCTCGAGGCGCAACGGCACGGAGCGCGTGAACCGGTGCTCGCGCCCGTCCCGTCACCGCGCGTGCCGGACCTGCTGGCTGCGGATCCTCTTGATCGCGCGACGCGTGCCGCGCGCAGAGCAGAACTGTTGCAGGCGAACGGAGTTGTGGGGGAGGGGCCGATGGTTCTGACCATCGCCCGCGTCGCGCCCCAAAAGGATCTGGACACCATCATCGACGCCGCCTCCGTGGTGGGCATCACGTCCACATGGGTCGTCGTGGGTGATGGCGACCCCGATCTGCTGGCCAGGTTGCAGACACGGGTTCGCGAGGAGGGTGCGCCGGTGCACTTCGTCGGACCACAGAGCGATCCGGCGACGTGGCTGCGGGCCGCAGAGGTCTTCGTGCTCACGAGCACCTGGGAGGCACGGGCCCTCGTCGTCCAGGAAGCCATGGCTGCAGGCGTCCCCGTGGTGTCCACGGACACGGGCGGTCTGCGGGACCTCGTGGAGGGTGTCGGAGAGCTCGTGCCGGTCGGAGATGCCTTCGCGGTGGGTTCAGCCGTGAGGGGTCTCCTGAGCGACCCGAAGGCCCGTGAGTCGGCCGCGGCGGCCGGCCGAGCCAGAGCGGCCGAGTGGGCCGACAGCGAGACGACGGCCCGGCGATGGCGGGACTGGTATGGCCGATTGGGCGGCCTTGACCAAGATGTTGAGCGTTGAGGGAGTCAGTCGCCCATTGCGATACGTCGCATGACTTCGTCGTATTTCTTGAACGCCTTGACTTCTGCCTCGATCTCGTCCGCGTCACGCGCGATGAGGTCGTTCTGGGCAGCCGACTCTGCATCGAAGAGTGCGCGAGCGAATCCTGAAGCCCTCTGACAAGAAGCGTCTGCACGCGCAAGCCCTATTTCCCCTGGGCCGGGCCTCCCTCCTAGGGAAGAGGGAATGCTGAACTTGTCTCTCATTTCCTTGGTCGGCATTTCGAAGGGGTCCGAGGCAGGGGTGGTCCTAGTTGCTCTCGAAAAGCAGGTTCTCCATCGTTGAACCGCTTGCGAGACTGCCGGCTCTCGCTGGGCAGCCGAGAAGGCTGTTGCTTGAATGCTCTGAAAGGTCCCGTCATACGGCGGCAATGGGATCTCGTGCCGCAGTTTGTCGAAACATTTGAGCCAATCGGGTGGCGCCGGCTTAGGGGGAGTGAAGGGGTTTGGCGCCTCGGAGGAGAAGGTCCCACTGACCCGGTATCCATGCCGTTGCGCAATTGCTTCCGTAAAGATGCGACGGAGGTCGCTGTTCCAAGTGTCGCCGTGATCAAGGCGCGCCAAGAACGCTCTACGTGCATCGGCCGGGGCCGGTGTGAGGCCACGGCATCTTGCGATAAAGACATCTTCGGCGATGAGATTCGCCTCGGCGTGGATCTTCGGCCATTGACGAGAAAGAGGCAACTCCCAGTCGGTCAGCCAACCCCCCTGCGTCGGCGCTGCGATGGGAGTTTGCCCCGCAGCGTGCGTGGACACCTCAGGTGCGGCGGGCGCGCTCGCCTGGTTTGATGAACCAGGCGAGCACGCGACCAGGGCCAACAGGGCGCAGACGAAAACAAGCGTCTCCCGACACCGCATCAGCCAAGATTCCATCAGTGGCAGGTGTTGGACGCGCTGGTGAACTTGAATGAGCTGATCTTGTCGTTCATTCCTGAGTTCGACACATTTAGTTCAGGCTTGCCGGTCCCACGGGAAACGAGCATCGGGGTGCCACCGTATCCGGCGGCTGTGTAGTAGTACCCGTTGTTGCTGTTCCCATTGTTGTAGACAGAAGTGATGTCGTCCTGAGATCGACGCGTGGTTCCTGAGTAGTTGAGGAACGCGAGATCGTACTGGCATTCATAGGCCTTGACGTTGGCAGCCTGACTCCCGCTGGTGAGGTAGTCGCGGTCGCCCCAACCGCACATGTAGCCCGCAGGACAGGGGGCTGCGGACGCAATGGCGGCGCCACCCATACTGACTCCCGTCGCGATGACCGCTGTGGCCGCAACGCGTGTAATTGCTTTGAACACTTCGTGATCCCCTCCTAATTGAAGCCATCGGCTTCGTGTATCGCCAAATTAGGACGAAGGGCAGCAGCACGCCACTCGGTGGCGAGAACTCGCCATGAACAGCAAGTTTCGCGCGCTGTGCGGATCGTGCGTGATAGCGCGTCCTGTCTCAGGTCGCGTACCGTTCGCTGAGCCCACGGCTCCGGCTTGGTGTCGACCCGTTTGAGACGGCGTGCGGGCGTGGTGGACGTCCGGATGGCCTGCAAGGCATCGCTCCGCTCCGCTGCGTCTGCGTGTGCGTCGTGGTGAGCGCGATGGCTGCGATGACGTATTGTTGAAGCCCGTGGTGGCTCAGACGAAACAGATCTTCGTGACCGGAGGCGTCGCCTCTTCGCTCGGCAAGGGCCTCACGGCATCCAGCCTCGGATTCCTGCTCAGGGCACGCGGTTTGCGCGTGACGATGCAGAAGCTCGACCCCTATCTCAACGTGGACCCCGGAACGATGAACCCGTTCCAGCACGGCGAGGTCTTCGTCACCGATGACGGTGCCGAGACCGACCTCGATGTGGGGCACTACGAGCGCTTCCTCGACCGCAACCTCATCGGCAAGGCCAACGTCACGACCGGTCAGGTCTACAACAAGGTCATTGCCAAGGAGCGGCGCGGTGAGTACCTCGGCGACACCGTCCAGGTCATCCCGCACATCACCAACGAGATCAAGGAGCGCATGCGCGCCCAGGCGGCCGGCGCTCCCGACGTCGACGACGCCGAGGCGCCCGACGTCATCATCACCGAGATCGGCGGAACCGTCGGCGACATCGAGTCGCTGCCCTTCCTCGAGGCGGCCCGTCAGGTCCGTCACGACCTCGGTCGCGACAAGGTCTTCTTCCTCCACGTCTCGCTCGTGCCCTATCTCGCCCCCAGCGGTGAGCTCAAGACCAAGCCGACGCAGCACTCCGTTGCCGCGCTGCGCCAGGTCGGCATCCAGCCCGATGCCCTTGTCCTGCGCGCCGATCGGGAGATCCCCGAGCCGATCAAGCGCAAGATCTCGCTCATGTGCGACGTCGACACCGAAGGCGTTGCTGCCTGTGTCGACGCTCCGAGCATCTACGACATCCCCAAGGTGTTGCACCGTGAGGGACTCGACGCCTACGTCATCCGTCGCCTCGGGCTGACCTTCCGGGACGTCGACTGGACCGACTGGGACCGCCTGCTCGGTCGCGTCCACAACCCCGAGCACCAGGTCGAGGTCGCCCTCGTCGGCAAGTACATCGACCTGCCCGACGCCTATCTCTCCGTCACCGAGGCCCTGCGTGCCGGTGGCTTCCACCACGACGCCAAGGTCAAGATCCGTTGGGTCGCGAGCGACGAGTGCCAGACCGAGGCCGGGGCGCAGAAGTCCCTCGGCGGCGTGGACGCCGTCCTCGTCCCCGGCGGTTTCGGTGTGCGTGGCATCGAGGGCAAGCTCGGAGCGCTGACCTGGGCACGGACCCACCGCGTCCCGACGCTCGGCATCTGCCTCGGGCTGCAGTGCATGGTCATTGAGTACGCCCGCAACGTTGCCGGCATCGACGGTGCCAGCTCGACCGAGTTCGACCCCGAGACGCCGGCTCCGGTCATCGCGACCATCGAGGAGCAGAAGGCGTTCGTCGAGGGCGCCGGTGACCTGGGCGGGACGATGCGACTGGGTTCCCAGCGCGCCGACCTGCGCGCGGGTTCGGTTGTCGCAGAGGTCTACGGCGCCCTGAGCGCCGACGAGCGCCACCGTCACCGCTACGAGGTGAACGAGTCCTACCGGGCGCAGATCGAGGAAGCGGGTCTCGTCATCTCCGGGACGCACCCCGAGCTCGGCCTCGTGGAGTTCGTCGAGCTGGCCCGTGACGAGCACCCCTATTACGTCGCGACGCAGGCGCACCCGGAGTTCAAGTCGCGCCCGACGCGGGCCCACCCGCTCTTCGCCGGGCTCATCGGCGCCGCCATCCAAGAGCAGCGCGCCGCGCGTCTCGTCGAGGTCGAGCGTCCCAAGGTGAGCGCCGACGCCGAGGCCGTGTGAGCGCGGACCCGTTCGCCGACGAGTTCGACCCTCGTCCGGTACGCCACACAGAGGTCCTCGTAGAGGGCCGGGTGTGGGACGTCGTGCGGGACGAGGTCGACCTCGCAGACGCCGGCCTGCACGTGCGTGAGTACGTCCAGCACCCCGGGGCCGTCGCCGTGGTCGCCCTCGACGACGACGGGCGCATCTGCCTCATCCAGCAGTACCGCCACCCCATCCGCACCCGCGAGTGGGAGATCCCGGCGGGTCTGCTCGACGTCGAGGGCGAGCCACCCTGGGTGGCCGCGGCCCGCGAGCTGCACGAGGAGGCCGACCTCGTCGCCGGCCGCTTCGACGTCCTCGTCGACCTGCGCCCGTCGCCGGGCGGTCTCGACGAAGCCATCCGGGTCTTCCTCGCGCGCGGTGTCTCGCGCGGCCCCGAGTCCGGACGTCACGTTCGCGAGGCCGAAGAGCACGGTATGCCGCTGGCCTGGGTTGCGCTCGACGACGCTGTGGAAGCCGTGCTCGAGGGCCGTGTCCAGAACGGCATCCTCGTCTCCGCCGTTCTCGCTGCTCACGTTGCGCGACAGCGGAACTGGGACTCCCTTCGACCCCACGACACCCCATGGCCGCAGGGCCCGGGTGGCGTGGAGCGCGCGTGATCACCGCCTCGGGCGACCAACCGTGCCCGTGCGGAGGGCAGCCCTCCGGAGCCTCCCTGTCTTCCTGCTGTGGCCCGTTCCTGGCGGGGGAGACCTGGCCACCGACTCCGGTGACGGTCATGCGATCGCGCTACACGGCATACGCCGTCGGTGATGGTGACCACCTCTTCCGCACGTGGCATCCCGCGACCCGACCCACGGACGTGAGCCCTGACGGTTCATTCGCATGGGTGGGCCTCGAGATCCTCGGCTCGTCCGGGGATGACGTCGAAGGCGTCGTGGAGTTCGCCGCGCACTGGCGCTCCGGTGAGGGTCGCTCGCGGCAGTCCGGCGCGCTGCGTGAGCGCAGCACGTTCGTGCGTCGGGCCGGTCGCTGGTTCTATCGGGACGGCGTCGAGCCGAGCGAGTGATCCGCCTCGCGTGATCGCCGGAGCCCTTCGTCGTGAAGGGACCGCACGGCATACCGGAAATGCGGTTCGTGTGGCGTGGGGGCAACTCCGTAGGATGACGGGGTTCATCACCCCCGAATCGACAGGACCCCTCGTGCTCCGCACCCATGAGGCCGGCACTCTGCGCGCCGACCACACCGACCAGACCGTCACGCTCACCGGCTGGGTGGCCAAGCGTCGCGATCACGGGGGCGTTGCCTTCATCGACCTGCGTGATGCCAGTGGTGTGGTCCAGGTGGTCGCGCGTGACGAGGTCCTCACCGGTGCTGCTCACGACCTGCGCGCCGAGTTCTGCATCAAGGTGACCGGCGAGGTCGTCGCGCGCAGTGAGGCCAACGTCAACGCCGAGTTGCCCACCGGGGCCGTCGAGGTCGTGGCGAGCGCCATCGAGGTGCTCGCGCCGAGTGCGCCGCTGCCGTTCCAGATCGACGAGCGCGTCACCGTCGGTGAAGAGGCCCGCCTCAAGCACCGCTACCTCGACCTGCGCCGCCCGGGCAAGTCCTCGGCCGGCACCGCGCTGCGACTGCGTTCCAAGGTCAACGCTGCCGCGCGCCGCGTGCTCGAGGGCCGCGACTTCGTCGAGATCGAGACGCCGACCCTGACGCGTTCCACGCCCGAGGGCGCACGCGACTTCCTCGTGCCCGCGCGACTGGCCCCCGGCTCCTGGTACGCCCTGCCGCAGAGCCCGCAGCTGTTCAAGCAGCTGCTCATGGTCGCCGGCATGGAGCGCTACTACCAGATCGCCCGCTGCTATCGCGACGAGGACTTCCGTGCCGACCGCCAGCCCGAGTTCACCCAGCTCGACATCGAGATGTCGTTCGTCGAGCAGACCGATGTCCTCGAGCTCGGTGAGGCCATCGCCAAGGCCGTCTGGAAGCTCATCGACGTCGACCTCGACGTCCCCTTCGAGCAGCTGACCTATGCCGACGCCATGCGTCGCTTCGGTTCGGACAAGCCCGACCTGCGCTTCGGCAACGAGCTCGTCGAGTGCACCGACTACTTCAGCCAGACGCCGTTCCGCGTGTTCCAGGCCGAGTACGTCGGCGCCGTCGTCATGCCCGGGGGCGCGTCGCAACCGCGCAAACAGCTCGACGCCTGGCAGGACTGGGCCAAGAGCCGCGGTGCCAAGGGTCTGGCCTATGTGCTGGTGAATGACGACGGTGAGCTGGGAGGACCGGTCGCCAAGAACCTGTCCGATGACGAGAAGACCGGCCTGGCTGCCCACGTCGGCGCCCAGCCCGGCGACTGCGTCTTCTTCGCCGCCGGTGCCACGAAGTCCTCGCGCGCCCTCCTGGGCGCTGCCCGTCTCGAGATCGGCAAGCGCTGTGAGCTCATCGACGAGAGTGCCTGGAGCTTCCTCTGGGTGCTGGACGCGCCACTCTTCGAGCCGGCCTCCGAGGCTGTCGCCGCCGGTGACGTCGCCGTCGGTGCAGGAGCGTGGACGGCCGTCCACCACGCCTTCACCTCGCCCAAGGCCGAGTTCATGGAGTCGTTCGACTCCGACCCGGGCCCGGCGCTCGCCTATGCCTACGACATGGTGTGCAACGGCAACGAGATCGGTGGCGGCTCGATCCGAATCCACCGTCGTGACATCCAGGAGCGTGTCTTCAAGGTCATGGGCCTCTCGGACGAGGAGGCTCAGGAGAAGTTCGGCTTCCTCCTCGACGCCTTCGCCTTCGGCGCCCCGCCGCACGGCGGCATCGCGTTCGGGTGGGACCGCATCGTGTCGCTGCTCGCCGGCACCGAGTCGATCCGCGACGTCATCGCGTTCCCCAAGTCCGGTGGCGGCTATGACCCGCTGACCGCTGCGCCTGCGCCGATCACACCGGAGCAGCGCAAGGAAGCCGGGGTCGACGCCAGGCCCGAGCCCAAGGGTGAGGCCAAGTCTGAGGTCACGCCTGAGCGAGCGCCCGAGTCGAAGCCGGAGCAAGCCTGACATGACCCTCCGCGCCGACATCGACATCGTGGTCGACCGGCCCCTCGATCCGGCGCGACCGGTCAGCGTCCTGCTGTGGGACGCCGACGGTGTCATCCAGCACCCGAGGCACGAGTGGGTTTCGCGGCTCGACGCCTGGGGTGGCCCGGGTTTCGCCGAGGCAGTCTTTGCCGCCGAGGTTCCAGCCCTGCGCGGGGAGGCGCCCTTCCGCGATGTCCTGGCGCACGTTCTCGTTGACTGGCCAGAGGCCACGGCGAGCGTCGATGACCTGCTCGAGCTCTGGGAACAGGTCGACGGCGACGACGAGGCCGTGCTCCTCGTCCAGCAGGTCGCGGCGTCCGGAGTCACCTGTGTCCTGGCGACCAACCAGCAGGACCATCGCAAGGACTACCTGCGCCGGGTGTTCGGCTACGACGACGTCTTCGCGCGCTCGTTCTACTCGTGTGACCTCGGAGCGAGGAAGCCCGAGCTCGCCTACTTCGAGCGCGTGCTCGAGCAGCTCGACGTTGCGGCCGAGCAGGTGGGCTTCGTCGACGACGTCGAGGCCAACGTCGAGGCCGCACGCCAGGTCGGCATCCGGGCCGTGCACCACGACCCGACCTCCGGCGTCGCCGGGCTGCGGGCCGCTCTGGGGTGGCCAGCGTGACCACGACGTCCGACTCAGCCGACGGCGACGTCGTGCGCTTGGCGATCAAGGCGTATGCCGCCCAGCAGCCGGAATTGCGTACGGTCGCTGACGACTTCGCCGCGATGATCACGGCCATGCTCGACGACGCCGGCATCAACTACGTCAGTGTGACCGGGCGCGCCAAGAGCGTGGGGTCGTTCGCAGGCAAGGCGGCCCGATTCGTCAACGGTGAGCCGCTCTACACGGACCCGCTCACCGAGATCACCGACCAGATCGGCGTCCGCGTCGTCACCTACCTGCACGGTGACGTGGCCGCTGTCGCCGACCTGCTGTCGGGTGAGTTCAGCGTCCTCGATGACCGCGACCTCGGTCAGGAGACAGCGAGCGAGGGTCGGTTCGGCTACGCCAGCCGGCACCTCCTGGTGACCCTCGACGAGAACGAGAGCGACCCGGCATACGCGCATCTTCGGGGACGCTCGGCGTCCGTCCAGGTGCGCACGATCCTGCAGCACGCGTGGGCCGAGTTCGAGCACGACGTCCGCTACAAGGGCTCGGTCCCTGCGGCAGACGTCCCGGACCTGGACCGCCGATTCACCCTTGCCGCAGGGCTTTTGGAGCTCGCCGACCGTGAGTTCACGGCCATCCGTGACCGCCTGCAGGCGAGCGTGGGCGGTGTCGACACCGGGATCGCCGACGACGACCCGCGCATCAGCGGCACTGACCTGGCCGCCTTCCTGTCCGCGCAGTTCCAGGAGGCTGGCTGGTCGCGTACCGACCACTACTCGTGGATCTCGGGCCTGCTGCTCGAGCTCGGCATCACCTCGCTCGACGAGCTCGGCGGACTGCTCGGGTCGATCGACGCCCAGGGCATCAACGAGCGGATGGACTACCGCTACCCGGCGGGAGCCGTGCGTCGGCTCGACGATGCCCTGCTCGCCGTCTTCGGGCCGCGCTACATCAACCTGCACGGCAACTCGCACCGTGTCGAGTCGCTCACTGCCCGTCTCGACAAGGTGCGCGCCACCCAGTCCTGACGCTCAGTTCGGACGCACCACGAACCGCGTGCGTGCGGCCAGGCCGACGACGTAGCCGAGGCGCTCATACAGGGTGCGCGCGTGCGCGTTGTCCTCGAAGACTCCCAGTGACGACGCACCCGTGCGTTCGATCGCTTCGCGAGTCAGGTATGCCGTGATCGCGGCTCCCAGCCCCTCACCCCGACGCGTGGGTTCGACGGTGATGCCACCGAGCAGCGGGACCGCGGCGTTGCCCGGCTCGTCGCACCCACAGCCGATGATGCTGCCGGAGTCGTCGCGCACCACGACCCACTGCTGCTGTGGGCGACTGAACGGTGCAGCGTGGGTCTCGGGGTTGTGGGTGCGCAGGAAGGTGACGAGGGCGTCGTGCTCGTCGTCCCGGATCTGTTCGACGCGGGTCTCGGCGGGGAGCGTCGGCGGGGGAGTGTCGGTCCACATCCAGTCCCATGTGTTCCCGCCTCGGACGGGGAGCGCATCATCGACAACCGGATAGATCTCGCGGGGGGCAGTGACGTGCACCGGGTCGTGCCGCGCGAACCACTCCGGGAACTGCGGAGCCGCGAGAAGCGCCGCCACCTCGTCGCGCTCGCCCAGCACCTGCACGCCCCTGCGTCCGTCCGTCCACGTCTGGGCCCAAGCGACCGCCGACGTCCCGGTCAGGCCGATGGCCGGCAGGAGCAGGCCGGCGCCGGTGTCGAAGCGGACGACCGGGTGGCCTGCGCTCGCGACGACGAGCGCCTCCCTCGACGGGAGACGCTCGACGTCGCGGTGAGCTCGGGTCACGCGGTGAGGAACCGCACCAGCGCCGCGTTGAACGCCTCGGCGTGGCTGGCGTTGATGCCGTGCGGGCCGTCCTTGATGGTGACGAGCTCGCTGCCCGCAACCTGCGCGTGGGTGCGCTGACCGGAGGCCTGGATCGGCACGATGGCGTCGGAGTCGCCGTGGATGACCAGGGTCGGCACGGTGACCTTGGCGAGGTCGCCCGTGAAGTCCTCGAGCCAGGAACCGATGCAGGTCACAGCCGCGTCGAGGTCGGCCTGGGCGGCGATCGCGACGGCCTCGGCGCGCTGCGCCTCGGTCACCTTGAGCTCGCCGCCAGCGCTGAAGAAGTTCCTGGTGAACTCGTCCAGGAAACCCTCGCGGTCAGCACTCAGGCCGGCCTGCATCTTCTCGGCCTCGGCCCGGGGGAGGCCACCGTCCGGGTTGTCGTCGCTCTTGAGGAGCCACGGTGGGATCGCGGAGGCGAAGGCGATGCTGTGCAGGCGCTCCTCGCCGTGCGTACCCACGTAGCGGGCGACCTCGCCACCGCCCATGGAGAACCCGACGAGCGAGACGTCGCGCAGGTCGAGCTGCTCGATGAGCCCGGCGAGGTCGGCGGTCAGGGCGTCGTAGTCGTAGCGGCCGTCCGCAGCCGGAGCGGAGTGCCCGAACCCGCGGCGGTCGTAGGTGATGACACGGAGCCCGGCGTCGGTGAGCGCCGGGATGGTGTCCTTCCACGACGCGCCGGACAGGGGCCATCCGTGGATGAGGACGACCGGTCGGCCGTCACCGCCCGTGTCCTCGTGGTGCAGCGTCGGCGAGGTCGGTGTCGTCAAGGGAGCGTTGGTCATGGTTCACCTTTCGAGAAGGAGCCAGAGGGTCTCCTGACCCTATGCACGGAATTCGTTGCAGGCTGAACGAGAGGTTGGTGTGACCTGCATCACATGTCTGACCTGCGCGTTAGTCTTCTCGGGTGCCGCCCCCCGACGACCTCTTCGCCTCAGCTGAGGGGACCGGCTCCACGACCTTGCCTCCTCTCGCTGTCCGGATGCGTCCTGCCTCGATCGACGAGGTCAGGGGCCAGGACGCTGTCCTGCGCTCCGGGAGCCCCCTGCGTCGGCTGATCGAAGGCTCGGCAGGCACCGCTGGCTCCTTGAGCGCAATCCTCTGGGGTCCCCCCGGAACGGGCAAGACGACCCTGGCGCACCTCGTCGCCACTGCGGCGAACCGCGAGTTCGTCGAACTGTCGGCCGTCACCGCCGGCGTCAAGGACGTGCGCGCCGTGATGGAGGCGGCTGCGCGCAACCGGGACCTCTACGACCGGCAGACGGTGCTCTTCCTCGACGAGATCCACCGGTTCACCAAGGCGCAGCAGGACGCGCTGCTGCCCGGCGTCGAGACCCGTCAGGTCATCCTCGTCGCAGCCACGACGGAGAATCCGTCCTTCTCCGTCATCGCACCCCTGCTCTCTCGCTCGATGCTCATCACCCTCACCTCGCTCGACGACGCGCAGGTCACCGAGGTGCTCGACTCGGCGGTGAGCGACGCGCGCGGTCTCGACGCGGCATACGCATTGTCGAAGGAAGCGCGCGAGCACCTCGTGCGCATCTCCGGTGGTGACGCCCGGCGGGCGCTCACGTCGCTCGAGGCTGCCGCGGGCGTGGCTCTCGACGACGCACCTGCCGGACGATCCGACGAGTCCCCGATCGAGATCATCCTTGCCCACGCGGAGCAGGCCGTTGCCCAGGCGTCGGTGCGCTACGACAAGACCGGTGACCAGCACTACGACGTCGCGTCCGCGTTCATCAAGTCGATGCGCGGTTCCGACGTCGACGCTGCGCTGCACTATCTCGCCCGCCAGCTGGAGGCGGGCGAGGACCCGCGTTTCATCGCCCGGCGCATCGTCATCTCGGCCAGCGAGGATGTCGGCATGGGTGACCCGACCGCCCTCCAGACAGCCGTCGCCGCGATGCACGCGGTTGCGCAGGTCGGTATGCCAGAAGCGCGAATCATCTTGGCGCAGGCGGTTGTTCACAACACGCTCGCCCCCAAGAGCAACGCTGCGTATGCCGGGATCAACGCCGCCATCGCCGACATCCGTGGTGGACGTGGCGGGGCCGTGCCCCCTCACCTTCGCGGAAGCGGGTATGCGGGGGCGACCCGTCTCGGACACGGTGACGGCTACGTCTATGCGCACGACGAGGCCGACGGGGTCGCGCGCCAGCAGTACCTCCCGGACGACCTGCACGGCAAGACGGACTACTACCAGCCGACCGATCGCGGCTTCGAGGCGCGGCTGCAGGAGCGTTGGACCTGGCTCAAGGAACGCCTCGGCGGGCGCTGACACCCGGTCCTCACCAACGCGGTGTATCTCCCGCCGTTGAGGACCGAAGCCCCGTGGCGAGGAACGCGGGGGCGCTGGTGGAGGTGCGACCCGTAGGATTCACCGGTGCCCCACCCGGGCCCGACGCACTCGACCCGATGCCTTTCAACCTCCAGGACTGCCCACATGGAAACCGCTGAGATCCGGCGCCGCTGGCTTGCCTTCTTCGAGAAGAACGGCCACACGGTGGTGCCCTCCGCGCCGCTCATCCACGACGACCCCAACCTGCTGTTCGTCAACGCCGGCATGGTGCCGTTCAAGCCCTACTTCTCAGGCCAGGAGACGCCGCCGTGGGAGCGCGCCACGAGCGTCCAGAAGTGCGTCCGCACCGGTGACATCGAGGAGGTCGGCAAGACCTCGCGTCACGGCACGTTCTTCCAGATGAACGGCAACTTCTCCTTCGGGGACTACTTCAAGAAGGACGCCATCCGCTTCGCGTGGCAGCTCCTCACCACCTCGCAGGACGAGGGTGGCTACGGCCTCGACCCCGACCGCCTGTGGGCGACGGTCTACGAGGACGACGACGAGGCCGAGCGCCTGTGGGCCGAGTACACCTCGATCCCGCTCGACCGCATCGTGCGCCGCGGCAAGCTCGACAACTACTGGCACATGGGTGTCCCCGGCCCCGGCGGCCCGTGCAGCGAGATCTTCTACGACCGCGGCGAGGAGTACGGCGTCGAGGGTGGCCCGGCGGTGGACGAGGACCGCTACATGGAGATCTGGAACCTCGTCTTCATGCAGGAGGAGCTCTCGGAAGTCCGTGCCAAGGACGACTTCGTCATCGAGGGCCCGCTCCCGGCGCAGAACATCGACACCGGCATGGGCCTCGAGCGCATCGCCTCGGTCCTGCAGGGCGTCGACAATCTCTACGAGATCGACGAGGTCTACCCCGTCCTCGCCAAGGCCGCGGAGATGACCGGCAAGTCCTATGGCGCCAACTCGGGCCACTCCGCCCAGGGATCACACCCCGACGACGTCCGCCTGCGAGTCGTCGCCGACCACATCCGGTCCTCACTCATGCTCATCGGCGATGGCGTCACTCCTGGGAACGAAGGCCGTGGCTACGTCCTGCGCCGGATGTTGCGACGGGCCGTGCGCTCGATGCGCCTCCTCGGGTATGACGACCCGGCCCTGCCACACCTGCTCCCCGTCTCGATGGAGCGGATGAAGCAGTCCTACCCCGAGCTCGAGACCGGCTTCGACCGGATCAGCAAGATCGCGTATGCCGAGGAGGAGGCTTTCCGACGCACGCTCGCCTCCGGGACGACGATCCTGGACACCGCGGTGTCCAGGACGAAGGAGTCCGGTGGCACGACGCTGGCCGGTGACCAGGCCTTCCAGCTCCACGACACCTACGGCTTCCCGATCGACCTCACCCTCGAGATGGCGGAGGAGCACGGCCTCTCCGTCGACCGTGAGGGCTTCACCCGCCTCATGCTCGAGCAGCGCAACCGCGCCAAGGCCGACGCCAAGTCCAAGAAGTCCGGCCACGCCAACACCGAGGTGTGGAAGGAGCTGCGCTCCTCCGGCGAGACCGACTTCCGCGCGTGGCAGGAGCTGACGAGCGAGGCCAAGGTCATCGGTCTGGTCGTCGACGGCAACCGAGTCGAGGAGATCGAGCCCGGCCAGCAGGGCCAGGTCGTCCTCGACCGCACCCCCTTCTATGCCGAGTCCGGTGGTCAGGTCGCCGACGAGGGCGTCATCACGGCCGACGGCGTCCACCTCAAGGTCATGGACGTGCAGCGTCCGGTCAAGGGCCTCATCGCCCACACCGTCGAGGTCGTCCACGGGCCGCTTCGCGCGGGTGCAGGCGTGCTCGCCGAGGTGGACCCCGAGTGGCGCCTCTCCGCGTGCCAGGCCCACTCCGGCACCCACGTCATCCACGCCGCGCTCCGCCAGGTGCTGGGCCCGTCGGCGCTGCAGTCCGGCTCCTACAACAAGCCCGGCTATCTCCGTCTCGACTTCGCGTGGGGACAGGCACTCTCGCCGCAGACCCGCAGCGAGATCGAGGAGGTCGCCAACCTTGCGGTGCGCAAGGACCTGCCCGTCTCGGCACAGTGGATGTCGCTCGCCCAGGCCCGTGAAGCCGGGGCGCTCGCGCTCTTCGGTGAAACCTATGGCGAGGACGTGCGCGTCGTCGAGATCGGTGGCCCCTGGTCGCGCGAGCTCTGCGGTGGAACCCACGTCGGTCACTCCTCGCAGGTCGGTGCCATCACGGTGACTGGGGAGTCCTCCATCGGCTCCGGAGTCCGGCGCGTCGAGGCCTTCGTCGGCATCGACGCCCTGCGCTACCTCGCTCGGGAGCGCGCCATCGTCGCCGAGCTGACCGGCCTCGTCGGCGCCCAGCCCGGTGAGCTCACCGAGCGCATCGGTGCCATGGTGACGCGACTCAAGGACGCCGAGCGAGAGCTCGAGCGCACCCGCAAGCAGGCCGTGCTCGCGGCGGCCGGATCCCTCAGCGACAACGCCAAGGACGTCGGTGGAGTCCGGTTCGTCGGACACGACGCTGGCGGCGAAGCCGGTGCGGACGACGTCCGCGCCATGGTTCTCGACGCTCGCCAGAAGCTCGGCGACGCAGGACCGTCGGTGGTTGCCGTGACCGGTGGCGCCAAGGGACGGCCGGTCGTCGTCATCGCCACCAACCAGGCCGCCCGCGACAAGGGCATCAAGGCCGGTGAGCTCGTGCGCATCGCCGCCCAGACCCTGGGTGGCGGCGGCGGCGGCAAGGACGACATCGCCCAGGGCGGTGGCCAGGACATCTCGAAGTCCGGCGAGGCCATCAACGCCGTCGAGTGGCGCGTAGGGGAGCTGGTCGGTTGAGCGTCCGCCCCGGGGTTCGTCTGGGGGTGGACGTCGGCACGGTGCGTGTCGGCGTGGCCCTCAGCGACCCCTCGGGCATGCTCGCGACACCGCACGCCACGCTCACCCGCATCTGGCCCGACGCCGAGACGCCCAGCGACGACATCGCCGAAATCGTCGCGCTGAGCACCGAACGGGAGGCCCTCGAGGTCATCGTCGGCCTGCCTCGCTCACTTTCGGGCGACGAAGGTCCAAGCGCGCAAGCCGCCCGCAAGTATGCTGCGGAGTTGGCTCGCCGGGTTGCTCCCGTGGGCGTCCGTCTGGTTGACGAACGACTCACGAGTGTCAGTGCCCACAGAGCCTTGCGCGACAGTGGTGTCGCCGGACGTCGGCAGCGTGCAGTCGTCGACCAGGCGGCGGCCGTTCTCATCCTTCAAGCCGCACTGGATGAGGAACGCAGTTCGGGCCGCCCACCGGGTGAGCCAGTGAGGCACAAACGGCGCAGGCCGAAGACGAAGGACGGACCACGGTGAGCCAGAACCACCTTGACACGACGATCTTCGGAGAGCCCGCGCCCGATGAACCGCGCCGTCGTCGCCACCAGCGCCGCAAGCGCAGCCGTGGGCGTCGCACGATCGCGTTGATCGTTGCCGTGGTCCTCGTGGGCGTCGCGTCCGTCACCGCCTTCACCCTGCTCAAGCCCCTCGTGTCGTCGATCGTCGGCGGAGGCTCCAACGAGGCAGAGGACTTCCCGGGCCCGGGCGCAGGTGACGTCGACGTCAGCATCAAGGCTGGTGACAGCGGGGAGACGATCGCGTCCACGCTCAAGGCGGCGGGCGTGGTCAAGACCCGCACGGCATACCTCGACGCCTCGGCAGCGGATCCGGAGCAGAGCGCCAAGATCCAGGCCGGGACCTACACCCTCAAGAAGGGCATGAAGGCGATCGATGCCTTCACCATGCTGACCAATCCGGCCAGCCGCAAGGGCGGCGGGGTCACGATCCGCGAGGGTCTGTGGGCCACGGAGGTCTACGCACTGCTCAGCAAGGCCACAGGTGTGCCGGTGGCGCAGTACACCCAGGCCGCCAAGAACCCCGAGGCGATCGGCCTGCCGGCGTCGGCCAAGGGCAACGTCGAGGGCTACCTCTTCCCGTCGACCTACGAGTTCGACAAGAGCACTCCCGCAGCCGAACAGCTCAAGGCCATGGTGGCGCTGACCATCAAGACCCTCGACGCGGCAGGTGTGGTCGACGCCGACCGTGAGAAGGTCCTGACCCTTGCCTCCCTCGTGGAGGCCGAGGCCAAGCTCGACGAGGACCGTCCCAAGATTGCCCGGGTCTTCCTCAACCGGATCGAGACGGAGGGGCTGCCCAGTTATGGACTCCTCCAGTCCGACGCGGCTGTGTCCTATGGCGCGAAGCGGCGTTCGCTCTTCCCGAGCCAGGCCGAACTCGAGGACGAGTCGAACCCCTACAACACCCGCATCCACCCGGGCCTGCCGCCGGGGCCGATCAGCAACCCGGGTCGGGCCTCGATCGATGCGGCGGCCAAGCCGGCCGACGGGCCGTGGTTCTTCTTCGTCGCGGTCAACCCCATCACCGGCGAGACCAAGTACGGCGTGACCCTGGCCGAGCACAATGCCAACGTCCGGGAGCTCAATGCGTACTGCAAGGCCAATCCGAAGGACTGCGGGCGGTGAGAGCGGGCGTCCTGGGGTCGCCCGTCTCGCACTCGCTCTCACCCGCCCTTCACACCGCGGCGTATGCCGCACTCGGCCTTTCCGAGTGGACGTACGGACGTCGTGAGGTCGTCGCCGATGAGTTGGCTGGTGTCGTGGCCGGGCTCGACGAGACCTGGCGCGGACTGAGCCTGACGATGCCGCTCAAGGAGGCCGCGTTCGAGGTCGCCGCCACCGTGACCGCCGTGGCTCGAGATGCGGGTGCGATCAATACGCTGGTGCGACGCAGTGACGGACAGTGGGATGGCCACAACACCGACGTCGTCGGCATCGTGCGCGCGGTCGAGCACGTCGAACACGACGGCCGTGCCACCATCCTCGGATCGGGAGCCACGAGCCGGTCCGCGGCTCTGGCGCTCAGCGAGCTCGGGGTGCACGACGTGGTCGTTGCCGCCCGCAATGCTTCGGCCGCTGCCGACGTCCTTGCGCTCCTTGCCCGGCACAACGTCAGGGCCGTGCACGTCCCCTTGGAGCGATGGGCCGACGACACCCGTCCATTGGTGATCTCAACGCTCCCGCAGGCTGGCAGTGCCGCCGCAGCGAGCGCGGTGGACGCGTCCGGCGCAGCGTTCGCGGGCAGCACCCTCCTCGACGTCGTCTACGCCGACTGGCCCACCCCCTTGGCTCGCGCCGCCCGCGACCACGGGGCCGAGATCGTCTCCGGTCTCGACATGCTCGTCTATCAGGCAGCTGCCCAGGTCGAGCTGATGACCGGGAGACCCGGTCCAGTGGGCGCCATGTTCGCCGCCGTGCTTGAGGCAGACAGCAGCTGATGGACAGCCAGCCAGTGCCCCTGCTCGCGACCGCCCTCCTCATCGTCGGCGGGATCGCCGTGGGTCACGTCACCGGGCGACAGCTGTCCACGGGCGGCTACCGCATCCCCGAGGACGAGGCGAGTCACGCGACCCCGCCGTCCTGGTGGGTGGCACCGTTGCTTGGTGCACTCGTTCTCGTCCTGGCCCAGACGGTCGGTGACACGGCCGCGTATGCCGCGCTGCCGGCATACCTGCTCTTTGCCTGGCTGAGCGTGTGTCTCGTCTGGATCGACATCGACGTCCACCGGCTCCCGGTGGGACTCACCCGCCCGGCGCTGCCAGCGTTTGCTCTGCTGCTCGTCCCGCCGACGATCGCAACGGGGGAGTGGGACCGGCTCTTGGCCGCGGCGATCTGCTGCATCGTGCTGACCCTGCTCTACGTCCTCTTCGCTTTCCTGCCCGGTGGAGGGTTTGGCGGTGGGGACGTGCAGCTCGCACCCACCATCGGCCTGCTGCTCGGGTGGTTCTCGGTGGGGCACGTCGTCGTCGGGACCCTGGCCGCGTTCGTCCTCGGCGGTGTGGGTGCGGTGGTTTTGCTGCTCACCGGGCGTGCGGGTCGCAAATCCGCAATGGCCTTCGGGCCGTTCATGTGTGGCGGAGTCTTCGTGGCCCTGGCGTGGACAGAGCAGGTTCTCGCGGGGCTCGTCGGTCAGTGAGCGACTTCGTCCTTCGTCCCGCAGTCGCGAGTGACGCCTCGTGGGTTGCTGAGCTCCGAGCCGAGGTGATGCGGCCCGATCTCGAGCGTCTCGGGCGATGTGACCCGACGCGGGTTCGCCCGCGTTCCTGGGCGGGTTCACGCCGGAGGTCGCCCAGGTCATCGCGGTGGACGGAGCCGACGTCGGCCTGATTGCCGTTCGCCCGGAGGCGAAAGAGACGTGGATCGAGCACTTCTACCTGCACACGGACGATCAGGGCCGTGGGTTGGGTGGGCGGTGCTGCAGTGGGCCCTGCCGACTCCCACCGACGGGCGCCCGTTCCGACTCAATGCCTTGCAGGGAGCCCTGCTCGCCGTCTCTACGAACGGCAGGGCTTCGTGTTCGAACGCGAGGACCCGGTCGACGTCTGGATGGTGCGGTGGTGACCCTGGTCAGCCCGCGACTTCGCTTGCGTAGTAGACATTTCCGTCGGGGTCGGTGAAGTCGAACATCGGCGGTGCGTAGTCGGACAGGATGAGCTCGTCGACCCGGACTCCGGCAGCGCTCAAACCGGCGTGGGTCGCGGCCGCGTCGTCGACGACGAACCGGATGCCCGTGTCGATGCCAACGGGCGGACCGCTGCTCGAAAGCAACGCGACCGACGTGGAAGAGCCACTCGGGGCGACCTCCACCCAGCGCATTGACTCGCTCAACGGGACGTCCATCCGCACCTCGAAGCCGAGCTGCTCTGTGAAAAAGGTGATCGCGGCGTCGGTGTCATGGACGCCGACCGCAACGGCCCTGACGTCGCTGAACATCACGCGTGCACCCCCGTGGCGGCAACACCGTCGAGGCGTTCGGTGAGGTGGATCGAGACCGTGTCGCCGGTGCCCTTGCCGATCGCAGTGCGGGTCGCCATGTTGAGGGCGAGTTTGTGGGTGCCATCGCCGAGGGCCATGAAGGAAGCGCGAAACGGGTGGTCGTCAACGGTGCCGGCCACCTTGACCAGGCCGCGGGTGCCGAAGAAGTCGGCGCTCCAATCGGTGACGAGGTAGGTCCAACCTCCGTCGGCGGCGCTCGTTTCGAGGGTGGCGGTGAACGTCTTGTCGAGAGTGGTCATGTCGTGCTCCTCGGGATGTGGTGTGGGTCGGGGTGCGGATGCGGTGTGGCTCAGCCGTACATCTGTGAGCCGGGAGTGGTGAGTTCGGTGCCGGTCTCGAGCCAGGTCTTGAGCCCCGACAGCAGCATGGGCCAGCCGCCGTAGATCGCCTCGTCGACGCCTTCGGGGAGCTGGTCGTGGACCACGGTCAGGCGACACGAGTCGCCGACGGGCTCGATCTCCCACGTGACCCGGGAGGTTCCCGCCGAGTCGGCTGCGTCATCCCAGTGCGCGTGGAAGCTCTGGACGAGGAGCCGGGGTGCCTCGACCCTGAGGTTCTCGCCATCGACCAGTGGACCGTCGACACCGTCGTGGGTGAGCGCGTAGGACGAGCCCTGGGTCCAGTCCGACGCGATGGTGCTACCGAAGTGGAAGCGCCGTCTGGTGTCGGGGTCTGTGATGGCCTCCCACAGTCGTTCCGGCGTGGTGCGGATGTAGATCTCGAAGACCTTGCTCGTGCTCATGTCCTGTCCTTCCAACTCATCGCGCAGCCCGAGGAGGCCGGCGGCCCAGGGCTCGGTGTACTTGCTGACCCACCGGTCGTGGATCGCACGAATGCCGACCGGATTGAGGAAATGGAGCTTTTCCCGGCCCTGGCGCCGGCTGACGACGAGCCCGGCCTCCTCGAGCAGGGCGAGGTGTTTGGCGACGCCGATCCTGGTCATGTCGAAGTCGGCGGTGAGGGCAACCAAGGACTGGCCGTCCTGTGCGAACAACGCATCAAGCAGGGCCCGGCGGGTCGGGTCGGCGAGTGCTCGGAAGATGAGGTCCACGACTCCACAATAGGAAACCATATGGTTTCCTGTCAAGGGGTCGCGTCGAAGAGAGTCGCCGCGCTGCTTCGGGCTAGGCCTGCTGGATGGGTCCAGCAGGAGGCAGGCCGAAGGACTCGCGCAGGAACGACGCCTGTCCGCGGGCCTCGAGGGCGTCAGCGGTCCTGGAGACCGAGCGCGACCCCGGCCAGACGTGGATCGCCATGAGCGCCAGCGACACGAGAGCGCCCCCGACGTAGGTCCACACGCCTGCGTCGATCACGAAGGCAGCCACGAGCGAAAGGATGGCGATGGCCTCGATGAGAGCCATCCGAACCATCATGGAGCTCTGCCAACGGGTGCGCGCAACAACAGCGGCGTCACCCTCGCTCATGCCCGGATCGAGGGGTTCGGCTCGGTAGCCGATCGTCTCCACGAGGAAGTGGACGCCGATGCCGGCGGCGAGCTGGGCCAGCGGAACCCAGGTCGGGGGAGTCGCCTCCGTGCCCAGCGCGAAGGAGAGCGCGATGCCGAAGAAGACCAGCGCGCTCATGATGGCGCCGACCAGCATCCGGGCGGAGCTCGCGAACGTCGTGGCTGCGTCAGTGGGAGGTGTCGTCGTCATGCGCCGAGACTAGCGAGGGGCTCGCCCTCGGGCCCTGCGACGCCCCGACCACGCTTCGACCACGGCAACAGTCCCCGCGTGGCAGCGTGGGAGGATCGGGCCATGCTCCGTTGGTTGACCGCAGGTGAGTCTCACGGCCCTGCCCTCCTTGCCACGATCGAAGGCCTTCCTGCTGGCGTCGAGGTGACTCGCAAAGACCTTGCCGACGCACTTGCCCGGCGCCGCCTCGGCTACGGCCGCGGCGCCCGGATGAAGTTCGAGCAGGACGAGGTCGAGTTCCTCGGTGGGGTGCGCCACGGCCTGACCATGGGTTCGCCGGTCGCGATCCGCATCGGCAACACCGAGTGGCCCAAGTGGGAGACGGTCATGTCGGCCGACCCGGTGTCGGACGAGGCCTACGCCGCGTCGAACGACGTCAACGCCGACAAGGAGGTCGCGCGCAACAAGCCGCTGACCCGTCCGCGTCCCGGTCACGCCGACCTCGTCGGGATGCAGAAGTACGGCTTCGACGACGCCCGCCCGGTGCTCGAGCGTGCCTCGGCCCGCGAGACCGCTGCCCGGGTCGCACTCGGCGAGGTGGCCGCGCGCTTCCTCGAGCAGGCCTACGGCATCCGTCTCGTCTCGCACACCGTGTCCATGGGGCCGGCAGGAGTTGCCGAGGATGCACCGCTGCCGAGCCCCGACCAGGTCGCCGAGATCGACGCCAACCCCGTGCGCACTCTCGACGTTGCCGGCTCGGCTGCGATGGTCGCCGAGGTCGAAGCCGCCAAGAAGGACGGCGACACCCTCGGCGGTGTCGTCGAGGTCCTCGCCTACGGACTTCCTCCGGGACTGGGCTCGCACGTCCACTGGGACCGACGGCTCGACAGCCGCCTCGCGGGTGCACTCATGGGCATCCAGGCGATCAAGGGCGTCGAGGTCGGAGACGGCTTCCGCACTGCCGCCCGCCGCGGCTCGGCAGCCCACGACGAGATGGAGCGCGACGCCTCCGGCACGATCCAGCGGCGCACCGGCCGAGCCGGTGGCACGGAGGGTGGCATGTCGACCGGCGACGTCCTGCGGGTGCGTGCCGCGATGAAGCCGATCTCCACCGTTCCCCGCGCCCTCGACACGATCGACACGACGGGGGAGGCGGAGGCCAAGGCGATCCACCAGCGCTCCGACGTCTCCGCCGTGCCCGCTGCCGGCGTCGTCGCCGAGGCCATGGTCGCCCTCGTCCTGGCGGAGGCCTGCCTCGAGAAGTTCGGCGGGGACTCGGTCGACGAGACGCGACGCAACCACGCGGCATACCTGGCGTCCATCGCCGAGACGATGCGCTCGTGGTGAGCCAGCGTCCCGTCGCCGTCCTCATCGGTCCGCCCGGCGCGGGCAAGACGACGATCGGTGAGGCGCTCGCGGCCCACCTCGACGTGCCGTTCCACGACACCGACGCCGCCATCGAGGCCGACCAGGGTTGCTCGATCTCCGACATCTTCGTCCTCGAGGGCGAGCCGGCCTTCCGGGCTCTGGAGCGGGCCGAGGTGGCTCGCGCGGTCACTGCCGAACGCGGAGTCGTGGCCCTTGGCGGCGGCGCGCCCATGGATGCCGAGACCCAGACGGTCCTAGCGGGCCACCTCGTCGTCTTCCTGGATGTCACCATCGCCGATGCCGCCAAGCGCGTTGGCTTCGACGGCAGCCGGCCTCTGCTCGTCATCAATCCGCGGGCCTCGTGGACCAAGCTCATGAACGATCGCAGACCGACCTACGAGCGGGTGGCAACCCATCGCATCGTCACGGCAGGCCGCCCCGTGGCCGACATCGTCAGCGAGATCGCCGAGCACCTGCGGGCAGCGCGATGAGCGTCGTCTCGGTCGGCGACGACTACGACGTCGTCATCGAGTCCGGCTGCTCGAAGCGGGTCGCCGACGTCATCGATGAGGGTGTGCAACGCGCCCTGGTCGTGCACCCGGACTCCATGCGCACCCTCGGCGAGAGGGTCACGGCGTCCCTGCGGGACAGCGGCATTGAGGCGTATGCCGCAGGCGTACCTGATGCCGAAGACGCCAAGACCGCTGTGGTCGCCGCGGACCTCTGGGCGCTGCTCGGTCACCACGGGTTCACCCGGACCGACGTCGTCGTCGGCGTCGGTGGTGGCACGGTGACCGACCTCGCCGGGTTCGTTGCCGCCACGTGGCTGCGCGGTGTGCCCGTGATCCAGGTGCCGACGACCCTGCTCGGTATGGTCGACGCCGCGGTCGGAGGCAAGACCGGCATCAACACGGCCGAGGGCAAGAACCTCGTCGGTTCGTTCCACCCGCCGCGTGCGGTGCTCTGCGACGTCGACGTCCTGCGCTCGCTGCCGCGTGAGGACTACGTCGCCGGGCTGGCCGAGATCATCAAGGCCGGCTTCATCGTCGATCCGGTCATCCTCGACCTCGTCGCCGACGACCCCGAGGCGGCGACCCGCCCCGAGGGCGCGCACACCCTCGAGCTCATCGAACGGGCGATCAGGGTCAAGGCCGACGTCGTGAGCAAGGACCTCAAGGAGTCCTCGCTGCGCGAGATCCTCAACTACGGGCACACCTTCGGCCACGCCATCGAGCACGTCGAGCACTACCGCCGTCGCCACGGCGAGGCGGTGTCCATCGGCATGATCTTCGCGGCCGAACTTGCCTGTGCCGCAGGCGTGCTCGCTCGTGACGTCGTCGAGCGCCACCGTGAGGTCCTGACCTCGGTCGGGCTCCCGACGTCCTACCCGTCCGGCCGCTGGGCCGAGCTCGAGACGGCCATGCGTCGCGACAAGAAGACCCGTGGGTCGATGCTGAGGTTCGTCGTCCTGGAGGACATCGCCCGCCCCGTCCGGCTGGAAGGGCCGACGGAAGAACAGCTCCACACGGCATACGCCGCCGTCTCTGGGTGACCCGCCGACCTGCTTTCGATGGACCCCCTGACCGGCGACGAGATTGGGCTCTCAGCCCCCAAGTGGTACGTCCGTACGGGCGACCGAGGGTGCTGCGCAACGACCGGGCCCGCACCCCCCCAGACTCAGGTGTCTGGGTTCACCGCGCTTGTGACGAATTGTGAAAGGCGAGTGACGAACCTGTCAGGTTCAGCAAGGTGCGCCATGTGGCCCAGCTCGGACCAGGTCTCGATCTGCGCCTGAGCGACGTGGGCCAGAAGATGCTCGCGGTCGGCGGTCTCGACAAGTCCTCCCGCAAGCCAGAGGTACGGAACCTTGACGCCGTCGAGCATCGCGTCAATCTCGGCTTGGAGGACGGCTGGCCTCTCGGTCAGGGGCTTGAACCAGTAGTCGAGCACGAGTTGCTGATCAATGCGTTGGGTTGTGAGGACCCGCTCCCGCTCAGGCTCGGGCAGCCTCCCGACACCGATGCTGACCGCAAAAGGTTCAAAGGTGACGTCGAAGTCGCGACCGCTGAGCGCTGTCGCCAAGGTCTGTACGAAGCCAGCGAACGGTCCCACGCGCAGGGACTGGTCCACATTCACCACCCCGGAGCTTTCATGGGCAAATCCATAGCCTGTCGCGTGGAGCGCCCCGGCTGAATGCCCGACCACAACGGGATTGACAACCCCGTTCTCGACCACCGTGGCATGGATCCGTTCGATCACCAACATCGGGTCGGCACCTGACCCGGTGGATTCACCGTGCCCGGGAAGGTCCACGGACAGACAACGGAACCGGTCCCTGAGCCGGTCAACGATCGGGTCCCACGTCTCCTTCGAGAAGGTCATCCCGTGGACCATCACGACGGCGGGAAGTTCCCCGCCAGTGTCGAAGTGAGCGAGGGGTTCAACAGCCATGGCGGTACTCCCAGTTCAGGCTCAACACGCGGGATCTCATAGGACAGGAAAGCACGATTCCGTCCGGACACGCCGGGATCCGTTCGTCGACGAACGGTCCGAACAGAGGCGTGTTTTCGCCGCGTTCGTCTGCCCGCGCGTTGGTCTGCGCGCCGGTCAGGTGCTGGCTCGGGGATCGGGCAGGACGTCACGCCAGGAGTGCTGCGGCTCGTAGCCAAGGAGTCGGCGCGCCTTGTCGATCGAGTAGAACGTCTCGTCCCGAGCCATCTCCCGCGTCACCTCGACCCCGTCGTAGAAGCGGTCCCGGACCTCCTGGCTCGTCGCCGCGACGGACATGTCGGCGTTGGCCACGTTGAACACCTCGTAGCCGAGCCCGTCGGCCTCGAGACAGCGCTGCACCATCTGACCGAGATCGCGGGTGTCGATGTAGGCGAAGATGTTGCGTCGCCTCAGTGACGGGTCGGTGAGGAAGTCTGGGAACAGGTCGGCGTACTCGTGCGGCTCGATGACGTTGTTGATCCGCAGGCCGTAGATGTCGGCGCCGGTGCGTGCCTGGAACGAGCGCGCCGTCACCTCGCCCGCCACCTTGGACATCGCATAGGAGTCCTCGGGCACGGTGGGGTGCTCCTCGTCCACCGGCACGTACTGCGGACGGCGCTCGCCCTGGGCGAAGCAGACGCCGTAGGTCGTCTCGGACGACGCGAACACGATCTTGCGGATGCCCAACCGGGTCGCGGCCTCGAGCACGTTGTAGGTGCTGAGCACGTTGGTCGCATAGGTCTTCGCATCAGGGGCGAGCAGGATCGCGGGTACCGCGGCGAAGTGGACGACGGCGTCGTAGGCGGGCTTGCTCCCCAGCTCCAGCTCGTCCATCCTCGCCAGCCCTGCGAGTGCGGAGTACGTCTCGCCGATGTCCGTGAGGTCGACCCTCAGGTCGGTGACCGACGGGTGTTCGAGAGGGACGAGGTCGGCGTTGGTGACCTGGTGGCCGAGCTGGGCGAGGTGCGTCGCGACGTGCTTGCCGGCCTTGCCGCTGCCACCGGTGAAGAAGATGCGCATGGGTCGATCAAACCATCGTCAGCGTCCACCTCCACGGGGGGAGGGACGGTCCGGCGTCCGGGCGGGCCAGATCACCTCGCGTGCGGCGCGTGAGCCCGGCAGAACTCGCGCACGGCAGCGTTGACCTGCTCGGGCCGCTCGAGGCTGCTCAGGTGGCCCGCCCCCTGGATGACGACGAGCGTTGCGTCCGGGATGGCCGCCTCGAACTGGCGCGCCACGGTCAGCGGCGAGCGGGTGTCCGCGTCGCCCCAGAGCAGCAGGGTGGGAACGGCGACGTGAGGGAGCAGCTCACTCAGGTCGGTCTCGGCCATGATCGCCAGCTCCCGCTCCAGGGTGGCGGGACGGACGTCGGCGGCGATGGCAGCGAGCAGCCGCACGTGGTCCGCCGGCGGGTCTCCGGCGAAAAGTCCGGGAAGGGTGGGATCGAACTCCGCGGAAGGTGCGGCGAGCATGCGGCGGGTGCCGGCCACTCGCGCCCGGACCTCGTCGGCGGGTAGCGACCCCTTCCAGCCGGCGTAGGTGTCGATCATGATCAGGGTTGCGACGAGCCCGGGGTGACGGCGGTACAGCTCGAGGGCAACCGTCCCGCCCCATGACATCCCGGCGACATGGGCGGGCCCGAGCTGCAGGGACTCGATCAGCGCCGCGAGTGCGTCCGCGAAGCCCTCGAGGGTCCACTCCTTCGGCAGGTCGCTGGACCGCCCGGCGCCGGGCTCGTCCCACGCGACACCGTGAACTCGTCAGCCAGCGCGGCGAGCTGTGGGTGCCAGATGCGGCTGTCGTCGGCCGCGCCATGGACAAGGACCAGAGGGTGCCCTCGACCGACACGCTCGTAGGCAATGGTCAGTCCGTCCACCTCGACAGAGCTCATCATCGAAAGGTAGCCCCGCGGAGCGCCGAGGTCAGGTCGTGGCGGTCGCGGACTCGGGAGCCTCGGTGTCGCGGTCGCGCTCCGGCCACATGATGGCGGTGATCTCGCGAGCCAGATCCGGCCCGAGTGCACCCCAGCCCGGCTCGTAGCCGTAGACCTCGCGCAGCGGTATCCCTGACCGGTTGCCGTCGAGGATCTCGATCGCGTCGGCATCGATGAGACCCGGGTGGGGGACACCGCACGCCTCCGACACCTTGAGCAGGTCACGCCGCAACGTCTGCAGGTAGTTGGACAGGCGCACGGACTTCAGGGTGGGGTCGAGTCCGTGGGCGAGCCACGGGTCCTGGGTCGCCACACCCGTGGGGCACCTGTCGGTGTGGCACTTCTGGGCCTGGATGCAACCCAGCGACATCATCGACTCCCGCGCCACGTTGACCATGTCGACGCCGAGCGCGAAGGCCACGAGCGCGTTGTCGGGCAGGCCGAGCTTGCCGCTGCCGATGAAGGTGACGTCGTCGGTGAGCCCCGCCCGCGCAAAGGTCGAGTAGACCCGCGCGAACCCGATCCGGAACGGCAGAGCGACGGAGTCACTGAAGATCAGGGGAGCAGCGCCGGTGCCGCCCTCTCCTCCGTCGACGGTGATGAAGTCGACTCCGCGGGTGCGACCCGACATCTGCCGTGCCAGCTCGGTCCAGAAGTCCATCTCGCCGACGGCCGACTTGATGCCGACGGGCAGGCCGGTCTCGCCGGCGATGAGCTCGACCCAGTCGAGCATGCTGTCGACGCTGTCGAACTCGGCGTGCCGCGACGGGCTGACACAGTCCTCACCCATGGGTATGCCGCGGATCCGGCTGATCTCCTTGGTGATCTTCGCGGCCGGTAGGACTCCGCCCAGACCGGGCTTGGCGCCCTGGCTCAGCTTGACCTCGATGGCTCTGACCGGAGCGCTCTGGACGAGGTCCTTGAGGCGGCCGAGGTCGAAGCGGCCCTGGTCGTCGCGGCAGCCGAAGTAGGCGGTGCCGATCTGGAGGATGAGGTCGCCACCCTTGCGGTGGTGGTCGGAGAGACCGCCCTCACCGGTGTTGTGCATCGCGCCTGCGAGGGCCACGCCGCGGTTGAGGGCCTCGATCGCGTTGCCGGACAGGGATCCGAAGCTCATGGCCGAGACGTTGACGACGGACGTGGGCCGGAACGCGTGCTTGCGGCCGCGAGGTCCGCCCAAGACCTTGGCAGAAGGCAGTGAGACGGCGTCGTCATGTCCGTGGGCGACGGCGGTCGACGGCGGCGACGCGGAGAACGTGCGGTGCTTGATGATCGGGTAGTTCTCGAGGTGCTCGATGTCGTTGTCGGTGCCGAAGCCGACGTAGTTGTTCTCGAGCTTGCTGCTGGCATAGACCCACGAGCGCTGGTCTCGCGAGAACGGCCGCTCCTCGTCGTTGTTCGTGATGATGTACTGCCGCAGCTCGGGCCCGATCTTCTCGAGGAAGTAGCGGGCGTGCGCGACGACCGGAAAGTTGCGTTTGAGCGAGTGCTTCTTCTGGGTGAGGTCACGAACGGCGACCCCTGCGAGACCGACGACGGTTGCACCGATGAGCGCCTTCGCTTTCATGTCTCGCAGTCTGCCGTGCTGCAGGCCGTTGCGCAGGGAGGTCGCCAGAGCAGATGGGATGGCGGTCGTTCATAGCAACCGCACAGCGCAGTCATGGTGTGCGGCTGGGCGCCGTCGCCACAGTGAACCCATGAGCGAACGACGAAACCCCACGCAGCCCCACCCGAACCACGACCGCGGCCTCGAGTTCGACGTCGCCACCGTGCTCGACCGACGCCGGGCTCTCGGCCTCTTCGGCGGGGCCGGCCTGCTCGCCCTGGCCGGGTGTGCCGACGCCACCACGGGCTCGTCCGGGTCGACCGCCTCCTCGAGCAGCACAGCGTCAGCGTCGACCACGGCATCGACGACCACCGCCTCGTCCACGGTGACCACCGAGGTGCCCGACGAGACCGGTGGCCCCTACCCGGGCGATGGCAGCAACGGGGCCAACGTCCTCGACGACGCCGGCATCATCCGCTCCGACATCACGAGCTCCTTCGGCACGTCGACGACGAAGGCCGAAGGCGTTCCGCTCACGATCAACCTCACCGTCGCCGACAGCACGAACGGGTATGCCGCGATGGAGGGCGTGGCCGTCTATCTCTGGCACTGCGACCGGGACGGCAACTACTCCCTGTACTCGCAGGGCGTCGAGAACGAGAACTACCTGCGCGGGGTGCAACCGACCAACGCCAACGGGACGGCGACGTTCAGGACCATCTTCCCCGCGGCATACAGCGGTCGTTGGCCGCACATCCACTTCGAGGTCTACAAGTCCACCGCGGAAGCGACAAGCAGTGGCCAGATCGTCAAGACGTCACAGATTGCCCTCCCCGAAGCGGTGTGCAAGACGGTCTACGCGACCTCCGGCTACGAGCAGAGCGCCAGCAATCTGTCGCAGACGAGCCTGACCTCGGACATGGTCTTCGGTGATGACGGCGGAATTCACCAGCTCGCCACCGTGGCCGGTGACGCGAACAGCGGCTACGTCGCGAACCTCACGATCGGAGTCTGACCCAGCGCCGGGCCTACACTCCAACGCATGGCAGCCCCGCACACGTCGTCCCCGCCAGAGAACAGTGGTGACGCCGTCATCACGTACGTCCTCGTCGACGGCGAGAACATCGACGCCACCCTCGGCACCTCGATCCTGGGTCGGCGCCCACAGCCCGACGAGCGACCGCGCTGGGACCGGCTTCTCTCCTTCGCCCGCGACACGTGGGACCAGGACGTCAAGGGACTGTTCTTCCTCAACGCGACGACGAGCATGCCGATGTCGTTCATCCAGGCGCTCAACGCCCTCGGGTTCACGCCGGTTCCCCTGTCTGGTGACGCCGACGTCAAGGTGGTCGACGTTGCCATCCAGAAGACGCTGCGCGCCATCCGTGACCGCGACGCCGACGTCATGCTCGTCAGCCATGACGGGGACTTCCTCGAGGAGATCGAGGGACTGCTCGAAGACGACCGTCGCGTCGGAGTCATGGCTTTTCGCGAGTTCCGCAACAGTGGCTTCACCGCCCTGGAGGCCGACGGGCTCGAGACCTTCGACCTCGAGTACGACGTCAAGGCGTTCACCTCGCCGCTGCCGCGCATCCGCGTCATCCCGATCAGCGAGTTCGACCCGTCGCAGTTCCTCTGAGGCCGCGCGGATTCGGGGACCCGCTGTCCCGGCGGATAGACTCGCCGACGATCTCATCCCCAGACTTCCGTGACGCTCCTGCGTGCCATGGGCACGCGGCATACCGGATCCTTGTCAACCTCATCGAAAGTGAACTCACGTGGCATCCACGAACGAACTCAAGAACGGCCTCGTCCTCAACCTTGAGGGTCAGCTGTGGACCGTCATCGAGTTCCAGCACGTCAAGCCCGGCAAGGGCCCGGCCTTCGTGCGGACCAAGCTCAAGCACGTGCTCTCGGGCAAGGTCGTCGACAAGACGTTCAACGCCGGCACCAAGGTCGACACGGCCAACGTGGACAAGCGCAACATGAACTACCTCTACCACGACGGCACGGACTACGTGTTCATGGACGGCGACACGTTCGACCAGATCACCGTGACGCCCGCCGTCGTCGGTGACGCCGCCAAGTACATGCTCGAGAACCAGGACGCGATCGTCGCGCGTCACGACGGTGTCGTCCTCTTCATCGAGCTGCCCGCGTCGGTCGTCCTCGAGATCCAGTACACCGAGCCCGGCCTGCAGGGCGACCGCTCCACCGGTGGCACCAAGCCGGCGACCCTCGAGACCGGCGCCGAGATCGGCGTCCCCCTCTTCCTCAACACCGGCGACAAGGTCAAGGTGGACACGCGCGACGGGTCCTACCTCGGCCGAGTCAACTGATCGGCGGACGCTCCACTCATGGGTGCCCGCACGAAGTCGCGCCGCCGCGCCATCGACCTGCTCTTCGAGGCCGAGCAGCGTCAGGTCAACGCCACCGAGCTCCTCAAGGAGCGCCTCGCCACTCCGGTGACCGACGCTCCGCTCAACGAGTTCACGGCCAACCTGGTCACGGGCGTCGTCGACAACTGGTCGCAGATCAACGACCTGCTCGCCACGTATTCACAGGGCTGGTCCGTCGAGCGCATGCCCGCCGTCGACCGCGCGATCCTGCGCGTGGGCGCCTTCGAGGTGCTCTTCGGTGAGGTGCCAGAGGGTGTGGCGATCAGCGAGGCCGTGGCGATTGCGACCGAGCTGTCCACCGACGACTCCCCGAAGTTCGTCAACGGCCTGCTCGCCCGCCTCGCCGAGGTCAAGCCGACCCTGGCCTGACGATGCTCGTTCGACCCGCGACGGCCGCTGACCTCCCGAGGTTGGCGGCCGTCGAGGCGTTGGGGGACGCTTTGTTCGAGACGGTGTTCGGCGAGCTCGACTGGCCGCCGCCGCCGTCGGGGGAGGAACGCGCGGCCGAGCCTGGGTTTCTGCTGGTCGTGGGGGAGCCGCTGGTGGGGTTTGCGCACGTCCTCGAGCTGGGCGGTGGCTGGCATCTTGAACAGCTCGCGGTCGAGCCTGCGCACGGTCGCCGTGGTCTCGGGTCGGCTCTGCTCGATGGCGTATGCCGTGAGGTCGCCTCCCGCGGTGGGTGCGCGGTCACCCTGCGCACCTTTGCGGACGTGCCGTGGAACGGGCCCTTCTATGCGCGGAACGGCTTCGTCGAACTGGAGGTCGAACCGGAGTGGATGGCGCCGCTGCGCGAGACCGAGGAGGGCATCGGGCTGATGCGTCTCGGACGCCGGGTCGCGATGGTGCGTGAGTGCTAGCATTGCTGTCATATCCGTGACTGAAGATGTGGGGTGATGGCGATGAGCACACTGACAATCCGCAAGGTCGACGAGGACGTCAAGCACCGACTGCAGGTGCGGGCTGCAAGGAATGGGCGCTCCATGGAGGCCGAGGTGCGGGCGATTCTCGATGAGGCCGTGTCTGACTCGGCGGGCGATGACGTCTCGCTGGGTGCGGTCATGGCCGAGTTCCGCCGTAGGACTGGTGGCGTCGAACTGGATCTTCCTCCACGTGAGGATTTGAGTGACCATCGCGTCCCCGACTTCACGTGATCATCCTCGATACCAACGTCGTGTCGGAGACGATGCGACCTGAGCCGGATGGCAACGTGCTGGCGTGGCTGGAATCAATGCCTTGGCGCCTGAGTCACATCACGGTGATGACCGTTGCGGAGTTGCTCGAGGGAGTCTTTCGGATGCCTGCAGGGCGCAGACGTGACGCGGTTCAGGAGCAGGTCGACTCCCTGCTCATGACCTATGACGGTCGGGTCCTGGGGGTAGACCCTCGGACCGCCCCCTACTTCGCTGAGATCAGGGCGTCTCGGCGTCGCCACGGACGCCCGATCGACGTGCCCGATGCGTGGATTGCCGCCGCGTGTCGCAGGCACGACGTGCCGCTCGTGACCCGCAACGTCAAGGATTTCGAGGGCACGGGGATTGCTGTCATCAACCCGTGGGAGACGGCCTGACAGGATCGGGCGCATGCGCAAACTCGTCTACTACGTCGCTGTCACGCTCGACGGATTCATCGCCGGACCGGACGGGGGTGACCCGAGTGGGGCGGAGTTCTTCCCGATCACGCCTGATCTCATCGAGTTCATCGTGGCGAACCATCCCGAGACGCTGCCCGGGCCGGCGCGCGATGCGATGGCGATTGCGGGGGAGGGTCGGCACTTCGACACGGTCATCGAGGGGCGGGGCTCCTATGACCTGGGCCTGGCCGCCGGCCTCGACGACGCCTATCCGCACCTTCGCCACCTCGTGGTCTCCACGTCGCTCGCGGAGCGCGACGACCTGCCCGTCGAGATCGTGTCGGCCGACCCGGTGGCTCGCGTGCGGGAGCTCAAGGCCGAGGACGGTCTCGACATCTGGCTCGTCGGAGGCGGCACTCTCGCCCGCGCCCTGCTGCCCGAGATCGACCGCCTCGTCCTCAAGGTCAACCCGTCGGTCATTGGTTCCGGGATCCCGCTGTTTGCAGGGGACTTCACGCACGCCCGCTTCCCTCCGGTCGCCCAGGAGGACCTCGCCGGCGGTGTCCGCGTCGTCACGCTCGATCGGGCTTCCTGACGCGGGGTCGTGACCTGTCCGCTTCGGCACACCCCTGCGTTGCCGCAGGTCACAGCCCTGAGGGCCGGTCAGGTCGAGGCCAGGTCACTCCCTCGGCGGCATGTTGTTCGCCGCCGAGGTGCTCTTCGGGCGTCCCGACCAACGCGGTGACCAGGCCGACATCGACTCAGCAGACCTGTCAGGACCCAACCTGACGAACGGAGCGCGACGACATGCACGTCATCATCGCGACCGATGCCTCGAAGCAGTCCCTCACGGCGGCACGGTTTGCCACCACGGTGCTCGACGCCACGAAGGTCACGGACATCTCCGTGCTGGCGGTGGTGCGGCCGCTTGCCGCCGTGTCCTTCTCCAACGAGCTGGGCTCGGCGAGCAAGGTGAAGGCGGCTGGCGAGGGAGCGTCCTTCGGGGCGGAGGCCGAAGCCGCGATCGATGTCGTGGCCGAGGTGTTCGAGGGCTGGGGATCCAAGGTCCACAAAGGACTCGCAGCGGCTCGCCGGCCAACGAGATCATCAAGACGGCCACTCAGTTGGGCGCAGGCCTGGTGGTCGTGGTCAGCGGCTCGCGAGGGATCAGTGAAACGGTCCTGCTCGGCAGCACGGCTCAGCGCGTGCAGCAGTACGCGCCGTGTCCCGTGCTCGTCGTCCGACCGTCCAAGAGGCCTCGACGGTCGGCGAAGACCTGATCAGAGGCCGAGGCGTTCCAGGGCTTCGGCCTTCTCTTCACGGAATCTGCGGGCGTTGCCGACCTGCCATGCCACGGAGCTCCTGCTGAAGTAGGCCGCCCCGTTGTTCCGTCCGCGTTCGTCGTAGACCGCGCGGACGAGGTCGGCGTCGCTCATCGTCGTGATGTCGCGCCCGGCCACGGCCCGCGTGAAGATGTTGTCGGTGGCGCCCCGGTGCTGGACCGCTGTGGACCAGAGGACGTCGCGCACGACCGGGTCGCGCCCCTCGAGGTTGATGCCCGGGAGCGCCCGCTCGACAGCGGTCACCTGCGGGTCGTAGTGGCTGTACTGGATGTAGTCGTGCTGGATCTGCCCCCACTGCGCACCGTCCGCCGCCGCGATGTTGCGCCACGCCTGGCTGAAGGCTGCCGACCCCGGAGCGGCAGTGCCCAATCGTGCGGCAAGGTCGGGGTGCTCGCGTCGCAGCCACGTCCTGAACTCGCCTGCGGAACCCATCGTCGATGAGAGTTGATAGGTGCCGTACGAGACGCCGCCTCGGTCGCCGCGGCCGTGGGAAACCGTGCCCGGGTCTCCGTTGGACTCATGGCGTCGGCTCAGGCTGCCCAGGCCGCCACCGGCGGTCTGCGTTCCAGCCCTACCCGCCTGGCCAGTTGCTGCGGCGGCGGCACCGAGGGCCCCGGTCGCGGCGGTGGCGGCTGCAGTGCCGCCGTCGGATCCACCCGGACCACCGCTGACGCGGTCCTGGTCGGCCGCTTGCCCCTCGATCGTGCCGGCCGCTGTGGTCAGGGCGTCGGCCGCGCGCAGGAGTGCCGGGTGGTACTGACCGCTCCACATGTCGAGAAACGTCTGCTGGTCGCGTCCGGCCCACCCCAGCGACTGGATCTGCTGGGTCGTGGTGGCGCCCTGGCGTCGCAACTGCTCGCCGACGGTGTCCAACTGGGTGCGTAGGCGGCGCAGGGCTTCGGTGTCGGCGCCGAGGAGGGTCGGAGTGGTCTCGCTCATGACGTCCACTGTGGCCACGGGTGCCACGCCCGACAAGGCGCGAAGGCCCGGAAAGTTCCGGTTCGATGGTGCAGGGGCGCCCACTGAGTTCGCGTCAGCCTGAGCGCCGCTCAGCGAGGGACGGCGACCGGGATCCGGGCGCCGAAGACGACCTCGGGCCAGGCCGCCCGGGCGAGCCAGGCGCGGTAGGTCTCCGCGTCCGCGTCACGCGGCGGGAACAGGGACGCCCGATTGGGGTCCGTCTGAACGCGCGTGGCACACGTGTTGCCGGAGGTGGGTGTCGTGAGCGTCTGCGGGTGCACGGGGCCTCCTTCGGCTGGGAACGTGAACCCAGTACATCACATGGTGTTGGGGCAGGCATAGCAATGCGTTATGTCATCTCATGACCCAGACAGTGGAGGGGGTGCTTTGGGGGAGGACGGGTCGAGTCGCTACAGTGAGGCGACCGACATCCTTTAACGACCTGTCCAGTGAGGCAGGGAAGGAGGTCACGACACTGATGTGTCCTGACGCCGCTGTGCCCCAGAGTTCCCAGAGTTTAGAGAAGTCCCAGAGCTCCTCGAGTGAGACCGACCCCGCGAATGACGGGAGGACGGTCCTCGGAGCACCCGACATCTCCCGGGCGTTGCGTCGCATCGCCCACGAGATCCTCGAGGCCAACAAGGGCGCCGATGGCCTCGTCCTGCTCGGGATCCCGTCTCGCGGCGTGCCGCTCGCCCACCGCCTCGCCGCGATCATCGCCGAGTTCGAGGGCAGCGAGATCCCCGTGGGCAGCCTCGACGTGACGATGTACCGCGACGACCTGCGTCGCCAGCCCACCAGGGCACCACTGCCGACGGCGATCCCCGAAGGCGGAGTGGACGGCAAGACCGTGGTCCTCGTCGATGACGTCCTCTACAGCGGCCGCACCGTTCGGGCCGCTCTCGACGCGCTCGCCGACCACGGCCGACCGGCCGCGGTGCGTCTCGCCGTGCTCGTCGACCGCGGTCACCGCGAACTCCCGATTCGCGCCGACCACGTCGGCAAGAACCTCCCCACCGCCCAGACCGAGAAGGTGCGCGTGCGTCTCGCCGATTTCGATGAGGCCGACAGCGTGACCATCACCGGAGGTGCCCGATGACCGAACCGAAGACGCAGACGCGTATGCCGCGCCACCTCCTCTCGATGGCCGACCTGGACGCCCGGGGCATCCGGACCATCCTCGACACGGCGACCCAGATGCACGACGTGCAAAAGCGCGAGGTCAAGAAGATCCCGACCCTGCGCGGCCGCACGATCATCAACCTCTTCTTCGAGGACTCCACCCGCACCCGCAGCTCGTTCGAGATCGCGGGCAAGTGGATGAGTGCCGACACCATCAACATCACGGGCAAGGGATCGTCGGCCTCCAAGGGCGAGTCCCTGCGCGACACCGTGCGCACGATCGACGCCATGGGTGTTGACGCCATGGTCATCCGCCACGGTGCGTCCGGCGCCTGCCACCAGGTGGCGGGTTGGGTTGACGCGCATGTCATCAACGCCGGCGACGGCACCCACGAGCACCCGACGCAAGCCCTGCTCGACGCCTACACGATGGAGCACCGACTCGGCTCCCTCGACGGCAAGCACATCGCGATCGTCGGCGACCTCACCCACTCCCGCGTCTTCCGCTCCAACATCATCTCGTTGCGCCGGCTCGGCGCCGATGTCACCGTGGTCGCGCCCCCGACGCTCATGCCGAGCGGCATCACGACCTGGGCCACGCGAGAGGGATTCACTCTCAACCACGACCTCGACGCCGTTCTCCGCGGAGAAGCCTCACGCCCGATCGACGCGCTGATGATGCTGCGCGTCCAGAAGGAACGCATGAGTGGCGGCTACTTCCCGACGGCCCGCGAGTACACCGTCGGCTATGGCCTCACCCGTGACCGCCTCAATCGCCTCACCGATTCGAACCCGGACCTCGTCATCTGCCACCCCGGCCCGATGAACCGAGGGCTCGAGATCAGCGCCGACGCCGCTGACGCCGCCCAGAGTCTGGTCCTTGACCAGGTGAGCGCCGGTGTGGCCGTGCGGATGAGCGTTCTCTATCACTTGCTCGCTGGGGAAGACACGCCCACCGAGGTCGGGCCCATCGCCGAGGGGAGCGCAGCATGACGAACCTGCACATCACGGGGGCCGTCCTCCTCGGGGGCGAGGCCAAGGACGTCCTTGTTCTCGAGGGCCAGATCGCCGGGATCGGCAAGGGCCTGGACGTGCCCCAAGGAGTCGAGACCATCGACGCGGACGGGCTGGCCCTACTGCCCGGCTTCGTCGACCTCCACACGCACCTGCGTGAACCGGGACGCGAGGACGCCGAGACGATCGCGACGGGCGCGGCCGCAGCGGCCGCCGGTGGGTTCACTGCGGTGCTCGCCATGGCCAACACCAGTCCGGTCACGGACACGGCCGAGGCGGCTGAGCGGGTCTTCGACCTCGGGCGCGCGGCCGGGCTCGTGGACGTGCAGCCGATCGGTGCCGTGACCAAGGCCCTCGAGGGTGAGGAGCTGGCCGAGCTCGCCCTCATGCACCGCTCGCGAGCCAACGTCCGTGTCTTCTCCGACGACGGGCGCTGCGTCCACGACGCGCGCGTCATGCGCCGGGCCCTCGAGTACGTCCGGGCCTTCGGTGGTGTCGTGAGCCAGCACAGCCAGGACCCTGACCTCGCCGGGTCGAGCGCCTGCTGCCACGAGGGCGAGCTCAGCGGCCGTCTCGGCCTGCCGGGCTGGCCCGCCGTCGCCGAGTCGAGCATCATCGCCCGCGACGCCCAACTGGCCCAGCACACGGGGTCGCGGATTCACGTGGCCCACGTGACGACGGCCGAGGGGGTCGAGGTCGTTCGCTGGGCCAAGGCTCGCGGCATCGATCTCACGGCCGAGGTCACGCCCCACCACCTGCTCCTCACCGAGGACCTCGTGAGCGGCTACGACCCTACGTTCAAGGTCAACCCGCCGCTGCGACCCGCCGAGGACGTCGAGGTCCTACGCGCCGCGCTGGTCGACGGCACCATCGACGCGGTCGCCACCGACCACGCACCCCACGCCCGTCACGACAAGGAGCACGCCTTCGTCGATGCGGCGTTCGGCATGCTCGGTCTCGAGACGGCCTTCGCCGTCGTGCACGACACGATGGTGCGCAGCGGAGCACTCGACCTCGCCGCTCTGTCGGACCGCATGTCGACAGCGCCCGCACGCATCGCGGGTCTGTCCGAGCACGGTCGAAGCCTCGAGGTGGGCGCCCCCGCCAACCTCGTCCTCGTCGACACCGAGGCACACCAGACGGTGGACGCCTCAACCTCAAAATCGTTGTCCCGCAACAATCCATGGCACGGCATGAGCTTCACCGGTGCCGTCCACACGACGATCCTGCGCGGCAGGGTCACGGCTCGCCAAGGAGTATCCGAATGACAACCCCACTCCACATGCGTGAACCTGCAGTGCTCGTCCTCGAGGACGGGCGCACCTTCAGCGGACGCTCCTACGGCAGCCGCGGCGAGACCGTCGGTGAGGCCGTGTTCTGCACCGCGATGACCGGCTACCAGGAGACGCTCACGGACCCGAGCTACCACCGCCAGGTCGTCGTCATGACGGCCCCGCACATCGGCAACACAGGTTGGAACGACGAGGATGACGAGTCCTCGCGCATCTGGGTGTCCGGCTACGTCGTGCGTGACCCCGCTCTGCGCCCGTCCAACTGGCGCTCGCAGCGATCCCTCGAGGACGAGCTCGTGGCCCAGGGCGTGGTGGGCATCTGCGACATCGACACCCGCGCCCTCACGCGGCACCTGCGTGAGCGTGGCGCGATGCGGGTCGGCATCTTCTCCGGAGACGACGCGCGTATGCCGTCGGCTCAGCTCCTCGAGCGCGTCACCGCCGCGCCCGAGATGGCTGGCGCCTCGCTCGCCCAGGAGGTCAGCACCGACGAGGCCTACGTCGTGCGCGCCGTGGGGGAGAAGCGCTTCACCGTCGCCGCCATCGACCTCGGCATCAAGGCCATGACCCCGCAGCGCATGTCCGAGCGGGGCATCGAGGTCCACGTCCTGCCCGCGACATCGACGTTCAGCGACATCACGGCGATCGACGGCCTCGACGGGGTCTTCTTCAGCAACGGTCCCGGTGACCCCTCCACCGCTGACCACGAGGTCGGTGTCCTGCGCGAGGTGCTCGGCGCAGGCATCCCGTTCTTCGGGATCTGCTTCGGCAACCAGTTGCTCGGGCGCGCACTGGGCTTCGGCACCTTCAAGCTCAAGTACGGCCATCGCGGCATCAACCAGCCGGTCATGGACCGCACGACCGGCAAGGTCGAGGTGACCGCACACAACCACGGCTTCGCGGTGGATGCACCCATCGACAAGGAGACCGCGACCGAGTTCGGCGAGGCCCGCGTCTCGCACATCTGCCTCAACGACGACGTCGTCGAGGGTCTCGAGCTCCACGACGCGAACTCCGGTGTGCTGCGGGCGTTCTCGGTCCAGTACCACCCGGAAGCAGCAGCGGGACCGCACGACGCGGCATACCTGTTCGACCGGTTTGTCGACTTGCTCAACTCGAACCAGAAGGTGAACGCCTGACATGCCGAAGCGTGACGACATCAAGAGCGTCCTTGTCATCGGGTCCGGCCCGATCGTCATCGGGCAGGCCTGCGAGTTCGACTACTCCGGCACCCAGGCGTGCCGCGTCCTGCGAGAGGAGGGCGTGCGCGTCATCCTCGTGAACTCCAACCCGGCGACGATCATGACCGACCCGGAGTTCGCCGACGCGACCTACATCGAGCCGATCACCCCCGAGGTCGTCGAGAAGATCATCGAGAAGGAGCGCCCCGACGCGGTGCTCGCGACCCTCGGTGGCCAAACCGCCCTCAACTGCGCGATTGCGTTGCACGAGAACGGTGTCCTCGAGAAGTACAACTGCCCGCTCATCGGGGCCAACGTCGAGGCGATCCAGCTCGGCGAGGACCGCCAGCTCTTCAAGGGTGTCGTCGAGCGGTGTGGCGCCGAGAGCGCGCGCTCGGTCATCGCCCACACGATGGATGACTGTCTCGCGGCGGCCGAGGAGCTCGGCTACCCGATGGTGGTCCGCCCCTCCTTCACCATGGGTGGCCTCGGTTCCGGATTCGCGCACGACGAGACCGAGCTGCGCCGCATGGCCGGTGCCGGTCTGCAGGCCAGCCCGACGACCGAGGTCCTCCTCGAGGAGTCGATCACCGGCTGGAAGGAGTACGAGCTCGAGGTGATGCGCGACCACAAGGACAACGTCGTGGTCGTCTGCTCCATCGAGAACCTCGACCCCATGGGTGTGCACACCGGCGACTCGATCACGGTCGCCCCGGCCCTCACCCTCACCGACCGTGAGTACCAGCGGCTGCGCGACGTCGGCATCGCGATCATCCGCGAGGTCGGGGTCGACACCGGTGGCTGCAACATCCAGTTCGCGATCAACCCACTCGACGGCCGGATCATCGTCATCGAGATGAACCCGCGCGTCTCGCGTTCCTCGGCGTTGGCCTCCAAGGCGACCGGCTTCCCGATCGCCAAGATCGCCGCCAAGATGGCGATCGGCTACACGCTCGACGAGGTCCCCAACGACATCACCCAGGAGACGCCGGCGAGCTTCGAGCCGAGCCTCGACTACGTCGTCGTCAAGGTGCCTCGCTTTGCCTTCGAGAAGTTCCCCGCCGCCGACGACACCCTCACGACCACGATGAAGTCGGTCGGTGAGGCCATGTCGATCGGTCGCAACTTCACCGAGGCCATGCAGAAGGCCCTGCGCTCCGTCGAGCAGAAGGGCTCTTCCTTCCACTGGCGCGGCGAGACCCCGAGTCGTGACGAGGCGCTGGAGCTGCTCAGGATCGCGGCCCGTCCCACGGATGGCCGGATCGTCACGGTCCAGCAGGCCATGCGCGGCGGCGCCACCGTCGAGGAGACCCACGAGGCGACCGGGATCGACCCCTGGTTCCTCGACCAGTTCGAGCTCATCAACGACATCGCGCGCGAGATCGGCGACGCTCCTGAGCTGACGCCGAAGCTGCTGCGGCTGGCCAAGCGCCACGGCTTCAGCGACGCGCAACTGAGCGAACTTCGGCGTATGCCGGAGAGTGTCGTTCGCGGTGTCCGTCACGCCCTCGGGGTGCGTCCGGTCTTCAAGACCGTCGACACCTGCGCGGCCGAGTTCGACGCCCAGACGCCCTACTACTACAGCTCCTACGACGAGGAGACCGAGGTGGCGCCGCGGGAGCGGGAGGCCGTCATCATCCTCGGCTCCGGTCCCAACCGGATCGGTCAGGGCGTCGAGTTCGACTACTCCTGTGTCCACGCGAGCTTCGCCCTGCGCGACGCCGGCTACGACACCGTGATGATCAACTGCAACCCCGAGACGGTCTCGACCGACTACGACACGAGCAGCCGTCTCTACTTCGAACCGCTGACCCTCGAGGACGTGCTGGAGGTCTACCACGCAGAGAAGCAGGCCGGCCCGATCGCGGGCGTCATCGTGCAGCTCGGTGGCCAGACGCCCCTCGGCCTGGCGCGCGCCCTCAAGGACGCGGGAGTGCCCATCGTGGGCACCTCACCCGAGGCGATCGACCTCGCCGAGGACCGCGGTGCCTTCGGGCGAGTCCTCGCAGAGGCGAAGCTGCCAGCGCCCAAGCACGGGACGGCATACTCCGCTTCTGAAGCGCTCGCCGTGGCGCGGGACATCGGCTACCCGGTCCTTGTGCGACCGTCCTACGTCCTCGGCGGCCGGGGCATGGAGATCGTCTACGACGACGACACGCTCGTGACCTACGTCGAGCGCGCCACGACGGCCTCGCCCGAGCACCCGGTGCTCGTCGACCGCTTCCTCGACGACGCCATCGAGATCGACGTCGACATCCTCTACGACGGCACCGAGATGTATCTCGGGGGAGTCATGGAGCACATCGAGGAGGCCGGCATCCACTCGGGCGACAGCGCCTGCACCCTCCCGCCCGCGACCCTCGGCAACGCGGAGATCGAGCTCGTGCGCGAGAGCACGCTCAAGCTGGCCCAGGGGATCGGCGTCATCGGCCTGATGAACGTCCAGTTCGCGCTGGCGCAGGACATCCTCTACGTCCTCGAGGCCAACCCGCGGGCGTCGCGGACCGTGCCGTTCGTCGCCAAGGCCACCGGGGTTGCGCTGGCCAACGCGGCGAGTCGCATCATGCTCGGCGCAACCATTGCCCAGCTGCGCACCGAGGGAGTCCTCCCGCCGAGTGGTGACGGTGGCAACCTGCCGCCGCACGCCCCCATCTCGGTCAAGGAGGCCGTGCTGCCCTTCCACCGGTTCCGCCAGGCCGACGGCTCGATGGTCGACAGCCTCCTCGGGCCGGAGATGCGCTCGACCGGTGAGGTCATGGGCATCGACACGACGTTCGGCCGAGCGTTCGGCAAGAGCCAGCTCGCGGCCTACGGAGGTCTGCCCGACAGCGGCACGGTCTTCGTCTCCGTCGCCAACCGAGACAAGCGCGCGATGCTCTTCCCGGTCAACCGGCTCGTCGACCTGGGCTTCGACATCGTGGCGACGTCCGGCACGACGGATGTGCTGCGGCGCAACGGAATTCCCGCCAAGGTCATTCGCAAGATCACCGAGCGGGAGGGCGACGCCGAGGCCAGCGACACGCGCACGATCGGCGAGCTCATCCTCCAGGGCGAGATCGCCATGGTGATCAACACGCCCACTGGTCAGAGCGCTCGGGCCGACGGCTACGCCATCCGGGCCGCGGCCAACACCGCCGACGTCCCGCTCATCACGACCGTCCAGGAGTTCGCTGCCGCGGTCCAGGCCATCGAGGCCCTGCGGCGTGGGGACCTCACGGTCACCTCGCTCCAGGAGCACGCGCGCCACCTCGACCTCATGCAGGTGGCCGACAAGTGAGCACGGGATACGCGGGCAGCGCAAGCGGTGTCGTCCAGGTGCAGGGCGAGGTCATTGCGACCCGTCGGGTCGGGGCCTACCACCACCTGACCATCGTCGCGCCAGGTGTCGCGGAGCTGGCACGACCGGGGCAGTTCGCGGCACTGGCGGTGGGTGGCCCCACGACGGGCAACCTGCTGCGGCGCTCGTTCTCGATCCACAAGGTGAGCCCGTCCGGCACCTACGGCGGCACGCTTGATCTCGTCATCGCAGCCAAGGGCGCCGGCACCGAGTGGCTCACCGGGTTGCGCGCGCACGACGCCGTCGACGTCGTGGCCCCGCTGGGACGACCCTTCCCCTTGCCCACCGAGCCGGTGCCCTGCGTGCTGGTCGGTGGCGGTTACGGGTCGGCGCCGCTCTTCTGGCTGGCCGAGGTCCTGCGCGAGCGCGGCTGCACCGTCGAGATGGTGCTCGGTGCCGCGTCGGAGGACCGGCTCTTCGGTGTCGTCGAGGCACGACGAGCGGCCGACGGAGTCACGGTCACGACCGACGACGGCTCCGCTGGGCAGCGCGGCTGGGTGAGCGACGTTCTGCCAGACGTGTTCCGGCGCACCGGTGCCCCCGTGGCCTATGCGTGTGGACCGATGGGCATGCTCCAATCCGTGACCCGCGTGGCCGCCGAGCACGGCGCGGTGGCCCAGGTTGCTGTCGAGGAGTCGATGGCCTGCGGCATCGGCGTCTGCATGACCTGCGTCATGCCGGTCCGCGACAAGAACGGCGTCACGTCGATGGTCCGCTCGTGCGTCGAGGGGCCTGTCTTCCGGGGCGACCGCATCCGCTGGGAGGCCTTCCACGACGGCGTGTGTGGTGTCCCCGAAGACGCCGTCGGGGCACCGAGAGTGGGAGGTCACTGATGGCCGTCGACATGTCCGTGACCTTCACCGGTCGGACCCTGCCCAACCCGGTGATGACCGCGTCCGGCTGCGCCGCCAACGGGCGCGAGCTGCACCGATTCTTTGACGTCTCCAGGCTCGGGGCGTTCGTCACCAAGACCGTGATGATGGATGCGCGCTCGGGCCGCGGCACCCCCCGCATGGCCGAGACGAGCTCCGGCATGCTCAACTCCATCGGGCTGCAGGGGCCGGGCATCCGCGCGTTCGTCGCCAAGGACCTGCCCTGGCTGAAGTCCGTCGGTGCTCGCGTGCTCGTGTCCATCGCGGGCAACACGGCGGGGGAGTTCGCCGATGTGGCCCAGGTGCTCGCTGCCAGCGACGCGTTCGACTGCGTCGTCGGGGTCGAGGTCAACATCTCCTGCCCCAACGTCGCCAACAGGGGCCTCGTGTTCGCGTGCGACCCGCTGGCTTCGGGCAAGGTCATTGCGCTCGTCCGGGAGCAACTCCCACGAGACGTGCCGATCTTCGCCAAGCTCACGCCCGACGTGACCGACATCGTCTCGATCGCCGACGCCGCCGTGAAGTCCGGCGCCACCGGGCTCACGATGATCAACACCCTGCTCGGCATGGTCATCGACACCGACCGCCTGCGACCGCAGCTCGGAGGCATCACCGGTGGCCTCTCCGGGCCCTCGATCCGGCCTGTGGCCGTCCGCGCCCTGTGGCAGGTCACCGCAGCCATGCGAGACGGACGATTCCAGACCGTGCCGCTCATCGGGGTCGGGGGAGTGCGCACCGGTCGCGACGCCCTCGAGCTCATCGCCGCCGGAGCCACTGGCATCCAGGTGGGCACCGCGACCTTCAACGACCCGACCGCACCCCAGCGCGTCCTCACCGAGCTCGAGGCGCTCGCCGAGTCCCACGGCGTCGCCCGCATCACCGAGCTCGTCGGGGTCGCACACGACAGGATGGTGATCCCATGACCACACCGACGCAAACAACGCAGCAGACCTTCGGGCAGCGGCTGCGAGCCGCCACCGAGCAGTTCGGCCCCCTGTGCGCCGGCATCGACCCGCATCAGGCTTTGGTCGAGTCCTGGGGGCTGACCTACGACGTCGACGGGCTGCGCACCTTCACCCGGGCCTGCGTCGACGCCTTCGGTGGCCACGTTGGCGTCGTCAAGCCGCAGTCCGCCTTCTTCGAGGTGTTCGGCTCCGGTGGGATCGCCGTCCTCGAGGACGCGATCCGCGACCTGCGTGCCGCAGGCACGGTCGTCATCCTGGACGCCAAGCGCGGCGACATCGGGTCGACGATGTCGGCGTATGCCGCGGCATACCTCGGCAGTTCCGCAGTGGCACCTGCCGATGCGCTCACCGTGAGCCCCTACCTCGGTTTTGAGTCCCTGCGTCCGGCGCTGGATGAGGCGGCGAGCAACGGACGCGGCGTCTTCGTGCTCGCCCTGACGTCCAATCCCGAGGGGCAGACCGTCCAGCACGCCCGACGCGACGACCTCAGCGTCGCCGAGTCCATGGTGCGAGGAGCCGCCGGCGAGAACGCCGTTGCGCTCGCGGCCGGCGACCTGGGCAGCACCGGACTCGTCATCGGCGCCACGGTCGGCGCAGCCGTCCAGGACCTCGGTCTGGACCTCGCGTCGGTCAACGGTCCACTGCTCGCGCCGGGTGTCGGCGCGCAGGGCGGCACCTCCGACGATCTCAAGCGAGTCTTCGGCGACGCGCTGCACAATGTCCTGCCGGCGAGCAGCCGCGAGGTCCTCTCCGCAGGTCCGGACGTCGCGGCTCTGCGGGCTCAGGCTGCCCGGACCAATGAGGGCGTCGCGGCCCTGCTGTCCTGAGGTGGAGGGTGCCTCGGGGTCCTGTGAACCTGCTCCCTCCAGTCCGGGCCCACCCCTCCAGACGTGATTGAATCGCCCGGAGACGTTGAGAAGCAGCGTCGACAAGGATTCACACGGAGGACATCCGCCATGGCACTCCCGCCACTGACCCCCGAGCAACGCGCTGCCGCGCTGGACAAGGCAGCGCAGGCTCGACGCGAGCGGGCCGCCGTCAAGAACCGCCTCAAGTACGCCCAAGGCGACCTCAAAGAGGTCATCAGCGAAGGGAAGTCGAACGACGTGATCGGCAAGATGCGGGTGTCCGCGCTGCTCGAGTCGATGCCAGGCGTCGGTCGGGTCAAGGCCAAGGCCCTCATGGAGGACATCGGTATCAGCGAGAGTCGCCGAGTGCGCGGCCTCGGCCAGAACCAGATCTCTGCCCTCCTCACGCGCTTCGACAAGGCGTGACCGGCACCTCCAGGCTCACGGTCCTCGCCGGGCCGACCGCAGTCGGCAAGGGCACTGTCGCGGCATACGTTCGCGAGCACCACCCTGACGTGTGGCTTTCCGTCTCGGCCACGACGCGCAAGCCCCGGCCCACCGAGGTCGACGGGCGCCACTACCACTTCGTGTCCAACGAGGAGTTCGGCCGCATGGTCGACCACGGCGAGTTCCTCGAGTTCGCCACGGTCCACGGTCGGGCGCAGTACGGCACCCCCCGCGGTCCGGTCGAGGCGGCCATCGCCGAAGGTCGACCCGCGCTCCTCGAGATCGACCTCCAGGGCGCACGACAGGTCCGCGAGACCATGCCCGACGCCCTTTTCGTGTTCCTCGAACCCCCGAGCTGGGACGAGCTGGTCCGCCGGCTGGTCGGGCGAGGCACCGAGTCGCAGGAGGAGCGAGAGGTCCGGCTGACCACGGCCAGGGCCGAACTCGCCGCCGCTGAAGAGTTCGATGTGACGCTCGTGAACGACGACGTTCGGCGTGTGGCGAACGAACTCGTATCATTGATGCGCACCCCCCACCAGACGAAACGAGACTGATTCCGTGTCAGGCACCAAGGCCAACCCCATCGGCATCACCAACCCGCCGATCGACGAGCTCCTCACGCACGCCGACTCCAAGTACTCCTTGGTCCTCTACTCGGCCAAGCGCGCGCGCCAGATCAACGCCTACTACGCGCAGCTCCAGGACGGCCTGCTCGAGTACGTCGGCCCGCTCGTCGACGCCGAGGTCCACGAGAAGCCCCTCTCCATCGCCCTGCGTGAGATCAACGGCAGCCTGCTGACCTCAGAGAAGATCGAGGACTGAGCCAACCGTGCGGGTCGTCCTCGGTGTGGCGGGCGGCATAGCGGCATACAAGGCCTGTTCGCTCCTGCGCCTCCTCACTGAGGCGGGTCACGACGTCACCGTCGTGCCGACGGGGGCTGCCCTGAAGTTCGTTGGCGCTCCCACGTGGGCGGCGCTCTCCGGCAAGCCCGTGAGTACCGACGTGTGGTCCAGCGTCCACGAGGTGCCGCACGTGCGCCTCGGCCAGGAAGCCGACCTCGTGATCGTTGCGCCGGCCACCGCTGACCTGCTGGCCAGGGCCGCGACCGGTCAGGCCGACGACCTGCTCACCAACGTCCTGCTCACCGCGCGCTGTCCCGTCGTCATGGCCCCCGCCATGCACACCGAGATGTGGGACCACCCCGCGACGCAGGCCAACGTCTCGACGCTCACCGAACGCGGCGTGCACATCGTGCCGCCCGCGAGTGGGCGCCTCACCGGCAAGGACACCGGTCCCGGACGCCTTCCGGAACCCGAGGACCTGTATGCCGTGTGCGAGCGTGAGCTCGCCCGCTCCGCCGCCGCTTCCCGCGCCGTTGCGTCTGCGGATTCGGCGGCTAGAACGACCACATCCGCAGACGCTGCGGGAGGGGTGCCGGGGCACCGGCGGGGAGACCTCAGCGGTCGTCGCGTCGTCGTGAGTGCCGGCGGCACCCGCGAGCCGCTGGACCCGGTGCGCTATCTCGGCAACCGCAGCTCCGGCAAGCAGGGCCATGCCCTCGCAGTCGCTGCCGCCGAGCGTGGCGCCCGGGTGACCCTGGTGACCTCCGCTGCTGCGGACCTCCCGGGCATCGACGTCGTCCCGGTGGAGACCGCCCTGCAGATGCGTGAGGCGATCCTCCAAGCTGCTGCACACAGCGACGTGGTGGTCATGGCCGCGGCGGTGGCGGACTTCCGACCGGCGAACTACGTGCCGTCCAAGATCAAGAAGACGCACGAGGCCCATGTCGACGGCAGCGCGGACGACTCCGCCCCGACGATCACGCTCGTGCGCAACCCCGACATCCTCGCCGAGCTGGTGCAGACCCGGGGTGGGTCGGCGACCCCGGTCATCGTGGGCTTCGCCGCCGAGACCGGCGATGACAACGGCTCCGTCCTGCACCACGCGCGCTCGAAGCTCGAGCGCAAGGGGTGCGACGTGCTGGTCGTCAACGAGGTGGGCGAGGGCAAGACGTTCGGCTCCGATGACAACACCGTCACCGTCCTGCAACGCGGGAGCGATGAGAGCGTCGAGGTCGGTCCCGCCACCAAGGCTGCCGTCTCCGACGCCGTCTGGGACGTCGTCGCCACCCTGCTCTGAGTCAGGAGCGAGACCTCACCGGGTCGAGGTAGGGCACGTTGAGGTAGCACGAAACGCCGTGGGCAGAAGCTCCCCACGGCGTTTCGTGCTACCTCGACTGGTTCAGCGGGTCTTCGCGTTCGCCTTCGGCTTGGACTCGGGCTGCGCCTCAACCTCAGCCTCATCGGGCGCCTCGACCTCAGTGGCTGCCTCCGCTTCGACCTCTGCCCGGGCCTGCGGTTCGGCTTCGGGCGGGGCCTCGTCCTCGGCCCGGGGTGCGGCTTCGGGGGCTGCGACCTCGGCGAGGTCGGCCTGGCCGATGGAGGAAGCGCCACCGAGGGTGCCGAGCATGTTGCGGACGTTGCTGAGCTGGGCGGTGATGCTGTCGCGTCGAGCCGTGGCGGCTGCGAGCTCGCGCTCGGAGTCACGCCTGATGCGCTCGGCCTGCTCCTTGGCGGTCGTGACCAAGGCGGACGCCTCGGCCTTGGCCTGGTCGAGGATGGAGACAGCCTCGGCGGAGCGGGACCTGTGCTCCTCCTCGGACTCCTTGGCGAGCTGGTCGGTGCGCTCCTGGAGCTCGCGCAGGCGGTCCTCATGGCTGCTCTGCGCGAGGGTGAACTCGCTGGTCGCCCGTTCGCGCCGCTCCTGCAGGGTGCCCTCGAAGTCGGCGGCGGCCGCGGCCGCACGAGCTCGCTGGTTCTCGAAGTGGGCCTCGGCCTCCTCGCGTCGAGCCGACGCCTCGCGGCCGGCGTCGTCGAGCAGGGCGGCCGCCTGCTGTTTCGCCTTGGCGACGACCTCGGAGGCTTCGACCTCGGCGCGGGAGCGGACCTCTTCGGCGTAGCGGTCGGCCTCAGCGCGCACCGATGCCGAGGACTCGTCCGCCAGGCGGCGGTGCTTGTCTGCCTCCGCGGTGGCGGCGGCACGGATCGAGGTGGCTTCCTCGTCGGCCAGACCGAGCATGCTCCCGATGCGCTCGCCGAGGTGGGCGAACGTCGGGGAGGAAACCTGCGCCTCCTTGGCCTCGAGCGAGGTCACGAGGGCCTTGTGCTCCTTGAGGCTGGCGGCGAGCTCCGCGTTGTGCTGCTTGGCCTTGGTCAGCTCGACGGTGATCTGAGCGACCTCCTGGCGGGCCGCGTCGACCGTGTCACCGATCGAGGCGAGGTGACGGTCGACCTGGATGGGGTCGTAGCCACGGAAGATCGTCGGGAACTGGGGCGTGCTCATCAGTGCTCCTGGTGCTGATTGCTGTGCTGGGTGGGCAGTGGCAGGGGGTCTTCGTCGGTGGGTGCCGGGGAGGGGAAGTCGGCGACGGCCAAGGCGTCGATGACTCCGCTGAGGTCGCCCAGTTGAGTCGTGATGGCGTCGCGGCGGGCAGCCAGGACGGCCACCTCCGCGCGGGCGCGGGTGACGTTGTCCTGTGCCTCGGCGCGGATCTCGTCGGAGCGACGTTGCGCCTCCTCGGTGATCCGCAGGATCTCGGCACGGGAGGCACGGTGCTGCTCGTGGGCCTGGCGTTGGAACGCTTCGATGTCGTCGGCGGTGCTCTGGCGCACGAGCTGCGCGCCGCGCTCGGCCTCGCCGAGACGGCGTTCGGCCCGCGCCTCCGCCTCCGCGGCACGTTCGCGGGCGGCCTGCGTGATCCGGTCGGCCTCGCGGCGAGCGTCCTCGAGGGTGCGCGCGGCATCCGCCCGGGCCTCCTCGAGGACGGACGTGGCCTGCGCGCGCGTCCGGTTCGACTCCGCCTCGGCCTCGGCGCCCAGGTCGGTGGACCGGGCCGTCGCGGAGGCGAGGAGGTTCGCTGCTCGGTTCCGGCTCTGCTTGGCGCGCTCGGCCAGGGTCTGGTGGTGTTCGCGCTTCTGGGAGGAGGTCTCACGCTCGGTTTTGTCGAGGATGTCGCGAACCGTGGCCTGCGCCCACGCCAAGTGGGTCTGAGCCGACTCCACGACACCGTCGGCCTCGTCGCGGGCCTGCTCGAGGTGTGCGGCAGCATCGTCGCGGGCCTGCTGGAGGACCTGCTCGCGCTCGCTCGAGGCATCCCTGGTGAGGCGATCGATCTCGGCCAGGCGGGCACTCACGTGACGCTCGGCATCGTCACGGTGCGCTGCGGCATACGCCTCCGTTTCGCTGCGAAGCGTTGCTGCCTCGCCTTCGGCCAGCTCGCGCACACGGGAGATCTCGAGCTCCGCGCCAGCCCGGTCGGCCTCCCACGCCGAGCGAGCGGCGGCAACGTCCGCAGCAGTCCGGTCGAGGAGCTCTCGGCTTGAACGCTCCGCCGTCTCGACGATGTCGCGGGCCCGGCGCTCGGCCTCGGACAGACGCGCCGCGGCGTCCTCCTCGGCGGTCGACAGGGCCTCGTCGGCCGTCTTGGACGAGCGGGCGCGCACGAGGTTGGCCTGGTCGGACGCGTCGGCGAGGAGAGACTGTGCTTCCTGGCGTGCTGCCTCGATGACCGAGTCGGCTTCGGCGCGGGCAGCGGCGAGGTTGGCCTCGACGTTCTCGAGTTCGGACAGGGCGTCCGCGGTGCGGGCCCGCACCTGCGCGGCGTCACGACGGGCCTCGGCCACCTCACGGATCGACTCGCCGCGCACCTGATCGGCGAGCATCTGGGCCCGGGCGAGGAGATCGAGGGGGTTGCCTGAGGCCGAGCTCGCCGCCGACGTGTTCGTGGGTCCGGGCGAACTCGCGGGGGCCATGGGCTCCGGCCGGTCGTTCACGCGGACATTCTGGCACCTTGCGGGTCGTCCTGCGGCTCCAGGACGACCCCTCGTGTGACGCATCACCTCCCATGTGGTGGGCGACACCCCCACGGGTCATGCGGACGGGTAGATTTGGCGGTCTCGCGCCGTGTCGGCGCGATGAACCGTTCCCGCACTGAAGGAGTACCCCCGGGTGGCTGCACGCCTGTTCACGTCCGAGTCCGTCACCGAGGGTCACCCCGACAAGATCTGTGACCAGATCTCCGACTCGATCCTCGACGCCATGCTGGCGCAGGACCCCGGGGCCCGCGTCGCCGTCGAGACGATGGTGACGACTGGTCTCGTCCACGTCGCCGGCGAGGTGACCACGGAGGCCTACGTCGAGATCCCCAAGATCGTGCGCGACACGGTCCTGGGCATCGGCTACGACTCGTCGACCAAGGGCTTCGACGGCGCTTCCTGTGGCGTCGAGGTCTCCATCGGACAGCAGAGCCCCGACATCGCCCAGGGTGTTGACACGGCCTACGAGAGCCGCACCGGCGGAATCGACCCGCTCGACAAGCAGGGCGCCGGCGACCAGGGCCTCATGTTCGGCTACGCCTGCGACGACACCGCCGAGCTCATGCCGCTCCCGATCTACCTCGCCCACCGTCTGGCCGAGCGCCTCACCGCGGTCCGCAAGAGCGAGGAGCTGGCCTACCTCCGCCCGGACGGCAAGACGCAGGTGACGATCAGCTACGACGGTGACCGGGCCGTCAGGCTCGACACCGTCGTCCTCTCCACGCAGCACGCCGAGGGCATCTCGCTCGACGGTCTGCTCAGCCCCGACATCGAGAAGCACGTCATCGCACCGGTGCTCGCCGAACTCGCCGAGCACGGCACCGATCTCGACACGTCCGACTACCGCTCGCTGATCAACCCGACGGGCACGTTCGTCATCGGTGGCCCAATGGGCGACGCCGGCCTCACCGGTCGCAAGATCATCGTCGACACCTACGGCGGCATGGCCCGCCACGGTGGTGGCGCCTTCTCGGGCAAGGACCCGTCCAAGGTCGACCGCTCGGCCGCCTACGCCACGCGCTGGGTCGCCAAGAACGTCGTCGCCGCGGGCCTCGCCCGTCGCTGCGAGGTCCAGGTGGCCTATGCCATCGGCAAGGCGCAGCCCGTGGGGATCTACGTCGAGACGTTCGGCACCGAGACCGCTCCGGCCGACAAGATCCAGGACGCGATCCTGTCCGTCTTCGACCTGCGTCCGGCAGCGATCCTCGACGCGCTCGACCTCCTCCGCCCCATCTACAAGCCGACGGCGGCCTATGGCCACTTCGGTCGCACGCAGGCCCACGGCTACAACAACCCGTTCACGTGGGAGCGTCTCGACCGCGTCGAGGACCTCCAGCGCGCGGTCAAGGGCTGAAGACACTGAGCAACGACGGCTCGGCCCCGCTACTCCTCGCGCACGACGACGAGGGCAGCGGGGCCGCGGTCGTCCTCCTCCATGCGGGCGTCGCCGATCGAGGCATGTGGGCCGGCATCATTCCCGGCCTCGCCGCTGCCCACCGGGTCATTGCACCCGACCTGCGCGGTTTCGGTGGCACGCCGCTGCCGGGTGGGCGCTATGGCGATGCCGACGACGTCCTTCACCTCCTCGACGACCTCGGCATCGATCAGGCCGTGATCGTCGGTTCCTCCTTCGGCGGTCGTGTCGCTCTCGAGTTCGCCGCGCAGCACCCGCAGCGCGTCCGGTCGCTCGCCCTGTTGTGCCCGGCCTACCGGGGACTCGAGGTCGCCGATCCGGTGATCATCGAGTTCAGCGAGCGCGAGGACGAGCTGCTCGAGGCTGGCGACGTCGATGGTGCCGTCGCGCTCAACGTCGACACCTGGTGTGGCCCGGAGGCCACGGACGAGGCACGCGCAGACCTTGCACGGATGCAGCGTCGCGCCTTCGAGGTCCAGCTCGCGGCGGACAAGCTGGACCCGCCGCCACAGCCGGAGCGCGTGACCGTCGACCCAACGGCCCTGTTCGTCCCCACCGTGATCTTCGTGGGAGCGCACGACACCGCTCACTTCCGCGAGATCGGGGCCCTTCTCGGGCGCGAGATCGAGAGCTCCTTCTTCGTCGAACTCGCGTGGGCCGGACACCTCCCGGCCCTTGAGCGACCTGACGAGACGACCGCGTTGCTCCTCGAGCACCTCGGCAGCGGCCACAGCGTCTGACGCGACCAGCGATGGGCGTTGTGAGACTCTCTGGCACAACCCAACAGTTCGGGCTAGTTTTTGCCGACCGCCTGCGGGAGGCGGCAAGGGGAGGCATTTCTCAGTGGTCGCACTGCACTCGGACGTACTCAGCGGCGTCCGCACCTTCTGGGTGGACGCCGGTCGACCGACCCTGACGGCATCGCTCATCTTTCGGCGGGGAATCGTCGACGAGACGCTGGCCACAGCGGGAGTCACCCACCTGCTGGAGCACGTTGCGCTGCACGACCGTGCCAAGGGAGCCCTGCAGGTCAACGGGTCCGTGTCGCTCCTCATGACCCAGTTCGACGCTCACGGCCCGCGCGATGCCGTGGTGGACTTCGTGGGTGACCTGACGCGCTGGATTGCTGCGCCCGACCTGGCTGAGTTGTCGCGTGAGAGTTCGGTGCTCAAGGCCGAGGCTGCGATGCGCGGGTCGAGCGACGTGCGACAGGCCATGCTGAATCGCTATGGCGCCCGAGGGCCGGGTCTCGCGGGTTATGCGGAACCGGGACTCGCCCGGGTCTCCGAGGAAGACGTGCGCCTCCTCGCCTCGGAATGGTTCACGTCGGGCAATGCGGCCCTCCTGCTCGATGGACCACCGCCCGCAGGTCTCGCATTGAACCTGCCAGAGGGTCCGTTGCGATCCATTCCTGCGGCGGACCCGTGCGAAGCCCAAGCCGATCTCCCGAAGATGTACGTCACCAGGCAGGGGATCACTACGTCTGGCGTCGTCGCGAGGTCAACTGCGGCAACGTTCCTCGGCCCGGCCCTACACAAACTCATGCATGACGAATTCCGTGGGCGGGACGGCGCGGCGTATGCACCCTGGTCCGTGTACGAAGCGGTTGATGCGGATACCGCGGTCGTCTTTGCCGGCTCGGATGTCAGTGCCCCGCTGTTGAGCAATGTGGTCGACAAGACCCTCGAGATCATGTCGAGGGTCGCAACCTCTGATGCCCTGAGCGCTGTCGTTCCCGACCTTGTTGCCCAGGCCCGGCAGGCCAACGACGATCCCTACAACGCTCTGATGGTTGCCTACCGGGCGGCGTCGGATCACCTCAGAGGGCGTGAGCCGCAATCGGCCGAGGCGGTTCGCGAAGAGCTGCTGGTGGTCGACGCCGACGCAGTGCGGCGCGTAGCGCAGGAGATGCACAACACTCTGCTCCTGGGAGTGGACGGCGAAGCCGCTTGGGCCGACCAGATGCCTCGTCAGCTCATGCCCACGCGCGCCGTAGCCTTCGCTGGCTCGTCCTACCGCTCTCGCAACTTTCCGGCCATCCGTGACCGCCTGGTGATCGGCGACTCCGGGATTGCGTTGGGCCGACGAGCGGAGTGGGCCGGGATCGCACGCAACGACGTCGAGGCTGTGATGGCGTACCCGGACGGAGCCCGGGAGATCGTCTCCACGGACGGCTGGAGCGTCCGGATCGAGCCGACATTGTGGCGTCGGGGCGGTGTGGCCGCTCGGGAGGCGGACGCCCTGGTGGATGAGGAACGCCGCTTGGTGGCGCCCCCTCGCACCGCCGAGTGGGTCCCCCAACCGATGACGCCGATCAACAACTTTCGGAGCTGGGTTGGCCAGTTGCGTTGGCGGTACGAGCTTGGCATCGCGTTGATTGTTCTGAGTATGGCTCTGCTCTTTTGTGCTGTGTGGTGGTGGACCGGCGACTTTCCCGTGGTTGGAGGGCTGATCTTCATCGGCACCGCGTCAGGCGCCGCGATCAGTCTGCGCAGGCAGCAGCCGGACGCCAACAGCCCCGGCTGATCAGGAGCGTCGGACGCATCGTCTAGTTTCGGGACATGACCGAGCCGGGTGAGGGGACGCAGCTGGAGCTCATCCAGCCCGCTGCCCGCACTCGACCCAGGCCCAAGACCAGCGGAGAGGCCATCGCCGACGTCGACCCGGTGGCCTCCGTGCTCGTCGACACGGGGCTAGCGCACCTGGACCGCCCCTTCGAGTACCTCGTCCCCGATGCCATGGCTGGCGACGTCGTGCCGGGGGTGCGGGTCAAGGTGCGTTTCGCTGGCCAGGACCTCGATGGATTCGTCATCGCGCGCACGGCCGAGCCCGAACACGAGGGTCGCCTCGCCCTCATCCGACGCGTCGTCTCACCCGAGGCCGTGCTCACCCCTTCGGTGCTCGCCACAGCACAGGCGGTGGCCCGACGCTACGGCGGAGCCGTGGGTGACGTCCTCCGGCTTGCCGTGCCGCCTCGCCATGCAGCCGCCGAAAAAGCCCTTGCGCTCGGCGCACCTGAGGTCGAAGAAGTGCCGGATTCCGTGTCCTGCGCATGGAGTCGGTATGCCGTCGGGCCGGCTTTCCTTTCCCGGGTCACCCAGGGGGAGGCTCCGGCGGCGTCCGTGCTTGCCGCCCCGTCAACGAACGCTGGGGAGGACTGGCCGCGGTTGCTCGCCGATGCCGCTGCGGCCGCGCTCGCCGGTGAACGAGGCAGCATCATCGTCGTCCCCGACGCGCGCGACGTCGCCCGGGTCGAGGCCGCTCTCACCGAACGTCTCGGCAAGGGGCACCATGTCCGGCTCACCGCAGACCAAGGGCCGCAGGCCCGCTACACGGCATACCTCAAGATTGTTCGCGGTCACGTGCGCGTGGTGGTGGGCAACCGGGCGGCGGCGTTCGCCCCGGTGCGTGACCTCGGCCTCGTGGCGTGGTGGGACGACGGCGACGACCTCCACGACGAGCAGCGCGCCCCCTATCCGCAGGTGCGGCAGGTCGCCCGGATCCGTGCCGAGCTCGAGGGGGCTGCGCTCCTCAGCGCTGGATTCACCCGCAGTGCGGCGCTGGCCCAGTGGTGCGCCGAGGGTGTGTTCGTCGGCCTCGACGTCGATCGGTCCGCGCTGCGCAAGGTCGTGGCTCGGGTGCGAGTCGCGGGTGAAGGGGCCGACCTCGCCCGGGATCCGGCGGCCGCCAGGGCGCACCTGCCCTCGATGGCGTGGCAGGTCGCCAAGGAGGCGCTCGCTCGCGGACCCGTGCTCGTCCAGGTGCCTCGGCGCGGCTACCTGCCGTCGCTGTCGTGCCAGGACTGCCGACGCCCCGCACGCTGCGGTGTCTGCGCCGGTCCGTTGGGTCTCGCGGGTCCTGGCCAGCCGCCCACCTGTCGGTGGTGCGGCGCCGTCGAGACCCGATTCGAGTGCTCACACTGCGGCTCACCACGGTTGCGGTCGTCCGTCGTGGGCGCGCGCAGAACCGCAGAGGAACTGGGCCGGGCCTTTCCCGGCGTGCCCGTGGCGACCTCGGGTGCGGGAGCCGTCATCGATCACGTCGATGCCAAGCCGCGACTCGTCATCTCGACGCCGGGAGCAGAGCCTGTTGCCGACGGCGGGTATGCAGCTTGCCTGCTTCTTGACGCGTGGGCGCTGCTCGACCGGCCATCGCTCGACGCGGCCGAGGAGTCCTTGCGGCGATGGATGAACGCCGTCTCGCTGACCCGTGGTGCGGCCGAGGGGGGAGTCGCTGTCCTCGCCGGGGTGCCGACGCACACGACGGTGCCTGCCATCGAGGCGCTCGTGCGCTGGGACCCGGCGTGGTTCGCGGATCGCGAGCTGGCCGAGCGGCTCGAATTGTCGCTGCCGCCGACGGCACGCGTGGCGACGCTGACCGGTGCCCGGCCAGCGCTCCAGGCCGCCGTGGCCGAGATGCGGCTCGGGGAGTTGGTGCGGGTCCTTGGCCCCTTGCCCGTGGACGCCGAGAGCGAGCGCATGGTGCTCAGCGCGCCGCTGTCCGACGGCCCCGCGCTCGCGGCCGAGGTGGCGGCGATGCGGGCCCGTCGCTCAGCGCGCAAGGACACGGCGCCCGTGACCGCGAGGCTCGACCCTCGCGACCCTTCGTAGACTGACTGCGTGACGAGCCAGAGCTGCATCCGATGAGGCTGGTCTTCGCCGGCACCCCCGAGACCTCCGTGCCCGCCCTCGAGGCCCTGCTTGCCTCACCGCACGAGGTCGTTGCGGTGCTCACGCGACCGGACGCCCGGGCCGGCCGAGGCCGCACCCTGCACCCCTCGCCGGTGAAGGCCGTGGCCGTCGAGCGCGGGATCGACGTGCTCACTCCCGTGTCACCGCGCGACCCGGAGTTCCAGGCACGACTGCGTGAGATCGCGCCCGACGCATGTCCCGTCGTTGCCTACGGAGCGCTCCTGCCGCGCGACATCCTCGCCATCCCGACCCATGGCTGGATCAACCTCCACTTCTCGGTGCTCCCGGCATGGCGCGGGGCGGCGCCCGTGCAGCGCGCCATCATGGCCGGCGACGAAGCCACCGGCGCCACGACGTTCGTGATCGAGGAAGGTCTCGACACCGGGCCCGTCCTCGGACTCATGACCGAGACGATCCGCCCCGACGACACGTCCGGAGTGCTTCTCGACCGACTCGCCCACGCGGGCGCCGGCCTGCTCGTCGCCACGATGGACGGTCTCGAGGGCGGTGACCTCCACGCGGTGCCCCAACCCGCCGAAGGCGTCTCGCACGCCGCGAAGCTCACGACCGCCGATGCCGAGATTTCGTGGACAACGCCTGCGTATGCCGTGAGTCGTCACATCCGTGGGTGCACACCGGCGCCGGGTGCCTGGACGACCTTCCGGGGTGAGCGACTGGGGATGGGGCCCGTGCTGACTGCGGGTGCGGACGCGCTCGAGACACGCGAGGGGTCGCAAACCTTGGCGCCGGGCGAGGTTCACGCCACCAAGAAGGCTGTCCATGTCGGCACGGCGTCTGGGGTGGTGACTCTCGGTGAGGTGCGCCCGCAGGGCAAGAAGCCCATGCCGGCCGCTGACTGGGCCCGAGGCGTGCGCATCGACGTGGGTGAGTCGCTCGGTCGCGCCACTACGCTGACCTGATGCCCGAACACGACTCCTCCCAGCCCCGACGCCCCCAGGGTCGTTCAGGCCCACGTGGAAGCCAGCGCTCCCTGCAGAGGCCGAGCGAGCGGGCCAAGCACGCCGAACCGGCGCGGCTCGCGGCATACACGCTCCTGCGGGCCGTCGACGACGGCGCCTACGCCAACCTCGAGTTCCCGGCGATCATCCGTCGACACCGTCTCGACTCGCGCGACGCGGCCTTCGCGACCGAGCTCGCCTTCGGGACCTTGCGGATGCAGGGCTTCTATGACGCCGTGATCGAGCGGGCGGCCGACCGATCGACGTCCAAGATCGACAGCGGTGTCCTCGACGTCCTGCGGCTCGGCGCCCACCAGCTGCTCGGCATGCGGGTGCCGACGCACGCCGCGGCCGACCAAACCGTCGGTCTGGCTCGCACCGTGAGCGGCGCCGGGGCCAGCGGCTTCGTCAATGCCGTGATGCGTCGGGTCAGCGAACGCACCCGTGACGAGTGGGTGACCGAGGTTGTGCCCGAGGGTGGTTCGACGGCAGCGCTCGCCGTGGAGTACTCCCACCCCGAGTGGGTCGTCAGTGCGATGCGTGGCGCCCTCCTGACGGGTGGTCGTGCCACCGCAGAGACCGTTGACGGCGAACTGCGTGAGCTGCTCGACAGCGACAACATCCCGGCGAAGGTCAGCCTCGTGGCCCGCCCCGGCCTCGCGACGGTTGAAGAGCTCGTCGAGGCCGGTGCCACGGCCAGCGCGACCTCGCCGTTCGGAGCCGTCCTCGAGCACGGCGAGCCCGGTGCCATCGGGGCGATCCGTGACCGACGTGCCGCCGTGCAGGACGAGGGGTCACAGCTCCTGGCTGCTGCACTCGCCATGGCTCCCGTGGGCTCGGACGTCCCCAACCGCTGGCTCGACCTCTGTGCTGGACCCGGTGGCAAGAGTGGCGTCCTCGGCGCGCTCGCCGTCGACGCCGGGGCAGACCTCGTCGCCGTGGAGATCAGTGACCACCGCGCCGACCTCGTCCGCAGCACCCTCGAACCCGTCATCGCCCTGGCCCAGGCCGCAGGGCGACGCATCGAGGTGCGCACCACGGACGGCCGCGAGGTCGGCGAAGCCGAGCCTGCGGCATACGGACGCGTTCTCGTCGATGCCCCGTGCACGGGACTCGGCGCGCTGCGTCGGCGGCCCGAAGCCCGGTGGCGTCGTCAGCCGAGCGACCTCGTCCAGCTCGGCCCGCTCCAGCGCGACCTGCTCCGGAGCGCCCTCGACGCCGTCGCACCGGGTGGGCTCGTCGGGTACGCCACGTGCAGCCCGCACCCGGCCGAGACGACCTTCGTGGTGCGCGACGTGCTCAAGAAGCGCGACGACATCGAGGTGGTCGATGCCCGCGAGTTCTTCCGCGACGCCTCCGGTGACGTCCTGCATGACCTCGGTGACGGGCCCTCGGTGCAGCTGTGGCCGCATGTCCACGGGACCGACGCGATGTTCTTCACGCTGCTGCGCAAGAAGGCCTGAGGGTCCTCGGGCCCACTGCCGACTCACCCGTAGGCTGCTCGCGTGCAGATCTCACCGTCGATCCTCTCCGCCGACTTCGCCAATCTCCAGTCCGAGCTCGACGCGATCTCGAACGCCGACTGGGCGCACGTCGACGTCATGGACAACCACTTCGTCCCCAACCTCACCCTCGGGCTTCCGATCGTCGAGTCGCTGCTCAAGGTGTCGCCGATCCCGCTCGACTGCCACCTCATGATCGAGGACCCGGACCGGTGGGCGCCCGCCTATGCCGAGGCCGGCGCGCAGTCGGTGACGTTCCACATCGAGGCCGCGCGGGACCCGCAGACCCTTGCGCGTGCCCTGCGCTCCGCCGGGGCACGCGCCGGCATGGCGATCAAGCCCGGAACACCGTGGGCGCCCTACGCGGACCTGCTGCCCGAGCTCGACATGGTGCTCGTGATGACCGTGGAGCCCGGCTTCGGCGGCCAGTCGTTCATGGCCGACCAGATGGCCAAGGTGACCGAGGTGCGCAAGGCAGTCGAGCAGCGCGGTGGGGAGATCTGGATCCAGGTCGACGGGGGAGTGTCGGCCAAGACCATCGAGCAGTGTGCCGAGGCCGGGGCGGACGTCTTCGTGGCCGGGTCAGCGGTCTATGGCGCGGAGTCGGCTGCGGTCGCCATCGATGAGCTGCGTTCTCTCGCAGCGTCGCACGCCCACTGATCGTGGCCGATCACGCACTGGACTCGCTTGCTGCCGGGGAAACCCTGCGGGGGCGCGAGCTTGTCGGCGAGGAGCTGAACGGGCTCAGCTGGGAGGGTGCCACGTTGCTCGACTGCGTCTTCGAGGACTGCACCTTCACGAGCTGCAACTTCTCGATGACGGCCCTGACGGACACCCGATTCGTCGAGTGCACGTTTGTCGGCTGCAAGATGCTCGCGGTCAACTGGACGGTGACAGGAGCGGGTTCGCTCCTCGCGCAGCCGCTGCGGTTCCAACGCTGCCGCCTCGACGGGACGACCTTCGCCGGACTCGACCTCACGGCCTTCGTCTTTCGCGACTGCGTCCTCACCGACGTCGACTTCACCGACGCCGACCTGCGCCGAGTCGACTTCGGAGGCTCGGAGCTGTCGGGCGCGCGGTTCGTGGGCACCGACCTGCGCGACACCGACCTGCGGGGCACCCGCGGACTCGCGCTCGACCCGCGGGACAACCGCCTCAAGGGGGCGCGCCTCGACCTCGACGCCGCCCCCGGGCTGCTCGACGTCTTCGGCGTGACCTTCCCCTGAGCCCGTGCGTCGTGGGCGATGTCACGGTGGACAGAACTTCGGTGGCGGGGGTGGTGTGCGGCATACTGGTCACTGACGTGCTCCGGGGTCGGTGCAATTCCGAACCGGCGGTGACAGTCCGCGACCCGACCGCAGCCAGCGGTCGGTTGACTGGGTGGAACTCCCAGACCGACGGTTAAAGTCCGGATGGTAGGCAGCACGCGACAGCGAGACCTTTCGGGGTCGCGCCGTCCGGCGTCATGCGTCGACGGTACCCGCTGCAACGTCCCCCGGAGCTCGACCACCAGGTCTCGAGCACGAGGGCAGGACGAATGCAGGATCACGGCACGACCGACACGCACGAGCACTGGATGCTCCGCGCGCTCGTGGTCGCGACCAATGGACCCGAGCCCGACGCCAACCCACGCGTCGGCTGCGTCCTGGTCGACCCCCACGGGCTTCTCGTCGCGGAGGGCTGGCACCTCGGGGCGGGCACGCCGCACGCCGAAGCCGCCGCCCTCGAAGCCGCAGGTGATCGCGCGGCCGGCTGCACGGCATATGTCACGCTCGAGCCCTGCAACCACACGGGGCGCACCGAGCCGTGTGCACGCGCCCTGGCTGCCGCGGGAGTTTCACGTGTCGTGTATGCCGTGAGCGACCCCAATCCTTCGGCCGGCGGTGGGGCCGCCTGGCTGGAGACGAACGGTGTCCCAATCGAGGGCGGGCTCCTCGAGCGCGAGGCCGAGAGGCTCAACCGCAGCTGGCTGCACCGCATCCGCACCGGCCGGCCCTGGGTGACGTGGAAGCTCGCGACCACTCTCGATGGTCGCAGCGCAGCGGCCGACGGGACGAGCCAGTGGATCACCGGCCCCGAGTCCCGTCAGGATGTCCACGACCAACGCGCCCGATGCGGCGCCATCGTCGTCGGCACCGGGACGGCCCTCATCGACAACCCGCGGCTCACCGCGCGCCACCCCGACGGCACCCTGCACGACCACCAGCCGCTGAGGGTGGTCATGGGATTGCGCGACCTGCCTGTGGACGCGCGAGTGTTCGACGACTCGGCCGAGACGGCGCACCTGCGAACGCGACACCCCCGTGAGGTCCTGGCCTTCCTCGCCGAGCGCGAGATCCACCACGTCTGGCTCGAGGGGGGCCCCACCGTGGCTGCCGCCTTCATGGCCGACGGGCTCGTCGACGAGATCGTCGCCTACATCGCGCCCGTGCTCCTGGGCCGAGGGCGCCAGTCCGTGAGCGACCTGGGCATCACGACCATGGCCGACGCGCTGCGACTGGAGCCCACCGACACCCGGATCATCGGGCACGACGTCCGCATCACCACCATCCTCGAGGAGTCCCGCTGATGTTCACTGGCATCGTCGAAGAGTTCGGTCAGGTCGACCGCGTCGACCTGGGGGAGGAGTCAGCACGCCTCACCCTGCGCGGTCCGCTCGTCACGAGCGACGCCGTCCACGGGGCCTCCATCGCCGTCAACGGTGTCTGTCTCACCGTGGTGGAGCACGACGTCGACGCGGGCTGGTTCACCGTCGACGTCATGGCAGAAACCCTGTCCCGCAGTGGTCTTGGCGCTCTGGAGGTCGGAGCACCGGTCAACCTCGAGCGCGCGATGGCCGCCACGAGCCGCTTCGGGGGTCACATCGTCCAGGGGCACGTCGACGGCACCGCCACGGTCCTCGAGCGTGTCCCGGGTGACCGCTGGGAGGTCGTGACGTTCACGTTGCCCGCGGACCTGGCTCGCTATGTCGTCGAGAAGGGATCGATCACGGTCGACGGCGTCAGCCTCACGGTCTCGGCCGTCACGGAGGACACCTTCAGCGTCTCGCTCATCCCGACCACCCTCGCTCTCACCACGCTCGGTCACCGGGCCGTCGGGGACACCGTCAACCTCGAGGTCGACGTCCTCGCGAAGTACGTCGAGCGTCTCCTCGCCGCCACTCCCACCGCCCGCCCCACTGAGTCCGCGACTCCCACCGCCCGCCCCACCTTGGAGGTTTCCGCATGAACTGGCTCGAGCACCTCTTCGAGGCCCAACTGACGATCGGCAGCTCGCACATCCTGTGGCGCGAGATCGTGGGCAACGTCTTCGGGTTCGCCTCCGCGATCGGTGGCATGCGTCGCCGCGTCTGGGCCTGGCCAGCCGGCATCATCGGCAACGCCCTGCTCTTCACGGTGTTCTTCGGGGTGGCCTTCGCCAATCCGCAGCACCAGACGCTCTACGGCCAGGCCGGCCGCCAGGTCTTCTTCATCATCACGAGCATCTATGGCTGGTGGCTCTGGCAGCAGCACCGCAAGAACCGCGGGGCCGACTCGCCGGCCGTGACCCCGCGTTGGGCGACGGTCCGTGAGCGGGCGGCCTACGTTGGCGTCTGGGGCGGCGGAGTCCTCGTCGGACAGTGGATCTTCGCAACGATTGGAGCCGAATGGCCGGCCCCTCGCTGGTACTTCTGGTGCGACGCGTGGATCTTCGTCGGCTCCATGCTCGCGACCTATGCGATGGCCCGCGGCTGGAACGACTTCTGGCTCATGTGGATCGCGGTGGACCTCGTCGGCGTGCCGCTGCTGTGGCACTCGAAGTTCTATCCGTCCGCGGTCCTGTATGCCGTTTACGGCGCCCTGGTGCTCTACGGCTTCACGGTGTGGCTCAAGGCCTCTCGCGAGGAGCGCGACCCCGAACGTGAGCTGGCAGAGGTGCACTCATGACCCGCCTCTCCACGATCGAGGGCGCCCTCGAGGCCCTGCGTGCCGGTCGGCCGGTGCTCGTGACCGACGACGAGGACCGCGAGAACGAGGGTGACGTGATTCTGGCGGCCCAGACCCTTACGGACGAGTGGATGGCGTGGACCATCCGCCACTCGTCGGGCTACGTCTGCGCCCCGATGCCCGACGATGTCGCCGACCGACTGAACCTCCCACTCATGGTGAGGGAGAACGCGGACCGGTTGCGGACGGCATACACGATCACCGTCGACGCAGCCGAAGGCGTCACGACGGGCATCAGCGCGGCGGACCGCGCCCACACGGTGCGTCTGCTCTCATCGCCAACTGCCACTGCGGCCAGCTTCATCCGCCCCGGTCACGTCGTCCCGCTGCGGGCACGCGACGGTGGAGTGCTCGCCCGTCGCGGCCACACCGAGGCGGCCGTCGACCTGTGCCGGCTTGCAGGTCTGGAGCCGGTCGGAGCGATCGCCGAGCTGACCCACGACGACGGCACGATGATGCGCCTTCCCGCAGTCCTCGACCTCGGCGCCGAGCACGACCTTCCGGTGATCACCATCGAACAGTTGGTGGCCCACCGTCAACGCCACGACCGCGTCGTCCGCCACGCGACGACGACGCTGCCGACGGTTGACGGAGTCTTCACGGTGCACGCCTATCGCGACACGCTCACGGGCGACGAGCACCTCGCGCTCGTCAGCCCCTTGGGCCTCGGCGACGGCTCCGTCCTCACCCGACTCCACAGCGAGTGCCTGACCGGCGACGTCTTCGGTTCGGCGCGCTGCGACTGCGGCCCGCAGCTGCGTCGCGCCCAGTGCCGCGTGGGTCGCGAGGGCGGCGTCGTCGTCTACGTGCGTGGACACGAGGGTCGGGGTGTCGGCCTTGCCGACAAGATCGCGGCGTATGCCGTGCAGGACACCGGCGCTGACACCGTCACCGCACAGGAGGAGCTGGGTCTGCCGATCGACGCACGCGACTATTCGGCGGCGGCGGCGATCCTCCACGACCTCGGCGTGAGCACCGTCCGGCTGCTCACCAACAACCCGGACAAGGTCGCGGCCGTCGTGTCCGCGGGCATTGACGTCGCGACGATCGAGCGACTCCAGGTCGCTCCCGTCGCGACGAACGCGGCGTACCTGCGCACCAAGCGCGACCGTCTCGGACACGACCTCGTCCTCGACTCCCTCGACTCCTCCGAGGCCAGCGCATGAAGGCCGGGGCGCCGGAGGTCCTCCCCAACGGGACCGGCTTGCGGGTCGCCATCGTCGCTGCGTCCTGGCACAAGGCCGTGATGGACGGTCTCGTCGCCGGAGCAGTTGCCGCGCTTGCCGAGGCCGGCCTTCCTGACGTCCCGGTGATCCGCGTTCCCGGCACCGTCGAGTTGTCCGTGGCCTGCGCACGACTCTCGCGGGAGTACGACGCTCTCGTCGCGCTCGGGGTCGTCATCCGTGGCGGCACACCGCACTTCGACTACGTCTGCAGTGGGGTCACCCATGGCCTCACCGACGTGAGCATCCGCACCGGTGTCCCCATCGGTTTCGGTGTCCTCACCTGCGACACCGCCGAGCAGGCGCTGGCGCGAGCCGGCCTGCCGGGGTCGAGCGAGGACAAGGGCGCGGAGGCTGCCCAGGCCGCCGTGGCCACCGCCGTGACCTTGCGCGACCTGGCCCCTCGTACGATTGACGCGTGAAGACCTTCGACGCGCTGTTCGCCGAGCTCACCGACAAGGCCGCGACCCGTCCGGAGGGATCGGGCACCGTCGCGGAGCTCGACGCGGGCGTGCATGCCATCGGCAAGAAGATCGTCGAGGAGGCCGCCGAAGTCTGGATGGCCGCCGAGCACGAGAGCGATGAGCGCGCGGCTGAGGAGATCTCCCAGCTGCTCTACCACCTGCAGGTCCTCATGGTCGCCAAGGGTCTGACCCTCGACGACGTCTACACCCACCTCTGAGACACGAGCCCCTCATGCTGCGCATTGCCGTTCCCAACAAGGGTTCTCTCGCTGACCCCGCCGCCGAGATGCTGCGCGAAGCGGGCTACCGCACGCGTCGCGATTCCAAGGAACTCGTCGTCAACGACGAGGCCAACGGCGTCGAGCTCTTCTATCTCCGCCCGCGCGACATCGCCGTCTATGTCGGCTCCGGCACCGTGGACTGCGGCATCACCGGTCGCGACCTGCTCCTCGACTCCGGCAGTGCCGCTACCGAGGTGATGGCGCTCGGGTTCGGTGGTTCGACCTTCCGGTATGCCGGCCAGCCCGGAACCGTGTCCGCCGTCGCGGACATCGCGGGGCGCAGGGTGGCCACGAGCTACCAGGGTCTCGTCGAGAAGCACCTCGCCGAGCACGGTGTTCAGGCGGAGGTCGTGCGCCTCGACGGTGCCGTCGAGACCGCGATCACCCTCGGTGTCGCTGACGTCATCGCGGATGTGGTGGAGACGGGTGCCACCTTGCGCAGCCAGGGCCTGGAGGTCTTCGGCGACCCGATCCTGCGCAGTGAGGCCGTGCTCATCCGCCGCGACGGCAGTCACGAGGACTCGGGCATCGAGGTGCTGCACCGGCGCATGCTCGGTGTCGTCACGGCTCGTCACTACGTGATGCTCGACTACGACGTCCCGGCCGCGCTCGTCGATGACGCGTGCGCGATCACACCCGGCCTCGAGTCGCCGACGGTCTCGAACCTGCAGAACCCGGACTGGAAGGCCGTGCGCGCCATGGTCCCGAGGTCGGTCACCAACCAGGTCATGGACGAGCTCTGGGAGCTCGGCGCCCGAGCCATCCTCGTCACCGACATCGCGGCGTGCCGCCTGTGACCGACGCCCAGTCGGCCTCCCTCTCGCGGGCGCCGTTCCGATCACGTCGGGGTCGGCTCATGGCGATCGTCATGGCGGTCCTGTCCGTCGTGCTCTTCACGGTTCTCGCCCTGCTCGTGGCCGGTCCGGATGCTGGTGGCGACTGGGTCGTTGCCGACCGCATCATGATGGCCGTCCTCGGACTCTCCCTCGCCGGGGTGCTCCTGCGGTGGGCAGTCATCGCAGCGATTCCCGACGAATCGGGACTGTCGATCCACAATCTTGTCGGTCGCCGACACATTGCCTGGGACGAGGTCGCGGACGTGACCTTTGACGAGGGCGACCCGTGGGCCACCCTGCATCTCAAGGACACGGAGTCCGTTGCGGTGATGGCGATCCAGCGCGCCGATGGAGACTCGGCACGCGCCGAGGCCCAGCGCCTCGCCGACCTCGTCGCGCAGTCCCGCACCCGCCTTTGACGCGGAGCGAAGAGCCACCCCGCGCGCGGTGTGGGTGTGGTTCGGGTCGATAGCCGATTGGTGTTCGGCTGCACACCTATGGGTTATCGATGCAAGCGAACACCTATCGAGGCGCCGGGCAGACGCGGGACCGAACGGCCAGACCGCACGATCTGGTCAGCGGACGGGTTCGCGTTTGGGGTTGAGGGCCAGGCCTGCGCCCAGTTGGACGACCATCAGGCACGCCAGCACGAGCCAGATCGCCGAGTAGCCCCCGGTGAGGTCGCGCACCGCACCCATCGTGGTCGGACCCATCGACGCCACCGTGTAGGACACGAGGAAGGCCATCGCGGTGAAACGGGCGGCGGCAGCCGGCGACACGGCATACCGGACGAGCAGGACGACACCGATCGCGAAGGATGCTCCCTGGGCAGCGCCGAGCAGCAGGGCCCACACCCACGGCGCGGCCTCAGGAGCAGCCCACACGCCCGCTTGACCAGCCAAACCGCACAGCCCGGCGCCGACGAGCGGGATCCGCCAGTCACCCACCCGGTCGGTGATGGCCGGGCCGACGAGACCGGAGACGAGCTGCGCGCCGGTGAAGACCGACAGCAGGAGTCCAGCGTCGTGGGCGTCCCAGCCGTGTCCGACGTATGTGGGGGAGAGCCACGCGAGAGTCGAGTAGAACTGCCACGACTGGACGGCGAGGAAGGCCGCGACGAGCCAGGCCGTCGTGCTGCGCCACGGCAACCGGTGGCCGGTGCCGGCGGGGTGCTGGTCGTGGTCTCCGCCGCGGTGCACGGCGAGATCGACGGGCAGCCAGAAGACCATGCCGAGGAGCGCGACGAGCCCCCAGAAGCCGAGGGACAGCTCCCAGTCGCCCAGAGCATCGGCCAGGGGGACTGAGACTCCGGCCGCCACCCCGGCGCCGCCCATCATGGCGATCATCTGGAGCCCGGTGGCGAGGCCTGCGCGGCCGGAGGGGAAGAAGTCCTTGACCATGCCCGGCAGCAGCGTCCCGGCGAGGGCGATCCCTGCGCCGGCACACAGCGTGCCGAGATAGAGCACGACGACCTCGTTGCCAAACCCGCGCACGAGGTTGCCGGCAGCCACGGCGACCATGGCCAGGGAGATGCATCGGACCACGCCGAGGCGCAGCCCCAGGCGTGCCGCCGCAGGTGCGAGCAGGCCCATGCAGAGCACGGGGAGCGTGGTGAGTACGCCCAGCCACAGGGAGCTGAGGCCGAGGTCCTCACGGATCTGCGGCAGCAGGGGTGGCAGTGAAGTCATGAGCGTGCGCATGCTCAGGGAGACGGCGACGACTCCGATGACGACGAGGGCGAGCGACGGACCCCCCTCCTCCGCGGCCGGGCCGCTGTCCACCCAGGGCGCGCCCGTGTCGAGTCGGACGTCCGCATCATCGCGGCCGGGCGAGACGGCATACAGCTGTCGTTCCTGGTCTGCCCACAGGTCCCAGTGGGACGCGAAGACCTCCCCGTCGCGGGCGATGGCACGGTCGTGGCGCTGTTCAGTGGGCGCCTCCACCCACACTGTGACCGCAGCCGAGTCACCCGCGATGGCAAAGGCACCGACACCTTCGAGCACGACGAGATTCGCCTGGGGCACAGCCTCATCGGCGCCGCGGCGGTCGTCATCCCAGTCCCACGTGGGGTGGCTCGCTGGCTCGCCCTGCGACCAGGCATCCACCAGGGAGGCGCGCGCGAGTTCGACGCTCGAGAGCAGCCCGGTCCAGCCCTGGTGCATGTCGTCGACATGGAGGACGAGGGCATCGAGGTCGCGCCCGAGGTCGGCCGCGAGGGTGGTCTTGCCGGATCCGCTCGGTCCGTCGACCGCGACGATGGTGACGTCGCCGCAGCGCGGGCCACGGTCGGCGACGAGTCGTTGCACCTCTGTCGTGAGGTGGTCCACGTCGCTCACTGCATCACTCGCCACACGGGCAACCCTAGGTCGGTGTCGAGTCACCCTCGTCGTCGCCATCGGTCGTGCGAGCCGAGACGGGCACGTAGCCCCCGGTTTCGTCGAGGGGCACACCGGTGAGGACGAGGAGGTCGACGACCATCGACCGGACCTGCGCACGGATCACCTCGCCCGACAGCCCCGAGGCCGGGTCGATGGCGGCGCTGCGCTCACCCAGTCGGCGCAGGCCCGCCCGAGCCGACACGGGTTCGTGGCGTTCGTGCAGCTCGCGAGCGATGTCGTCGCACGACCGCGCGAGGTCATCGATGAGAGCGACGTATGCCGGTGGGACGACTTCGTGACGCCGCGTCCCGACCGAGGCCCGCCGGACCAGGACCCGCAGGTTGCGAATGCTCCGGTCGAGGGGTTCGAGCAGGTCGGCGATGGCCTGCACCCCGGGAAGGTGGCGTCGGCGGAAAGGAGAGAGCCGCACCACCGCGACACCCTCTGAGGCAAGGGACTGGAGCTCCACGAGCATCGACTCGGAGGCGCGTGCTCGCTCGAGGGTGCGTGCGGCGAGGGCCGTGTCGTGGCTGCGAATGACCTCGGCCGTCTCACGCAGGATGGCCGCGATCTCCTCCACGACGCGGGCGGCCTTCTGGCGTGGTCGATGCAGCCCGGTCGCCGGGACCAGCGCGCTGATGACGAGCGCGACACTGCCACCGATGACGGCGTCGAGCCAGCGCGTGAACGCCTGTCCGGGCGCCGCCACGAGGGTTGTGATGATGGCCGCCTGCACGCCCGCCTGGATCGTGATGAGCAGGCCCGCCCCGAAGAGTGACGCGATGGTCATGGCGAGCATGATCACCACGAGCAGCTGCAGGATCCCGCTGCCGAACAGGTGGGCGAAGATGTCGCCGATGAGCACCCCGATGGCGACCCCGATCATCACCTCGACGGCCCGCCGAACGCGCTGCCCGTAGGAGAGTCCGAGCGAGATGATCGCCGTCACCGGGGCGAAGAAGGGCAAGGGGTGGTGGAAGACGTCCTTCGCCAGCCACCACGCGAGGGCCGCCCCAACCCCGCACTGGACGATGAACACGAGCCGCCCGGACAAGCGGTCCGTGCGGATGCGCGCCTCGATGCGGGACCGCGCGGCGACGCGGGCTGGCAGATCGGAGGCGGACGGCATACCCCGCATCATCCCCTGCCGGATAACCTGCCCACGTGAGCGTCGCCATCCGTGTCATCCCGTGCCTCGACGTCGATGCCGGGCGCGTCGTCAAGGGCGTGAACTTCGAGAACCTGCGCGACGCCGGCGATCCCGTCGAGCTCGCGCGCTCCTACGGCGAGCAGGGCGCCGACGAGCTCACCTTCCTCGACGTCACCGCGAGCAGCGGTGACCGCGCCACGACCTATGACGTCGTGCGACGCACGGCGGAGCAGGTCTTCATTCCGCTGACCGTCGGCGGGGGAGTGCGCACCGTCGATGACGTCGACCGGCTCCTGCGCAGCGGCGCCGACAAGGTGGGCGTCAACACCGCCGCCATCGCCCGCCCCGTACTCATCGCCGAGACCGCCGACCGCTTCGGTTCGCAGGTCCTCGTGCTCTCGGCCGATGTGCGACGACGTCGCAACGACGACGGCACGGTCAGCGACGACGTCGAGGTCACCACGCATGGTGGTCGCACTGGCACCGGGCTCGATGCCATCGAGTGGTGCGTGCGTGCGGCCGAGCTCGGCGCCGGCGAGATCCTGCTCAACTCGATGGATGCCGACGGCACCAAGGCCGGTTTCGACCTCGATCTCATCGCCCGGGTCCGTCGCGAGGTGACGATCCCCGTCATTGCCAGTGGTGGCGCTGGGGCTGTCGAGCACTTCGCGCCGGCCGTGCGCGCCGGGGCCGATGCGGTGCTTGCCGCGAGTGTCTTCCACTTCGGCGACCTCACCATCGGGCAGGTCAAGGACGCGTTGCGCGCCGACGGGCACCCCGTCCGCTGATCAGAGCCCGAAGCGGGCCGTTTCGAAGCGCGTGATGGCTGCGTCGTCGCCCGTGAGGTCGATCTGTGCGACCTGACGACGCCCGTATGCCGTGAGCAACAGTTCCAGCGGTGCTCCCGACACGTGGACGGTCGCGTCGCCACCCCGGACCGTGAGCGCGCCGCGGCCGGGTGCGTGCAGTTCGACACCAACGGGCACCTTGCGGAAGAGGAGCCGTCCCATACGGGACAGGAGCGCCCATGCGGCGGCCTCGAGGTGGGCGCTGGGCTCACGACGTGGTCCCGGTGTCCCGTCGCCACGCAGGACGTCCTCGTGGTGGATGACCATCTCGGCGAGGTTCACGGCGTTGTCGATGAGGGCCAGCTGGGCCGGGTGCCAGCTCGGCGGACCCGAGCGCACGGCCTCGATGAGGGCGGGCCACGGCTGGGCGGCCACCTTGGCCTGCTCACGCTCTGTCCGGTCCGCAAGGAAGGGCACCCAGATGCCCGAGGCCAGGTCCGGGCGACCCTCCCGGATCACGAGGTGCGCCGCCAGCTCCCGGGTGGTCCACGGCATACAGAGTGTGGGGGCATCGGGTCCGACGGACTCGAAGGTCTCGCACAGGTCGAGACGCTCCCTGCGTGCGATGCTGATCGAGGGTTCCGTCATGGACCCATCCTCGCGCCACATGACCCGCGCGGCACAATGGCGGACGTGCCTGATCTCGACCACGCTGTCTCCGACCGCCTGAGCTTCGATGACGCAGGCCTCGTCGCCGCGATCATCCAGCAGCACGACACCGGTGAGGTGCTCATGCTCGGTTGGATGGACGTCGAGGCCGTGCGCCGCACCCTGAGCGAGGGGCGCGTGACGTTCTGGTCGCGCAGCCGGCAGGAGTACTGGCGCAAGGGCGACACGTCGGGCCATGCCCAATACGTGAAGTCCGTCGCGCTCGACTGCGACGGAGACGCCCTGCTCGTGCGGGTGGAGCAGATCGGTGCGGCCTGCCACACGGGGGACCGCACGTGCTTCGACGCCGGCGCCCTCGAGGTCGTCGTCGGGGAGGTCGGCCAGTGAGCACGAGTGACCAGCCGCAGCCCTCACCCGATCTGAGCTTTGGTGCCACCTGGCCCTCGCTCGACGTCTTCTCCGTGCTCGCCGAGAGCCGACGGGTCATCCCCGTGGTCCGCCGCCTCATGGCCGACGCCGAGACGCCGGTCGGTCTCTATCGCAAGCTCGCCCAGAACCGTCCCGGCACCTTCCTGCTCGAGTCGGCGGAGCACGGCGGAGTGTGGTCGCGCTACTCGATCGTCGGCGTCGCAAGCCGGGCCACATTGACCGAGAAGGACGGCGAGGCGCACTGGATCGGCGAACCGCCGGTTGGCGTGCCGACCACGGGACTTGCCACGGAAGCGTTGCGCGACACCGTTGCTGCCCTCGCGACCGACCCGATCCCCGGGCTGCCACCCCTCACGGGTGGGATGGTCGGGATGATTTCCTACGACGCCGTGCGCCGCTGGGAGAAGGTGCCGGCCACGACTCCCGACGTCCTGCACATCCCTGAGATCGCCATGATGCTCGCCACCGACCTGGCCGTCCTCGACCACACCGACGGCTCGGTCCTGCTCATCGCCAACGCCGTGAACTACGACGCCACCGACGAGCGCGTCGAGGACGCCTGGGCCGACGCCGTCGCCCGGCTCGACACCATGACCCGCGCGCTGGGCGCCAGCGCCGAGAGCACGGTGTCCCTCGTCGAGACCGCCGTTGTCGACGAGGCGCTCGGGACAGTCACGACGAACCTCACGCGCGACGAGTACGAGCAGATTGTCGCGAACGCCAAGGAGGACATCCGCGCTGGCGAGGTGTTCCAGGTCGTTCTCTCACAGCGCTTCTCGATACCGTGCCCCGCTGATGCACTGGACGTCTACCGCGCGCTTCGTGCGGGCAACCCCAGCCCCTACATGTACCTCTTCCGGTTCACGCGACCGGACGGCACGGCATACGACGTCGTCGGCAGCTCGCCGGAGGCGCTCGTCAAGGTGACGGGCACGCAGGCCATCACGCACCCCATCGCCGGGTCGCGCCCTCGCGGCAAGTCACCCGAGGACGACGTGCGCCTGGCCGAGGACCTCCTCGCCGACCCCAAGGAGCGCTCCGAACACGTCATGCTCGTCGACCTGGGCCGCAACGACCTCGGACGGGTGTGCCAGCCCGGCACCGTCGACGTCGTCGAGTTCATGGACGTGCGCCGCTACAGCCACGTGATGCACCTCGAGTCCACCGTGGTGGGCGAGTTGCGCGCCGGCGTGCGGGCCTATGACGTCCTCGTGTCGACGTTCCCCGCGGGCACGCTCTCGGGTGCACCCAAGCCACGCGCGCTCGCGCTGATCGAGGGCTACGAACCCTCGCGACGTGGCGTCTACGGCGGCGTCGTGGGCTACCTCGACTTCCACGGAGACCTTGACATGGCCATCGCCATCCGCACGGCCCTCATCGACGGCGGCACCGCGCACGTCCAGGCGGGCGCGGGCATCGTCGCCGACTCCGTCCCACGCAACGAGCACAACGAGTGCATCGCCAAGGCGACCGCGGTGCTGCGTGCCGTCGCAACCGCTTCGGCCCTGAGGAGAGTGACGTGAACGCGCTCAGGAGTCGCGGCGTCCTCGTCCTCCTCGTGATCCTCGGGGCGTTCCTCGTCGTCGTGGTTGCTTCACGCACGTGGCTCACGGGATCCGTCGACGACGTCGTCCTGGGCGCCACCACGGTGCATGCGACTGGGGCGGAGGCCGCCGGGGGAGTCGTTGCCCTGGCTCTCGTCGTTGTCGCGGGTGCCGTGGCGTCGGCCACCGCCGGACCTCGTGCCCGCATCGTCGCGCTGGTCCTCACCGCTCTCGCCGTGGTGGGCGGTATCGCCAGCATCGCTCGGGTCCTCCTCGATCCGGGTTCGGTCCTCGGGCCGATCGCTGCGGCCGCGGCTGGTCGCACCGGTTCCCTCGAGACCCACTCGACCGTCAACGCCTGGCCCTGGGTCGCCCTGCTCGGATTCGTCGTGGCCGGGCTGGCTCTGGCCGGGCTGACCCGGGTCCGGCGCGTGGCCCCCGGCCTGTCGTCCCGCTACGAGGCACCGGGCCGCGCGCCGGAGAGCGACTGGGACCAGCTCACCGCCGGGGAGGACCCCACCGATGTCGGTCAGACACCGCGAACCTGACACAATGTCGCGCGAACTCACATCTTTTTCGGGAGGCATTCATGTCTGAGCACGGCGACGACGACAACCACGGCAACAGCGTGGCGGCCTGGGTCATGGTGGGCACCGTGCTGGTCGCCTCCGCCATCATGGCCATCGCGATGATCTTCCCCAATGTGCCGCTCTTCGTGGGTGGCGTCGTGCTCGTGATCGTGGGCCTCGTCGCGGGCAAGGTGCTGGCCCTCGCGGGCTACGGCATCAACGGCGACGTCGCGCGCAGCGACACCAACCTCTCCTGAGCCGGCGCCGATGACCACCGTGCTCGACGCCATCGTCGCCGGTGTGCGTGAAGACCTCGCCGTCCGGGCCGAGCGGGTCAGCCTTGATGACCTCGAGCGAGCGATCTCGCAGATTCCCGGTGCCATTGACGCCGAGGAGCGACTGCGGGCCGACGGCCTTTCTCTCATCGCCGAGGTCAAGCGGGCCAGCCCCAGCAAGGGAGCCCTCGCCGACATCCCTGACCCCGCGTCGCTGGCGCGCACCTACGCCGATGCCGGGGCAACGGCCATCAGCGTCCTCACTGAGCAGCGACGCTTTGGCGGCAGCCTCGACGACCTGGATGCGGTGCGTGCCGCGGTCTCGATCCCGGTGCTGCGCAAGGACTTCATGGTCACGGACTACCAGCTCTGGGAGGCCCGTGCGCACGGCGCGGACATCATCCTGCTCATCGTCGCGTCGTTGACTGACGACGAGTTGGTGCGCATGCACACGCTCGCCCAGGATCTCGGCATGACTGCGCTCGTCGAGGTCCACGACGAGGGTGAGACGCAGCGCGCGGTTGACGCCGGCGCGCGGGTCATCGGGGTCAACGCCCGCAACCTCAAGACTTTCGAGATCCACCCCGACACGTTCTCGCGTCTTGTGCCCCTCATCCCTCCGGGAATCGTGACCGTGGCCGAGTCCGGTATCCGGGGCGCAGAGGATGCAGCCATGTATGCCGCGCAGGGTGCTCAGGCGGTCCTCGTCGGCGAGACCCTCGTGCGAGGAACGGACCCAGCCACGACCGTGCGCGACATCATCGCGGCCGGCGCCGGGAGTCGCGCATGACCGCCGGACGCTTCGGCGAGTTCGGCGGACGCTACGTCCCCGAGGCCCTCATCCCTGCGCTCGAGCAGCTCGACGAGGCACGTCTGACGGCGATGCAGGACCCGACGTTCCAGGCCGAGCTCGAGCACCTGCACCGCACCTACACCGGCCGGCCGAGCATCATCACCGAGGTGCCGCGGTTCGCCGCCCACGCCGGCGGCGCCCGGGTGATCCTCAAGCGCGAGGACCTCAACCACACCGGCTCGCACAAGATCAACAACGTCATCGCCCAGGCCCTGCTCACCAAGCGCATGGGCAAGACGCGCGTCATCGCCGAGACCGGCGCCGGCCAGCATGGCGTCGCCACCGCGACAGCAGCCGCCCTCATGGGCCTCGAGTGCCGGGTCTACATGGGCAAGGTCGACACCGAGCGCCAGGCGCTCAACGTCGCACGGATGCGCATGCTCGGTGCCGAGGTCGTCGCCGTCGAGCACGGCAGCGCGACGCTCAAGGACGCGATCAACGAGGCCCTGCGCGACTGGGTCACCAACGTCGAGGACACCCACTACCTCATCGGCACGGTGACCGGCCCGCACCCGTTCCCCGAGATGGTGCGCGACTTCCACCGCATCATCGGAGTCGAGGCGCGCGAGCAGGTGCTCGAGCTCACCGGTCGACTGCCCGACGCGGTCGTGGCGTGCGTTGGTGGAGGGTCCAACGCGATGGGCATCTTCCACCGTTTCATCGAGGACGAGGGCGTCCGGCTCGTCGGCGTCGAGGCCGGTGGCGAGGGCCTCGAAGGCCGTCACGCGGCCCGATTCGCGACCGCGGTGCCCGGAGTCCTCCACGGAGCGATGAGCTATCTCATGCAGGACGAGGACGGTCAGACGGTCGAGTCGCACTCGATCTCGGCCGGTCTCGACTACCCGAGCGTCGGGCCCGAGCACTCCTTCCTTCGCGACACGGGTCGCGCCGAATACGTCTACGCCACCGACGACCAGGCCATGGAGGCCTTCGGGCTCCTCTGTCGCACCGAGGGCATCATCCCGGCGCTCGAGTCGGCGCACGCGCTGGCGGGCGCCATGGTCCTCGGGCGTGAGCTCGGGCCGAACGCGACGATTCTCGTGAACCTGTCGGGACGTGGCGACAAGGACATGCACACCGCCGCCGAGTGGTTCGGTCTCGTCGACGACGTCGTCGAGGACGAGATCGTCCCGTCGGGTGAGTCCGACGACCCGGGCGCCACCGGCGACGGACGGACCCAGCTGTGAGCCCGAACCTCGGCGTGAGTGACGTCCTCGCGCAGTGCAAGGCAGAGGGGCGCGCGGCTCTCATCGGCTACCTCCCGGTCGGTTTCCCGGACGTCGAGGGCTCGATCCGCGCCATGGTGGCGATGGTCGAGTGCGGCGTCGACATCGTCGAAGTCGGTCTCCCGTACTCCGATCCGCTCATGGACGGCCCCGTCATCCAGCACGCCGTCGAGGTCGCTCTGAGTGGTGGCTCCCACGTGGCCGACGGGTTCCGCGCGACGCAGGCGGTCCGCGCTGCCGGCGCCCCCGCGCTCGTCATGAGCTACTGGAACCTCATCCTTCGTCGCGGAGTCGATCGGTATGCCGCAGAACTGGCTGCCGCTGGCGGCGCCGGCCTCATCACCCCTGACCTCATCCCCGACGAGGCGCAGGAGTGGATCGCTGCCAGCGAGCGAGAGGGCCTGGACCGGGTCTTCCTCGTCGCGCCGAGCTCCACGCCCGAGCGACTGTCCCGGGTCACGGATGCCTGCCGTGGATTCGTCTACGCCGCCTCGACGATGGGCGTCACGGGTGAGCGCACCAGCGTCGGTTCCTCGGCTCGTGACCTCGTCGACCGGACCAAGTCCGTGACCGACCTCCCCGTCTGTGTCGGCCTCGGTGTCTCCAACGGTGACCAGGCCGCAGAGCTCGCCCACTACGCCGACGGCGTCATCGTCGGCACTGCCTTCGTCAGGACTCTCAGCGGTGACGGGGAACTCGGGGCCCGCCTCGACGCGTTGCGCGAGTTGACGACTGATCTGGCCAGGGGAGTGAGGGAAGGAGCGAGGTGAGCACTCGTGTCGCGGACGGCCTCGGGCTGATCGCCCGTCTCGTCCTCGGCTCAGTCTTCCTCGTCGCCGGTGCCCTCAAGGTCACCACCCCCGAAGCCCTGGCAACGGCCACGCAGGCCTACCAGGTCCTCCCGCACGAGCTCGCGGCCTACGTCGGCTATGCCCTGCCCATCGTGGAGATCATCCTCGGGCTGTTGCTCGTCGTCGGCCTGTTCACTCGGGCCTCGGCGATCATCACCTCCCTCCTGCTCGTCGCGTTCATCATCGGGATCGCCCAGGCGTGGGCTCGCGGACTGACCATCGACTGCGGCTGCTTCGGCGGTGGCGGCACGGTGAGCGCCGCCGAGACGTCCTACCTGCCGCGCATCCTCGAGGACATCGGACTGCTCGCGTGCGGTCTGTGGCTCGCGTGGCGTCCGAGGTCCCCGCTGGCCCTCGAACGCGCGCTGTTCGGCTCGACAGAACAGCCCAACTGACACCTCCGTCCCCACCACCCGTTGCCCAAGGAGCCGAGCACCATGGCGAAGAAGATGACAGGCCCGGCCAGTGCGCGCCAGGCGAAGATCGAGGCGGCCCGAAAGGACAGCGGCGCCGGCGTCAGCAAGATCATCGTCGCCGCAGTGGTCGTCGTCGTCGCGATCATCGCGGTCGTCGGGGGAGTGGTCATCGCCCAGGGCAAGAAGCAGGACCGGGTGGGCACGAGCACGGCGGTCCCGGCGAACGCGGGAGCCATGGGCGAGGGCTTCGTGGCCAACAAGGACGTCACCCTCGTTGCCGGTGCACCCACGCTCGATGTCTACGAGGATTTCCAGTGCCCGGCGTGCGCTGACTTCGAGCGGATCATGGGGAGCACCATCTCCGACCTCGCCCAACAGGGCAAGATCAAGCTCGTGTACCACCTCAAGACGATCATCGACGGCAACACCGGCACGACCCATTCGCTGACGATGGGGAACGCCGCGATGTGTGCTGCCGACGCCGGCAAGTTCCAGGCCTTCCACGACGACGTCTACGCGAACATGCCCGCGACCGAGGGTCAGGGCTGGACCCGGGCTCAGACCAAGGCCTTCGCCGAGAAGGCGGGGATCACCGGCAGCGCGCTGGACACCTGGACGACCTGTGTCGACGAGAAGAAGTACACCAAGTACGTCCAGTCGACCGAGGACGCGTCGAACAAGGCCGGAATCACGGGGACTCCAAGCATCGCGCTCGCCGGTCAGACGCTCGACCTCCGCCAGATCGGCGACGTCGCCGGCCTCGTCGCTGCCATCGAAGCGGCCACCAAGTGATGTTCCCGGCGAGCATGCCGAGCCCCACCGCGGGTGTCCTCCATCTCGGCCCCTTGCCGATCCGTGGCTACGCCCTGTGCATCCTACTCGGCATCGTCGTCGCCGTGTGGGCGACGGATCGCCGACTCCGCGACCGCGGAGGTGAGCCGGGGCAGGCACTGGACGTCGCGGCATACGCCGTCGTGTCCGGCATCATCGGCGGTCGGCTCTATCACGTCATCACCACGCCCGGCCCCTACTGGGGCAAGGACGGGCACCCCATCGACGCGCTCAAGATCTGGGAGGGCGGGCTTGGCATCTGGGGAGCCGTGGCTCTCGGTGCGCTCGGGGCGTGGTTCGGTTGTCGCCGGGTCGGTGTGAGATATCTCGACTTCGCGGACGCTGCGGCACCGGGCATCGCGGTTGCCCAGGGCATCGGCCGCTGGGGCAACTGGTTCAACAACGAGCTCTACGGCGGACCGACGGACCTGCCCTGGGGCCTCGAGATCCACAAGTGGGACGCGTCGGCGGGCCGGGCCGTCACTGACGCCAATGGCGACGCCATCGTGCAGGGCGTCTATCACCCGACGTTCCTCTACGAAGCCATCTTCGTCATGCTCCTGGCCGTGGCGCTGCTGCTCATCGAGCGTCGCCGGTCTCTGGCACCCGGACAGCTCTTCGGGCTCTACATCGCGGGCTACCCCGTCGGTCGGATCATCATCGAGAAGATGCGCACCGACGAGGCCGAGCTCATCTGGGGCCAGCGCCTCAACGTCTGGACGAGCATCGTGGTCTTCCTCATCGGCGTCGCGATCGTGGTCCACACGGGTCGTCGGGCGCGGACCAAGGCCGAGGCCACACCTCAACCGTCCACGATGTGAGATACCTCCGCTCGCATTGCAAGACGCCCGTGGGATAGCATCCGTCGAAACGTGGCCACCGCTGTCCGCGTCCGATGACCTTTCCGTGCCCTGATCCTCGCGTTCTCGCGAGCCCGGCCCCGACTCCCTGAGGACGGTGACCCGACGTGTCTCCGACGCGCTTCTCCGCCCACCCGGCCGACACCGGTCTCTACCGGCGCGACCACGAGCACGACGCTTGTGGCGTTGCCATGGTGGCGACCATGCGAGGCACGGCTGGCCACGACATCGTCGAGCACGCCCTCACGGCGCTGCGCAATCTTGACCACCGTGGCGCCACCGGCGCCGACCCGCTCGTCGGTGACGGTGCGGGCATCCTCACCCAGCTGCCCGATGCCTTCTTCCGTGCCGTTCTCGACGTCGAGCTTCCGGCCGCAGGCGCGTATGCCGCGGGCATGGCCTACCTGCCCCAGGACGAGTCCGAGCGTTCCGCTGCCGAGCAGCGGATCGGCCAGATCGCGTCAGAGGAGGGCCTCGAGGTCCTTGCCTGGCGTGACGTGCCCGTCACCCCCGACCTCGTCGGGGAGGCTGCGCGGGCCTGTATGCCGGTCTTCCGCCAGGTCTTCGTCGCGGCTCCCGACGGCGGTGTTTCGGGCATCGAGCTCGACCGCCTCGCCTTCTGCCTGCGCAAGCGTGCCGAGCGCGAGGTGGAGGTCTACTTCCCGTCGCTGTCGGCCCGCACCATCGTCTACAAGGGCATGCTGACCACTGGTCAGCTCGAGCCGTTCTTCCCCGACCTGTCCGACGAGCGCTTCGCGAGCGAGCTGGCCCTGGTCCACTCCCGCTTCTCCACCAACACCTTCCCGAGCTGGCCGCTGGCCCACCCCTACCGCCTCATGGCGCACAACGGTGAGATCAACACCGTCAAGGGCAACCGCAACTGGATGCGAGCCCGCGAGAGCCAGCTCGTGTCCGAGACCTTCAGCGGCGACCTCAACCGGCTGTTCCCGATCTGCACGCCCGACGCCTCGGACTCGGCCAGCTTCGACGAGGTCCTCGAGCTGATCCACCTCGGTGGTCGGTCCCTGCCGCACGCCGTCCTCATGATGATCCCGGAGGCGTGGGAGAACCACGCCGAGATGGACCCGGCCCGTCGCGCGTTCTACGAGTTCCACTCGACGTTCATGGAGCCCTGGGACGGTCCCGCCTGCGTCGCGTTCACCGACGGCACGCTCATCGGTGCGGTCCTCGACCGCAACGGCCTGCGTCCCGGTCGCTACTGGGTCACCGAGGACGGGCTCGTCGTCCTGGCCTCCGAGGCCGGGGTCCTTGACCTGCCGCCCGAGAAGGTCGTCAAGCGCGGCCGGCTCCAGCCGGGTCGCATGTTCCTCATCGACACGGCCGCCGGGCGCATCGTCAGCGATGACGAGGTCAAGTCCGCGCTGGCTGCCGAGAACCCCTACGAGGAGTGGCTGCACGCCGGCCTGCTCTCGCTGGAGGACCTGCCCGAGCGCGAGCACATCATTCACACGGCTGCCTCCGTGGCCCGTCGTCAGCGCACCTTCGGCTACACGGAGGAGGAGCTCAAGATCCTCCTCGCGCCCATGGCTCGCACCGGTGGCGAGGCCTTGGGCTCCATGGGCACCGACACGCCCGTCGCGGTCCTGTCGGACAAGCCGCGCCTGCTCTTCGACTACTTCACCCAGCTCTTCGCGCAGGTGACGAACCCGCCGCTGGACGCGATCCGCGAGGAGCTCGTCACCTCGCTCGGCACGGTCATCGGTCCCGAGGGCAACATGCTCGAGGCCACTCCGGTGCACGCCCGCCAGGTCGTGCTGTCCTTCCCGGTCATCGACAACGACGAGCTCTCCAAGATCGTCCACATCAACGCCGACGGCGACCTGCCCGGCTACGCCACCCACGTCGTCCGCGGCACCTACAAGGTCGACGAGGGCGAAGCCGCCCTGCGCAGTCGCCTGGCGGAGATCTTCACCGAGGTCAGCGAGGCCATCGCCCGCGGTGCCCGGTTCGTCGTGCTCTCCGACCGTGACTCCGACCGTGACCACGCACCGATTCCGTCGCTGCTCCTCACCTCAGCCGTGCACCACCACCTCATCCGTGAGAAGACCCGCAACATGGTCGGCCTTCTCGTCGAGGCTGGTGACGTCCGCGAGGTGCACCACGTCGCGCTGCTCGTCGGCTTCGGCGCGGCCGCGATCAACCCCTACCTGGCGATGGAGACCGTCGAGGACATGGTCCGCACGGGTGCCGTCACCGGCGTCACTGCGGAGCAGGCCGTCAAGAACCTCATCAAGGCGCTTGGCAAGGGCATCCTCAAGGTCATGTCCAAGATGGGCATCTCCACCGTGGCGTCCTACCGAGGAGCCCAGGTCTTCGAGGCCCTCGGCCTCTCGCAGGAGCTCGTCGACGAGTACTTCACCGGCACGGTGTCGCAGCTCGGCGGTATCGGTCTCGACGTCATTGCCGCAGAGACGGCGGCACGGCACGACTCGGCATACCCGACTGACGGGGTGATCCTCTCCCACCGCAAGCTGCGCGTCGGAGGTGAGTACCAGTGGCGTCGCGAAGGCGAGCCGCACCTCTTCGACCCGGACACGGTCTTCCGCCTGCAGCACGCCACGCGCGAGCGTCGCTACGACATCTTCAAGCAGTACACCGCGCGCATCGACGACCAGTCCGAACGACTCATGACGCTGCGTGGGCTCTTCGAGCTCGGTGGCAGGGCAGAGCGGGAGCCGATCTCGATCGACGAGGTCGAGCCCATCAGCGAGATCGTCAAGCGCTTCAGCACCGGTGCCATGAGCTATGGGTCGATCAGCAAGGAGGCTCACGAGACCATGGCGGTCGCGATGAACCGCCTAGGTGGTCGCTCCAACACCGGTGAGGGCGGCGAGGACCTCGAGCGCCTCCTCGACCCCGAGCGCCGCTCTGCCATCAAGCAGGTGGCTTCGGGCCGCTTCGGTGTCACCTCGGCCTACCTCACCCACGCCGACGACATCCAGATCAAGATGGCGCAGGGTGCCAAGCCCGGTGAGGGCGGCCAGCTGCCCGGACCCAAGGTCTACCCGTGGGTGGCCCGCACGCGTCACAGCACGCCCGGCGTCGGCCTCATCAGCCCGCCGCCGCACCACGACATCTACTCGATCGAAGACCTCGCGCAGCTGATCCACGACCTCAAGAACGCCAACCCGCAGGCCCGCATCCACGTGAAGCTGGTCTCCGAGATCGGCGTCGGCACCGTTGCGGCGGGTGTCTCCAAGGCCCACGCCGACGTGGTGCTCATCTCCGGGCACGACGGTGGCACGGGCGCCTCGCCCCTCACCTCGCTCAAGCACGCGGGCGGACCCTGGGAGCTCGGCCTCGCCGAGACCCAGCAGACCCTCGTGCTCAACGGCCTGCGCGACCGGATCGTCGTCCAGGTCGACGGTCAGATCAAGACCGGGCGTGACGTCGTCATCGCTGCGCTGCTCGGCGCCGAGGAGTTCGGTTTCGCGACCGCGCCCCTCGTCGTGAGCGGCTGCATCCTCATGCGGGTCTGCCACCTCGACACCTGTCCGGTCGGCATCGCCACCCAGAACCCCGAGCTGCGTTCGCGCTACTCAGGCAAGCCGGAGTTCGTCGAGACCTTCTTCGAGTACATCGCCGAGGAGGTTCGCGAGCACCTCGCATCGCTGGGCTTCCGCAGCATCGACGAGGCGATCGGCCAGATCACCGCGCTCGACACGAGCAAGGCCGTGGCCCACTGGAAGGCCGCCGGACTCGACCTCTCGCCGATCCTGGCCGAGGTCGAGAGCCCCGACGGCTCTGCCACACGGCACACGATCAGTCAGGACCACGGGCTCGAGAAGGCCCTGGACCACCAGCTCATCGCCATCGCGCGGGAGGCCATCGATGACGGCACCCCGGTGACGGGCACCGTGGCGGTGCGCAACGTCAACCGCACCGTCGGCACGATGCTGGGTCACGAGGTGACCCGGGTCCACTCCAACGGGCTGCCCGACGACACCATCGACATCACCCTGCGTGGGTCGGCCGGTCAGAGCTTCGGCGCGTTCGTCCCCAAGGGTGTGACGCTGCGTCTCGTCGGTGACGCCAACGACTACGTCGGCAAGGGCCTGTCGGGCGGGCGCATCGTCGTTGCACCCGACCCGACCTCGCCGCTCACGGCCGAGGACAACGTCATCGCCGGCAACGTCATCGGCTACGGCGCGACCTCCGGCGAGATCTTCCTGCGCGGACGTGTCGGCGAGCGGTTCTGCGTGCGCAACTCCGGCATCACCGCTGTCGTGGAGGGCGTGGGCGACCACGGCCTCGAATACATGACCGGTGGCACGGTGCTCATCCTCGGATCGACCGGACGCAACGTCGCGGCCGGCATGTCCGGTGGTGTCGCCTATGTCCTCGATCTCGACGCCTCGCGCGTCAACGGCGAACTCGTCGACGTCTCTCCCCTGCGGGACAGCGACGTCGAGGTCGTACGTGACCTGCTCGAACGTCATCGCAGCCACACCGGTTCGGCCGTGGCCACCCACCTGCTCGAGGACTGGCAGGCCGCGCGTCAGCGCTTCTCCCTCGTCCTTCCCCGCGACTACCAGCGAGTCCTCGACGTGCGCGCCATTGCCGAGGCCGAAGGCCTCGACCTCGAAGGCGCTGAGGTCTGGGACCGCATCATGGAGGCTTCCCGTGGCTGACCCCCAAGGCTTTCTCAAGAACCGCGAGCGTGAGCTCCCGGCTCGTCGTCCCGTGCCCGTGCGCATCATGGACTGGCGCGAGGTCTACGAGGAGCAGGAGCTGGGCCAGCTCCAGCGTCAGGCCGGTCGCTGCATGGACTGCGGCATCCCGTTCTGTCACAGCGGCTGTCCGCTCGGCAACCTCATCCCCGAGTGGAACGACCTCGCCTGGAAGGGTGACTGGCGCTCCGCGATCGAGCGTCTCCACGCGACCAACAACTTCCCCGAGTTCACCGGGCGCCTCTGCCCGGCGCCCTGCGAGACCGCCTGCGTGCTGGGTATCAACCAGCCCGCTGTGACCATCAAGCAGGTCGAGGTCACCACGATCGAGAAGGCTTTCGCCGATGGGGGAGTCGCTCCCCGTCCGCCGGAGAGGCTGTCCGGCAAGACCGTCGCCGTGGTCGGTTCCGGTCCGGCAGGTCTGGCTGCCGCGCAGCAGCTCACCCGCGCCGGTCACACCGTCGCGGTCTACGAGCGGGCCGACCGCCCCGGTGGTCTGCTCCGCTACGGCATCCCCGAGTTCAAGATGGAGAAGTCGGTCGTCGACCGTCGCCTCCAGCAGATGCAGGCCGAGGGCACGCGTTTCCGCAGCTCTGTCGACGTCGGTGCCGATGTCACCTGGGAGCAGTTGCGTGCGCGCTACGACGCCGTCGTCATCGCCATGGGCGCCACCGTGCCGCGCGACCTCGACGTCCCGGGGCGCCACGAGGCCAGCGGCGTCCTCCAGGCCATGGACTTCCTCCCGCCCGCGAACCGCGTCTCCCTCGGCGAGACCGTCGACGGTCAGGTCACTGCCGAGGGCAAGGACGTCATCGTCATCGGTGGTGGAGACACCGGAGCCGACTGCATCGGCACCTCGCACCGTCAGGGCGCCAAGTCCGTCACGAGCCTCGAGATCATGCCGCAGCCGGGGGAGGAGCGGGCCCCGGGTCAGCCGTGGCCGACCTACCCCATGACCTTCCGGGTGGCTTCGGCCCACGAGGAGGGCGGCGAGCGCCTGTATGCCGTCAGCACCCAGGAGGTCGTCTCCGACGACCAGGGCCGCGTCAGTGGCCTGCGGGTGCACGAGGTCCGTCGTGGCGAGAACGGCTTCGAGCCGGTCGAGGACACCGAGAAGGTCCTGCCGGCCCAGCTCGTGCTGCTCGCCATGGGGTTCCTCGGCCCGCAGACCGAGACCCTCGTGGCCCAACTGGGTGTCGAGCTCGACGAGCGTTCCAACGTGCGTCGCGGCGCCGACTACATGTCCTCAGTCCCCGGAGTCTTCGTCGCCGGGGACGCCGGTCGCGGTCAGTCACTCATCGTCTGGGCCATCGCCGAGGGCCGCGCAGCCGCCCACCACGTCGATGCCTGGCTGTCGGGAAAGCCGTCGCGCCTGCCGCGTCCGGTCAACCCGACAGACCGTCCTCTCACTGTGTGACCCCGATCACGGCGCAACCGTTCTCGCAGATAGGCTGACGACCATGCGCCGCGCCAAGATCGTCTGCACCCTGGGTCCTGCCACATCCTCTCCCGAACAGCTCCGCGAGCTGGTCAGAGCGGGAATGGATGTAGCCCGGTTCAACCTCTCCCACGGTGACCTCGAGGACCACGCCAAGGTCTACATGGACGTGCGTCGCGCGAGCGACGAGCTGGGTCACGCTGTGGGCATCCTGGCTGACCTGCAGGGCCCCAAGATCCGGACGGGTCGTTTCAAGGACGGCTCCGTCATGCTCGAGAACGGCGCCCGGTTCACCATCACCAACCGCGACGTCGAGGGCACCAAGGACGAGGTCGGCACGACGTATGCCGGTCTGCCGGGAGATGTCTCCGCGGGCGATTCGATCCTCATCGACGACGGCAAGCTCGCGCTCACCGTGATCGAGTCCACCGACACCGACATCATCTGCGAGGTCGTCGAGGGTGGGGTGCTCAGCAACAACAAGGGCATCAACGTTCCCGGTGCCGCCATGAGCGTCCCGGCCCTGTCCGAGAAGGACGAGGAGGACCTGCGCTGGGCCCTCGGCATCCGGGTCGACATGATCGCCCTCTCCTTCGTGCGCAGCGCCGCCGACATCGAGCCGGTGCACCGGATCATGGACGAGATGGGCATCCGGATCCCCGTCATCGCCAAGATCGAGAAGCCACAGGCCGTCGACAACCTCGACGAGATCGTGCGTGCCTTCGACGGACTGATGGTCGCCCGCGGCGACCTTGGTGTCGAGATGCCCCTCGAAACCGTGCCCCTCGTCCAGAAGCGGGCCTGTGAGCTCGCCCGGCGGCAGGCCAAGCCGGTCATCGTTGCGACTCAGGTCCTCGAGTCGATGATCACCAACAGCCGACCCACCCGCGCCGAGGCCTCAGACGCCGCCAACGCGGTCCTCGACGGCGCCGACGCCCTCATGCTGTCCGGTGAGACGAGTGTGGGTGCACACCCGATCGAGGCAGTCACCACCATGGCCCGCATCATCGAGAACACCGAGGAGCACGGACTCGGCCGCATCAAGCCCCTCGACACCAAGCCGCGCACCAAGGGTGGTGCGGTGACGGCTGCTGCGGCCGAGATCGGCGAGCTCCTGGGCTGCAAGTTCCTCATCTGCTTCACCGTGAGTGGCGACTCGGCTCGCCGCCTGGCCCGCGTGCGACCGCGCATCCCCATGCTCGCGTTCACGCCGTTCCAGTGGACTCGCTCGCAGCTCGCCCTCACCTGGGGAGTCGAAACCTTCCTCACTCCCGAGGCGCGTCACACCGACCAGTTCGCCATGCAGGTCGATGAGGAGCTCCTCGGGTGTGGCAAGGCGCACGAGGGCGACTTGGTCGTCATCGTCGCGGGCTCGCCCCCCGGCATCCCGGGCTCCACCAACGCCTTGCGTGTCCACCGCATCGGCGACGCCAAGAACAGGGTCGCACCGGCCTACGAGGACGTGGCCGGCGCGACACAGAAGTGAGCGCCGTCGGGGCTGCGCACGCAGCCCCGACGACCGCCGTTAGAATGGTTCCGCACGCCCGCCGGGGTGGTGGAATGGCAGACACGGAGCACTCAAAATGCTTTGCTCGAAAGGGCGTGCGGGTTCAAGTCCCGCCCTCGGCACCATGGTGACGTCGGTCGCGCGCGGCCGACCGGTTCCTGTCCCCTAGGCTGACCCCGTGAGCACAGCGACCCCCGAACCCCCCGCGGCGCCCGAGAGCCCTCGCGCCGCCAAGCGGATCCTCGTTGCCGAGGACGAGGCGATCATCAGGCTCGACCTGGCCGAGATGCTCGGTGAGGCCGGCTACGAGGTGGTCGGGCAGGCCAGCAACGGTGAGCAGGCTGTCGAGATGGCCACCTCGCTACGTCCTGACCTCGTCATGATGGACGTCAAGATGCCCGTCATGGATGGGATCACCGCGGCCGAGCAGATCGGCAAGGAGCGCATCTGCCCCGTCGTCATGCTCACCGCCTTCAGCCAGACCGAGCTCGTCGAGCGCGCCCGTGACGCCGGTGTCATGGCCTACATCGTCAAGCCCTTCACGGCGACCGACGTCGTCCCGGCCATCGACATCGCGCTCTCCCGCTGGGGTGAGCTCAAGACCCTCGAGTCCGAGGTCGCCGACCTCGGTGAGCGCCTCGAGACCCGCAAGTCTGTCGACCGCGCCAAGGGCGTGCTCATGGCCAAGCTCAAGATCACCGAGTCCGAGGCCTTCCGTTGGATCCAGAAGACCGCGATGGACCGTCGCATGGGCATGAAAGAGGTCTCCGACGCCGTCGTGGCAGGCATGGAAAAGGCCTGACGCACCTCCGGTGCGACGATCGCGTATGCCGGCCGGCCGGCATACGTCGTGTCTCACCCCAGGGTGATGACCAGCTGGGTGAGAAGCGGCGCCACGATCAACGCGGGCAGCATGTCCGCCACGGGCACGTCCTTGATGCGCAGCAGGCGCAGGCCGATCCCCGCGAGCATCAGCCCGCCGGTGGCCGTGAGGGCCAGGATGTGCGGCTCGGGGAGGACTGAACCGAGCAGGACGCCGACAACCGTCAACGCCCCCTGGACGACGGCGACCGACACGGCGGAGAGCAGCACGCCAATGCCGAACGTCGACGCGAAGGCGAGAGCCGCGAAGCCGTCGAGGACGGACTTCAGCAGCAACTGGTCGATGCCGCGCCCCAAGCCGTCGGAGAGCGCCCCGAGGATCGTCAGTGGCCCGACGCAGAACAGCAGCGACGCACCCAGCCAGCCCTCGATGAACTTCTCGCGGGCCGTCGTCCCGTGAGTCGCGCCATCGACCGGATCCACGTCGTCGACGTCGGCCAGGGCGGGGGAGCGGCGCGCGAACCAGGCCTCCACGACACCGGCGAGGGACTCGAGCCGGTCGCCGATGCGCAGCAGCGATCCGGCGATCGAGCCGATGAGGAGCGAGCCCAGAACGATGAGGACCGGGGCTCCGCTGCCCGTCGCATCCGACAGGGCGCGGTCGGTGACGCTCACGACCGACAGTCCGGCCATGAGCAGCGTCGTGAGACCGAGACAGTCGGTGACGACGGAGCGGGTGCGGACCGGGAAGCGGTGTCCCACAGCCATACCCAGCAGTGCGCCGACGACGACGGTGGCGACGTTGATGACGGTCCCGAGCCCGGGAAACGAGGGATCCACGGCGGTGACTCTACGGTGGTTGAAAGCGATCTTGCCCAAGACCTACCGTGAGTGGCTACGGACCCGTAGGGTCGGGACGTCAACCGCGCAGGGGGCTGTGAGGTCGAGGAGGCGCCGATGGTGCGCAGCATGGTCGAGGTCACAGCCGTCCCACGGGACGAGCTGCGAGAGTTCGTCGGCCTGTGGTTGGCATCCAAGATCGATGCCGGGGTCCCCCTCGAGGTGGCGACGCGGTTCGCGAACGACGGGCGTCTCGAGCTCGCACTCGGGCGCCCTGATGTCTACGCCCACGTGGCGCGCATTGATGGCCGACCGGTCGGTTATGTCGTGACGACGGAGAACCCGTTCGGGCTCCAGCCGGAGCCCGAGATCGCCATCGAACTCCTCTTTGTCGACCCGAGCGCGCGACGCCACGGCGTGGCCCGGGCCCTGCTGTCGGCGGTCACGTCGTTGGCCGAACGAGCCGGGTCGGAGGTCGTCGTCAGCAACGTCCCGACGCAGAGCCGTGAGGCCCACCGTTTCTTTGCCCGGCTCGGCTTCTCATCGGTCCTGGTGCGCCGCGTCGTCGGCACGAGCCACCTGCGGCGCCGACTCGCCCCTCAGGGCAGCGTCGTCAACGCCACGGTGGACCAGCTCATCCGGCGCCGCAGGTCGCTGCGCTCGATGGCTTCCCGCGCCAGCTGAGAGACCCGCACGAAGTCCCAGCTGACACCAACCAGTGCGTTCAGGCGCCGGGCGGTGCCTGACGGACGAGGCAGGTCAGGCGTGACGTGCAGACCCTCTTGCCGTCCTCGTCGGTGACGACAACCTCCCACGCGCTCAAGGTGTTGCCCACGTTGATGGGGGTGGCGACGCCGGTGACGAGTCCGCTACGGGCTGCGCGGTGGTGGGTCGCGTTGATGTCCGTCCCCACGACGATCCGGTCCTTGCCTGCGTGGAGCGCCGCGCCGATGGATCCGAGGGTCTCGGCGAGCACGACCGACGCGCCACCGTGGAGCAGACCGTAGGGCTGGGTGTTGCCCTCGACGGGCATCGTCGCCACGACGCGCTCCATCGTGGCCTCGGTGACCTCGATGCCCATCCTGTGCAGGAGTGAGGTCGGATTGAGGGCCGCCATCTGCTCGACGAACGGCATGAGGTCTGGGGCGGTGCTGTCGTGTTCGTTGCTCATGAGTGGTCGCCTTCACTGGTGTCGGGGGTTGGCCATAGGCTGCCACGCGTGAGTCGCCTCCTTGTTCTTGACGGTCATTCCCTTGCCTATCGCGCGTTCTTCGCCCTTCCGGTGGAGAACTTCTCGACGAGCACGGGTCAGCACACCAACGGCGTCTACGGCTTCACGTCGATGCTCATCAACGTGCTGCGTGACGAGAACCCCACACACGTCGCCGTCGCGTTCGACGTGTCGCGCAAGACGTTCCGCTCCGAGGAGTACGCCGACTACAAGGCGACCCGGTCGGCCACCCCGAGCGAGTTCCAGGGGCAGGTCGCGCTGGTCCGCGAGGTGCTCGATGCGCTGCGGATCAAGCACGTCCAGATCGACGGATTCGAGGCCGACGACGTCATCGCCACGTTGACGACGATGGCCGAGGCCGAGGGCATGGAGGTCGTCATCGTCACGGGGGACCGCGACGCCTTCCAGCTCGTCACAAAGAACGTCTCGTTGATCTATCCCGTGCGCGGGGTCTCCGACGTGTGGCGGATGGACCCCAAGGCCGTCGAGGAGAAGTACCTCGTCGCACCCGAGCGCTACAGCGACCTCGCCGCCCTCGTGGGTGAGACGAGCGACAACCTGCCGGGTGTCCCCGGTGTCGGACCCAAGACGGCCGCCAAGTGGCTCGGCCTCTATGGAGACCTGCAAGGCGTTGTCGCGCACGCCGACGAGATCAAGGGCAAGGCGGGGGAGTCGCTGCGCGAGCACCTCAACGGCGTCCTGCGCAACCGTCGCCTCAACCAGCTGGTGCGTGACCTGACCCTGCCCGTGACCATCTCCGACCTCGAGCGAGCGACGTGGGACCGCGAAGAGGTCCACAAGGTCTTCGACGGCCTTGAGTTCCGCGTCCTGCGCGAACGCCTCTTCGAGACCTTCGACGCCGCCCCCGATGAGGCCGAGGGTGGTTTCGACCTCGACGCGTCGGTCCTGTCCTCGGCCGAGGTCAAGGCGTGGCTCGACGAGCATGCGACGACTGAGCCGACCGGCCTTCACGTCGTCGGCACCTGGGGGCGCGGAACCGGCGACGTCGCGGCGGTGGGCCTGGCAACGGCAGGTGACGCGGCGGCATACATCGATGTCACCGAACTCGACGAGAGCGGCGAGAAGGCGCTCGCCGACTGGCTGGCGGACGCTGCGCGTCCCAAGATCCTGCACGACGCCAAGGGACCGATGCATGCCTTGCAAACGAGGGGTATGCCGTTGCGCGGGGTCACGATGGACACCGCCCTTGCCGCTTATCTGGTCAAGCCCGACCAGCGAAGCTTCGACCTTGCCGATCTCGTGGTCCGTCACCTGGGGCGCGAGCTCAAGGCAAAGGAGCACGCGGGCGGACAGGGCCTTCTCGACTTCGGAACGGACGATGGCACCGTCGGTCAGGACGCGATGGTGCGGGCCCGCGCGGTGCTCGACTTGTCGGTGCCGCTGAGTGAACAGCTCGAGGCGACCGGCGGGACCGAGCTGCTGCGCGACATCGAGCTGCCGCTCGTCGACATCCTGGGCGCGATGGAGCGCACCGGGATCGCCGTCGACACCGACGCGCTCAGCGCTCTCGAGGCCGACTTCGACGCGAAGGTGCGCGAGGCCCAGCTCGACGCCTATGACGCCATCGGCGGTGACGAGATCAACCTCGGCTCGCCCAAGCAGCTGCAGACCGTCCTCTTCGAGACGCTCGGTCTGCCCAAGACGCGCAAGACCAAGACCGGCTACACGACCGACGCGGACGCGCTGACCGACCTCTACGCCAAGACCGAGCACCCGTTCCTCGAAGCGATGCTCCGTCACCGCGACGCGATGCGCCTGCGCGTGACGGTCGAGGGACTCATCAAGGCGGTGGCCGAGGACCAGCGGATCCACACGACCTACATCCAGACGATCGCCGCCACGGGTCGCCTCAGCTCGACCGATCCCAACCTCCAGAACGTGCCGATCCGCACGGAGGCCGGGCGCCGCATCCGCGAGGTCTTCGTCGTGGGTGGCGGCTATGAGTCGCTGATGTCGGCCGACTACAGCCAGATCGAGATGCGGATCATGGCGCACCTCTCCGGTGATGAGGGGCTCATCGAGGCGTTCCGGACGGGTGAGGACCTCCACCGCTTCGTCGGTGCGCGGGTCTTCGGCGTGGAGCCCGAGGACGTCACGGCCGAGATGCGCAGCAAGGTCAAGGCGATGAGCTACGGCCTCGCCTATGGCCTCTCCGCGTTCGGGCTGTCCAAGCAGCTGTCCATCTCGACGGGGGAGGCGCAGGGACTCATGGACGAGTACTTCGCGCGCTTCGGTGGCGTGCGTGACTACCTGCGCGAGGTCGTGGGGGAAGCCCGTGCGACCGGCTACACCGCGACCATGCTCGGCCGCCGTCGCTACCTGCCCGATCTCACGAGCGACAACCGACAGCGCCGCGAAGGTGCCGAGCGGATGGCGCTGAACGCGCCCATCCAGGGCTCTGCTGCCGACATCATCAAGCTCGCGATGAAGGGCGTCGATGGCGCCCTGCGTGAGTCGGGGGCGAAGTCACGGATGCTGCTCCAGGTGCACGACGAGCTCGTGCTCGAGGTTGCCCAGGGCGAACGCGACGACGTCGAGGCGTTGGTGCGCACCGAGATGGGGCGGGCCATCGAGATGGACGTCCCGCTCGACGTCAGCGTCGGCCTGGGCCACAGCTGGCACGACGCCGCCCACTGACCGAGCCATCGCTCGTCCCGAGTGGGACGGCGAAGATCGGCGTTCGTGGGTCCGAGCTGCGCCGGCGGTCGTAGCCTGCGGTCATCGGCATGCGTGGTGGACCTGGTCACTGGTGCCGCTCGACGGACGGAGTGGGCCGTGAGAATTGCCCGCATCATCAACATCGCCATCGGCGCCCTGACGCTGGTCGTGAGTTTCGTCGCGTCGCTGTGGCGCTACAACAACGAGCGCACCATCAGTCCGTCCATGATTCTGACCGCCGCGATCTTCGGCTTCGTGGCGATCACGCTGGTCATCACCCTGCGCAGGGGCCCGACGTCGGGGATGTCGCCGGGGAACGCGGGCATGGTGTGGCTCGTGCTCCTGCTGCTCACGACGGCCGCAGCATGGCAGCTCATCCCGTCGCCGAACCGCCCGTTCATCGGTGTCTTCCTAGCGCTCATCGCTGGAGTCGCCATTGGCGCAGCCGTCGTACCCGGCATGGAACTCGGGTCCGGTGACGACGGCCCGCCCGGCGTCAACGGCGGGCAGGGTCCTTGGGGCGGCGGGGGAGGCTGACGGCGGTCCCGATGACGGTCACGAGCACGGAGGCGACGAGGAAGGTCGTCGCAACCTCGGCGACACTGTCGTGGCGCCACAGCTCGACGACGAGGGTCGCCAGCCCGACTGCTCCCCAGACCAGGTAGCCCACGACGTGTCGCCCGCGGGCCGCACCCCAGAAGACGAGGACCTGGGAGAGGGCCCAGGCGCCCCCGAGAGCGGTGAAAGCCGGCACCAGGTCTGCGAGATGCGTGTATGCCGGCCCTCCGACGATGCGGACGAGCGGACCTGACAGGAGGGCGGAGACCGCGACGCCGACCCCGACGATGGCCGCGGTCCCACCGAGGGCAACGAACAACGGCCGCAACCCCTTCGCCCGGGACATGTGTGGGAACAACACGGTCGCAAGGAAGGCCGGACCCCAGAAGGTAGCCTTCGCGAAAAGGCTGAGGACGGCATACGCGCCGGAATCAGCACCCGAGAGGACGTGCCGGGCCACGGGGGTGTCGATCGTGGAGGCGACGAGCAGGGCCGAGGTCCCCGCCATGCCACCAAGAACCCGGCGCACCTGCGTGGGGACGTCGGCGTGGAGGGCGCGACCCACATGGTCGCGCACGAGCAGGACCGCGACGAAAGCCATGAACCATGCCGCCACGGTGGTGAGAGCCATTACGCCGGTGACCCCCCAGCCGGCCCACGCCGCGAACGCGCCTCCCGCAGTGCGGATGATGGATGTCATTGCATAGACGATCCCCAGAGCGACGAAACGTTCGGACCCTTGGAGGCTGCCCTGCACTCCGGCTGTGACACAGGTCGGCAGCATCGAGGCGGCGACGAGGAGGACGGGCAGCGGGCCGTCGAGGTGAAGAAGGGGCACGAGCACGGGGGAGACCACGGCGACCGTTCCACTCATGATGAGTCCGACTATCGCGCCCGTGCGCAGGGCTGCGGCGTGGGCGTCCGGGCGGTCGAGGGCGACCCGCCAGGCACTGACCAGCTGCGTCGACAAGGCTGCTACCCCCGCGATGATGACGAGATTGAGCAGTGAGGCAACGGCCCCGAGGTCGTCAGCTGCAAGTTCGCGATTGAGGACGAGGAACAGTGTGTAGGCGATGACATTGGCGAGCAGCGTGCCTGCGCCGACGGCTCCCCAACCTGAGATCGACCGTGAGCGAGGAGTCATCACGCGTTCGTGACCGATCACCGAACTGGAAGGCTTGAGGCGTTGTCGGCGAGACGGTCACACAGGGGAGGGACCTGACCCCACCGGTTGGCCACCCGGATGTGATCGGTACTCCCGTCGTCATGGGTCGACATGAAGGTGAGTCGGGTGAGCTCGTTGTACCAGTCCTTGTTCCACTCGGCGACCGGCAGGTGGAGGTCGTACTGGTCGCCGTCATTGACCCGGATCCGCGTGTCGAAGACGTCCGGTTCGGTGTGGGCCGTCACCCGGATCTTGCGCCCGCGAGCCACCTCGAACCAAGGGGAGTAGAAATCGCCGTCCTCGTCCTCGATGACCACCCTCACCTGAGGAATCCCCTTGTCGAACTCCAGTGACACGTAGCGATCCTCGACGCCGGACTGATGAAAGATCCGATAGGTCCCCGGCTTGTACCTGACGAAGGTCGGGGTGACCTCGACGGTCATGTCTCGTTGCTCGACCAGGTTCCACGGTTCGTACTGGTCTCCGGAGTTCACGTAGAGCCCCTCGCAGTCACCGATGATGTGCAGGTCGTCCGCGGATCCGCCTTCGGGCATGTCATCGGAGCGTGAGGTGAGTTTGTCCACCGGCGACCCCAGGCCTCCGCTCAGGCGCTCTTGCAACGACAGGTAGGTCACGAGTTGGTCCCCACGTGCGGTCTGGGCTGCCACGAGGGACCCTGTGGCCATCTGCGCCACAAGGCTGAAGGCGCTCAGGCCGACCATCGTCGCTGGCAACAGCCACCGCAACACTCCTGCCTGAGGCCATCGCCAGGAGGTGACGCCCCACAATCCGATGGTCCCCATGACGATGAGCCCGGGGACGAAGTCGCTCGTGTACCGGTTCGCGAGGTACCCGTATCCGAGGACCGCACCTCCGATGACCACGGTTCCGACAGCTGGCCACCGGAGTGCCGCGATCTGGGGAGACGCCTGCCGGCGGACAAGAACAGCGAGCGCGGCCAGGCTGAGCAGGATCAGGAGTGGCATGAACGCGGTCACGCTTCCTGTGCGATAGCTCTGGTCGAGGAACGCGCCGCCGTAGGCACGGGCGGGCTCAGCCGGCAGCGTGATGTATGGGAAGTAGTCCACGAACCGAATGCCGTCGGGTCGGAAGTAGTTGATCAACGTGGTTTCGAAGAACTGCGGCCCGGTGATGGTGCCGCCGTTGACTTCCAGGGCCTGACGTCGATGGGCGTTGACCTGCGTCCAGATCTGGGACTCGAGCGGGAAGAGGTAGGGGTGGCCGAACTTCACCCAGTTGTAGGCCACTGAGGTCAGGGCAGGAACGGCTCCGGCCGCGAGGACGGACACCGGAATGGCGAGCCGTCGTCGGCTCCGGATCCTGCCCTGGCGCCACGCCAGCCAACCGGCGAGTGCGATGGTGGCACCGCTCATGGCCAAGCCCCCGGGGGTGCGCGTCAGCGCCGTGGCCAGGGTGAAGCCGCCGAGCCAGAGGATCGAGTTGCGGGTTGGATCGAGCGCCACTCGCAGGAGCCAGTACGCCGAGCCCACCGCGAGGGCCGTCGCCCACATGTAGACCTCGTGGTAGACCCACGGCAGGGCCGCATCAAAAGTGAGGACGGTGCCCCCCGTGGCCGCCGCGATCAATGTCGCACCCATGACGGCATCGCGCCGGCTCACCTCCTCTTCGGGGCGAAGACAGCTTCGTACCAGCCACACGAGGCGACTTGTCACCACGGCCAGAACGACCCAGGCAAGGGCCATGGAGATCAAGGTCAGGCGCCCATCCCATTCGTGCGTGAGCATTTGCACGGGTACGCGCAACAGGGCGGGGAAAGGCGGGAAATACATGTAGGTCTTGCCGTCAATGACGAAGCCCTCGATGCCGAGTGATCCGTTCGGAATGGACAGCCTTCCGTTGAGGAAGGCCGTGGCCTGCAGGTCGAAGAAGTTCGACGCGAACCGCCGGGGAACGGACGTGCGAAGCGGGTCCGTGCGGAAGTTCAGGAGGATCAGGAAGAACGGAAGCCCCCCGAGAACCAGCCCCGCTGCGGTTGAGCCGAGGATGCGTCGCGGCAGCGCACCTGGACGCATCCCGCCTTGCTGCGGCGCCAGACTCAAACGCGCTCCAGCTTGTACAAGAACTGGTAGCCGAAGAACGTCGGTCGCGCCTTGACCGCGGCCCGATCAACTGCTGATGCGATCTTTGCTGCGCGCCCCACGACCGGACTGGCTCCCCGTTCGAGGACGTCAAGGGGTGAACCCACGGTGCGGCGCTCAACAACCCGAAGTCCAGCGTTGGCGATGAGCTTCTCGAAACTTCGGCGGGTGAAGAAGCGTACGTGCCCGCGGTCCAAGGGGCCGCGCTGGTCGTAATCGAACGTGCCCGAGGCAGTTCGCAGTCGCGGGTACCAGTGGCCAAAGTTGGGAACACTGACGAGGATGGTTCCGTCGTCGGCGAGACGCGACTTCATGTCGGCCATCAACGCATCGGGATCGATGACGTGTTCGAGCACGTCACCGGCAACGATGACGCCATATCCGGACCCGGCCTCGTCGGGAAGACCGGCATTGAGGTCTGCCTCGACGAAGGAGTCCACGCGTTCTCCGACCCCGTCGTGCTTGACCAGGTCGACACCGACGACATGGTGTCCCATCGACCTGACAAGGCCCGCGAAGTGCCCATCGGAGCAGCCCACGTCGAGCACGGTTGAAGCGGGCATCGAGGTCAACCAGTCGAGGAGTTGTCCGTGCGACGAGTGGGGACTGTGCTTGACCTCGTAGGCCTGGGTGTCGATACCGCCTCCGGAACGCCCGAAGCCCATCTGCCGAGCACGGTGACGTGTGACGTCTATGGCGACATCACGCGCATACGCCAAGCCGTTGACGTAGCAGATTTCGTCGCCGTAGTAGGTCGGGATGGGGACCTCGATGATCCGCTTCCGGGCCGCGAGCATCCCGAGGATGATCTCGGTGTCGAAGTCGAAGTCATTCGAGTACTCGGCGAAGGGAACATCGCGAAGGGCGTCGGTGCGGTAGGCCCGGTATCCGCTGTGCCATTCGGTGAGGGAGGCGCCTGTCATGGCGTTCTGGAAGCGCGTGAGGATCCGGTTCCCCATGTACTTGTATACGGGCATCCCTCCCTTGAGGGCTGATCCTCGTTCCATCATCCGAGAACCCATGACCACGTCGGCCTCTCCGCTCACGAGCGGTGAGACGAGCTCCTCCATAACCTCGGGGGCGTACTGCCCGTCGCCGTGCAGCATCACGACGATATCGAGCCCCTCTTGTATGGCCCAGCGGTAACCGAACTTTTGGTTCCCGCCGTAACGCAGGTTCTCAACGTGCTTGATGACCGTGAGAGGGAGCGTCGAGCCGGATTTGTATTCCAGCCCGACCTGGTAGGTCTCGTCCTGACTGGCGTCGTCACAGACCAGGACGTGGTCGAGCTGATCGCGGAACGCGGCGGGGATTCGGTCGAGGGTTTGCCGCAACGTGGTCGCCGCGTTGTATGCGACCACAAGAACGCCGATCCGCGGCTTCGCGGGCTCGGCGGGCTGCCCCAATACTGACGTCAATGTCATCCCTCTCGGTGCTGCCCTGGGCAAGTCCGACTGTCTCGCTCTGCGGGGGCGTGGAAGATCCTACCCAACGGTAACGACGAAGGGCCCCGTTCTGGCATACTCCGCGGCATGACCGACGCCACTCTCGTAGACCTGCAGAGCCTGAAGTCGCGCCTTCCGGAGCTTGCCGACGCGTATCGGTCTGCTCGCCCCTTCCCGCACATCGTCGTGGACGACGTTCTGTACGGGGACGCCTTCACCCGGGCCGCCAAGGAATTTCCTCCGATGGGGGATCCCTTCTGGAAGGGATACCTGCACGTCAACGAGACGAAGTACGGCAACACGCAACCGGACACGTGGGGTCCTACCCTCAACGCGGTGGCAAGGGAGTTCGTGTCGCCTGCTTTCCTGGGGTTCCTCGAGGAGCTCACGGGGATCACGAACCTCCTGCCGGACTGGAGCATGGATGGTGGGGGACTTCACCAAACGCTGCGTGGTGGACACCTCAACGTGCACGCCGACTTCACGACGCACCATGTCAAGGAGAACTGGAGCCGTCGCGTGAACATCCTGCTCTATCTCAACGAGGAGTGGCGCGAGGAGTGGGGCGGCCAGCTCGAACTGTGGGATACGGAGATGACCGCCGCTCAGGCGAGGGTTCAGCCTGCGGGCAACCGCATGCTCGTCTTCACCACCACGGCTGACAGCTTCCACGGACACCCGGATGCCCTGAACTGCCCGGAGGATGTGGCCCGTTGTTCGATGGCGCTCTACTACTTCACCGAGGAGGCCAGCCCGGTGAGGAAGGCGACCAACTACCGGGCGCGGCCCGAAGAGACGGGCATCAAGCGTGCTGCCATTGCCATCGACCGAAGTGCCGTTGACCTCTACGACCGGGCCAAGCGCAAGCTCGGGATCTCGGATGACCAGGTAAGTGGCATTCTCGAGCGCGTGAACAAGTTGCGTCGCCCCAAGAAGTGAGAGGCGGACGGACGGAGAAGGCCCGGGTTCGGCGCAAAAGTGTCGCTGAACTCCGGACCTTCGTGGTTTGTCCCTAGTTTGGGTTCGTTGTCGACGAGGGGTGCTTGACAACATGGGCGCCCTCCTCGCGAGGCGCCTGCCTTCCTATGTGCGACGTCCATCGCTGAACCGGACGATCGATCAAGCGATGGGTCACCACGGTGACGAGCACCAGCAGAGCCAGCGCGACCATGGTGCGGGTCACGTTGCTCCAGTCCGTTGTGTGGCGGGCAACGGCCCAAAGGAGGGGGGAGTGCCAGACGTAGATCGTCAACGACACCGAACCCAGCACGCGCAGCGGTCCCCAAGAGAGGGCTCGAACGATCAGGGTTGTGGGCTCCACGAAGTGATTCGCGGCGACAAACAGTGCCACCGCCATCGCCATGATCAGCCCCTGAAGTTTCATGTAGTCGCCGATGTCGAAGCGAGAACTGGACATCACGATGCCAACGATGACGAGCGAGGATGCGCCGAGAAGGGCTGCGGCGCGTCTTCGCAACCGCGGCAACAGTTTTGTGGTCGCTTGCAGGTACGGCACGAGAAGCGCCACCAAGGCTCCCCATAGGAGTCCGTCGATACGCGTGCTCGTGCGCAACAGTGAGCTGTACCAGCCCTCCGCGTCGTAGTTGTGCCAACGCCACCAGGTGACCAAGGGTAGGAGAATCAACAGGGCCAGACCCAACTCCCGGCGCCGCGCCCCCCATAGCGCCACCACAAGGGCAAGGACCACGTAGAACTGCATCTCCACGCTCAGATACCAGAGAGGTCCCAGATCGCCCCGCGCTTCGAGGGCGTGAGCCCGAACGAACCAGTTCCATGTATAGGTTGCTACATGCAAGATCGATTTCTGTGTTGCGTCCCGCGGGGCGGTGTCGGTTGTGTCGGTCTCGGACATCACCCCCACGGCCAGAAGCAGAACGGCAACCGATGCCGAGATCCGAAGGAACCGGCGCAGGAACGTGCGCCATGGACCCGACGCGCCGTGGGCGTCTCGTGCCATCAGCATGCTGCGAGTGACGAGATAGCCGCTGATCACCAAGAACAGCGTGACGGCGACATTCCCTGCGAGGAGCAGAGCATCGAAGGGTGCGATCTTCGCGATGTCGTCGAACGGGTAGACGGTCCAGCCGTGCGAGAGGACCACGAGGACAATGGCCAGACCGCGCAGCCCATCCAGGGCGCTGTCTCGTCGTGGCAGTGTGGGCGACACACGGTGTTGGGACACGCCGGTCACCGTACATGAGCAAGGGCTGCAGGGCCTTGAGTTCAGACCGAGGTCACGGGGGGTGCGGGAGTCCTGCGACACGGGTAGGGAACTCGGCTGTGGAGTGGAGTGCGGAAGGGAGGAGAGCGGCGAAGCCAGACCCGCGTGGGCTCTTCGATGTCCCTCTGGTCGAGGCGGGCCGCTGATAGGTTCACCCAGGATGAAAATCGGGTGGAGATGACGACGGCCGGGACTGCGGCAACCGGCCCTCCCCGACGTGGCCCTCTCGGACGTGCGGCCGCTGTCTTGCGACGGGAGTGGGGGGCGTCATCACGTCTTGTACCGCTGGGTCTCTCAGTCGTCTCCGCGGCCCTCATCCTTGGCCCGGTCCTGGGGCGAGGGCTCGTTCAGTCATATGACTTGGTGTGGTCCCCGGATCGTCGTCTCACGCCATTCGCCACGGGCTCGGGCACGCCGGCACCTCGCGCCGTGCCCAGTGACGCGGTTGCCTGGCTTCTGGGCTGGTTGGTCACACCAGCGGTGGCCCAGAAGCTCATTCTCGGGGCAATCCTGGTTCTGGCCTCTCTGGGTGGGGCAGCTCTGTTACGCCAGATTCGCCCGGACTCTGGGATGTTGGCGACCTCAACCGTCGCACTGGCAGCGGTCTGGAACCCCTTTGTCTCCGAGCGTCTCGTCGTGGGTCAATGGACTGTGCTCTTGGGGTATGCCGTCCTGCCGTGGGCCGTTCGTGCAGCCCTACGGGTTGTCGATGGCTCGGGTCGACGCGGCGCCTTGGTCCTCGCCCTCTGTGTCGCTGGAGTCGGGGGAGTGAACACGGTGGCGCTGGCCGCGTCGGCAATGTTCGCTGTCCTCCTGGCGGGGATCGGGCGGGCCCCACGTCGATCCTGCGGCTCATTGGTTCTCACCACGGCTGTCGCCGTTGGGGTGTCGGCCGGGTGGGTGCTACCCGCATGGGGTGCCGGCGTCTCCGTCGATCCGGGCAGTGTCGACGCGTTCGCACCCGTGGCGGACACACCGCTGGGGCTGTGGGGCTCCTTCGTCAGCGGCGGCGGATTCTGGAACACCGCCTCACACCCCGCGCAACGCAGTCTCCTGCTCATCGCCGTGCTCGCGGCGATGCTGGCGGCGGTGGCGATCGTCGCCTTCGTCCTTGAGGTGCTTCGGGCGCGGCAATGGCGGGTCCTCGTGCCAATCGTCGGCGGGGCGCTGGTCGTCGCTCTGAGCGCCATGCCCATGACGCGAGACCTGTGGACCTGGATGGTCACCCAGATCCCGGGTGGGGGCGTGCTCCGCGACAGCCAGAAGTTCCTTGCGCTGTGGGTGATCGCACTTGCCGTCGGCGCTGGGCTCATCATCGAACGCTTGCGGCCGATGTGCGCGTCGGTGGCAGGGCCAGCGGCGGCGGGCGTCATCGGCCTCGTCATCCTGCTGTCCCCGCAATTGCTGTGGGGGGTCGGAGGCAGGCTCGACGCGGAGCCGGTCCCCGAGGGATATCGAGAGGCAGCTGCACGGCTGTCGGCCCAGCCTGCGGGGGAGGTCGGCTTGCTGCCGTGGCAGCAATACCGGCGCTACGACTGGAACGGCGACAGGGTCTCGCTCACGCTGGCTCCCAGGATCATCGACCATCGTGTGCTCTTCGATGACTCGTTGCGGCTGCGTGGCGGCACGGTTGCCGGCGAGAACCCGCGGGCTGCCGCAGTCTCCGCAGAGCTCGAGCGAGGTGGGTCGCCGGTGGATGCGCTCGCGTCGGCCGGTGTGCGCTACATCGCGGCGGAGTTGGGCGCTGGTCTTGATGTCGACGAGGGGTCAGTTCGAGCTGCTGGCAGGGTGATCGTGGATGACCCGCGCCTCCTCGTCGTCGATCTTGGCCACGGTCGTGAGACCCCAGAGGTCGGTCGGTGGGGGGCACTTGGTTGGGCCCTCACCGTGACGACATTTGTTGTGAGCATCACAGGTTTGCTCGTGGCGTGGATGCGACGGAAGTTACCGGCCAGTCTGCTACGCTCGCGCCCATGATGACTTCCCTTGGTGCCGTCGCCTCCTTGATCACTGGCGCCGTGCTCGCTCTCGTTGCCGTCGTCGGTGGTGTCTCCGCCGTGACCCCGAGCGCGAACTCTGCTGCCAAAAGCGAGCAGGTCGTCTTCTACGACGCCCCGTGACCCGGGCCTAGTTTCCCGAGGTCAGGACGAGACCGGCCCCCGATTGGGGGTCGGTCTCGCTGTCGTCCTCGGGCCTACCGTGAGCCGGCTGATCTGAGGAGCGCCTGCTCCCACTTGGCCACGGTTTCGTCCCAGTGGAACTGGGACACCCACGTCGTGACCTCGCCGCTCATGCGGTCTCTGAGGTCGTCATCCACGAGGAGCGAGCGCACAGCCTGGGTGAATGCCTCCGAGCCGTGGTCGACGAGCAAGCCGGTTCGACCGTGCACGATGGAGTTCGTTGGCCCACCGGCCTCGCTGAACGCCACTGTTGGCGTGCCGTGGATGCCTGCCTCGACGACGACCAGGCCCCAACCCTCCTTGAGGCTCGGCAATGCGTGCACCCATGCCCTCGCAAGAAGTTGGTGCTTCTCTGCCTCGGAGACGTGGCCATGGAACGTCACGTGTTGATCGATGCCCAGTTCGGCGACACGCTCGAGCAAGTGCGATTCCCACCAGCCCGAGCCCACGACGTCGAGCGTCAGGGTCGGCATCTCGCCCACGAGCTGAGCCAGCGCCTCCAGGGCGAACTCGATTCGTTTCTGCGGGACCAGACGGCCGAGGACGATCATCGACGGTTGGTTCGATCGAGGTTCTGCGTCAAGGGGCGTCGCGTCGGTTCCGTTGTGGATCACTTGGATCCGGTTGGCGTCGACACCAAGTCCGCTCAGTTCGGCGCGTGTCGAATCACTGACGGCGACGTAGTCGGTGTTGCGATACACGATCGGGGCGAGGCGGGACTCGAGCCACCATCCGGCACGTGACAGGCGGGGCCCGAACACGACGGGCCACTGTTCCTTGTGGACGTGGTGGACCAGGTTCACGACGGGGCGGTGGCGAGTCAGCGGGCTGAGAAACGGCATACCGTTCTGGACATCAACAACGACGTCCGCGTCGTAGCGACGAAGGAGATTCGCTGCAAGTGCTCGTGGGTAGATCCCCAAGCGCCCACCCTTGCGGATGTATCGCACTCCTCGCACGACCTCCTCCTGCACCGCCCCCGGGTAGGCCGCAGTGCGGAAGATGACCTCGTGGCCCCGCGCAGCGAGTCCCTCCGCGACGGTGACGAGGTACTTCTCCGCGCCTCCGGCCTCCGGATGATCCATGTCGCGCCAGTTGAGCAGCAGGATGCGTAGGGCCACGAAAAGTTCACCTCGAGTAGAACCGCGTTTTCAGCCGTTACAACGTTCCAGCAGGCAGGATGGTTAGATTCCCGTCATGCGACGTCCGCCGACCAATAGGTACCGAACAGTAGCAAGGTCGGCACGGCTCTTCCGCTCGTTCCTCCTGGAGCAGACGGACCCCGAGCGCTTCTACACCGACGTCGCCAACGACACCATCGCGCTCATCACGCGTCACGAGCCACTCGGGGGACGCACCGTCCTCGATGTCGGGGCGGGCCAGGAGCAGTTCGGTCGTCGGTTCGTCGACCATGGTGCCCGGTATCTCGCCGTTGACCTTGAGCGTGAGTCCATGAGCCCTGGGCCCGACAACGGTGCTGTGGTCGGTCGCGGTGAACAGCTTCCCTTCCCGGACGGATTCGCCGACATCGTGATGTCCAACAATGTGATGGAGCACGTCACCGAGCCTGATGCCGTTGCGGATGAGATGTTGCGAGTGGTCAGACCAGGGGGGCTCCTGTTCATTTCCTACACGGTGTGGGCGTCGCCTTGGGGTGGGCACGAGACCTCGCCCTGGCATCTCCTCGGCGGTCAGTACGCGCGCCGGCGATACCAACGCAAGAACGGGCACGAGCCCAAGAACCGCTTCGGTGAGACGATGTATGCCGCGTCGGCGGCACGCGGATTGCGGTGGGCCAAGTCCCAGCACGATGCTGAGTTGATCGAGGCTGCTCCGCGATATCACCCCGATTGGGCAGACCCCCTGCTCAGGGTGCCAGGACTCCGTGAGGTGCTCAGCTGGAACCTCATGCTGGTTCTTCGTCGCCGGTGAGGCGCTGGCGAACCATTGACCCCGCGAGTCTCGCGGGGCTCTTCGTCGTCTGGGCAGTTGCATGGTCGGTGAGACCGGGCCAGATCTCTGAGGACACCAAGAACGACCTCTACGTGGATCCCTGGGGATTCTTGCAGGGAGCTCTTCACCTCTGGGATCCCCAAGTCACGTGGGGAGGACTGCAGAACCAGGCGTACGGTTACCTGTTCCCGATGGGTCCGTTCTTCAGCATCGGGTCGGAATTCCTCCCGGTCTGGGTGGTTCAGCGACTGTGGTGGGCCACGTTGCTCACGGCCGGATTCGTGGCGACGATCGGCCTCCTTCGGGCCCTCGGAGTGGGCACCCCACGCGTGAACATCATCGCCGCGCTCGCCTATGTGCTTGCCCCGCGAGTATTGAGCACCATCGGTGGACTTTCCTCGGAAGCGCAGCCGCAACTCCTTGCCCCGGCAATCCTGTGGCCGCTTGTCCTCGTGGAACGAGGCCGTCTCGGCACGCGCAAAGGTGCGGCCCTCAGTGCCCTTGCCATCTTGTGTTGTGGCGGAGTCAATGCCACCGCCACAGCCTTTGCGATCCTTCCGTCGGCTATCTGGCTGCTCACCAGGTCGGCTTGGTGGAGACAGTCGATCACGTGGATCTGGGGCTTCCTGGTGCTTGCTGCCACGAGCTGGTGGCTCGTTCCGCTACTCGTCCTGGGCCAGCACTCACCACCGTTCCTCGACTGGATCGAGAACTCGCAGACCGTCACGTCCCAGATCACGATGCTTGACGTCTTGCGCGGGACGACTCATTGGCTGGGCCATCTGGCCACGGCTGCGGGTGCCTGGTGGCCGGCTGGCTACCAGCTCGTCTCCTCGCGTACGGCCATCGTCCTGACGACTGCGGTCATGGTCCTGGGTCTCACTGGTCTGGCGACGAAGCGCCTTCCGCACCGAGCGTTTCTCGTTGTGTGCCTCACTACCGGCGTACTGGTCATCTCGCTGCCGCACGAGGGCCCTTTCGCCTCTCCGGTGAACGACCTGGTGCAGAACGCGTTGGACGGGCCGCTCTCCCCGCTGCGGAACGTCCACAAGGCAGACCTGCTTGTTCGGCTGCCCTTGGCAGTCGGTCTGGCCCATCTCCTTGCGCGGATTGCGGTGTGGAGGCCGCGCGTCGAGTGGCAGAGGGGTGCGCTGCTCACCGCCTCACTCCTCCTCGTCGTTGGCGCTGCGTCGCCCGGATTCGGGGGAGCGATCGCGCCCAGAGGAACCTTCGTCGAGATGGCACCCCAATGGCGCGACCTTGGAAATTGGCTGGAGCAGCAGGAGGACGAACGAGCTCTCATCGTCCCGGCCTCCAGCTTCGGTGAATACGTGTGGGGACGCACAATGGATGAGCCGTTGCGGGCGCTGACCACAGCCGCGTATGCCGTGCGAGACGCCGTTCCGCTGGCTCCAGCTGGAACGATTCGCCTCCTCGACGAGGTTGAGCAGAGGCTGCAGACCGGCCGGTCCCTGGGAGGGGCAGCCTCGATGCTCAGGGCTGCTGGTGCCCGCCATCTCGTGTTGCGCAACGACCTCAACGCCTCGGACGCCGGGCAACCACCGGTTGCGCTCGCGCGCTCGGCACTCCTCAACACGCCAGACATCTCTTTCACCAGGGGATTTGGCCAGAGCTGGCTAGATGCTACGGGTGAGCGGGTCTTTCCCATCGAGGTCTACAGCCTCGGTGGCCCGGTTGCTCCGGAGTTGGCACTGTGGGAAAGCGACCAGGTCGTGGGGGCAACGGGCGCCACGGAGGATTTGGCCCGACTCGATGAGGCCGGCCTGGACGGACGTCCGGTGATCTTCGATGGAGATCGCACCGAGTACCTGGTTCCCACGAGAGAGGTGGTCACGGACGGTTTCCGTGCGCGGACCAGGTGGTTCGGCGCGGAGCGTGGCCAGGACGTCAGCAGCGGCCTCCAAGAACAGGCCGCACGAGGCGCCCCGGACTATCTCCCGTGGCCCGAAGCGAACCGCCGATCCGTGATCGACTACGAGGGCATTCGCACGGTGAGCGCGTCTTCCTCGATCGCCGACGACTACTCGATTGCAGGGCTGCAACCAGCGCATCGTCCCTATGCCGCCCTGGACGGCAACCCGACGACGTCGTGGGCAACCATCGGGGACCCGGCCCCGGAGCTCACGATCGGGTTGAAGGAGCCTACCGACCTGCGCCAGATCACCGTTCGGCCGTACGCGGACAGGGTTCGATTTGGCCAGGGCCTCGGTGTCGCGACGGACGTGACAGTGACCACTGACCGTGGTTCCGTCGAGAGCCGCCTCACCGAGTCGGGACCGACGACGATTCCCCTGCCGCTTGGTTCGACGAGCGAGATCAGCGTGCGAATCCGCGACACCACGGCTGGCGAGCCAAGCGCTGTGGTGACCGGGCTCTCCGAGGTTGCTTTGCCTGGGGTTGAACCGACGGAGCTGGTTCGGACGCCGCAAGTGGAGAACTCGACCGCTGACACCGCGGTGCTCGGCGCCGGTCTGACCGGCAGAGACGGTTGTTCGATCCTTCTCCGTCAGTTCACGTGCTTCGCCGGAATACTGGTTGACCCCGAGTCCACCGGCCCCATGGTGCGTGAGGTTGTCGGATTGACCCCCGGGATCCGCAAGCTGGGCGGGACCATGGAACTCAATCCGCTGCGACCCCCTGCGGAGTTGACACGTGTCCCGGGTGTCACGGTGGCAGCGAGCAGCCAACGCGGATATGCAGCAGCCGGGCTGCCGATGGGGATCGTGGATTCGGACAAACGCACTGCCTGGAGTCCGTCCCCGAGCGACGAGTCGCCTTCCGTGACACTCTCTCTGGACAAGCCGACGACATTCGAAGGCATTCGGGTTCAGGCGCGAAGGGACTGGGCAGCGAAGGCTGCTCCGGCTGTTGTCATCGACGTGGACGGACACGAGGTCACTCGTCGCCTCCCAGAGCATGGTGTGCTCACGATCCCACCCACTACCGGTCGGCGCATCACCCTGACGTTCGTGAGCGTGCCCGGGCAGGGCCGCCCTGGCATGGGCTCTCTCGAACTCGAAGAAGTCGAGCTCATCGGTCACCCCTTCGATCCTCCTGCTGATCAGTTCAGTGGCGCGTGTGGGAGTGGCCCTCGAGTCACGGTGGATGGACGCGTGGTGGCGACATCGGCGAAGGGCACTCGCGCTGCCCTTTTTGGGCTCGAGGAGTTCACGTGGGAGGCCTGCGAACCGGTGACGCTCTCGAATGTCCCCACGCACCGCATCGATCTCGCGCCGTGGCGAGGGCTCGCACCCGGGACGGCTGTCATCGCGCCGTTCAAGGAGAAGCCGGCAACCGCGCCTGGGGTCGTCCTGCACGAGCGAGTGACGCCCACCTTGCTCCGCGCTGACGTCCAGCCAGGCGCCCAGAAGCGAGTGCTGGTGATGGCCGAGAACGCGAATGACGGCTGGCATGCCCACATCGGCCACACACTGTTGCAGCGACAGGTGGTGGACGGGCGAAGGCAAGGATTCGTCATCCCGGCTGGTTTGTCGGGGCACGTGATGATCGAGTTCGCTCCTGATCGTCCCTACCGGTGGGGCCTGCTCGTCGGGGGTCTCTTGGCTCTCGGGGTCGTCGTGCTCGCACTCTGGCCGGACCGCGGGCGACGCCGGAGCCGGCTGATTCACGATGGAACGATCACGCGATCGTGGCTTCCGATGCTGCTCGCGGTGCTCGTGGGTTGCCTGCTCGCGGGCCCCGTTGGAGTCGTCGTGGTCGCGGTGGCAACCGGTGTTGCAAGCTCTGCGAGGCTTCCACCTCGGGCCTGCCTGTGCGTCGTTGTCGGTCTCGGTCTCAGTGCAGCTCTCGTCCAGGCTTGGTTCGCCCCCGGGGTCGTGGGCAGCTCAGCCGTGGAGGGAACGGTTCGGCTGCTGGTCCTGGCGGCGTTCGTTCTTGCGCTGACGCGCAAGAATCCGCCCGGCGAGGCGTGAGGACGGCACTTCGATCCAGCGGTGACTCAGGTCCGACAACAGAAGTGTGATGGGGATGCCGACAGCAAGCAAGGGAGCCAGCCCACCTGAAAAGGCGGGGAGGCCGGTGACGGCATACAGCGCGGTGAATACGGGCAGGTGCCACAGGAAGACGCCGTAGCTCACGACGCCCAACCAGCGCATGGGCGGTCGGGACAGCGCCGCGCTGTAGGCGTTCGCGCGACCCTGGGTCAGCGGCAACAACAGGGCGAGAGCGACGACGCTGCACAGCGCCGTGCGCACGATGATCTGACTCGAGGTCGCCGGGTCCAGCGTGAGTGCTCCGGCGACTGGGGTGGTGGCGAAAAGGAACGCGCCTCCGGCTATCGCGAGGCACAGAACGACGTCAGATCCCCATCGGCGCGGGAGACGCGCAAGGGGGTGGCCCGGCACGGTCAGTGCCTCGGCGCAGATCATGCCGACGAGGAATTGAGGGGCGCGGGCGTGGAGCCAGAGGTGGACGAGGATGTCTTGGCCGAACACCTCGCCGGACCCGATTCCTGACAGGAGGGTCAGGGCGACTGCCGAGACCGTGAGGACGAGGAGTGGTAGCGCTGGGCCACGTCGACGCAGTGGCCTCAGGGCGATGACCACCAGAGGGAGCGCGGCGTAGAAGGAGATTTCGGTCGCCAGGCTCCACGACTGTCCGAAGGACGAGATCCACGCATCAGACACGTAGATCTGCAGCCCTCCCGCGTGAAGGGCCCAGTCACGCACCGGGGGATTCGCGAACACCACAACGGCGGCGAGTGCCACCCAGTAGGCAGGGAGGACGCGCGCGGCGCGGCGGAGGGCGTAGCCGGCGATCGCGCGGCCGTCGACGCGGTGGGCCACGAGAGCGCGATGCAGCAGAAAGCCTGAGAGGGCAAAGAAGATCCCGACACCAAAGTCTCCTCGTGACCACAGTCGACCCATGAGGCCGCCGGTCACACCGAACCCGGTGAGGTATGCCGCGTGGGTGAGGACGACCATGACGGCCGCGACCGCGCGGAGCCCATCCAGTGCCGGAATCAGAGTCACGGCACCCGGTGGGGAGGTGTGGGTCGATCGCACGGCCATGTGCGCACTGTAAGGGAGAGCCGTGTCACGCTCCCGAAATCCGTGAGGACCCGCATACTCACTGGTAGGGTCGCGTCCGTTCGTTCCGTGCTCCACTTGAGACAAAGGTGTCCCGCAGATGCGCAGAATCATCGGTCTGGTCTTGATGGGCCTCGCCGGCTTCCTCGTCATGACGGCGTTGCTGGCTTTGTTCTACATCCCCGGACAGGTGAAGAAGACCCCTCTCGACACGGACTCAAACACCCGCCTCTCCGGGCAGGCCGCCGTTCTCCCCACGGGCGATGGCGCCCCCGTGAAGGCTCTGAGTCACACTGTGGCCGACGGCGCAAAGTCGGACGGTGACGTCGTCGTCTTCGACACGTTCACCTGCCTCATCAAGGACCCGAACGGCGACTCACCCGATTGCGTGGACGATTCCGACCCGGAGAAGCGTCTCGTGACGGCGACGACCGACCGGTTCGCCACCAACCGCAAGACCGGTATGGCCGTCAACGACGAGAAGTACATCGGCGACGCCACCCCGCACGACGGACTGGTCAACAAGTTCCCGTTCGGTGTCGAGAAGAAGACGTACCCGTTCTGGGACGGACTCCTCGGTCGCGCGATCGACGCCAACTTCGAGGGTGAAGAGAAGGTCAACGGCTGGAACACCTTCAAGTTCGTCACCGAAGTAAGTGACGAGCCCGCCGAGATCGCGAACAACATCCAGGGCACCTACTCCTCGACCAAGACGATGTACATCGACCCGCGTACGGGAGCAATCCAGAAGCAAACCGAGCAACAGGTCCGCAAGCTTGACAACGGCACCACTGTCCTCGACCTTGACTTCGGCTTCACGGACGAGACTGTGGCGGCCAACATCAAGGACGCAAAGGCCAACGATTCCAAACTCGGTCTCGTCGGCAAGCTCCCCCTGATCGCCGGCCTACTGGGTCTGCTTTCGGCCGCTGCGGGCTTCTTCCTGTGGAACAGTGCACGCCGCGCTGAGGGCGGGGGCGCGCCTTTGGTCCAGGGCGATCGCTCTGATGGCGACGGCGGCTACGCCGAGAGCAGCAACTTGGACGTCTTCGGTGATGACGGCGAGACGACGAGCCGCTCGGACCTCAAGCAGCGTTGAGCTGAGGATCACGCGACGAAGGACCCCGTTGCTCACGAGCGATGGGGTCCTTCGTCGTGTGGCAGCGGTCTGGTTTCCGCCCGACCACCCTCTGGCAGGACAGTCGAGGCAGCAGACACCACGGTCTTGTTGTCCACCTCACCGTCGGCGCCCCTGAGTTAGGTCTCGCCGATGCGTCCGCAGTCGATGATCGTCCAGACGGCGCTGTTGTGGTCGTCCACGTGCATCCAGTCGCGCACGTTGAGGCCATCGCCGTAGAGCTTGCGACGAACGCCGTCGAGGACGTTGGTGATCTGCCGAGGACGAACTTCTCGAGGTGCTGCCTGGGGCCGTCATTGGGAGGAGATCGAGTTGCCGATTCCTGCAGACCTCGGCATCACCCTGTCGCCCAAGGAAGCCGGCGCGGTCAGTCTCAGCGAGGCACGTGCTTCCGGCCTACTGCCGACTTACGCCGAGTGGCAGGCCCACATCGCCCGTCGTTGGTGGGAACGGAGTCAGGGTCGGCGGCAGACGAAGATTGCCGTTCCAGGGATGACCGCCCCGCGGGTGGGGGACCACCCACCCCAGGATGACGTGTTGTCCTGCGGCCATTCGGGCTCGACGACGTCCTCGAGGACCAGCCCGCCCGCGACGATCTCGCGGATGCGGTCGCCCATCGTCCGGTGGTGCTCGACATACGTGGCGCGCCCGGAGTCGTCGGACTCCACGTACGGCGTCCGGTCGAAGTAGCTCAGCCGCGCCGTGAGCCCCGCCTCGGTCGGGTCGTCCGCGAAGGCCCATCGGATCGGGTGGGTCGTGGAGAAGACGAACCGGCCGCCGGGACGCAGCACACGCGCCACTTCGGCCATGACGGCCGAACTGTCGGCGACGAACGGCACGACACCGTATGCCGTGAAGACGGTGTCGAACGATGCGTCGCCAAAGGGCAGCGCCAGTCCGTCGCACTGCAGAAGCGGGGGAGCGACTCCGGTCCGTTCGCTCACCTCGAGGCCCACGCGGAGCATTCCGGCGGACAGGTCGCTGGCGACCACCTCGACCTCGTGGTGGCGCATCAACCACCGGGCGCACTGACCTGCGCCGGCACCGATCTCGAGGATTCGCTGACCTGACGAGGCCCGGAGCAGATCCAGCATCTCCTCGGTCCACCCCTCGGGCCCCCAGACGAACTCGTCGTCACCCAGAAATGCACCGTGTTCGGCGTAGTACTCCGCAGCTTCGCCGTCCCACCAGGCCCGGTTCGCGGAATGGGTCTCGCCCGTGTCAGCGGTGCGCCGACCAACGTCGTCGCTCACCGGCATACCCCGCTTTGACCGCTCACGGACAACCTCGGTAAGGTGAGCGAGCATTCGTGTGTGTTCTTGCCTGCCCGCAAGGGCTTGAAAGCGCGTCGAACGGCACCAGTACCAACCCACATCCATCTGTCCACATCGGAGTTCCTACTACATGACTGCCAGCACGGTCGAAACGACCGCCCCTCAGATCGCCATCAACGACATCGGCTCTGAGGAAGACCTTCTCGCCGCCATCGACGCGACGATCAAGCACTTCAACGACGGCGACATCGTCGAAGGCATCATCGTCAAGGTTGACCGCGACGAGGTTCTGCTCGACATCGGCTACAAGACCGAGGGTGTCATCCCCTCGCGTGAGCTGTCGATCAAGCACGACATTGACCCCAACGAGGTCGTCAAGGTCGGCGACGAGGTCGAAGCCCTCGTTCTCCAGAAGGAGGACAAGGAAGGCCGCCTCATCCTGTCCAAGAAGCGCGCTCAGTACGAGCGTGCCTGGGGCACCATCGAGAAGGTCAAGGAAGAGGACGGCGTCGTCACTGGCACCGTCATCGAGGTCGTCAAGGGTGGACTCATCCTCGACATCGGCCTGCGCGGCTTCCTCCCCGCCTCCCTCGTCGAGATGCGTCGTGTCCGCGACCTCCAGCCGTACGTCGGCAAGGAGATCGAGGCCAAGATCATCGAGCTCGACAAGAACCGCAACAACGTGGTCCTGTCGCGTCGTGCGTGGCTCGAGCAGACCCAGAGCGAGGTCCGCACGACCTTCCTCAAGGAGCTCCAGAAGGGCCAGGTCCGCACGGGCGTCGTGTCCTCCATCGTCAACTTCGGTGCGTTCGTGGACCTCGGCGGCGTCGACGGTCTCGTCCACGTCTCGGAGCTGTCCTGGAAGCACATCGACCACCCGTCCGAGGTCGTCGAGGTTGGCGACGAGGTCACCGTCGAGGTGCTCGATGTCGACATGGACCGTGAGCGTGTCTCCCTGTCGCTGAAGGCGACGCAGGAGGACCCGTGGCAGCACTTCGCTCGCACGCACGCCATCGGTCAGGTCGTGCCCGGTAAGGTCACCAAGCTCGTCCCGTTCGGCTCGTTCGTGCGTGTCGAGGACGGCATCGAGGGCCTCGTGCACATCTCCGAGCTGGCCGAGCGCCACGTGGAGCTGCCGGAGCAGGTCGTCACCGTCGGTGCCGACATCTTCGTCAAGGTCATCGACATCGACCTCGAGCGTCGTCGCATCTCGCTGTCGCTCAAGCAGGCCAACGAGGACGGCGCCGGACTCACCGAGTTCGACCCCACCCTCTACGGCATGGCAGCCGAGTACGACGAGGCGGGTGCCTACAAGTACCCCGAGGGCTTCGACTCCGAGACCAACGAGTGGCTCGAGGGCTACGAGAAGCAGCGTGAGGTCTGGGAGAAGCAGTACGCCGAGGCGCACGCTCGCTGGGAGTCGCACCGCACCCAGGTCGAGGAAGCCGCCAAGGCCGACGCCGAAGCCGCTGCCGGTGGCGACAGCGCCACGTCCTACAGCAGCGACTCGTCCTCCGCCTCGTCGTCCGACTCGGACGACGACAACGCGGACTCGCGTCCGGCCGCACCGCCGGCCAACGAGGGCACCCTCGCCTCCGACGAGGCCCTCGCCGCACTGCGCGAGAAGCTCACCGGAAACTGAGCCGAACGGCATACCCTGCGTATGCCGTGACGCACCACCGAAGGCCCGGTTCCCCTTAGGGGAGCCGGGCCTTCGGCCTGTCCGGACGTGTTTCGACGATTCTTCAGCGACACTCAACCGAGGAAGGCGCTGACTCGTAGGGATGGGTGACAGGGGACAGCGGGGACCACATGATGGGGGGCGATGTGAAGACATCGGAGAGGGCGGACGCGGATTTCACCGCCTTCGTCGAGGGTGCGCAACCGAGGTTGTCGCGTGTGGCGGTGCTGCTCACGGGCAACCGGGCCACCGCTGAGGACCTGCTCCAAGAGGCGTTCATCCGGACGTACCTGAACTGGGGGAAGGTGCGGCCCCAGGGCGCGTACTCCTACACGCGCAGGATTCTGGTCAACCTCAACACCGACCGGTGGCGGCGTCGTCACCTCGAACCCGTGGTCGGGGACATCGGCGACGACCATGTGAGCGCGGCGGCATCGCGCGGATACGCGACCGTCGACCACCGGGACTCGATCGTCCACGAGCTCGCAGGGCTGTCCGATCGTGAACGCACAATCGTCGTCCTGCGCTACTTCCTCGACCTCAGCGAACGCCAGGTCGCCGAAGAGCTCGACATCTCCGTCGGAACAGTGAAGTCCACGTGCTCCCGAGCGCTCGCCCGCCTCGGAACGCAGCGCGTGGGAGAAGGAAGGTTGTCATGAGCCCGATCAGCGAGGACGAGCTCCGCGCCCGGCTCAGGAGCGTCGAGCCGTCACCGGCACAGTCCGGGTTTGGCGAACACCTCATCCACCAGGGGCGCTTCCGTCGTCGTCGCCAGCGGCGGATGACCGGGATCGCGGCCGCTGCTGCGGTGGTGGCCATCGGCGGTGGAGCGTTCGTGATCAGCGACCAACTCGGCCCCGAGACGGCCCTGCCTGCGACACCGACTCCCACCACGACGCAGTCCGAGATCACCCCGACCGCGACGAGCACGAAGTCACCTGTCGCGACGACCACTCCTTCGCCGAGGATCACCGGGGGCACGAGCACCCGCCCGCCCTCCACCTCTTCGCCGTCATCCAGCCCATCGAGGTCCGTCACGCTCAAGCCGGTGACGCTTCTGCATGAGGGCGACGCTGGCTGGGTCAAGGCCGAGGCCTTGCCGCAGCCGTGCAGGGTGGACGGCAACCCAGAGCCGGACCTTGCAGAGGTTCACGGAGTCGTCGAGACCCGAACCATTCGGTCGCTTGCTGAGGGTGACGGTGCTTCAGAGGCGCTCTTGGTCTTCCCGTCTGCGGGCGATGCAGTTGCATACATGGGCGATGTGCGCGACATCGCGCGCGGCTGCGAAGTCGACAGCCGCGGATCCCAACGTGGCGTCGTCCAGTCGCTGAACGGAGACTGGGGGGAGGGGATGGCCGTGGGCCAAGCCGCCCAGGTGTATCGGGACGGTCAGGTCATGTACATGGGGGAGTCGGTGTTTCTGGCCGTGCGGACTGGATCGGGTGTGGCGGTTTCCCAGGTCGGTAGCCACGGCATACTCGAAAAGACCATCAATGCTCGTCTCATCGCAGAGGCTCGACCTGCCGTCGAACACGTCGTGCCGCAGCTGTGCCGCTACACCAAGGCTGGGTGCTGACTGCGCGTGCCACAGTGGACTCATGGCACGCACCATCGCGACGAACACGACCACCGACCTCGACGGGCTCCTGGACTTCGTCCGGCCGCGCCACCACATGGTCCTCATGACCGTCCGGCGGGACGGAAGTCCGCAGGCGTCACCGGTCACGGGCGGTGTCGATGAGCAGGGCCGCATCGTGATCTCGACCTACCCGGAGCGAGCCAAGACCCACAACGCCCGTCGTGAGTCACGGGTCAGCGTGCTCGTGCTCTCGGACGACTTCGACGGTGCCTGGGTCCAGGTCGATGGTGACTGCGAGGTCATCGACATGCCGGAGGCAGCCGACGGACTCGTGGACTACTTCCGGTGCATCTCGGGAGAACACCCCGACTGGGACGAGTACCGCGAGGCCATGCGCGCCCAGGACAAGTCGCTGCTGCGCATCACACCGACGCACTGGGGGCCGGTCGCCACTGGCGGTTTCCCTTCCCGCATGGGGAACTGACACGCGACGGCCCGGTACCTTGTGCCCATGTTGCGTGTGGGTCTCACTGGCGGAATCGGGTCGGGCAAGTCGACGGTCGCGAAACTCTTGGCGGAGCTGGGTGCCGTCGTCATCGACGCCGACGCCGTGGCCCGCGAGGTCGTCGAACCGGGTATGCCGGCCCTCACGGCCATCCGTGAACGTTTCGGTGACGCTGTGTTCGGCACGGACGGCGGGCTGGACCGGCCGGCGCTGGGGCGCGTCGTCTTCACCGACTCCGGCGCACTCGCTGACCTCGAAGGCATCACCCACCCGGCGATCTGGAAGCGCACTGCCGAGCTCATGAGCGCCGTGCCCGCAGAGACCGTCGTCGTCCACGACATGCCACTCATCGTCGAGAAGCACATGGGTGCCGACTACCACCTCGTCATCGTCGTCGGCGTGGCCGAGGAGGAGCGCCTGGCTCGACTCGTGCGTGACCGTGGCATGACTGCCGAGGACGCCCAGTCCCGCATCGACGCCCAGGCCGATGACGAGGCTCGGTGTGCCGCCGCCGACATCTGGCTCGACAACAATGGCACCCGCGAGCACCTTGAAGCCCAGGTCCGCAAACTCTGGGCCGAGCGGCTGGAACCGTTCAACGAGAACCTGATTCACGGCATACGCGCTCGTCGTCCCGACGCACTCACGCTCAGCGAGCCGAACGACGACTGGCCAGCCGAGGCCGCGCGACTCATCGCTCGCATCGAGCGGGCGCTGGGGGATCGGGCCGTCACCGTCGATCACATTGGCTCGACGGCAGTCCCCGGCCTCGTCGCCAAGGACGTCATCGATCTGCAGATCGGGGTGCGCTCACTCGCCGATGCCGACGCGCCGGACTTCGTGGAAGCTTTGGGGCACAGCGGTTTCCCGCGGGTACCCGACAGCACGAGGGACAATGGCAAGGACGGCACCGAGTGGCCCAAGCGCTTCCACGGCAGCACCGATCCCGGCCGAGTCGTTCACGTCCACGTGCGCGAGGTCGACGGATCGGGCTACCGCTGGGCCCTGGACTTCCGCGACTGGCTGCGCACCGACACGCAGGCGCGTGAGGAGTACGCCGCGCTCAAGATGAGCCTGCTCGCCCAGCGGCTCACGACCGACAAGTATGCCGACGCCAAGGAGCCGTGGTTCGACTCCGTCCACGAGCGCGTGACGGGTCACTCGCCCGGGTAGGTGACTCCCACCTGGGCACGGACCTCGTCGAGGACCTCCATGATCCGCAGGGTCTCGGCGGCGGGCAGGAGCGGGCTCTCGGTGAGTCCGGCGTCGACGCAGCGGGCCGCCTCGCAGAACTCGAAGTGCAGACCATGGGTGCGACTCCCCGGCTCCCAGGAGATGTCGGTACGGGCGTCGCGTGACACGAACCGAACGCGTGAGGGGGCATACCAGCTGCTGGCGGGGTTGGCCGGATCGCCGAGCTCCAGTCGGCCGGCGGTGCCGTTGATGCTGGCCGTGGTGGGCGTGCGCGAGGTCATCGTCGCGTGCAGCAGGCCGCGGCCGCCGTTGGCGCCGGTGACGAGGATGGTCTCCTCGGCGTCGACGCCCTCATCGGTGAGGCGTCCGGTCGACGTGACCGTGTCGATGCCGCCGAGAGCGAAGCTCGCGAAGGACGTCGGGTAGATCCCGAGGTCGAGGAGGGCGCCGCCGGCGAGGGCGGGGTCGGACAACCGCTGCGGGCCACCCGGGTAGAGGGGCTGGCCGTGGTCGGCGAAGACGTTCTCGACCTCACCGAGCAGGCCGTTCTCGAGGCACTGCCGGACGACGTCAATGCCCGGGAGGAAGCGGGTCCACATGGCCTCCATCGCGAGCAGCCCCTGTGCATTTGCGGTGTCGAGGATGTCGCGAGCCTCGGCGGCGTTGCGCGCGAACGCCTTCTCGACGAGGACGTGCTTGCCTGCGTTGATCGCGAGCAGTGCCTGGGTGTGGTGCTCCGAGTGGGGCGTCGCGATGTAGACGATGTCCACGTCGGGGTCGTTGACCAGCTCTTCATAGGACCCGTATGCCGTGTGCGCACCGAACTCGTCCGCGAAACCCTGCGCTCGGGTCAGGTCGCGCGACGCGGCCGCCTGGATCACCTGGTCGGTCTCGGCGCGCAGGGCCGTGACACTCTCTCGGGCGATGTAGCCGGGTCCGAGGACTCCCCACCGAAGGGTCGGGGCAGTGCGCGGGTCAGGGGTGCGAGGGGAGGGCAGCGTCGTGGTCACGGGTCCATCGTCGCGCACGACGGGACGTCGTGTGACGGAGGTGGGCACACGGCATACGCGACAGTTGCGGTCACACGACCGCTGGCTGTCAGTGGCACGGCATACCGTGGACGCATGCGTCCCACCACAGACTTGAAGCGCACCGTTGCACCGTTCCAGGTCGTGTCCGACTTCGAGCCTGCCGGCGACCAGCCCGCGGCGATCAAGGACCTGACCGAACGGATCAACGCAGGGCAGCAGAACGTTGTGCTGCTCGGCGCCACCGGCACGGGCAAGTCCGCGACGACGGCATGGCTCGTCGAGCAGGTGCAGCGACCGACCCTGGTCATGGCGCCCAACAAGACCCTCGCGGCCCAGCTCGCCAACGAGTTCCGGGAACTGTTGCCCAACAACGCCGTCGAGTACTTCGTGAGCTACTACGACTACTTCCAGCCCGAGGCCTACGTCCCGCAGACCGACACCTACATCGAGAAGGACTCGTCCATCAACGACGAGGTCGAACGCCTGCGGCACTCGGCGACCAACTCGCTGCTCACCCGGCGTGACGTCATCGTGGTCGCGTCGGTGTCGTGCATCTACGGCCTCGGGACGCCGCAGGAGTACGTCGACAAGATGGTGCAGCTGCGCGTCGGTGACGAGCTCGACCGCGACGACCTGCTGCGACGCTTCGTGCAGATGCAGTACACGCGCAACGACCTGGCCTTCACCCGCGGGACGTTCCGGGTGCGCGGCGACACGGTCGAGATCATCCCGATGTACGAAGAGCTCGCCGTGCGCATCGAGTTCTTCGGCGACGAGGTCGACAAGATCTACACGCTGCACCCGCTCACCGGCGAGATCGTGCGCGACGAGCAGGAGATGTACGTCTTTCCCGCCTCGCACTACATCGCGGGTCCGGAGCGCATGGAGCGAGCGATCGCGGGGATCGAGCACGAGCTCGAGGAGCAGCTCAGGACGTTCGAGAGCCAGGGCAAGCTGCTCGAGGCCCAGCGGCTGCGCATGCGCACCACCTACGACATCGAGATGATGCGTCAGGTCGGGTCGTGCTCGGGGATCGAGAACTACTCGATGCACCTCGACGGTCGCACCGCGGGGACCGCGCCGAACTGTCTGCTCGACTACTTCCCGGAGGACTTCCTCCTCGTCCTGGACGAGTCGCACGTGACCGTGCCGCAGATCGGTGCGATGTACGAAGGTGACGCGTCGCGCAAGCGGACCCTCGTCGACCACGGCTTCCGGCTGCCCTCGGCCATGGACAACCGGCCGCTCAAGTGGGAGGAGTTCCTCGAGCGCATCGGTCAGACGGTCTATCTTTCGGCGACGCCCGGCAACTACGAGACGGCGCAGGCCGACGGCATCGTCGAGCAGATCATCCGGCCGACCGGCCTCATCGACCCCGAGATCGTGCTCAAGCCGACCAAGGGCCAGATTGACGACCTGCTCCACGAGATCAACCTGCGAGCCGCCAAGAACGAGCGCGTGCTCGTCACGACGCTGACGAAGAAGATGGCAGAGGACCTCACCGACTACCTGTTGGACAAGGGGGTGCGGGTTCGCTATCTCCACTCGGACATCGACACGTTGCGACGCGTCGAACTCCTGCGTGAGCTGCGGCTGGGCGAGTACGACGTCCTCGTCGGCATCAACCTGCTCCGTGAAGGTCTCGACCTCCCCGAGGTCTCCTTGGTGTCGATCCTCGACGCCGACAAGGAGGGCTTCCTGCGATCGGCGCGCTCGCTGATCCAGACCATTGGTCGCGCCGCCCGCAACGTGTCCGGCCAGGTCCACATGTATGCCGACAAGGTGACTCCCTCGATGCAACAGGCCGTCGACGAGACGAGCCGACGGCGCGAGAAGCAGGTGGCCTACAACCTCGAGCGAGGTGTCGACCCGCAGCCGCTCCGCAAGCGGATCGCGGACATCACCGACATGCTCGAGCGGGAGGACGCCGACACCGAAGAGTTGCTGGGGTCTGGTCGTGCCCGGTCGCGTGGCAAGAGCGACGGCGGACGCGGTGGTCGTGGTGCGCTGGCTGCTGACGCCATGACGGTCGGTGCGGGACGGCTCGAGAACATCGCTGCCGGCGACCTGGCCAACCTCATCCAGGAGCTCACAACCCAGATGCACAAGGCAGCAGCTGACCTCCACTTCGAGCTGGCTGCCCGACTGCGTGACGAGGTCGGCGACCTCAAGAAGGAGCTGCGCCAGATGAGCGAGGCCACGAAGTGACGCGCGCGTCGAGTGACGCCGGATCGGGCCTGACCGGGGAGAGCGCGTGACCCCTGAAGAAGTGAGCGCCTACGCACTGGCGAAGCCCGGCGCCTGGGCTGACCAGCCGTGGGAGGGCGACAACGTCGCGAAGGTCGGCGACAAGATCTTCGCCTTCCTCGGCAGCGGGGGGCCGGACGGTGCTCGTGTCGGCGCCAAGCTCGGTTCGCGGGCAGAGGCCGACGAGTGGATTGCCGAGTTCCCCGACGACGCGAGTGTGTCGCCCTACATCGGGCGGCACGGCTGGAACACCCTGGCGATCGGTGGTGCGATCCCGGACGAGGCCCTGCGCGAGGCGATCGACACGTCCTACGACCTTGTCGTCGCCAAGCTGCCCCGCAGTCAGCGGCCGGCCCGCTCGCCCAGCAACTCCGGGTGACGCGTCCGGGCGCTCGAGTCCATGTCGATGAACGACCGAGCCGACCCGCGCGCTGGTGGGGCGCGAGCCGGCTCGGTCGCTGGCGAACCCGGGAACACGAAGGGGTGCCGCATCCCGGGAGTCTGGAGCCAGGTCAGGTCAGGAGATCGTCCACCGCTGGAGCGCTGATCCGGAGTCGGCCTGTTGGGTCACGAGCGCCCCGTCGGAACTTGACGTCGTGGTGACGAGGAGCCCGCTCGAGGCTGACTTGACCGTGTGGGTGCCGTCGGCCTGCAGTTGCGCGTTCCACTTCTGGTTGGCACTGCCCGTGCAGGTCCACTGGATGATCCGGGCTCCGGCGGACAGCGATCCTCCGTCCACATCCATGCAGAGTCCGGACTCAACGTTGGTGACGGTGTAGGAACCGTCGGCGTTGGCCACGAACTGCCACTTCTGGTTCGCACCGGACGTCGCCGTCCAGGTGATCAGCTGCCTACCGGGTGTCGTGCTGTGGTCCGGGTTGTCCAGTGCCTTGCCACCGCTGACCAGCGTGCGGGTACCGGCCAGGCTCGGTGGGCCCGACGTCCCGACCGCAGTGAGGGACAACGTCTGCTCCGCGCCCGTGCGCCCGGAGCCGACGGAGCTGCCGCTGGTGTCGTTCCAGAAGCGGGCAGGAGTTGTTTCGGCGAGTCGTGCGGTCAACGAGGACAGACCGATGACCAGCCCGCTGTAGCGGTTGACGATGCGGTAGCTGCCGCTCACGGTGCCGTCACTGGAGGACGCGCCAGGGATGACCCACCACTGCTGGCCGACTGCCGGGCCACCTGCGGGGGCAGCGGTGACCGTGGGCCTGGTCCCCCAGGCCCTGGAGGTCGACGAGGTCGACGCCACGCCGAGGAGGCCACCGCTCGTGGTGTTCGAGATGCGGTAGGACCCGTCGCCGTTGGCCGCGAATGCCCAGGTGGCTCGACCGTTGTCAGTCGCGACCGAGGTGGTCGCGCTGGTTGCGGTCTCCTGCGCCAGCAGTCGTCCGCCCGCCGCGATGCGGTATGCCTTCGTCGTGTCGACGGGGGAGGCAGGAGCGGTCGTGTCGATGGAGAGGTTGACGTACTCGCTCGACGTCCCGCCGGAGCAGCCGAAGGAGCAGTAGATGCGGAAGTCCTTGCCGACGATGCCTGAGCTCGTCTTGTTGACCGAGTCGACGAACCACCGGTACCAGGACGCGGTCCGGTAGGCCGCGCCCGTGGTGCCGATGAGTTTCCACTTCTGGGTGGTGAGGTTGTCGGTGGCGTAGAACTCCTGAGGGGCGTTGCCGCTCTGGTCGACGTTCTGGGGTTCACCGATGTACAGGCCGAGGTGAGCATTCCAGGTGATGTCCATGACGAACAGGGGTGAGGTCGCCGGTGTCGTGCCCGCAGCCACCTGCTGAGCGGTCGTGCCCGGGTTGGCCGGGTTGTACTCCTTGGCGGTCGGCGTGTAGCCGGTTGTGTTGGTGGTCGTCACCGGCACGAGGTTGCTCTCCCTTCCGCCCACCCCGGCCTGCGACCAAGCGCCGCCATACCACTTCTGCCAAGAACCCTTGGCCAGCTTGCCGGAGATCGGCGCCCGTGCGACGTGGGAGTAGAAGGCTTTCCAGCTGCCGCCCTTGTCGACGATGCGTGAGCCGTAGTAGACGTAGAAATAGCCCGACGCGGTGTCGACGAACAGTCGAGGGTCCCCGTCGCCGTAGTCATAGGTCTGCTGTGGGAATGCCGTCGTGTCGCCACGCTTGGTGCTGTAGGGCGACGTGATGACGTGTTCCTTGATGGTCCAGGTCTTGCCCTGGTCGGTGGACACGGCGTTGTCGATGGAGTCGTAGTGCAGCCCATCACTGAACGGTTGCGGCGTGAACTCGTTGTGCACGAGGCCGTGCCAGTTGCCGGTGTCGGGATCGACCCACACGCCAGCGAGGTCGCAGTAGTTGCGCTGCGAGTAGCCGGACCCGCTGGGCGCATAGGTGGACTCGAGGCCTGTGGGGCTGTTGTTGCACCGCCACGTGGTGTCGCCGTTGCTGTCATTGGTGTTGGCGGGGTTGACGGAGGTGCTGATGCTCGACTTGGTGGCGGTGTCGATGTTGGTGCCGGAGAAGAAGGACCAGGTCCGCCCATCGTTCGGGCCGTAGAGGGCGTGCGCCTGCTGGAACCAGAAGGTGCCGTCCTTGTCGAGGTACATTCCGGCGGGGGTGTCGTCGGGTGTCGTCCAGCCTCCCTTGGCGCCGACGTTCACGGTGAAGACGGGGTCGGCGGCGGCGGCGGTGGGGCCTGCGGCGGCGCTGATGGCGGTGGCGGCCAGGGCTGCCGTGAGCGCGACAGCTGAGGTTCTGAGCAAGAGGACCATGCGAACTTCCTTGTCCGACGGTGGGTTATTGGTTCGGTCACTGTCCTAATTCTTGACGCTTCTGTCAAGGGGCAGGGAGACCTCTTCACCGCCTGAAGATCAGTTCTGTTTGTCCGATGAACTAATTGTGCTCCGCAGTCAGCGTGCTGCGAGCTGGTTGAGTAGCTCGAGTTGGCGCACCCACGCCTCTGAGTCCGGGTCGATGACGACGAAATGGTCGCCTTCGACCTCGACCACCGAGGCGTCCGCACCGGCGGTCGTTGCAGCGGTGACGTAGGCGAGGGACTGGCTCGGTGGGACGATGTCGTCCGCGCGGCCGTGGATGCAGCGGACCGGCACGTCGAGCGGGAGCTGCTGCTGCGGGTCGTAGGCGATGTCCGCGTCGGTGGGTGCATGTCCGAGTAGTGCCTCGACCGCCCCGCCGCCGAGGTTCTCGTCGTGCGCTGCCCTCAGGCCGAGGACTCCAGCTTGGGAGAGCGCCCCGGTCACAGGAATTTTGGCGTCCCGCCACGGCGTCTGGAGCTGACGTCCCGCAGCCCACACGGCGAGGTGTCCGCCGGCCGAATGTCCCAGGGTGAGCGTCGTGCTCGTGTCGACGTCCGTGATGTCGGCGAGCTTGTCGATGGCCGCGTGGACGTCGTCAAACGTGGAGGGAGTGCCGCCACCGTCGCCCACCCGGCGGTACTCGATGTTCCACGCCGTCCAGCCGTGCTCGGCCAGCGATGTGGCGAGGGGACGACCGAGGTCGAGGTCGTAGGCCGACTTCCAGAACCCGCCATGGATGACCACGACGACACCTTTGCTCGTGCCAGTGGGCATGGTCAGCTCCCCGAACTGACTCGGGTCGCTGCCATAGGTGATCCGCATCGGGGCATCTCCATCGGTGGTCGAATCGGGTCCTGGCAGGTCACACGCCGCGAGGGGAAGGGCGGCAGCCGCGGCAATGACCAACCTCCGAGTGAGCACCCACGCACCCTATGCCGCCCGCTCGCCTCGGCGTGGTTGTTGACGTTCGATCCTTGCCGGCGCGTGGTGGGCTGTCGGTGCCTCGTGGTGGACTGTTCAAGGGCTTTCGGACTCGTGCGTCCTTTTGGTCAAAGATGGCGAATTCGCTTACAGCAGAACCGAATTCACCTGTGGATAGGTTACCATCGAAACCCTGTTCGGGTAGAATCGAGGCATGGAACTCGACACTGCATTCGCCACCTTGAAGGCCGCCACGGCCTCGATGGTCGAGGCGCTGCGCGAGGCCAACCTGACCGAACTGTCACGCGAGCAGCTGGTGTCCGTCGTCGAGGCGGTGCACCGCACGAGCAACACCATGGCGGGCGTGCAGACCGTTGCCGTCGCGCACCTGGCCGCGGTGGAGGACAAACGTCGATGTGCACGGTGCCTGGGCCGAGCAGCACCGCGGGTTGGGTCACCTGTCGTTGGATGCGCCCGGGCTGAGCGCGCCGGTGTTGGGGATCAGTGCGCAGGCAGCTTCGACGTTGGTCGAGTTGGCGGTGCACCAAGTGAGCAGGACCCCGCGCCTGGTGGGGGCGATGTTGTCGGGTGACCTGGATCCGTGGCGGGCCAGGGTGGTGACCACCGAGGTCGAGATCATCCCCAAGGACACCGATGACGCCACGACCCACCACGACACCACGCCGGAGGCTGCCTCCGACCCCAAGAGCGACCGCGCGGCCGCCGACACGGCTGGCGACACGGCTGGCGACACGGCTGGCGACGCGCCCGATGACCACGACCACGACCAGAACCAGAACCAAACCCAGAGCCACTACCAGGGCGATGGCGCGGGTGGCGCTGAGGACATCGTGGATGCCCTGTTCGAGCACTATGTGGCGCGTGATCGTGGATGGCACGAGACCGCTGGCCCGCTGCGGGGTCGGGTGCGGCGAATGGTCGCGCGGGCTCACCCCGACCTGGTCGAGAAGGAAGCGGCCGAAGCGCGCGAGGGACGGTCGGTGCGGCGTTCTCCAGCGACGTTGGGTACCGACCATTGGGCGGCCGACCTGCCGGTGGAGGTGTCGTTGCCGATGTGGCAGGCCGTGAAGCACTCGCCCAGCAGTTGAAGGCCGCGGATTCGTCCCTGAAAGTCGACCAGGCCCGCGCCGACGCGCTCGCCCAGTTGGTGTTGCAGCAGGCGGACATCACGGTTCACCTGCATGGCACCGTCCCGGACGACACCACTGAACCGGCAGGCAGCGAGCAGGACACCACCGCGGCCACCGCGCCCCCGCCTGCCAGCGCGAACATGTCCACCGCGGCGGCCAAGCACGCCACGCCAGCCGCCGAGACCAAGGCTGCGAGTCGGTTGACGGAGGTCGGTGGGTTGGGTTCGACGCAACCGACGTTGCTCGACGTGGTCCGGCTCGCCGCAGCGCGTGGTGTGACGGTGGTGCCGTCAACGTCGTTGACCTGCCACCCTGACACGGGCGCGATCATCAGGGGGGTCGTGCCCGCCTCGTTGGCGCGGTTGGTACGCAAGGACGCCGCCCGGCGCAGCGACAAGTACGTCGTCCCCACCGACATGGCTCGCCTGGTGCGGTTGCGCGATGGGCGGTGCCGGTTCCCGAACTGTCTGGTTCCCGCGAGCAAGACCGACCAGGACCACGTCATCGCCTGGCCGATCGGCGAAACCATCCCGATCAACCTCATGTGTCTGTGCCGGCGCCATCACGGGGTCAAGCAACGTCGGGGCTGGAAGGTCCGACTCGACCCCGACGGGATCGTGCACTGGACCGACCCCACGGGCAGGGTCACCACGACCTATCCGATCAACCACCTCGACCGCGTCACCGTCCCCGTCGGGTCAGCCACGTCGGAAAGCAACGAAGGCTCTGTCGCGCGCGCGTTCGACGACATCGTCCGTACCCAACTGCGCGACCTCGGCGCCATCCCGACCGTGTTCGAGGACCACCTCTGGCGCGCCCTCGAAACCACTCACCGCGGCTCCACCCTCGGGTGCATGGCTCCCACGGCCCGACCGGGCCAGGCCGCTGTGACGTGGTGGCACCCCGCTGATGTCCTCACGCTGGACCTCGCAGCCACCTCTCAGGGACCCGCTCGTGAACCGATCAGCGAGGACCCACCCTTCTGAGGATGACCAGCGGAGGGCGGGCCCACTCCGGTGGTCAGGATTCATCTCATGTGCGAAGCCATGAGTGCCGCGTGGTGCGGAGGGCGGGCCCACTCCGGTGGTCAGGATTCATCTCATGTGCGAAGCCATGAGTGCCGCGTGGTGCGGAGGGCGGGCCCACTCCGGTGGTCAGGATTCATCTCATGTGCGAAGCCATGAGAGAATTCTGACCAGCGGAGGGGAGTATCCCCAGCGCGGTTTCCTCGTCATCACGGCTCGCCTCAGCGCGAGCCCGGGGAGCCGGTCCAGCCTTCACGGGCGGGAGAGACCTCCGGGCCATGTCCCCAACCCTCGAAAGGTTGTCCGCGTTGCATTCCCTCACAACCCTCACTGCGGCGACACCGTCCATGAACGTCGCCACGTGGCAGTGGCTCCTCACGATCGGGATCGCCGTCGCGGTCCTGCTCTTCGACGTGATCATGATTGCCAGGAATCCGCACCGCCCGGCCACCAAAGAGCTCGTCATGGCCCTCTCGTTCTATGTGGGCGCCGCTGTCCTGTTCGGTGTCTGGGTCTGGGTGAGCCACGGCAGCCAGCTGGCCGGTGAGTTCTATGCGGGGTGGCTCACCGAGTACTCCTTGTCGGTCGACAATCTCTTCATCTTCCTGCTGATCATGGCGAAGTTCGCCGTCCCCGAGAAGTTCCAGCAGACCGCCCTCATGTGGGGCATCATCATCGCGATCGTCCTGCGCGGAATCTTCATCTGGCTGGGCGCGGCCGCGATCAACAACTTCTCGTGGGTCTTCTACATCTTCGGCGCCTTCCTCATCTACACCGCGATCAAGCTCGCGACGGAGGGTGAGAGCGACGACGAGGAGTACGAAGAGAACCGCTTCATGAAGTGGGTCGAGAACACGCTCCCGTCGACCAAGGAGTGGAGCAGCAAGCTGTTCTCCAAGGAGAACGCGAAGCGCGTCGTCACGCCCCTCTTCATCGTCGTCCTGGCCCTTGGTACGACCGACCTGCTCTTCGCACTCGACTCGATTCCGGCGATCTACGGCCTCACCAAGGAGCCGTACCTCGTCCTCACGGCCAACCTCTTCGCCCTGATGGGTCTGCGCCAGCTGTACTTCCTGCTGGGTGGCCTGTTGCAGAAGCTCGTCTACCTCAGCCTGGGTCTCTCGGTGCTGCTGGCCTTCATCGGCGTCAAGCTGATCCTGCACGCGCTCCACGAGAACGAGCTGCCGTTCATCAACGGTGGCGAGCACATCAAGGTCCCGGAGATCCCGATCGCGGTCTCGCTTGGCGCGATCGTCGTCATCCTCGGTGTCACGACGGTGGCCAGCCTCTGGAAGACCAAGCGCGACGCCAAGGCGGAGATCAACGCCTGAGCCGCACACACGGCATACGCCGCTCGAAAACGTCTAGGACCCCGTCGATTCGGCGGGGTCCTTGCGCGCTCCCGTCCCGAGGACGATCGCGGAGGCGAGCACGACGAGAGCCATCCCGAGCAGTTGCTGGACGCTGAGGCTCTGGCGCAGGACGAGGAAGCCGGCGAGGGCTGCCACGGCGGGTTCGAGTGAGAGCAGGATCCCGAAGACCTTCGATGACAGCCTGCGCAGCGCGACGAGCTCGAGGGAGTAGGGAATCACGGACGAGAGCACCGCGATCCCGAGTCCCTGGATGAGCACCACACGGTCCCATTCGGGCACCGAACCCACGCCGACGGGCAGGACGACGACGCTGGCGATGCACAGTGCGATGGCGAGCCCCTGGAGCTGGGGGAAGTCGGCTCCGGTTCGGCGTGAGAAGACGATGTATGCCGCCCAGCAGACTCCGGTGAGCAGCCCCAGTCCCAGCCCGCGCCATTCGAGGTCGGCGAGCGGGACTTCGAGAGCGCGTGACACGAGGACGACACCTGCCCCGGCGCAGAGCACGGCGACGGCATCCCCGGAGCGCCGCGAGAGGACGGCCGCCAGGGCGAGCGGACCGATGAACTCCACCGTCACGGCGACACCGATGGGCAGGTACGCGAGCGAACTGTAGAAGAAGAAGTTCATTGCGCCGAGGATGAGTCCGAACGTGAGGACTGTCGTGCGCGCACCGCGGGAATGCCCGCGCAGAGAAGGGCGGGCGACGACGACCATGATCACGGCGGCCAGGAGGAGTCGCAGCAGGACCGAGCCACCTGCCCCGATGCGAGGGACGAGGAGCGCCGCGAGCGTCGCGCCGAACTGAACCGAGAAGATGCCACAGAGGACGAGGGCGGGCGCTGGGACCGCGGAGACTCTGGGCACGCGTCAGCGTAACTCGACCGGCAGGAGCTCCTCGGGAACGTTCTGGTAGCTGACCGGACGGAGGAAGCGGGCGATCGCGAGGGTGCCGACGGAGGTGGTCGCCGGTGCGGAGGTCGCCGGCCACGGGCCGCCGTGGACCATCGCCGAAGCGACCTCGACACCGGTCGGCCAGCCGCCCCAGAGAAGGCGGCCGGCTCGATCCTCGAGGACGTCGAGCAACAACCGCGCGGTGTCGTGGTCGCTCTCGGCGCCATGAACGGTGGCGGTCAGTTGCCCCTCGATCTCGGCGAGCGCCTCGAGAAGGACGTCCACGGACGGGTATCGCACGACAAGACCAGCCGGGCCAAAAACTTCGGCCGACAGGTCGGCCTCGCGGCGGAAGACCTCGAGGTCGGTCGAAACGAGAGACGGCGTGGCGCTCGCCCCTGTGAGTGAGCCGGTCGTCAGCGCCTCGACGCCGTCGATCTCGCGCCACGCGTCGACGCCCACGGCGCACGCCTCGGCGATCGCCGTCGTGAGCATCGCCTGCGGGGGCACCTCCGACAGCGCGCGAACCGAGGACGTGACGAACTGGTCTCCGGCTGCCCCCTCGGGGACGAAGACGAGGCCGGGGTTCGTGCAGTACTGGCCGGCATCCTTCGTCAGCGATTCGGCGTATTCAGCGGCGAGCTGGCTGGGTGTCTCGAGGGCCCCGGGGAGGATGACGACCGGGTTGACCGACGACATCTCGGCGTAGACGGGAACGGGAACGTCGCGACCTTGCGCGGCGTGGACGAGCGCGAGTCCAGCGCGCCGGGACCCGGTGAAGCCCACGGCACGGACCCGCGGGTCGGCGACGAGGGCCTGACCGACCTCCGCGCCGCCGTGTACGAGCGCGAAGACACCCTCGGGCACGCCGCTCTTCTCGGCCGCCCGCTGCACGGCCCCGGCAACGAGCTCGGAAACGCCGGGGTGGGCGGGATGGGCCTTGACGATCACGGGGCAACCGGCTGCGAGCGCCGAGGCGGTGTCGCCGCCGGCGACCGAGAAGGCGAGCGGGAAGTTGCTTGCGCCGAAGACCGCGACCGGGCCGACGGGGACGTGGACGAGCCGCAGATCCGAGCGGGGCAGGGGCGCGCGATCAGGGAGGGCGGGGTCGTGGCGCCGACCGAGGAAGTCGCCATCGCGCACGACGCCGGCGAACAGACGCAGCTGCCCGATCGTCCGGCCGCGCTCACCCGTGGCCCGAGCCGGCGACAGGGCCGTCTCGGCGACGACGCGCTCGGTGAGGCTGTCTCCGAGGGCGTCGATCTCGTCGGCGACCGCCTCGAGGAATTGCGCGCGCACCTCGCGAGGCAGTGCCCGGTATGCCGGCGCGGCCTGCGACGCGGCCAGGCAGGCGTCTTCGACCTGCTCAGGACCGGAGTCATGGAATGCACCGGGCAGTGCCGCCCCGGTTGCGGGGTCGACGGCGTGGAAGGCCGGACCAGTGCCCGGCGTCCAGCGGCCACGGAGAAGGGTCGCTCCGGTGAGGTTCATGACAGGCTCCAAGAGTTGCGGGTCTGAGGACTCGAGGGTAACAGTGCCATGTAACATTGCACTATGCGAGGAGAGCTCCGGTGAGGGTTGTCGTGGTCGGCGCCGGGATCATTGGCGCCTGCGTCGCCCGGGCTGCCATTGTCGCGGGTTGTGACGTCGTCGTCCTGGACCGCGACCAGGCCGGATCCGGCACGACGAGCCGCGGGGAGGGCAACGTCCTCGTCTCGGACAAACCGCCGGGGCCCGAGCTCGACCTCGCACTGAGGAGTCGGCGTCGGTGGGATGACCTCGGTGACGAGCTGGGCCGGGAGGCGCTCGAGCTGGAGTCCAAGGGTGGGCTCGTCGTCGCCACGTCCGTGCCGGTTCTCGGCACCCTGGCCCGGTTTGCCGACGAGCAGCGAAGGTGCGGCGTCATCGTCGAGGATGTGGCCCGTCCCGTCGAGGTCGAGCCGCTCATCACTCCCGGTGCGGTCGGTGGGCAGTGGTACCCGCAAGACGCCCAGGTCCAGCCGGTCCTCGCCACGGTTGCCGTTCTCGCGGACGCAGCGCGGCGAGGTGCCGAGTACCGCCCCGGGACGGACGTCCTGTCCGCACGGTCAGACACACGTGGCGCGATCAAGGGTGTGGTGACGACCTCGGGTGAGGTCATCGACGCCGACGCCGTGGTCAACTGTGCCGGGACCTGGGGCGGAGAGGTCGGGAGGAGGCTCGGCGGTCCCGTGCCCGTCCTGCCGCGAAAGGGCTTTGTCCTCGTCACTGAGCCGCTGCCTCCCTCAGTGCGCCACAAGGTGTACTCCGCCGACTATGTCGCCAACGTCGCGGCGTCGAGCGAGGGACTTGAGACCTCCTGCGTCGTCGAGGCGACCCGGGCCGGGACCATCCTCATTGGCGCGAGCCGCGAACGCGTCGGTTTCGACGCGTCGATGAGTCCGTCAACCGTTCAGCGGCTCGCCGCCCAGGCCGTGGCACTCTTTCCCTTCCTGGCCGGGGTCCAGTTGCTCCGCGTCTACCGGGGCTTCCGTCCATACTGTCCCGACCACCAGCCGGTCATAGGCCCGGATCCGCGAGTGCCCGGCCTCTTCCACGCCTGCGGGCACGAGGGCGCCGGAATCGGCCTGGCGCCGGCCACCGGCGATCTGATTGCGGCGCACCTCACGGGCCGCGACCCGCTGGCCGTGGCAGGCGTCGACCCTGCCCCCTTCCTGCCCGAGCGCCTGCTGGGCACTGACATGGAGGCGTCATGAGCTCGGCGAGCTTCACCTTTGACGGAACCGAGATCGTCTTCGTCGCGGGACAGACCGTCGGGGCCGCACTCGTTGCTGACGGGAGACCGTCGTGGCGAACGACCCGCGGCAACGGCGCTCCACGGGGGCTCTTTTGTGGCATCGGCGTCTGCTTCGACTGCCTCGTCACCGTCGGGGCACGGCCCAACGAACGCGCGTGCCTCGTCCTTGCTGAGCGCGGCCTCGCTGTGACGACCCAGGACGGCACCGGACATGTCCGCTGACCGGCCCACCGACCGGCCCGCCGGCCTGGTCGACCTTGTGGTCCTTGGCGCGGGGCCAGCAGGGCTCACTGCTGCCGACATTGCGGCGACCGGCGGCCTGACGGTCGCCCTCGTCGACTCCGGTCACGCGCTTGGCGGCCAGTTCTGGCGACATCCTCCTTCGGGCTCCGAGATCTCGGGCACCGAACGCTTCCACCACGACCTCACGGCATACCGACGCCTGGTCGCGAACCTCGAGAGGCATGCCGCCTCCGGACGCCTCGTCCTCCGTCTCGGCCACCACGCCTGGACCGCAGCCGTCGTCGATGAGGGTGTGGAACTCCACCTCGTCGACCGCCGTCGGGTGGGGGAGGAGCAGGCCGTGGTCGTGCGAGGACGTCGGCTCCTCGTGGCCACGGGCGCACATGACCTTCAACTGCCCTTCCCTGGTTGGGACCTGCCGGGTGTGTTCACTGCAGGTGGTCTTCAGGCACTGCTCAAGGGCAGTGGCGTCGCAGGCGGCCGGCGCGTGGTCGTTGCCGGAACGGGGCCGTTCCTTCTTCCTGTGGCTGTCGGCCTCGCGGACGCGAAGGCTCGAGTGGTCGGGGTGCACGAGGCCAACGACCCGAGGCGGTGGTTGAGCCACGCCACCTCGCTCGCCCGACTCCCCGGGAAGGCTGTCGAAGGTGCCGGGTATGCCGCGTCCCTCCTGAAGCATCGGATCCCTGTCCACGTGCGTTCGGCCGTCGTGGCCGCTCACGGAGACGACCGGGTCGAGGCGGTCACCGTGGCGCGGCTCGACCGTACGGGTGTCGTCGTCGAAGGGACGCAGAGGCAGATCGTCGTCGACGCTGTGGGGGTGGGTTGGGGGTTCACTCCGCAGCTTGACCTTGCCGTGACGTTGGGGTGCCAGCTCGCGAGCTCGGAGGACGGCAACTGCGTGGTGGCCGTGGACGAGTGGCAGCGGACGTCGGTGTCGGGAGTCCTTGCCGCCGGTGAAACCTGTGGGGTCGGGGGAGCCGTTCTGGCCGCGCTCGAGGGTCGACTCGCCGCCGAGGGACTGCTGCGCGACGTGGGCTCACGCAGCACGTCCTCGGAAGGGGAGCTGCGCCGAGTGCGCCGAGCGGTGACACGCCACCGGGCCTTCGCCCGGGCGATGCGAATGGCGCACCCGGTGCCATCCGGCTGGGCGTCGTGGCTCGACTCGGGCACGACGGTGTGCCGGTGCGAGGAGGTCACAGCCGGGGCCGTCGCTGACGTCGTCGACGCTGGCGCTCGCGACGGACGCCAGGTCAAGCAGCTCACCAGGGCCGGCATGGGTTGGTGCCAGGGGAGGATCTGCGGGTTCGCGATCGAGTGCCTGGCCCGCGGCTCCGTTCCGGGTGTGGCGGACCCCGCGGTGGCGGCCGAGCGCCTCGTCGCCGCCCCCGTATTGCTCGGGACCTTGGCTGCGCCGACGACGAATGATCCTCCCGACGGCCAGCCTTCGAGATCCAGTGCAATGTAATATTGCACTGATGGTCCATTCCGTTCTACTCTCGTTCCACACAACCTGACGTTCGACCGGCCAGGAGGCCCGCATGTCCCAGACCGAGAGCCGCAAGCCGTGGCACGGTGTGCTCGTCGCAACGAGTCTGCAGTTCACGGACGACCTGGAGGTCGACTACGCGGCCTACGGCGACAACGTCGCATGGCTCGCAGAGCAGGGCCTTCACGGTGTCGCTCCGAACGGGTCGCTGGGGGAGTACCAGTCCCTCACGACCGAGGAGCGCGACCAGGTCGTCGTGACCGCCGTCGCCAATGCTCCCGAGGGTTTCACCGTCATGCCGGGAGTGGGCGCCTACGGCGGCCGGGAGTCTCGTCGTCACGCCCAGTTCGCCCGGGATGCCGGCTGTCAGGCCGTCATGGCCCTCCCGCCGAACGCCTACCGGACCGACGAACGGTCCGTCCTCCAGCACTTCGAGCTCGTTGCCTCGGCCGGTCTGCCCGTCACGGCCTACAACAACCCCATCGACACCAAGACCGACCTCACGCCCCAGCTGCTGGCCAAGATCCACGCCGAGGGCTTCATCGTGGGCGTCAAGGAGTTCAGTGGCGACGTCCGCCGGTGCTATGAGATCGCCGAACTTGCCCCCGGTCTCGACCTCATGATCGGGACCGACGACACCGTGCTCGAGGTGGCCATCGCCGGGGCCAAGGGGTGGGTGGCGGGCTACCCGCAGGTCTTCCCGCAGGCGACGCTGGCGCTCTACGAGGCCGCCCTCGCCGGCGATCTTGAGACTGCCGTCCCCCTCTACCGCCAGCTCCACCCCGTGATGCGCTGGGACTCCAAGACCGAGTTCGTCCAGGCGATCAAGCTCGGCCAGGACATGATCGGCCGCCGCGGCGGCATCTGCCGCCCGCCGCGCCAGCCCCTTGCCCCCGAGCAGAACGCGGTCGTGCGAGGCGTGACCCAGGAGCTCATCGATGCTGGGGTGAAGTGACCCCATGCGCTCGAACGTCGTCTTTCACGCCGTCGACTCCCACACCGAGGGGATGCCGACACGGGTGGTTGTCGGGGGTGTAGGGGTGCTGCCGGGCGCGACGATGTTCGAACGCCGGGAGCGGTTCATCGCCGAGCGCGATCATGTCCGAACCCTCCTCATGCGCGAACCCCGAGGGCACGCCGCCATGAGTGGCGCCATCCTCCAGCCCCCCACGCGGCCCGATGCCGACTTCGGGGTCCTCTTCATCGAGGTGTCCGGGTGCCTGCCGATGTGCGGACACGGGACGATGGGGGTGGCCACGGTGCTCGTCGAGACGGGCATGGTCGAGGTGACCGAACCGGAGACGGTCATTCGCCTCGACACGCCGGCCGGGCTCGTCACCGCCAGGGTCGCCGTTGTCGACGGGCGCGCTGAGTCGGTCACCCTGGAGAACGTCGCGTCCTATGCACACGCCCTGGACCAGGTGGTCGTGGTGCCCGGCCACGGTGAGGTCCGTTACGACATCGCCTACGGCGGGAACTTCTATGCCGTGGTCTCCTTGGATGACCTGGGTATTGCCTTCGAGCGGTCGCAGGGCCAGCGGATGCTCGACGCCGGGTTGGCCATCATGGATGCCATCAACGAGCAGAACCCCGTGACCCACCCGGAGAACCCGGCGATCAACGTCTGCCACCACGTGTACCTCGAGGCGCCCACGTCCACTTCCGCGCACTCGCAGCACGCCATGGCCATCCACCCGGGGTGGTTCGACCGATCCCCGTGCGGCACGGGGACCAGCGCACGGATGGCCCAGCTCCACGCTCGTGGGGTGCTCGGGCTGGGGGAGGACTTCGTCAACGAGTCCTTCATCGGTTCTCGCTTTGTGGGCCGCATCCTGCGGGAAACGACGGTCGGCGACCGACCCGGCATCATCCCGCAGGTGACCGGTCGGGCCTGGATCACAGGCACGGCCCAGTACACGCTCGATCCGACTGATCCCTATCCCGCCGGTTTCGTCGTCTGACGATCCGGCCCCCAGACCGGGTCGGCACCCGACCGGTGCCCGGCCCCGTCCCCCCTCACCACCACTCGAGCGGGGACACCCCAACGCCAAGTTGGCTGCTATGTCACACAGCGCTGTGTGACTCCTCGGAGACTCCAGCGCCGCACATGAACGGCCGGGACGCCCGTCCCGGCCGCATCACCGGCCGGCCTCCGGCCAGGAAGCGGGATCTTGCCATGAGCACATTCCACCGTCGTGCGGCCGTCGGTGCGGCCGCCCTGTCCATCGCCCTCACCCTGGGCGCCTGCGGGGGCGGCCTCAAGGAGGGCAGTTCCTCCGCCGACTCCGACTCGGGCACGAAGGGCGACATCAAACTCGGCATGCTCACGCCCATCAGCGGCAGCTCTGCGGCGATCGGGCCGTACATGAAGAACGGTGCTCAACTCGCCGTGGACGAGATCAACGCCGCTGGCGGCGTCGATGGGCGCAAGCTGTCTCTCACCGTCGAGGACGAGGCGTGTGACCCGAAGACGGCTGCTGCCGGTGCCGCCAAACTTGTCACGGCGCGCGTGGACATCTCCGTCGGTGGGTACTGCTCATCGGCGACGCTGCCCACCCTCAGCATCTTCGGCAAGGCCGGCGTCCCCATGCTCATCCCTGCGGCAAACTCCGCCGACCTCCTCAAGGCCAAGCTCAACAACGTCTTCCTCGTCAACGGCACCGGCGTGCAGCAGGCACAGGCCGCGAGCGACTTCATCAAGAGCAAGGGCGCCAAGGCGGTCGCTCTTCTTGACGACAACACCTCCTACTCCAAGGACATCACCACCCGGACGGCTGACAACCTCAAGGGAACGGGCGCCAGCGTCGCCAACAAGCAGTCAGTGACGGCGGGCGAGTCCGACTACTCGGGCACGGTCACGGCGGTCCTGCGCTCGAAGGCGGACTTCGTCTACTGGACCGGCTACTACCAAGAGGGTGGCCTGCTCATCAAGCAGCTGCGCAGCGCCGGGTACAAGGGCGACCTCATGGTCGCCGACGGTGCAGTGGACAAGAAGCTCGTCGAGATCGCGGGCGAGGCCAACGCCCAAGGCGTCTTCGCGACGATGACCCAGACCCCGTCGACGATCCCCGGCGGGGCGGAGTGGATCGGAAAGTACACCAAGGCCTTCGGAAGCGACCCCGGCCCCTACTCGACGCAGGCCTACGACGCTGTCCGGATCGCGGCTCAGGCCGTCAAGGAGGCCGACGGCTCGACGAAGGGCGCTGACGTCATCAAGGCCCTGGAGGACATGGACGGCTTCCAGATCTTCTCCGGGAAGCTCAAGTTCACTCCCGAGCACACCCTGGCTGAAGGTGGCTTCGACATCCTCGTCGTCAAGGGAACAGATTTCGCCCTCAATTCCTGACCGGTGGGGCCAGGCGGCGTCCGTCACGTGACCGGGCGCCGCCACCCCCGCATCCACTGACACCCTCGACGGAAGGAGCAAGATGGACTACGTGCTGCAGCTCGTGCTCAACGGGCTGTTCGTCGGTACCTTCTATGCGCTCGTTGCCCTCGGCTACTCGATGGTCTACGGGATCATCAAGCTGCTCAACTTCGCCCACGGCGACATCTACATGCTCGGCGCGTTCGTCGGGTTCACCCTGCTCACGGTGGGGTCGGGCGCGCTCGCAGGCGGGGCCGGCATCGTCGCGCTCGTCGTCGTCATGGTGTTGGCCATGATCGCGACCGGGCTGGTTGGCCTCGTCCTCGAGCGTGTCGCCTACCGGCCGTTGCGCAGCGCCCCACGGCTCTCGGTCCTCATCACGGCGGTTGGGGCGAGCTTCGCCCTCGAGTACGGGGTCGCCGTGACCTACGGGCCCAGCCCCCGGGCGTACCCCGTCACCATTGGAGGCGGCGCGTTCGACTTCCTCGGGGCGCGAGTGACCTATGCCCAGCTCGTGATGATGGCGATCGCCGTCGCCCTGATGCTCGCCCTCGACGCCCTCGTCCGGCGCACGCGTTCTGGCAGGGCAATGCGCGCCATCTCACAGGACCCGCGCGCCTGCCTGCTCATGGGCGTGAACGTCGACCAGGTCATCTCGCGGACCTTCTTCATCGGCTCCGCACTCGCCGGTGCGGCCGGGGTCATGGCCGGGGCCTACTACGGGAAGATTGACTTCCTCATGGGGTTCATCATCGGTCTCAAGGCGTTCACCGCCGCGGTGATCGGTGGCATCGGCAACATTCGGGGCGCTGTGCTCGGTGCGCTCGTCCTTGGTCTCCTCGAATCCTTCGGCACGGCCTGGCTCGGCAGCCAGTGGCGCGACGTGTTCGCCTTCGCCTTTCTCATCCTCTTCCTCACCGTCAAGCCGACAGGCTTGCTCGGTGAGCGAGTTACGGAGCGTGTGTGATGACCGACCCGTCCCTGTCCAGCGAGCCCACGCGAACTCGGCACTCACCAGATGAGGCGAGCGCCTACGTCCGCGCGGTCGAGGAGAAGCAGCCGGCCAATGTCGCCCCTGCGGGGAACGGCCTCGCCCCTGCGGGGGCCGGCCGCGCGTCCGCCACGAAGGGTCGCGGCCCGAACGCCGCCTCGCGGGCCGTCTCGAGCCCGTGGTTCGCGGCCGCCATCGTCGTCCTCGCCGTTTCTCTGCCCTTCGTCAACGCCGACGCCTACACGCTCCGGATCGCCACGGATGCACTCATTTTCGTCATGCTCGCGGTCGGGCTCAACATTGTGGTCGGCTACTGCGGCCTTCTCGATCTCGGATACGCAGCCTTCTTTGCCATCGGGGCCTATACCTCCGGGCTGCTCTCGACGACCTTCGGCTGGCCGATCATCGCCACCGTCCCCGCCGTCGTCCTCATGGCCGTCGTCGGGGGGATCGTCATCGGGGCTCCCACGTTGCGCCTTCGGAGCGACTACCTCGCGATCGTGACGCTGGGGTTCGGCGAGATCATCCGGATCACCGCGAACAACCTCGACGTCACCGGAGGACCGAATGGGATCTTCGGCATCCCCGGGTTCGGCGAGTTCGGCTACCGCGCCGACGTGGTCGTCTACTGGGTCACGGCGATCGTCGTGTCGCTTGCCGTCATCGCGTCCTCCCGCCTCGGGCGGGGTCGCCTCGGACGCGCTTGGCGTTTCGTGCGCGAGGACGAGGACGCGGCCGAGGCGATGGGCATCCACACCTACAAGGTGAAGTTCGCTGCCTACGTCACCGGGGCGATCTTCGGCGGGCTCGCGGGAGTCCTGTTCGCGGTCCATCAGACCGCAATCTCGCCGCCGAGCTTCAACTTCCTCTGGTCCGCCCTCATCCTGATGGCCGTCGTCCTCGGCGGGATGGGATCAACACCGGGGGTTGTCGTGGGCGCCCTGGTGATCTCGCTGCTGCCCGAGCTCCTGCGTGGGGCCGAGAACTGGCGCTACCTCGTCTTTGGCGTCCTGCTCATCGTGGTCATGCTCTTCCGGCCGCAGGGCATCTGGCCGCACTCCCCGACGGAGCCGGCGAGCGCCGCTCGGCAACCGCAGAGCCCGGACGCGGAGGTGGCACGGTGACTGCCGTCCTTGAGTGCCGGGACCTCCATGTCGCCTTCGGTGGCGTGCGAGCCGTCGACGGGCTGACCTTTGACGTTCACGAGGGAGAAGTCCTGTCGGTCATCGGGCCCAACGGTGCCGGCAAGACGAGCGCCTTCAACTGTGTCACTGGCTTCTATCGGCCCACGTCGGGTTCGGTGCGGTTCCGGGGCAAGGACATCACCGGGCACCGTCCGGCGAACATCGCCGCAGCAGGCATCGCCCGGACCTTCCAGAACCTCCGGCTCTTCGGCGACCTCACGGTCCTCGACAATGTCCGCGCCGGGATGCACGTCCGGTTGCGGCAGAGCGCCTTCGACGCAATTTTGCGCACTCCGCGCTACCGCCGATCAGAGCAGGAGGCCACTGACGAGTCGCACCGCTGGCTGGACTTCGTCGGGGTGCGTTCCGACCGCACGAGCCAGGTCCGCAATCTTCCCTACGGGGAGCAGCGCCGGGTGGAGATCGCCCGGGCCCTCGCCCGGGAACCGCAGATGCTGCTCCTCGACGAGCCGGCCGCAGGGCTCAACCACGGCGAGAAGGAGGAGCTCCTCGCGCTCCTGCGACGGATCAGCGACCTCGGGACGGCCGTTGTCCTCATCGAGCACGACATGGGGCTTGTCATGGAGGTGTCCCAGCGCATCGTCGTCGTCAGCTACGGCAAGGAGATCGCGGAAGGCAGCCCGGCGCAGATCCGAACCGACCCGGCCGTCATCGAGGCCTATCTCGGGGCCGAGGATCCGGATGCGCGGAGCGAGGCAGAGCAGATCGCTGCTGAGCAGGCGCACGAGATTGCCGCGGAGGAGGAGCGATGAACAACATCCTTGAGGTGGCCGACCTCGACGTGGCCTACGGCAAGGTCCAGGCCCTCAGCGGGGTGAGTCTCACGGTCAGAGAAGGCGAGATCGTCTCGCTGCTGGGCAACAACGGCGCTGGGAAGTCGACGACAGTGGCGACGATCTCCGGTCTCGTGCGAGCCCAGCGCGGCACGGTGACCGCCTTCGGGCGGGACATCACCCGGGCCACGCCGTGGTCCATCGTCGAGAAGGGTCTCATCCACGTGCCCGAGGGACGCCGGATCTTCTCGCGACTCACCGTGCACGAGAACCTCCTGATAGGCGGCTACAGCATCAGGGACAAGGCGCTGATCGACACCCGGATCCGGCAGGTCTACGACCTCCTGCCGCGGCTGGCCGACCGCCGAGGACAACAGGGCGGGACCCTGTCCGGCGGGGAACAGCAGATGCTCGCCATCGGCCGAGCCATGATCGCCGGACCGCAGCTGTTGATGCTCGACGAGCCGACCATGGGGCTCGCGCCGCTGGTCGTTGCACAGGTGATGGAGACGATCACCGAGATCAACCGGGCCGGGGCGTCGGTGCTTCTCATCGAGCAGAACGCGCGGGCGGCGCTCAAGGTTGCACACCGCGGCTACGTCCTTGATTCCGGCCGGGTCACCCTGTCCGGAACGGCTGCCGACCTGGCCAACGACCCGCAGGTCGTTGCGGCCTACCTGGGCAAGTGAGGTCGGTGGAGAGCCATCGCACCGTTGACTACCACACAGGTGGCGAGCCCTTCCGCATCGTCACCGACGCCCTGCCCGAGCTGCGCGGTCGCACCGTCGCGGACCGACGGGGGTCCGCGATCGACGACCCAGCGACCCAGCGGCTCCGAGAACTCCTCTGCAGTGAGCCACGTGGGCACGCCGACATGTACGGCGGGTTCATCACTGCACCCGATGACGAGGGTGCCCACCTGGGAGTTCTCTTCTGGCACAAGGACGGTTTCTCCACGGCGTGCGGGCACGGCACGATCGCCCTCGGGGTGTGGGCCGTCGACACCGGTCTCGTCGAACGCCGGGAGGACGGGGAGACCGAGGTCGTCATCGACGTGCCCTCCGGACGGGTCCGCGCTCGCGTCCGGTTCGTGGCCGGCGAGGTTGCCGACGTCACCTTCGTGAGCGTGCCCTCATGGGTGCACGCGCGCGGCCTCACGGTGCCCACCTCGCGCGGGCCCGTCACCGTCGACATCGCCTTCGGCGGAGCGATGTATGCCGTCCTCCCGGCTGCCGATGTCGGTCTCGACGTCGTTCCTGCGGACGTCAACGCTCTCATCGCCATCGGTCGCGAGATCCGTGACGGCCTCAACGCCATCGACGCAGCACGCCACCCAAGCAACGTTCGCCTGTCCGGGATCTACGGGACGATCTTCACGGCACCCGGCGCCTCCGGGGACCAGCTCCACCAGCGAAACTGCACAATTTTCGCTGACGGTCAGGTCGACCGCTCACCCTGCGGCTCGGGGACCGCCGCGCGTGTTGCGCTGCTCGCCGACTCCGGAGAGCTCGCGCCGGGACAGGTGTTGCGACACGAATCCGTCGTGGGTTCCGTGTTTCTGGCCCGGGTGGTCGATCATGGGGTTGTCGATGGGCGGCCCGTTGTCGTGCCCGAGGTGACCGGCACCGCATACCGGACCGGCACGAGCGAGTTCACCGTCGACACCCGTGACCCCATGACCCCCGGTTTCGTGCTTCGCTGAGTGCCCCGGACGAGAGGACGACTCCATGACGACGGCGCCCCGACCCCAGGTGTCAGCAGGGGACCTCTCGCAGCTCGACCTGCCCAAGCACCAGGAGCAGTCCAGCATGCGGGCCCAGGTGGGCGATGCCCTGCGAGCCCTGCTCGTCTCCGGCCGAATGCGGCCCGGGTCGGTCTACTCGGCACCCAAGCTCGCGGCCCAGTTCGGGGTGTCCGCCACTCCGGTGCGCGAGGCGATGCTGGACCTCGTCTCCGAAGGCATGGTCGAGGTCGTCAGGAACAAGGGATTCCGCGTCACCGAGCTCTCCGATGCCGAGCTCGACGCGATGGCGGAGCTGCGTCTCCTCATCGAGGTCCCCGCCATGGGGATGGTCGCGGAGGCGTGTGAGGGTGACCTGGTGGGTGAGGTGGAGGCCCTGCGTCCACTCGCCGACGAGATCCGCAGCGCGGCCGCCGAGGGCGATCTCGTCCGCTACATCGAAGCCGACACCGAGTTCCACCTGCGTTTCCTCGCCCTCCACGGCAATGACCACATCGTGCAGGTCGTGCGCTACCTGCGGTCTCGCTCACGCCTCTACGGGTTGGAGCAGCTCTCCGGAACCGGTCTCATGATCACCCTGTGTGAGGAGCACCAAGAGATGGTCCAGGCCGCCTTGGACCGGGACGGCGACCGCATGCGCGATGTCGTGGCCACGCACATCGGGCACGTCCGATCGGTGTGGGCCGGCCACACCGACGGAGAATGACCGGCCTCGATCTCACCCTCGACGAGCGGGACATGCTCGCCGGAGGTTCGGGGGACGGAGTTGCGCTCGCGATGCGTGTCGTGACCTCCCTGGCACGGGTTCGCGGTGCCACAAGGCTCGTCGAGGTGAGCAGCGCCCACGTCGATTCCTGCCTCTACCACGGGCGGGCAGGGCTCGACTTTGCGCGACGGCTGTTCGACCTCGATGCGAGGGTGCGCGTGCCGACGACCCTCAATGTCGGTTCGCTGGACCTCCTACACCCCGGGACCGTTCACGAGGACGTGACCCACCCCGGAGTGCTGACCGGCGGTCTGGCGCTCATGGAAACCTATTGCGGGCTGGGGGCCCGCCCGACGTGGACGTGCGCGCCGTACCAAGTGGGGGCTCGTCCCGGGCTCGGTGAGCACGTGGCCTGGGCCGAGTCGAACGCCATCGTCTTTGCCAACTCGGTCCTGGGTGCGCGCACCGACCGCTACGGCGACTTCCTCGACATCAGCGCGGCCGTCACGGGCCGGGCACCTCTTGCAGGGCTCCACCTCGACGCAGAGCGGTGGGGGACCGTGGTCGTGGACTTCTCCGCCGTGAGCCCAACCAGGTTGACGGAGGAGATGTGGTGGGGCGTCCTCGGCCATCTCGTCGGTGACGTCGTGGAGGGCGGAGTCCCGACGCTTGTCGGCACAGGCGGGGACGTGTCCGAGGACGCACTCAAGGCCCTCGGTGCGGCGGCCGCCTCCTCGGGGTCAGTGGGAATGTTCCACCTCGTCGGTCGCACGCCGGAGGCCTCGGACCTCGTGTCCTGCACCCGGTCCGGTGCACCCGTCACCGTGGTCTCCGACGCCGACCTCGACCGCGTACGCCGCTCGCTGAGCACGGCATCGGGACGGCGACTCGACGCGGTGAGCCTCGGCACGCCGCACGCGTCCCTCGCGGAGATCCAGAAGCTCGTCGACGAACTCGGCGCGTCGGGAGGGCGGGTCCATCCCGGTGTCGACGCGGTCGTGTCCACGTCGCGAGGCATTCTCGCCGTGGCGCGAGAAGTGGGCCTCGCCGAACAGGTGGAAGGGGCTGGCTTCCGCTTCGTCGTCGACACCTGCACCTACGTCACACCCGTCCTCCCGCCGTCGGCTCACGTCGCGATGACCACCTCCGCGAAGTGGGCGCACTACGCACCGGGCAACATCGGAGTCGAGGTCGTCCTCGCGACGCTGGCGGAGTGCGTCGCATCCGCCGTTGCAGGACAGGTCGTCATCGATGCCTGACCACGCGATCGAGGCGACCCCGCTCACGCGAGGCCTGGGAGGCGGCACAGTGATCCGGCTCGACATCGGCCTGTCCTTCTGGGGCGGCACCGACGCGGCTGGCGTCGTCGTCGATGCCCATCACCCTCAGCTCGGCCGCTCTGTCGCGGGTCACGTCCTGGCCATGCGCAGTGGACGTGGATCGAGCAGTTCCTCGTCGGTCCTCGCCGAACTCATCCGATCGGGCCACGGCCCGTCGGCGATCGTGCTCGCCAGACCTGACGCGATCATCGCGCTCGGTGCCATCGTGGCGGATGAGCTCTATGCGATTGCGGTGCCTGTCGTCGTCGTGACCGAGGAGGAGTTCGACGCCGTCCGCGGCCTGGTGGCCGTCGAGAGTGACCCCGACCTCGGGACGGCGAGTGTCACCATCCGGTGACTCACCAGCCGCGTTCTCGCCAGTCCGCGAGATGCGGTCGTTCGGCGCCGAGGGTGGTGTCGCCGCCGTGGCCCGGGTAGACCCAGGTGTCGTCGCCGTAGACGTCGAAGAGTCGGACGGAGACGTCCTCGATGAGACTGTCGAAGCTCTGGTACTCGTAGCGCGTCGTTGCCCCGACGCCGCCGGGGAAGAGTGAGTCGCCGGTGAAGAGGTGCGTGTGTCCTGCGGGGTCGGAGTAGGCCAGCGCCACGGAACCGGGGGTGTGACCGCGGAGGTGGATGACATCGAGATCGCACTGGCCGACGGTGATCCGATCGCCCTGAGCCAGGCGCACATCGGGGCGGACGGGCAGGGCCTCGGCGTCGTCGCGGCCTGCGTAGGTGCGCGGGTGGAAGGCGTCGACGAGGTCGGACAGGGCGCGCACGTGGTCCCAGTGCTGGTGCGTCGTCACGATGTGTTCGAGGCTGCCGGTGCCCTGACGGATGAGGGCGGTGAGTCTCGCGGGATCGTCCGCGGCATCGATGAGGAGCTGCTCACCGGTGGCGCGACAGGTGAGGAGGTAGGCGTTGTTCGACATCTCCGACACCGCGGCCTTGCGGATGACGAGGTGCTCGAGCTCGCGGGTGTCGGTGGGGCCGCCGGGCGCGACATCGCCGGTGTATGCCGTCTGCTGGGCCATCGTCACAGTCCTGCCGTGAGTTCGGGGAGCGTTTCGCTGCGGACGCCGGACGGGTCCTGACGAGCCAACCAGCGGAGTATGCCGCCACGCGAACCGACGACTTCGGCGTCGCCACCGCCGATGCTCCAGACATCGCCCTCGTCGCTCCGGATCGTGAGAGAGGGGGTGGCGGGCGCGCCGTCCTGGCGCTTGAGCTCGTTGTCGATGAAGAGGACCTGGAGATCGCCGTCCACGTCGTCGAAACCGAATCCGACGTCGAGGTCGACGTGGTGGTAGATGACCTCGCGCAGCCGCATGAACGTCAGCATCCCGCCCTTGAAGGTGGGTCCACCAGGCGTGCGTTCCAGCACGATGTCTCGATGCTCGTCCGTCAGACGGCGCAGCGCGCGAGCGAGAGCCTGGGCGGTTTCGGCGACCTCGGTGACGAGTTCGTCGCGGCCACGCCCGACGCCTGCGTCGATGTCGACGTCGCGCTGTTCCGGTGAGGCGTACATGGTTTCGCCGGTCCCGTCGACGGCCGAACGCACGAGCAGGCTCAGGGCCTCGGCATTGCGCGCGATGTGGTTCAGGACGTGGTCGCGAGTCCACCCCTCGCACAGGCTCGGCGCAGCGAGGTCGTCGGCGCCACCGGCGTCGGCGACGAGGCGGGCGGTGTGATCATCAATGGCGGCAAGGAGATCGGTCACGACCTCAGGCTACGCGCGCGCGCCACAGCGTGCCCGTGCCATGGGCGTCCGTGGTGACGACCCAGACCTCGTCACCGAGGAGGACTGCGGAGACGGGTGCGCCACGGGGCCCGTCGCCGACCGACCATGTCTCACCCGAGCGCTGCAGGACCACGCTGCCGCCGCGCGACGGCACGACGAACACGTCCTTCCCTTCAAGACTGATCGGTGCGAGGACCGACGCGTTCTGGGTCACCTCGATGTCGGGTATGCCGGACGGGTTCCTCGTCGTGTTCCCGCCCACCTCCCACAGGAATAAGCGCCCGCCGACCGTGCCCGTGACGAGGCATTGGTGTGGGGTGCAGGTGGCGGCGTGTGCCTCGGCGAGGGCGCTGCCCTTCTCGGGTGTGGCGTGCGGGAGGTCCTCGCGGGTCCACGGACCGTCTGCGTCCGGCGACGTCCACACCGCGGGTTCGACGGTGACGGAGCCGGGCTCGAGTCGAGTGAGTGAGCCCGAGAGGACCAGGCCGTCACCGCCGGAGGTGATGGCGGTCGCGCCCGCAAGTTCGTCTGGGGTGCTACCGAGAGGCGTGCCGGTCGACGGTTGGCGAGCCCAGCGCGCGCCCGTGCGGGTCCATGTCGCAATGTCGAGGCCGGTCCGTTCGCTCTGCCAGGCGCCGAGAATCACGGGTGACCCACCGGCATACGCCATGCCGGCAAGGTCGCCGGCCCCGTAGCTGCCGAAGACACCGAACGGTTGTTCCTGCTCGGCGACACCCGTGGTGGTCCCCGTCCACGTCGTCCAGCGGTAGTTGCCGTGGGCGCCACCGCGCGCTCCGGCGATCGCGTCGATGTGGCCGTCACGGGCGATGATCTGGAACCAGCGGGCCTCGAAGGCGTAGGGGGAACGCGGGGTGAGGGGAACGTCCTGCCAGGGTCCCGAACCCGTGCCCGAGAGGAGGTGCGGCCGGGGGCGGGCAGGTCCGTAGGCACCGACGAGCACCGTCTCGTCGGTCGCGGCCAGCGTGACCGCTGACAGCCCGGTCGGGAGAGGCACGCGCTGCCAATCCATGGGTGCTGCGGAGGGAGATCGGGCGGTGGTGTCGGGTGCATCGCTCGTGCACGCGCCGAGGGCCAGGCTCGACCCCACGGCCAGCCCGACGAGGACGGAAGGCACCTTCACGCTTGTCACTCTAGAGGCGGTCACGATGGCGCGAGGAGCGTTGGTCCGGGGCTGTCGGTGGCGACACCTAGCATGGGGATCGTGACTTCTGCTGTGACCCCCACGCCCGCCCGACGCTCCGGGAGCGCCACCCACGACCGCCTCATCGTGCGTGGTGCGCGTGAGCACAACCTCAAGGATGTCTCGGTCGACCTGCCGCGCGATTCGCTCGTCGTCTTCACGGGTCTTTCGGGGTCCGGCAAGTCCTCGCTCGCGTTCGACACGATCTTCGCCGAGGGGCAGCGCCGCTACGTCGAGTCCCTGTCGGCCTATGCGCGTCAGTTCCTCGGGCAGATGGACAAGCCCGACGTTGACTTCATCGAGGGGCTGTCACCGGCAGTCTCGATCGACCAGAAGTCGACCAACCGCAACCCGCGCTCGACCGTCGGCACGATCACCGAGGTCTACGACTACCTGCGTCTGCTCTTCGCCCGCGCTGGCCGACCCCACTGCCCGACCTGTGGCGAGCCGATCACGCGTCAGAGCCCGCAGCAGATCGTCGACCAGCTGCTCGAGCTGCCCGAGCGCACCCGCTTCCAGGTGCTCGCCCCGGTCGTGCGGGCCCGCAAGGGTGAGTTCGTCGACCTCTTCGCCGAGCTCCAGTCCAAGGGCTTCGCGCGTGCTCGTGTCGACGGCGAGGTGGTCTCCCTGGCGGAGCCTCCGATCCTCGAGAAGCAGATCAAGCACACCATCGACGTCGTCGTCGACCGCCTCGTGGCCAAGGGTGGCGACGCCTCGTCCAAGCGGCGTCTCACCGACTCCGTCGAGACCGCGCTCGGCCTCGCCGGAGGGGTCGTCCTCATCGAGTTCGTCGACGTCCCCGAGGGCGCGGAGGGTGCGGCACTGCCCCGGGAGAGACGCTTCTCCGAGAAGATGGCCTGCCCCAACAACCACCCGCTGGCGATGGACGAGGTCGAGCCCCGCTCCTTCTCCTTCAACTCCCCGTTCGGCGCCTGCACGGTGTGCACGGGCATCGGCACCGAGCTCGAGGTCGACCCCGAGCTCGTCGTCCCCAACGATGACCTGTCCCTCGCCGAGGGCGCGATCGCACCCTGGGCGTCGGGCAGTGGCGCGTCCGAGTACTTCCAACGGGTTCTGGGTGCGTTGTCCGAAGAATTGAAGTTCAGCATCGACGCCCCGTGGCGGTCCCTGCCCGAGCGGGCCAGGGAGTCGCTGCTCCACGGCCGCAACCACAAGGTTCACGTCAAGTACAAGAACCGCTTCGGTCGTGAGCGCTCCTACACGACCGGCTTCGAGGGTGCGATCCCGTTCGTGAAGCGTCGGCATGCCGAGACCGACTCCGACTGGAGCCGAGAGCGCTACGAGGGCTACATGCGCGAAGTGCCCTGCCCGGCCTGTCGCGGCAGCCGACTCAAGCCCGAGTCCCTCGCGGTCCTCGTCGGCGGCAAAAGCATCGCCGACGTGTGCTCGCTGCCCATCTCGGAGTCGGCTGGGTTCCTCGAGGGAGTCGACTTCACCGTGCGTGAGCAGCAGATCGCCGAGCGGGTGATCAAGGAGATCAACGCCCGACTGGGCTTCCTCCTCGACGTCGGCCTCGACTACCTCAGCCTCGACCGGCCGTCCGGCACGTTGTCCGGCGGTGAAGCACAACGCATCCGGCTCGCCACCCAGATCGGCTCTGGCCTCGTGGGCGTCCTCTACGTCCTCGACGAGCCGAGCATCGGCCTGCACCAGCGCGACAACCACCGGCTCATCGAGACGCTGACCCGACTGCGCGACCTCGGCAACACCCTCATCGTCGTCGAGCACGACGAGGACACGATCGCCACCGCTGACTGGGTCGTCGACATCGGCCCGGGCGCGGGGGAGCACGGGGGAGAGGTGGTCCACTCCGGCACCGTTGCCGACCTGCTCACCCACCCGACGTCGATCACCGGCAAGTACCTCTCCGGTCGCGCCGAGATCCCGCTCCCGGCTGTGCGCCGTCCGCAGGAGAAGGGCCGCGAGGTCACCGTTGTCGGTGCCCGCGAGCACAACCTGCACGACGTCACCGCCAGCTTCCCGCTGGGCAACCTCGTCGCCGTGACCGGTGTGTCCGGGTCCGGCAAGTCGACGCTGGTCAACGACATCCTCTACCACGTGCTCGCCAACAAGCTCAACGGCGCGAGGCACGTCCCCGGGCGTCACAAGACGGTCACCGGGCTCGAACACCTCGACAAGGTCGTCCACGTCGACCAGGGCCCGATCGGTCGCACGCCGCGCTCGAACCCGGCGACGTACACCGGTGTCTTCGACGCGATCCGCAAGCTCTTCGCGACGACGACCGAGGCCAAGATCCGCGGCTACCAGCCCGGGCGCTTCTCGTTCAACGTCAAGGGTGGACGCTGCGACGCGTGCTCCGGCGACGGCACGATCAAGATCGAGATGAACTTCCTGCCCGACGTCTACGTGCCGTGCGAGGTCTGCCACGGCGCCCGCTACAACCGCGAGACGCTCGAAGTCCACTTCAAGGGCAAGACCATCGCCGACGTCCTCGACATGCCGATCGAGGAGGCGGCCGAGTTCTTCGCGGCCGTCCCCGCGATCGCGCGTCACATGACGACGCTCACCGAGGTCGGTCTGGGCTACGTGCGACTGGGGCAGCCCGCACCAACGCTCTCTGGCGGCGAGGCGCAGCGCGTCAAGCTGGCGACCGAGTTGCAGAAGCGCTCGACCGGTCGGACGATCTACGTCCTCGACGAACCCACGACTGGCCTGCACTTCGAGGACATCCGCAAGCTCCTCGGCGTCCTCCAGGGTCTCGTCGACAAGGGCAACACCGTCATCGTCATCGAGCACAACCTCGACGTCATCAAGTGCGCCGACTACATCGTCGACCTCGGACCAGAGGGTGGCAACAAGGGCGGCTCGGTCGTCGCCACAGGCACACCCGAGCAGGTCGCCCGCCACCCCGACAGCTACACCGGTCACTTCCTCGCGCCAGTGCTCGCCAAGACGTCACGCACGACGACTCGTCCGACGGCTGCTGCCAAGAAGGCGGCTCCCACCAAGGCGATCACCGCGAAGGCGGCAACCGGCACCAAGGCTGTTGCGACCAAGAAGGGGGCCGCGACCAAGAAGGTGGCCGCGGCCACGAAGGCCGCTGTGCCCAAGAAGACTGCGGCGGCGCGGGCGGCAACCCGGACCGAGACAACGGCAGCGACTTCGGCACGGTCGACCACGGTGGCCAAGCCCGTGCGAGCCACCAAGGCCACGAAGCGGGCGCCGCGCAAGAGCGCATAGGTGAGCGGGCGGCATACCCCGTCCGTCAACTCAAGCCGTCGAGAGTGGAAGAAGTCCCGCCTCCCGTGATGGGAAGCAGGACTTCTTCCACTCTCGACTGCCCGTGGGCCTCAGGCCCACGCGGCGCGTGGGACCCGTTCGCCTCAGGCCCACGCGGCGCGTGGGACCCGTTCGCCTCAGTCTTCGCCGAGGTAGGCCTTGCGGACGTCGTCGCTCTGGAGCAACTCCGAGCCGGTGCCCGAGAGGACGATCTTGCCGACCTCGAGGACGTAGCCCTTGGTGGCTCGCTTGAGCGCGGCCTGGGCGTTCTGCTCGACGAGCAGGATCGTCGTGCCTTGCTCCTGGAGCGTCGTCACCGTCGACATGACGGTCTTCATCATGAGCGGGGACAGGCCCATCGACGGCTCGTCGAGCATGAGCAGTTTGGGGCGGCTCATCATGGCCCGACCCATGGCAAGCATCTGCTGCTCGCCACCGGAGAACGTGCCGGCCGCCTGGGCCTTGCGCTCTCCAAGGATCGGGAAGAGGTCGTATGCCGCCTTCAGGTCCTTCTTGACATCGGTGTCGCGCCGGGCGAACGCACCGAGGAGCAGGTTCTGCTCGACCGTGAGTCGAGGGAAGATCCGGCGCCCTTCAGGGGAGTGCGCCAGTCCGAGCGTGACGATCTGGTGCGCGGGAGTCTCGTCAATCCGCTTGCCCTGGAAGCGGATCGAACCGCTCGCGGGGCGAAGCAGACCAGAGATGGTCCGCAGGGTCGTCGTCTTGCCAGCACCGTTGGTGCCGATGAGGGTGACGACCTCACCCTCCTCGACGCTGAAGCTGATGCCCTTGACTGCCTTGATCTTGCCGTAGGCGACGACCAGGTCCTTGACCTCGAGCATGGGGCTCACTGCTGGTCCTCCGTCTTCTCGGCGGATGGGCTGGGCGCCTCATCGTCGTCCTCGTCGTCGCCGCCGCCGATGTAGGCATCGATGACGCGAGGGTCGGACTGAACCTCGCCCGGCGTTCCCTGGACGAGAACCTCCCCGCGCACGAGACAGAGCACGCGGTCGCAGAGGTTGAAGATGAACCGCATGTCGTGCTCGATGACGACGACCGCCAGCCCGCTGTCGCGGATCCGGAAGATGAGGTCGCTCGCCTGCCTGGTCTCCTGCGGGTTCATGCCGGCCGTGGGTTCGTCCAGAAGGATGAGCTTGGGGTCGGTGGCGAGGGCACGAGCGATCTCGAGCCGGCGCTGGTCTCCGTAGGGCATGTTGCGGGCGAGCAGCTCGGAGGACTTGCCCAGGCCCACGAACTCGAGGAGCTCCTGGGCACGTTCACGGGTGGCCGCCTCCTCGCGACGGAACTTCGGTCCACGCAGGATCGAGGTCAGCGCCATCGAGCTCGTGCGGCAGTAGCGACCGACCATGACGTTCTCGAGCGCCGTCATGTTGGCGAAGAGCCGGATGTTCTGGAAGGTGCGGGCCATTCCGGCGATGACGACCGCGCGCGGCTTGGGTGGAAGGACGGCGCCGCCCAGCGTGACGACGCCCTCGGTCGGCTTGTAGAGCCCCGTGAGGCAGTTGAAGAACGTCGTCTTGCCGGCACCGTTGGGGCCGATGAGGCCAACGATCTCGCCCTCGTGGACGGTCATGTCGACGTCCTTGACAGCCGTGAGTCCACCGAAGCGCATGGTCACGCCGCGAGCCTCGAGGATGGGCGCGCCGACCGTTGCGGGCTCGGTGGGTGGGGGAGTCTCGATGATGGTCATGCCTTGACCTCCTCTTCCTCGAGATGGACTTCTTGGAGTCGTTCGGCGAGCCCTTCGTCGTCCTCGTGGAACTCGAGCTTGCGACGCTGGCTCGCGATGAGGCCCTCCGGACGGAAGCGCATCATGAGGACGAGCACGAGTCCGAAGATCAGGAGTCGGTAGTCGGCCAGGTCGCGCAGCTTCTCTGGGAGGAGCTTGAGGATCGTGGCGCCGACGAGGACACCAGCCACGGTGCCCATGCCGCCGAGGACGATCGCCGCGAGCAGGAACGCCGACTCCAGGAAGATGTACTGGTCGGGGCTCACCGAGACGTCGTGGTGCGCCTTGACCGTGCCTGCCATGCCGGCGAGGAAAGCACCACCGGCGAACGCGAACAGCTTGAGACCGAAGACGTTGACGCCCATGGCCTCAGCCGCCTTCTCGTCCTCACGGATCGCGACCCAACCGCGGCCGATGCGGCTGTTGTTGAGGCGGGTGAAGACAAGGATGATGAACGCCGCCAGGACGAGGAGCAGGAAGTAGTAGTTCGCGAACCGACCCAAGGTGATCCCGGCGATTTCATGTGGCTGCCCGAAGTCGAACGAGCCAAATTTCAGCTCGGGGATGGCGGGGATGCCGTTGGGGCCGTTGGTGAGGTCCGGGCCGTTCTCGCCGTCGAGGTTGCCCATGGTGAACCGGAAGATCTCGCCGAAGGCCAGGGTCACGATGGCGAGGTAGTCACCGGACACCCGAAGCGTTGGCGACCCGATGATGAGCCCGAGCAATGCCGAGAAACAAGCGCCGACGAGGACGACAACGATGAACGGCGGCTTCCAGCCGATCGTCGCGAAGGCCGAGGTCGACAGGGTGGCACCCACGTAGGCACCGGCGCCGAGGAAGGCGATGTAGCCGAGGTCGAGTAGTCCCGCGAGCCCGACGACGATGTTGAGGCCGAGCGCAGTGGCCGCGAAGATCAGCACCTGGGTGGCGATCGACATGTTCTCGTCGGACCCGCCCTGGGTGAACGGGAAGAGGAACGCGACGGCGAAGGCGCCGAGCATGAGCACCGGACGGTTCTTCTGGGCAATGAGGCCGACCCAGGTGAACGCGCCGGCCTTGGCCAGGGCGAAGGCGACGGAGGCGGCGAAGATCAGGAAGAGCGCGAAGCCCATCGCATCGTCGACACCCAGGGCGTAAGCCGCCCCAAAAAGGACCAGCGCCATCATCACGATGATCGTGATGATCTCGAGCCAGGAGGACGTCTTGGCGAAGAGGGGGTCGCGGTGCGTGCCGGACACGAGCATGAGCCCGGACGCCAGCAGGAGAAGGGCTCCCACTAGACAGATCCAGCCGCCGGGGTTGACGTTGAGGATGGCGCCAGTCTGGTAGGCGATGGAGCCAAGCGTCACCACCATGTAGGCGACGGCGCCCACGCCGAGAACGCGAACAGCGCCGGCAGTGTCGAGCCATTCACCCAGACCCCTCAGCGGGCCCCGGCGGGCCAGCAGGAAGAGGAGCGCGACGACCCCGATCGCGATGGCGGAGATCTGGAGCCCATTGGGATAGAAGTCGACGGACAGGTCGCCGAGGACGCTCCCGTCGTGGCTCCACGAGAGGAGAGAGCCGATGACGAGCAGGGCGGCGCCGACGACGCCGAGCGGCCAGGCGGCGGTGCTGCCGCGGCCGGGGAATCGCTCGAGGAGGGGCAGCTTGGCGGCGTCGTGGTCGTGGTCGTGCGTGAGGTCAGTCGTCGAGGTGCTCATGCGCGGTCCACCACCCTTGCGCCGAGGAGACCCTGGGGCCTGAAGACGAGCACGAGAATAAGGAGCACGAACGCCCACACGTCCTTCCATGCCGATCCGCCGAACTGGCCGGGGATGAACTGGGTGGCCATCGACTCGGCGATGCCCAGCGTCAGGCCGCCGACGACGGCCCCCTGGATGTTGCCGATTCCGCCGAGGACCGCAGCCGTGAAGGCCTTGAGTCCGGCAAGGAAGCCCATGCGGAAGTCGATGTTGGAGTTGAGCAGGCCTTGGGCGACGCCGGCGATCGCCGCGAGCGCCGCACCGACGGCGAACGCGATGACGATGATGCGGTTGACGTTGATGCCCATGAGCTGAGCCGTGTCAGGGTCCTGCGAGACGGCCTGCATGCCCTGGCCGAGCCGCGTGCGGTTGACGAAGAACCACAGCACGATCGCCGAGATGACCAGCGCGCCGATGGTGAAGATCGCTGCCCGCTGGATGCTGAGGCCACCGATGGACAGGGCTGATCCGGTGACGACATCGATGTCGGGGAAGACCAGCTTGCTCTTGGCGCCCGGGTAGAACAGGCGGACGGCTTCCTGGAGGAACACTGAGATGCCGATGGCGGTGATGAGGGGCGCAAGGCGGGGCGCGTTGCGCAGCGGTCGGTAGGCGACGCGCTCCATGATGACCGCAGTGGCCACGGAGACGGTGACGGCGCCGATGAGCATGATCGGCAGCACCCACAACCCGGTCTGGCCCTTGAACAGGACCGACCAAGTGGCAAGGGCGCCGAAGGAGCCGATCATGAAGACTTCGCCGTGGGCGAAGTTGATGAGCTGGACGATGCCGTAGACGACGGTGTAGCCGACGGCGATCAGCGCGTACAGCGACCCAATGGTCAAGCCGTTCACGATCTGTTGCAGGAACTCGGTCATCGCAGAACCGGCACCTCTCTGTATAGGGGGCTGGCACATTCAAGCAGGGGCGAGCACGTGCCCGCCCCTGCTTGAAGCAACTACGTCAGCGTGTGTCGGACTTCGTCGGTTCAGCTCACGTTCTCTGACTTGACCGAGACCCACTTGCCGCCGTCGACCTTGTAGCCGGTGATGACCTTGACGAGCGTGTCGCCGAACTCGTCGAACGAGACCTTGCCGGTGACACCGTCGAACGAGACCTTGCCGACCGCTTCGACCGTCGCCGCGCGAGCGTCCTTGGCGTCCTTGGCGTCCTTGAGCGAGACCTTGAGCGCGTTGATGATGGCGTTCGCGGCGTCGTAGGAGTAGCCGCCGTATGCCGCGGACGGCTCGGCGTACTTGGCTGCCTCGTACTCAGCAAGGAACTTCTTGCCGGCCTCGCTGGCGTCGGTCGGCTCGCCGACCGAGGTGGCGAGGTCGTTGTTGGACGTCGAGCCCGCGAGCTCGATGAACTTCGGGTCGAAGATGCCGTCGCCACCCATGAGGGGGACGTTGAGGCCGCCCGCCTTCATCTGCTTGGACAGGGGTCCACCCTGCGGGTACTCGCCACCGTAGAAGACAGCGCCGGGCTTGGACGGGGCGACCTTGGAGACGACCGGGGCGTAGTTGGACTCGTCCGGGTTGATCGTCTCGGCGGCCACGACCGTGCCACCCGCAGCCTTGTAGGCCTCGGTGAAGTAGTTGACCAGGCCCTGGCCGTAGGTCTTCTTGTCGTGAATCGTCGCGACCGTCTTGATGCCCTGGTCGATGAGGAACTTCGCCGCGAAGCCACCCTGCGCGATGTCCGTGGTGCAGGTACGGAAGAACGTCTTGTAGGGACGCGCGTTCCCGTCTGCGCCGCGGGTCAGCGCGGGGCCGGTGTTGGCGGGGGAGATCTGGGTGATGTTGGCGGCAGCGAAGACCGGCTGGGTCTGCTGGCTGACGCTCGAGTTGAGGTTGCCGACGACGCCGATGACCTGGTCGTCCCCAGCAAGCTTGGTTGCGGCGTTCTTGCCGACGTCTGCCTTGCCCTCGTCATCCGCGGCCTCGACCTCGAGGGTCCAGCCGGGGATGGCCTTGGAGTCGTTGGCCTGCTTGACGGCAAGTTCGACGGAGTGCTGGATGCCCTTGCCGAGAGCGGACAGGTCGCCCGAAAGGGGCGCGATGACGCCGATCTTGGCGACCTTGGCGTCGCCGCCGGTGGTGCCGGTGTCGGTGTTGTCGTCGCCGCGGGATCCACACCCGGCCAGTGCGAGTGAGGCCACCAGCAGCGATGCACCCATGGTCATGACGGAACGCTGAGCCACGTTTCCTCCTGAAACTTCTTCTCCCGCGGCAAGGTGCCGAGGAGCTCGCGACGGGTGTGCGAGCACCCGAACAATAGCCACGCCACGCACCCTTTCCGGGCACGTTGACGCAGATTGTGCCGAGTCGTTACCAAGGTCAATTTGCACAATTCCTTGTGTGATCCTCACAGGTGAGGAACAGAAACCATCGGCATACTGGCGCAGGACCGTATGAACGCAAGCGCCGGACGAGAGGTTGAGAACCATGGCAGAAGCACTGGACACCCACGACGCAACGACCCAGAACGACGTGGCGCCGATGGCGTGTTGCGGCAGGCGCGAGGCCTTGCGCGCGGTCGGAGCCGTGGCCATCGCCGGGGCTGGACTGACAGCGTGCGGCACGAGCGCGGACGACGTCGCGGACGCAGCCTCCTCGGCGGCTTCGGGCGCGGCCAGTGCCGCGGGCGATCTCGCCAAGAAGGCTGACATCCCGGTCGGCGGCGGCAAGATCTTCGACTCCGCCAAGGTCGTCATCACGCAGCCCACAGCTGGTGAGTACAAGGCCTTCTCCGCCGTCTGCACCCACCAGGGGTGCACCGTGTCGGGTGTCGCGGACGGCACGATCAACTGCGCGTGCCACGGCAGCAAGTTCGACATTGCCACGGGAGACGTGAAGGCCGGCCCGGCCACCTCCGGCCTGCCGGCGAAGTCCGTGACCGTCGGGGCCGACGGCATCAGCGTGACCTGAGAGTTCAGCGCACACGGGTCCGTGGCTTTGCGGGTATGCCGTGTGGTCACGGCGGTGCCGTACGGGACTGACGGTGCCGCGACCTAGGGTTGGGGCGTGGCTCATCCGTCGACGTACCGTCCCCGGCCGGGAGAGATCCCGACCGATCCGGGTGTCTACCGGTTCCGGGACAAGGACGGGCGGGTCATCTATGTCGGCAAGGCGAAGTCGCTTCGCCCCCGGCTGTCGTCCTACTTCCAGGACGTCGGGATGCTGCACCCGCGCACAGCCTCCATGGTCATGGCCGGCGCGAGCGTCGAGTGGACCACTGTCCTGACCGAGGTAGAGGCGCTCCAGCTCGAGTACTCCTGGATCAAGGAGTTCGACCCGCGCTTCAACGTCAAGTACCGCGACGACAAGTCCTATCCCTACCTCGCCGTGACGATGGGCGAGGAGTTCCCGCGGGCGCAGGTGCTGCGCGGGGCCAAACGCAAGGGCACTCGCTACTTCGGGCCCTATGCGCACGCGTGGGCGATCCGCGAGACCCTCGACCAGGCCCTGCGTGTGTTCCCGGTCCGCACGTGCTCCACGGGGGTCTTCAAGCGGGCCAGCCAGGTTGGGCGACCCTGCCTGCTCGGCTACATCGACAAGTGCTCAGCGCCCTGTGTCGGCCGGGTCGACGCCGAGGCCCACCGGCAGATCGCCGAGGAGTTCTGCGACTTCATGGCCGGGGAGAGCACGAAGTTCATGAAGCGACTCGAGCGGCAGATGCGGGACGCGTCGGACGCGCTCGAGTTCGAGACCGCCGCGCGACTGCGTGATGACATCGGTGCCCTCCAGCGTGTCCTCGAGAAGTCGGCCGTCGTCTTCGGCGACGGCACCGACGCCGACGTGTTCGCCCTCGCCGACGACGAGCTCGAGGTCGCGGTCCAGGTCTTCCACGTCCGTGGCGGGCGTATCCGCGGCCAACGCGGGTGGGTGGCCGAGAAGGAGTTCGAGACCGTTCCCGAAGTGGTCGGCCACCTTCTCCAGCAGCTGTATGGCGGGGAGGAGGGCGAGTCGGTGCCGCGCGAGGTGCTCGTGCCGGTGCTGCCCGACGACTCCGACTCGATGGGCCAGTGGCTGTCCGGTCTGCGGGGGAGTCGCGTCGACCTGCGCGTCCCGCAACGCGGTGACAAGAAGACGCTCATGGAGACGGTCGAGCGCAACGCGAAGCAAAGCCTGGCCCGGCACAAGGTCGCTCGTGCCGGCGACCTCACCGCACGGTCGCAGGCGCTGCAGCAGCTTCAGGAGTTCCTCGCCCTCGACGAGTCGCCGCTGCGAATCGAGTGCTACGACATCAGCCACGTCCAGGGGACCCAGGTCGTCGGATCCATGGTGGTCTTCGAGGACGGGCTCGCGCGCAAGGGCGAGTACCGCCGGTTCATCGTGCGAGGTGACGAGGTCACGGGTGCAACGGATGACACCGCCGCGATGCACGAGGTGTTGACGCGTCGTTTCCGCCGCTACCTCAAGGACCGTGACGAGCCGCAGGGTCGCGACGAGGAGACAGGCAGGCCAACGCGGTTCGCCTACCCGCCGCAGCTCGTCGTCGTCGACGGCGGTCTGCCGCAGGTCAACGCCGCGGCACGTGCGATCGAGGACCTCGGCATCGTCGACGTCGCGGTCGTCGGACTCGCGAAACGACTCGAGGAGGTGTGGGTCCCGGGTCAGGACTTCCCGGTCGTCCTGCCGCGAACCAGCGAGGGTCTCTACCTGCTGCAGCGGCTGCGTGACGAGGCCCACCGGTTCGCCATCACGTTCCACCGCCAACGGCGGAGCAAGGCCATGACGAACTCGGCACTGGACGGCATACCCGGCCTCGGGGACGTCAAGCAGAAGTCGTTGCTGCGGCACTTCGGCTCGGTCAAGCGGATCCGGGCCGCGACCTTGGACGAACTCGGTGAAGTCAAGGGAATCGGTCCTACGCTGGCAGAAACGATTCAGCGCGAGCTGACCGGCGCACCCGCAGAACCCACGGTCAACCTCATGACCGGCGAGATCCTCGACGACGAGAGGGGCAGCAATGCCTGAGAGTCCCGTCCCCGACGCTCCGGAGCCCGCCGTGGCCACCGGTGCCGACTTCATCATCGTCACCGGCATGAGTGGGGCCGGGCGGTCCACGACGGCCAACGTCATGGAGGACCAGGGTTGGTACGTCGTCGACAACCTGCCGCCCCAACTGCTCGTGTCCATGGCCGAGCTCGGCAACCAGGCGCGCGCCGAGGGTCGCGAGATCAAGATCGCTGCGGTCGTCGACGTCCGGAGCCAGCACTTCTTCACCGAGTTCGAGGACGCCGCCCAGCACCTCAAGGCCACGGGGTGGACGCCGCAGCTCCTCTTCCTCGACGCCACCGACGAGGCCCTGGTGCGGCGGTTCGAGTCGGTCAGGCGGCCACACCCGCTCCAGGGCGAGGGTCGACTCCTCGACGGCATCCAGCACGAGCGCGAGATCCTGCGCGACCTGCGCTCTCGGGCCCAGATCGTCGTCGACACCTCTGGGCTCAACGTGCACCAGCTCGCCCGCAAGGTCGCGCCACTGTTCGGCACCGGCGACGGACCCTCGCTGCGACTTGCTCTGCTGTCGTTCGGTTTCAAGTACGGCGTCCCCCTCGATGCCGACTTCGTCTTCGACATGCGCTTCCTCCCCAACCCGTTCTGGGTGCCCGAGCTGCGATCGCTCGACGGGCGCGACCCCGAGGTGTCCGCCCATGTGCTGGGCCAGACCGAGGCCGGTGAGTTCCTCGACCGGGTGGTCGCCCTCATGGAGCCCGTGACGCGCGGCTACCACTCGGAGGGCCGGCGCTACGTCACACTCGCCATCGGGTGCACCGGCGGCAAGCACCGGTCGGTCGCCATGGCCGAGGCCCTGGCCGAACGACTGAGTTCGAACCGCATCGAAACCTTCCTCGTCCACCGTGACCTGGGGCGCGAGTGAGTGGCCCGGTCGTTGCCGCGCTCGGTGGTGGGCACGGTCTGGCGGCATCCCTTGCCGCTCTGCGTTTCGTCACCGACGAGATCACGGCGATCGTCACCGTCGCCGACAACGGCGGGTCCTCCGGTCGACTGCGCGGTGAGTTCGGCGTCCTGCCTCCGGGAGACCTGCGCATGGCGCTCTCTGCGCTCTGTGAGGAGACGGAGTGGGGACACACGTGGCGCGACGTGCTGCAGCACCGCTTCGAGGGCACGGGACCGCTCGGTGGACACGCCCTCGGAAACCTGTTGATCGTCGCCCTCTGGGAGCTGCACGAGGACCCGGTCGCCGGCCTCGAGCTCGTCGGCCGACTGCTCAACGCCCGGGGGCGGGTCCTGCCGATGGCATCCGTGCCACTCGACATCGAGGCCGATGTCGTGGGCGCCGATCCGCGTGAACCCGACGCCGTGACCCTGGTCCGTGGGCAGGCTCAGGTGGCCACGACCAAGGGCAAGGTGCGCGATCTGCGGCTCGTCCCGGCCAGCCCACCGGCATACCCGGAATCGATCGCGGCCATCCGGGCCGCGGACTGGGTCGTCCTCGGCCCCGGCTCATGGTTCACCTCTGTGATGCCGCACCTCCTCGTCCCCGACGTCGCCGAAGCATTGGCCGTCACCCGTGCCCAGCGACTGCTCGTCCTCAACCTCGAGATGGTGACCAACGAGACCGCGGGCTTCCGTGCCATCCACCACCTCGAGTCGTTCGCGGCACACGCACCGGGCATTCGGCTCGACGCCGTGCTCGCCGACCCCTCCGTCGTCGACGACGAGGCGGAACTCGCGGCCGTCTGCCGCGCCCTTGGCGCCGAGCTGCACATCCATCGGGTCGCCGTCTCCACGTCACCCAAGGAGCACGACCGGCTCCGTCTGGCCGCGGCACTGCAGGACGTTCTTGGCTCAGGACGCCGCCCCTGATGACGCGTGGCAGGATGACCGGCATGGCAATGACGGCGAAGGTGAAGGACGAACTCAGCCGCCACGAGGTGACCAAGCCCTGCTGCCGCAAGTCCGAGGTGGCCGCCACCCTCCGGTTCGCGGGCGGGCTGCACATCATCGGGGGACGCATCGTGGTCGAGGCCGAGCTCGACACGGCAAACGCTGCGCGTCGGTTGCGGCGCGAGATCCACGAGCTCTACGGGCAGACGCCCGAGGTGCTCGTGCTCGCTGCCGGCGGACTGCGCAAGGGGAGTCGCTACGTCGTGCGGGTCGTCCAGGACGGCGAGGCACTGGCGCGACAGACCGGGCTCATCGACGGCCGCGGCCGTCCGGTGCGTGGTCTGCCGCCGAAGGTCGTGTCCGGATCGGTCTGTGACGCCGAGGCGGCGTGGCGCGGGGCGTTCATCGCTCACGGATCGCTCACAGAGCCCGGTCGCTCCTCGGCGCTCGAACTGACCTGCCCCGGTCCGGAGGCTGCGCTGGCCCTCGTGGGGGCTGCCCGTCGCCTCGGCATCCAGGCCAAGGCTCGCGAGGTGCGCGGCATCGACCGGGTCGTGATCCGCGATGGCGACGCGATCGGCGCGATGCTCACCCGGCTCGGTGCCCACGACGCGGTGCTCGCCTGGGAGGAACGGCGCATGCGTCGCGAGGTTCGGGCCACGGCCAACCGTCTCGCCAACTTCGACGACGCGAACCTGCGCCGGTCCGCCCGTGCAGCGGTGGCGGCAGGTTCACGGGTCGGCCGCGCGCTGGAGATCCTCGGCGAAGACATCCCCGACCACCTCCGCGAGGCCGGGCAGCTCCGTCTCCAGCACAAGCAGGCCTCGCTCGAGGAGCTCGGCCAGCTCGCCCAACCGGCGATGACCAAGGACGCTGTCGCCGGTCGTATCCGGCGGCTGCTCGCCATGGCCGACAAGCGGGCCGAGGACATGGGCCTCCCCGGCACGGACGCCGATCTCACGCCGGACATGCTCGACACCTGAGGCGGGCATGCGGAAACGGTTACTTGACCGTACGCCGGACCTCTGAGGGAGCACGGCAGGACGCGGCACTAGGGTTGTCCGACGTACCCCGGTGACGTGGTCGCCCCCACGCACCCTCCCTCTCGGAAGGCAGACTGCTCGTGACTGTCCGCGTTGGCATCAATGGCTTTGGCCGCATCGGCCGCAACTTCTACCGCGCAGTGATCGCGTCCGGCGCCGACATCGAGATCGTTGCCGTGAACGACCTCACCGACAACGCCACGCTGGCCCACCTGCTCAAGTACGACTCGATCCTCGGTCGGTTCGACGGTGACGTCACCTCCACCGACACCGACATCACCGCGAACGGCAAGACCTTCAAGGTCTTCGCCGAGCGCGACCCCGCCAACCTCAAGTGGGGCGAGCTGGGCGCCGATGTGGTCATCGAGTCGACCGGCTTCTTCACCGACGCAGTGAAGGCCAAGGTCCACGTGGACAACGGCGCCAAGAAGGTCATCATCTCGGCGCCCGCCAAGAACGAGGACGTCACGATCGTCATGGGCGTCAACGACGGCGACTACGACGCAGCGACCCACACGATCATCTCCAACGCCTCGTGCACGACGAACTGCCTCGCGCCGATGGCCAAGGTCCTCAACGACGAGTTCGGCATCGTCAAGGGGCTCATGACGACCATTCACGCCTACACCGGCGACCAGAACCTCCACGACGGTCCGCACAGCGACCTCCGTCGCGCCCGGGCCGCCGCGCTCAACATCGTGCCCACGACGACCGGTGCCGCCAAGGCGGTTGCCCTCGTCCTCCCCGAACTCAAGGGCAAGCTCGACGGCTACGCACTGCGCGTGCCGGTCGCGACCGGCTCGGCCACCGACCTCACCTTCGAGGCCGGTCGCGAGACCACTGTCGAAGAGGTCAACGCCGCCATCAAGAAGGCCGCCGAGGGTCCGCTCAAGGGCATCCTCGTCTACACCGAGGACCCGATCGTGTCCAAGGACATCGAGACGGACCCGGCGTCGTGCATCTTCGACTCGGGCCTGACCAAGGTCATCGGCAACCAGGTCAAGGTCGTCGGCTGGTACGACAACGAGTGGGGCTACTCCAACCGCCTCGCCGACCTCGTCACGCTCGTCGGCACTTCGCTCTGACCCCCGAGCCGAACACCACACACGGAGTTGTCTGACATGAAGTCGCTCGCCGACCTGCTCTCGACTGGCGACCTGCGGGGCAAGCGCGTCCTCGTCCGGTCCGACCTCAACGTTCCCCTCGAGGGCACCACGATCACGGACGACGGGCGCATCATCGCGTCGGTCCCCACGATCAAGGCATTGTCCGAGGCGGGTGCGCGCGTCATCGTGAGCGCCCACCTCGGGCGCCCCAAGGGTGCGCCGGAGGACAAGTATTCGTTGGCACCAGTGGCTGCTCGCCTCGGTGAGCTGCTCGGGTGCGATGTGGTCTTCGCGACCGACACTGTGGGCGAGAGCGCGCAGGCCGCCGTGGCTGGGGCGACGGACGGCGACGTCGTCCTGCTCGAGAACCTCCGCTTCAACGCGGGGGAGACCGGCAAGACTGCCGAGGACCGCGCCGAGTTCGCGGGCCAGCTCGCCGCGCTCGCCGACGTGTTCGTGTCGGACGGCTTCGGTGTCGTGCACCGGGAGCAGGCCTCCGTCTTCGACGTCGCCCGCCTCCTTCCGTCGGCCGTGGGTGGTCTCGTCGAGACCGAGGTCGCCGTCCTGCGTCGACTCACGACCGAACCCGAACGCCCGTATGCCGTGGTGCTCGGCGGCGCGAAGGTGTCCGACAAACTCGCGGTCATCGACAACCTCATCCAGACCGCGGACCGCCTCCTCATCGGCGGTGGGATGGTCTTCACCTTCCTCAAGGCCCAGGGCCACGAGGTCGGCAAGAGCCTGCTCGAGCAGGACCAGGTCGAGGCCGTCAAGGGCTACCTCGACCAGGCGCAGGAGCGCGGCGTCGAGATCGTCCTGCCCGTGGACGTCATCGCAGCCACCGAGTTCTCGGCCGATGCCGACCACGAGGTCGTGGGCATCGACGCCATCCCTGCCGACCGGATGGGGCTCGACATCGGGCCGAAGTCCTCAGAGCTCTTTGCCCAGAAGCTCGCGGACTGCCGCACGGTCTTCTGGAACGGGCCCATGGGCGCTTTCGAGATGGAACCGTACGCAGCGGGTACGGCCGCTCTGGCCAAGGCTCTCGTCGAGATCACCGCTGACGGCGCACTCACGGTCGTCGGTGGCGGCGACTCGGCTGCAGCCGTGCGCCAGCTCGGCTTCACCGACGACCAGTTCGGACACATCTCCACCGGTGGGGGTGCCAGCCTCGAGTACCTCGAGGGCAAGGACCTCCCCGGCCTCGCTGTTCTCGACGAATCCTGAACGGACAGACACTCATGGCTGCCAAGACCTCGACCCAGCGCGTCCCGCTCATGGCGGGCAACTGGAAGATGAACCTCGACCACCTCCAGGCGACGCACCTCGTCCAGAAGCTCGACTGGACGCTCCAGGACGCCAAGCACGACCATGGCGCCGTCGAGGTCGCCGTGCTGCCACCGTTCACGGATCTGCGCAGCGTGCAGACGCTCGTCGACGGTGATCGCCTGCACCTCAAGTACGGCGCCCAGGATCTCTCCGAGCACAAGAACGGTGCCTACACCGGCGAGATCAGCGGCGCCTTCCTGGCCAAGCTCGGCTGCACCTACGTCGCGGTCGGACACAGCGAGCGTCGTGAGTACCACGGCGAGACGGACGAGACGGTGAAGGCCAAGGTCGCGGCGGCATACGAGAACGGCCTGACCCCGATCTTCTGCGTCGGTGAGGGCCTCGAGATCCGCCAGGCGGGCACCCACGTCGAGCACGTCCTGACCCAGGTGCGGGCTGGCCTCGACGGCCTGCCCGCCGACAAAGCCGCGAGCATCGTCATCGCCTACGAGCCCGTGTGGGCCATCGGGACTGGCGAGGTCGCGACCCCCGAGGACGCGCAGGAAGTCTGTGCCGCCATTCGCACGGCCCTTGCCGAGCTGTACTCCGGCGACCTCGCCGACCGCGTCCGCATCCTCTACGGCGGCTCCGTGAAGTCGGGCAACGTCGCGGCGATCATGAGCCAGGACGACGTCGATGGCGCTCTTGTCGGAGGCGCCTCGATCGACCCCGCAGAGTTCGCCTCGATCTGCCGCTACCGCGACCATCTCAAGACGGGCTGACGCGACAGGTATCCTGTAGCGGCGCGCCCTCGTCGGGTGACGCGTGCACGCGTCGAGACAGTCACAGTCAACTACCGAAGGAGCACCGTGGAAGCGGTCAAAATCGGCCTCCAGGTCCTCTTGGTCCTTGGTGGGCTCTTCCTCACCCTTCTGATCCTCCTGCACAAGGGCAAGGGTGGCGGGCTCTCCGACATGTTCGGCGGTGGGATGTCGACGTCCCTCGGCGGCTCCTCCGTCGCTGAGCGCAACCTCGACCGCATCACGTACGCCGTGGCGGTCGTGTGGTTCGTGGCGATCGTCGGTCTCGGCGTCCTCGACCGTTTCGCAACCTGACCTGAAGAATCACTTCCTGAACGAGAGAGAAGGCGATGTCGATGTCTGGTGGTAGCGCAATCCGCGGCAGCCGCGTCGGCGCCGGCCCGATGGGTGAGGCCGAGCGCGGCGAGTCGGCCCCCCGGATCCAGCTGTCGTTCTGGTGCTCCAACGGGCACGAGACCCGCCCGAGCTTCGCGCAGGACCTGGACCTCGAGATACCCGTGACCTGGGACTGCCCCCGCTGCGGCCTGCCCGCCGGTCAGGACAAGGACAACCCGCCGGCTGCGACCAAGGTCGAGCCCTACAAGACGCACCTCGCCTACGTGAAGGAGCGTCGCTCCGACAAGGACGGCGAAGCGATCCTTGACGAGGCGCTCGGGTCACTGCGAGAGCGCGGTCTCATCCAGTAGCACCCTTCGACTTTGTGCCCTTCCCGGACGGCGAGCTCCAGCGAGTTGTCCGGGAAGGGCACGAAGTCGAAAGGACGGTTCCGACGGCGAGCTCCAGCGAGTTGTCCGGGAAGGCACAAAGTCGTTCTGTGTGCTCAGAGGTTCTGGGCGGCGTCCGCGTCGATGAGCCAGAGGGTGCGCTGCTCGCCCTTGACCTGAGCAGCCGAGTTCACGGAGGGATCCGCGCCCGCGACACCGTTGGCCACGGCCTCGGCCTTGTCGGCGCCGGCCACGATGAACCACACCTCACGCGACCGTCGCAGGGCCTCGAAGGTCAGGCTGACCCGGTCCGGCGGGGGCTTGGGGGAGTCGTGCACCGCGATCGCGAGGGCGTCGACACTCAGTTGGGCCGGGTGCCCCGGGAAGAGCGAGGCGACGTGCCCGTCGGGACCGACGCCGAGGATCATGACGTCGAAGGCACCCGCGCCGCTGGCACGCAACAGCTCTGCGTATGCCGTGGCGCTGGCTTCCGCACTGTCCGAGGCTTCCGGTCCCAGGACCCGGTGGACGCGGGCCTGGTCGAGGGGGAGCGAGGCCAGACCTGCCGCGTCGTTCTGGACATCATTGCGGTCCTTGTCGCCGGCGGACAGGTAGCGCTCGTCGCCCCACCACAGTTCGACACGTGACCAGTCGACGGCCGACTGCGCGGGAAGGGCAAGCATGGACGTCCAGAGGTCAGAGCCGAGCGAGCCTCCGGTCAGCGACACGTGCACGACGCCCCGAGCGGCTTGGGCGTCGGCGATGGCCGTGAGGAGTCGCGCCGCGATCGCGTCACTGAGCTCCTGCTTGCCGGGGTGCACGATGACGTCAACGTCGCGCGCCTGGTTGATCTCGTGGGATCCGGTCATGAGGTCGGTCCTCTCAGGATGACTTCTTGCGCTTGGCCCGAACCTTGTCGAGCTGGGTGGCGGCGGCCTTCTTGACCTGCGTGGGGTCGTCGGTCTTCTCGGGCATCGAGGCCTCCACCATTGCGGCGCTGGTGCTGACCTTCGACTCGCGTCGGATGCGAGCGGCGTCTTGGCGTGACTCGGCCACCGAGGGGGTGATGCCCTCGCGCTGGGCCTCGGTGGACGTGCGGCGGCTGTGGCTGACTCCGTCGAGCCCCTGCCGCAGCGCCTCCGCGTAGACCTCATCGGGGTCGAGCCGGCGCAGCTCGTCGGCCAGACACTCGGCGTCGCTGCGCGGAGGCAGTGCGATGGTCCGCTCCGGGCGACCGGCCTGCGACATCGTCGCCGTGGTGCCGTTCTGAGGACGGACGAGATCGAGTGGCCCGCTGGGTCGGTCGAGTCGGACGCTGATGATGCCGGTGCCCTTGCGCGATGGGACGAGCGTGACGGGGCACCGCAGACGCTTGGACAACCAGCCGGCCAGCAACATCGCGGATGGGGAGTCGGTGCCGCCGGTGACCGTCACAGCCGTGACCGGTTCGAACGGCGCCTGGTCGAGGGCCGCGGTGAGCAGGGCCCGCCACAGGGTGATCCGTGACCAGGCCAGGTCCGTGTCACCGGGGGTGTAGGCCGCCGCGAGGCGGGCCAGAGGCGCCCTGGGTGCTCCATTGGAGCGGGACACGTCGGTGATCCGGCGCTGAGCCATCTCGCCGATGGGGTCGGCCCCCGGGTCCTTGGGGGCTTCGGTCGGCCACCAGGCGACGATCGGGGCGTCGGCCAGCAGGAGTGGGGTGACGACGGCGCGGCCGTGCGAGGCGAGCGGTCCGAACAACCGCAGGACCACGACCTCGCTCGCGCCGGCGTCGCCACCGATCCGGATCTGGCCATCGAGCCGGGAGGCGCCCCGACGGTTGGCGATGACGACGACGATGATGCGACACGGGTGCTGACGACTGGCGTCGTTGGCGGTCTGGATGGCCGCGTCGGCGTCGTTCTCGTCGACGACGACCACGAGGGTGAGCACACGCGTCAGCGCCATGGAGCCGGTCTCGGAGCGAAGCCGAACCAGCTTCTTGGAGATGTCGACGGTCGATGTGCTGGGCAGGTCGACGATCACCGGGGTCCCCGATCAGTATTGAAGCGAGGCACGAGCGGAGAACTGTTTGGGGTGTTCACGGGAGCCTCCATTCGCGGCCGTCACGGCTCATGAGTTCGTCAGCGCTCGGGGGGCCCCAGGTGCCTGACTCGTACTGGTCGATGCCGCCCTTGGTCTTGGCCCAGAACTGTTCGATCGGGTCGAGGATCTCCCACGAGAGCTCGACCTCCTCGTGCCGGGGGAAGAGCGGGGGCTCGCCGAGGAGCACGTCGAGGATGAGTCGCTCGTAGGCCTCGGGGGAGCTCTCGGTGAAGGCCCGGCCGTAGCCGAAGTCCATCGTCACGTCGCGCACCTCCATCTGTGCGCCGGGGACCTTGGCACCGAAGCGCATCGTCACACCTTCATCGGGCTGGACCCGGATGACGACGGCGTTCTGTCCGAGTTCCTCTGTCGCGGTGTCGGCGAAGGGCAGGTGTGGTGCCTTCTTGAAGACCACGGCGATCTCGGTGACCCGCTTGCCAAGACGCTTGCCGGTCCGCAGGTAGAACGGGACGCCCGCCCAACGGCGGGTGTCGACCTCGAGCTTGACCGCGGCATACGTCTCGGTCGTGGAACGTGCGCCGACGCCCTCCTCCTTGAGGTAGGAGATGACCTCTTCTCCGCCCTGCCAGCCCTTGGCGTACTGGCCACGGGCGGTGCCCTTGGTCAGGTCCTTGGGGAGGCGGACCGCAGAGAGCACCTTCTCCTTCTCGCTGCGCAGGTGGTCGGCATCGAACGACACCGGCTCCTCCATCGCCGTGAGGGCGAGCAGCTGCAGGAGGTGGTTCTGGATGACGTCGCGGGCGGCGCCGATGCCGTCGTAGTAGCCGGCTCGCCCGCCGATGCCGATGTCCTCGGCCATCGTGATCTGGACGTGGTCGACGTAGTGGCTGTTCCAGACCGGCTCGAACATCTGGTTGGCGAAGCGCAGGGCCAGGAGGTTCTGGACGGTCTCCTTGCCGAGGTAGTGGTCAATCCGGAAGACCGAGTCGGCAGGGAAGACCTCGGCCACGATCTCGTTGAGCTCGCGGGCGCTCTTGAGGTCGTGACCGAACGGCTTCTCGATGACGACGCGCCGCCAGGAACCCTCGGGGGGCGTCGACAGCCCGGACCGTTTGAGCTGCTCACACACTGTCGCGAAGAACGACGGCGGGATGGAGAGGTAGAAGGCGTGGTTGCCCCCGGTGCCTCGCTGTTCGTCGAGTTCGCGCACGGTCTCGGCGAGCAGGTCGAAGGCCTTGGGGTCATCGAACGTGCCGGGGACGAAGCGAATGCCTTCGCTCAGCGAACGCCAGACGTCCTCACGAAACGGTGTGCGGGAACGTTCCTTGACCGACTCGTAGACGATCTTGCCGAAGTCCTGGTCGGCCCAGTCGCGACGGGCGAACCCGATGAGCGAGAAGCCCGGGGGGAGCAGACCGCGGTTGGCGAGGTCGTAGATCGCCGGCATGAGCTTCTTGGTGGCGAGGTCGCCCGTGACCCCGAACAGCACGAGGCTGCACGGGCCCGCGATGCGGGGGAGCCTCTTGTCTCGCGGGTCCCGAAGAGGATTGTGGGTGGCTGTGATCCGGGACGGACTCATCAAGCTCCTGGTGTCGTGAGGGCCGACTGCACCTGACTCAGGCCGCGGCCGTGCTGGGTCAGGTGAAGGCGGAGGACGGGGCGGCCGTGTTCGGCGAGGACCTGGGCGTCGCCACCGGCCTGGGCCGCGATGAACTCCCCGAAGGTGAAGTCGCGTCCGGGGACGGCGAGGTCCTCCTCGGGAGCGGCAGTGACCTGGATGAAGACGCCGTTGGCGGGTCCACCCTTGTGGTACTGCCCGGTGGAGTGGAGGAATCGCGGACCCCATCCGAAGGTCACCGGGCGACCGGTGTGGTCGAACAGGGCGCGGGCCACGTGCTCAAGGTCGGCGTCCTGTTCACGGTCGAGGTAGGCCATGACGGCCACGTAGCCGCTCGACTCGTCGAGCTGGCCGAGCAGTGCGGCGACGGCGGCCGGCAGCGTCGGTGCGTCACCGAGCCAGTCACCCCCGAGAGTGCGAACCTCGACCGATCCGTCGACGAACGCCGGTTCCTCGGCGGCCGTGCCGGCCTGGTCGAGCAGACCGCGCGCAGCCTTCTTGGCGCTCTCCACGTCGGGCTGGTCGAAGGGGTTGATGTCGAGCAGTCGACCTGCAACCGCCGTCGCGACCTCCCAGAGGAGGAGCTGGGCACCGAGGGTTCCGGCGACGGTGATGACCGAGCCGCTGTCGCCGACGTTCTCCTGGGGGAGGGAGTCGCCGGGGCCGGGCTGTTCGGCAGCGATCGAGTCGGGGTGGCGGGGATTGCCTTCCACATCGGTCGTGAGGTCGTCGTCGAAGTCCTCGTCGCCACCCGTGGCGACGAGGCGCACGAGATTGGCATCGGCATACGCGTGCTTGGGGGCATCACCATCGGCGACGACCGGGAGGATGCCCGTGCCGTCCTTGCCAGTGGACTCGGCGATGAGCTGCTCGGCCCAGGCACCGAAACCGACATTCTCGGTTCCGGCGTCGACGAGGACCAGCTTGTCGCGCAGGGGCTTGGTGCCAGCCATGGCGGCCCCCAGCTGCAGTGCAGGGTTGCCCTCGTCGTCGGCGGCGAGCAGGTCGGCCACGGCCTCGGCGTCGTCGAGGAGGGCGCCGATGTCAGCACCGGCGAGACCTGATGGCACGAGGCCGAACGCGGTCAGGGCGGAGTAGCGCCCGCCCACGTCGGGGTCGGCGTTGATGACGCGAAAGCCTGCGGTGCGAGCCTCGCCATCGAGCGGGCTGCCCGGGTCGGTGACGACGATGATGCGGCGGGTGGCGTCGATGCCGGCGACGGCGAACGCCTGCTCGAACGCACGTCGCTGCGAGTCGGTCTCGACGGTGGCACCCGACTTCGAGGAGACGACGACGGCCGTCTTCTCGAGGTCCTTGGCGACGACGCGACGGACGACGTCAGGCGCTGACGAGTCCAGGACGACGATGTCGACACCAGCCGTGGCGCAGATGACCTCGGGCGCCAGCGAGGACCCGCCCATGCCGCACAGGACGATCCGGGACACGCCCTCACCGTGCAGTTCCTCGCGCAGCGCGGCGATCTCGCCCAGCAGGGGACGCGAGGACCGGGGGAGACTGACCCAGGAGAGGCGCTTGGAGGCCTCTTCCTCGGCGTCCTTGCCCCACAGGGTGGCGTCCTTGGCGAAGAGCCTGCTCGCGACCTCGTCCTTCACGAGCTGGGGGACGAGGGTCGCGATCGCGTCAGCGGCGGCGCCGCGGGCGGTGATCTCGAGGCTGCTCATCGAGAGGCCTTGTCGAGCTCGGACTGCAGCCCGTCGAGCAGCTCTCCCCACGACTTCTCGAACTTGTCCACGCCTTCCTTTTCGAGCAGCGCGGTGACCTCGGAGTAGGAGATGCCGAGACGTTCGAGCACGTCGAGAACCTCAGCGGACTCCTCGTAGGTGCCCTCGATCGTGTTGCCCGTGATCTCGCCGTGGTCCTTGACCGCGTCGAGCGTCTTCTCGGGCATCGTGTTGACGGTGCCCGGGGCGACGAGCTCAGTGACATACATCGTGTCGGGGTATGCCGGGTCCTTGACTCCCGTGGACGCCCACAGTGGACGCTGGGGCTTGGCTCCGTCGGCCTCGAGGTTCTTCCAGCGCGGGGTCGAGAAGACCTCTTCGTAGGCCTGGTAGGCCAGTCGCGCGTTGGCGATGGCGGCCTTGCCCTTGAGTCCCTTGGCGGTCTCGGCGTGCTCGCCCTCGATGGCGTCGAGACGCTTGTCGACCTCGCTGTCGACGCGCGACACGAAGAACGACGCGACCGACTCGAGCGTGCTGATGTCCTTGCCGGCCTCGCGGGCCTGCTCGACGCCCGTGAGGAAGGCGTTCATGACCGCCCGGTAGCGATCGAGGCTGAAGATCAGCGTGACATTGACCGAGATGCCCTCTGCGAGAACCTTGGTGATCGCGGGGAGCCCCTCGATCGTCGCCGGGATCTTGACGAGGAGGTTGGGACGGTCGACGAGGTCGCGCAGCTGCTTCGCCTGCGCCACCGTCTGCTCGGTGTCGGCAGCGAGTCGAGGGTCGACCTCGATGGAGACGCGCCCGTCGAGGCCGTCGGTCGCCTCGAAGACGGGGAGGAGGACGTCGCAGGCGTCGCGGACGTCCTGGGTCGTCATGGCGGTGACGGCCTCGTCGAGGGTCTTCTTGTCGGCGGCGAGCTGGGCGACCTGCTCGCTGTAGCTCTCACCGTCGGACAGGGCCACCTGGAAGATCGAGGGGTTGGTCGTGACTCCCACGACGCCCTTGGTGTCGATGACTTCCTGGAGCTTGCCCGACGTGAGCCGTTCGCGGCTCAGGTCGTCGAGCCAGATGGAGACGCCGTTGTCGGCGAGGTCCTTGAGGGCGGTGTTGTCAGTCATGAGAACTCACTTCCCAGCCTTGGCCGCGCTCTTGCGGGCAGGCTTCTTGGTGGTGGGCACGTCGGTTCCGGTGTCCTTGCGGCTGCGTGGCGCGGTCTCGACGGCGCCAGCGACGCCGGCACTTGCAGCAGCCGCCTTGAGGGAGTCCTTGGCCGCCTTGACGACGGCGTCGGGGGTGAAGCCGAACTCGGTGAAGAGGGTCTTGGCGTCGGCGGACGCACCGAAGTGCTCGATGCTGATGGAACGCCCGGCATCGCCGACGATCTCTCGCCAGCCCTGTGCCACACCGGCTTCGACGCTGACGCGGGCGCGGATGGCCGGCGGGAGCACCTTGTCGCGGTAGGCCTTGGTCTGGTCGTCGAACCACTCGCGACACGGCATGGACACGACGCGGGTGCGGACACCGGACTTCTCGAGGGCGAGGCGTGCCTCGAGAGCCACCGACACCTCGGAGCCGGTCGCGACGAGGATGACCTCGGGGGTCTGCTTGCCGTCGTCGCCGCCATCGATCAGCACGTAGCCACCCTTGGCGACGTTGCTCGCCTTGGCGTGCGTCGACCGGTCGATGGTGGGCAGGTTCTGGCGGCTGAGGGCCAGGGCGGCCGGTGCGGCGTTGCGCAGGATGGCGCCCCACGCCGCAGCCGTCTCGTTGGCGTCGGCCGGGCGAACGACGTCGAGGCCGGGCATGGCCCGCAGCGACGCGAGGTGCTCGATCGGCTGGTGGGTCGGGCCGTCCTCACCGAGACCGATGGAGTCGTGGGTCCAGACGTAGGTGACCGGGAGCTGTTGGATCGCAGCGAGACGCACCGCCGGACGCATGTAGTCGGAGAACACGAGGAAGGTGCCGCCGTAGGGGCGGGTCAGGCCCTCGAGGGCGATCCCGTTGAGGATCATGCCCATGGCGTTCTCGCGGATTCCGAAGTGCAGGGTGCGCCCGTAGGGCCCGCCCTTCCAGGCGTCGGTCTGCTTCGCCTTCGGGATGAAGGAGGCTTCGCCTTCCATCGTCGTGTTGTTGGACTCGGCGAGGTCGGCCGAGCCTCCCCACAACTCGGGCATGATCGGCGCGAGCGCACCCAGGACCTTGCCCGAGGCGGCGCGGGTCGCAATGCCCTTGGGGTCGGCCGGGAAGCTCGGGAGTGCGGCGTCGAGACCGTCGGGCAGGTCGCCCGCGACGAGGCGGTCGAGCAGGGTCGCAGCGTCCTTGTTCTTGCGGCGCCACGCGGCATACGTCGTGTTCCACGCCTTGTGGGCGGCCTTGCCGCGGGCCTTGACCTTGCGGGCATGGGCGAGGACGGCCTTGTCGACCTCGAAGGTCTTCTTGGGGTCGAAGCCGAGCAGCTCCTTGAGACCGGAGATCTCCTCGTCACCCAGTGCGGACCCGTGCGACTTGCCCGTGCCCTTCTTGGTGGGCGAGGGCCAGGCGATGACGGTGTGCAGGCGCACGAGCGTCGGCTTGGACGACTTCTTGCTCTTGGTGAGGGCGTCGAGCAGGGCGTCGACGTCCTCGACGTAGTCCGCGGAGCCGGCCGGGTCGTTGCTCTTGCGCCAGTCGACGTCGGCGACCTCCCAGCCGTAGGCCTCGTAGCGCTTGGCGACGTCCTCGGAGAACGAGATGTCGGTGTCGTCCTCGATGGAGATCTGGTTGGCGTCGTAGATCAGGGTGAGGTTGCCGAGCTCCTGGTGGCCGGCGAGCGAGCTGGCCTCGGACGCCACACCTTCCATGAGGTCGCCGTCGGACGCGATGACCCACACGTGGTGGTCGAACGGGCTCTGGCCGGGCTTGGCGTCGGGGTCGAGGAGGCCGCGCTGGCGACGCTGCGCCATGGCCATGCCGACGGCGGACGCGAGACCGGAGCCGAGCGGGCCCGTGGTGATCTCGACGCCGGGCGTGTGGTGGACCTCGGGGTGGCCCGGGGTGAGTGAGCCCCAGGTGCGCAGTGCCTTGAGGTCCTTCAGCTCGAGGCCGTAGCCCGACAGGTAGAGCTGGATGTACTGGGTGAGGCTCGAGTGGCCACACGAGAGGACGAACCGGTCACGGCCGAGCCACGCCGGGTCGGACGGGTCGTGTGTCATGACGTTCTGGAAGAGCAGGTATGCCGCGGGCGCCAGGCTCATGGCCGTGCCAGGGTGGCCGTTGCCGACCTTCTGCACGGCATCGGCGGCGAGGACGCGAACCGTGTCGACAGCCTTGACGTCGAGGTCGTTCCACTTCGCCTTGCGAGCCGTGGGGCGGGCGATCTCGGTGGAACGAGTGGCGGTCGCTGCGGAGGCGCGGCGGGTCTTGGACCGGCCTGCCTTCGTCGGGGTGGTGGTCACGTGGAGCCTCTCTGACGTCGAGCGATTGTGATGCAGATCAAACCTTTGATTCCCACCCTAGACCGCGGCACACCGGTGCAAGCGACCACGTCCAGCCCCGGTTAGACTCGCCTTGACTTGACTGCCCCACCGCACCGCGAACTACCCCGAAGGACGCCGTGGCAACCGCCCCGATCAGCACCGCCTCGCCGGCTTTGCCGACGACTGGCTGGAAGCGATCGGTGGGCAACTACGTCGCGCTCACGAAGCCGCGGATCATCGAGCTGCTGCTCGTGACAACTGTTCCCGTGATGTTCCTCGCGCATCGTGGCGTCCCGAACCTCTGGCTCGTGGTGGCGACTCTCGTCGGTGGCACCCTCAGCGCCGGCGCGGCAAACACGTTCAACTGTGTCTACGACCGCGACATCGACGCGCTCATGGATCGCACCAGGAACCGGCCCATGGTGACCGGCGAGATCACGCCCCGTGCCGGGTTGATCTTCGGCGTGGCCCTCACCGTGCTGTCGACGGTGTGGTTCGTCGTGTTCGTCAACGTCGCTTCGGCCCTGCTGTCCCTGGCGGCCATCGTTCTGTATGCCGTGCTCTACACGATGATCCTCAAGCGCCGCACTCCCCAGAACATCGTCTGGGGTGGTGTGGCCGGCTGCATGCCGACCCTCATCGGTTGGTCTGCCGTCACCGGATCAGTCGGCTGGCCAGCCGTCATCCTCTTCCTGGTCATCTTCTTCTGGACCCCGCCGCACTACTGGCCGCTGTCCATGGCGTTCAAGGACGACTACGCCAACGCTCACGTCCCGATGCTTCCGGTCGAGCGCGGCGCCCTTGCGGTTGCCCGCCAGATCGTCGCCTACAGCTGGGTCATGGTGGCGGTGTCCCTCACCCTGGTCCCGGTTGCCGACATGGGCTGGATCTATCTCGTGGCCGCCGTCGTGAGCGGTGCGGTCTTCATCGGTGAGGCCCATCGATTGCTGCGCCTGGCCAGGACCGGTGCCGCGACCAAGGTCCTCAAGCCGATGCGGCTCTTCCACTTCTCCATCACCTACGTGACGTTGCTCTTCCTCGCAGTCGCGATCGACCCGCTGGTCCACCTCGCCATCGGTTGATCGGGCAGGTCCCGGCCGCGTGCATAGGGCCCGACGAAGACCGCCAACGAGCCAAGGGCGTGGACCCCTGCCATGAGCAGGATCGTCTCGCGGACGCCGATCCAGGTGCCGAGCCCGCCGGCGATGACTCCGGCCAGGGGCATCGTGCCGAAGTTGAGGACGGCTGACGTGGCCATGGTCCTGCCCAACAGCTCGGGCGGCGTGTAGCGGGCCCGGAACGAGCTGCGCACGACGTTGGCGCCGACGACGCCGAGACCGACGAAGAACGAACCGAGCGCGATCATGGCCGCCCCGGTTCCCGGCCAGGCCAACCCGATGAGCAGGGCCGGTGGACCACCCACGACTTGGAGCCAACGGAGCGCTCCGGCGTTGCCGAGCCATCGTGACGTGCGTGTGGCGACGCTCGCTCCGAGCAGGCCACCGATGGAGCCGAACGCCAGGACCAGCCCCACCGATCCTGGTGCGAGTCCCAGGTCGCGCACCATGAAGAGCACGAGCAGAGCCCCATAACCGGTGAGCGCGAAGTTGCCCAGGCTGCCGAGCAGGGTCATGAACCGGAAGTACGGATCGCGGGCCACGATCGAGATGCCTTCGCGCACCTGTCGGAGCATGGGCTGTGCGTCCGGCTTCTCCGGTGCCGGGCAGAGGTCGTCGGGACGCATGCGCGCCAGGCAGGCCCAGGAGACGAGAAAGCTCACGACGTCGATGACGATCGCGAACGCTGCCGAAAACGCCTGCACAAGAACCCCGCCCACGCCGGGACCGCCGACCTGCATCGCGGACTCCGTGCCGTAGATCCGCGCGTTGGCCCGCTCGAGGTCCGAGCTCGCCACCACGCGTGGCACGAAGGCGGCGTATGCCGTCCGGAAGAAGACCGTGGAGCAGCCCAGTCCCAGCGCGGTCAGGACCAGGTGGGGGAGGGTGAGGATCTCGAACGCCCAGGCAAGCGGGACCGTGGACACCACCACCGCGGCGACGAGGTCGGCCCGCATCATCACTCGGCGCGGATCCGAACGGTCGACCCAGGCGCCGGCGAAGAGCCCGAGCACGAGCCATGGCAGCCAGATGGCGCCAGCGAGGATCCCCATCCAGAAGGGACCGGCGTCGAACTGGGTTACGGCGATGAGCGGGAAGATCACGGTCGTGGTCATGGAGCCGAGGACGCTGACACCCTCGCCGACCCAGAGGAGCCGGAAGTTGCGGTTGCGGGCCAGCGTGGGCTGGGGCGCGAGCACGTCAGTGGGGGTGGTCATGGCTGGGCCGGGAATCCGCGGGAGAACACGAAGACCGATTCGCGTTCCGCGCCGTCGTCAGGGAGATCCCGCCGGCTCCACCTCATGAGGACCTCGATGAGTTCTTCGGCCACCTCGCGCAGTTCTGAGGGCGTGAGGCGCATCCAGTTCTGGGTGGCGAAAGCCGCGTCGTCCCACTCGGGCACGGTGGCCGCGTTCGCGTTCCATTCCTGGACGCGCTCGAACTGCCGCTGCACGGTGAGCGCCTCGGCGGCATACGCCGCAGTGACGGCAGCGGTGTCGGACGCAAAGTCGGCGCGCGACCACCGCGTGCCCGGGTCGACCAGGCGCCACCAGCGTTCGCGACGGTCCTTGGCCAGCTCGGGTGCTTCCTCGACGAGGCCGGCCTCGCTCAGCACCTTGAGGTGGTGGCTCGCCGAGCCAACGGCCTGCCCGGTGCGGGCGGCGAGCGCGGAAGCGGTGGAGGGTCCGTCGACCTTGAGGGCGTCCATCATGCGCGAGCGGAACGCGTTGGCCATCGCCGAGAGGGCTTTGGCATCCGTGATCGTCCGGACGCCGTCAGGGGATCGCCGATCGGGGGTCTGTGGATTCGTCATGTCGACGACCATAGACCCACAACAACTCTTGTGCAACTACTCTTGTGCAACGCCTCGGGAAGCCACGGTTCGCAGGGAGACCAGTCCGTTCGTGAGGGCCACAACGAGCGCCGCCGCACCCAGCATGTGGGTCAGGACGAGGACCTCGGGCAGGTCGGTGAGGTACTGGACGTAGCCGATCAGTCCCTGGGCGAGAGTCACGAGAAGCACCACGCGCCACGCCTGGCTCACCGACGGAGGGGCGGGGGAGAGGCGGGTCGCGAGCCACACCGCCACGACGAGACCGATGAAGAGCATCACCGCATCCGCGTGCAGCCAGGAGATCGTGCGCGGGTCGAAGCCGAAGCGTGCTGGGGCGTCGGCGTCGCCCGAGTGCGGCCCTGAGCCGGTCACGACCGTGCCGAGGACCAGCACGATCGCACCGACCCCGCAGGTGAGCCACGCGATCCGCTGGATGAGTTCGGGAACGAGCGGGGTGGGCACCCCGTCACTCTCGTTGCGGGCGAACCAGAGGTATGCCGCGGCCGCCACGAGTCCCGCGGAGACGAGGAAATGTGCTGCCACCGTCACCGGGTGGAGCTCGGTGAGGACTGTGACGCCGCCCAGTGCGGCCTGGAAGATGACGCCGCCGAGCACCGTCGCGGCCGCGTTCTTGAGGCGTCGCACCGGCGCGTACCGCCACACGGCAACGACGGCGAGGATGGCGATGACGGTGAGGACGCTGGTGAGGGTGCGGTTGCCGTACTCGATGAGCCGGTGGTAGCCCTCGGCCTGTTCCTTGACCGGGGTGAAGGAACCGGGGACGCATTCGGGCCAGGTGGGGCACCCCAGACCACTACCCGTGAGGCGAACGAGGCCACCGGAGACGATGATCCCCACTTGGGCCACGAGGTTGGCGAAGAGGATGCGGTGATGGTTCCGGGAGATCAGCGTGCTCACGTAACGCAGGGTATGGGACCTCCCTGCACGGGCCTTGGGTGGCACCATCCTCGGGCTCGCGGCGGGCGGTGGAGGAAATCTCCGGCGACTCCCACCGTCGCGGGGGTCATGCCCTTGACCAATCCTTGACCCTGCCTTGACCAACGTCGTGCCACTGCAGAGAAAAGTGTGGGTTTGGCAAAAGGTTGGTCAGTTTCGTTGACGCACGCCCCTACGGCGAGTTGTGTTCGGATCGCGCCGAAGCCCGTGGCACACCCGAGGCCGCTCCGGAGGGGGACGACGCTTCCACCCGAGATCGCACGTCATCCCGTGCGGTCCGAACGAGAAGAAGAGGTACGACGTGATTCGACGATCAACTGGAGCCATGGCGGTCACCGCTGCCCTGGCCCTTCCTCTGGCCCTGTCCCTGGCCGTCCCTGCAGCACACGCACTCGGATCGGACACCACGTGGCCGACCCGGGCCCCGAACTCCAAGGCCGACCCGGTCGGCGACCACGCAGCGCTCGGCCTGTCTTCTGACGAAAAGCTCGTCGTGACCTCGGTCCTCACGGACAAGGACGGCACGCAGCACGTGCGCTACAACCGCACCTTCAAGGGCCTGCGCGTCATCGGTGGGGACCTCGTCCTCGCGAAGTCCAAGAGCGGCGCCAAGAAGGACGTGCAGTTCAACGCCTCCGGCAAGGCGGCCGTCGCGTCGACGACGCCGAAGAAGAGCGCTGCTGACGCCTCAGCCGTCGCAACCACCAGCGCCCGCAAGAGTGCACCGGCGCAGGCCAAGGACAGCGAGCTCGTCGTCTGGGCTGGCGGCGACGCTCCGCGGCTGGCCTACGAGGTCATCACCGAAGGGGTGAAGGCCGACCAGACGCCGACCCGCCTGCACACCCTCGTGGACGCCAACTCCGGCGCGATCCTGCAGTCGTGGGACGAGATCAAGCACGGCACGGGCAACTCGATGTACTCCGGCACCGTCACGCTCAACACGATCCAGTCGGGCAGCTCCTGGCTCCTCAAGGACTCCATCGGCAACTACACGACCGACCTCAACGGTGGGACGTCCGGCACCGGCACGCAGTTCACCGACGCCGACAACGTGTGGGGCAACGGGTCGACGACGAGCCGTCAGACCGCCGGAGTCGACGCGCAGTACGGCGCCGAGAAGACCTACGCCTACTACAACTCGGTCCTGGGCCGCGCTGGCATCTGGAACACCGGAGTCGGTGCGCGCAGCCGCGTCCACTACGGCAACGCCTACAACAATGCGTTCTGGGACGGCACCCAGATGACCTACGGCGACGGTGCGGGCAACACCAAGCCGCTCACCTCGATCGACGTCGCGGCGCACGAGATGAGCCACGGTGTCACCGAGAACACCGCGAACCTCAACTACAGCGGCGATGCCGGCGGCCTCAACGAGGCCACCTCGGACATCTTCGGCACAGCCGTCGAGTTCTATGCCAGCAACGCCACCGACGTCGGCGACTACCTCATCGGCGAGAAGATCAACATCAACGGCAACGGCACCCCGCTGCGCTACATGGACCAGCCGAGCAAGGACGGCGGCTCCAAGGACTGCTGGTCGTCCTCGCTGGGCGGCCTCGACCCTCACTACTCCTCCGGCCCGCTGAACCACTGGTTCTACCTGGCCTCCGAGGGCTCGGGCGCCAAGACCATCAACGGTGTCAGCTACAACAGCCCCGTGTGTGGTGGCGCCGCCGCCGTGACCGGCGCAGGACGCAGCAACGTCGAGAAGGTCTGGTACCGGACCCTGTCGACGAAGCTCACCTCTGGCAGCACCTACGCCAACGCCCGCAACGGTGCGATCGCCTCCGCCAAGGAGCTCTACGGCGCCACCAGCCAGACCTGCATGTCGGTCGAAGCAGCCTTCACCGCCATCGCGGTGCCGGCGGGTACCGAGACCTGCGGTGGCACCACGCCGCCGCCCACCGGTGGCAACCTGCTCCTCAACCCGGGCTTCGAGTCCGGCGCGGTGAACTGGACCGGCACCGCCGGCCCGATCACCAACAACACCGGTCGTCCGGCACGTACGGGCAGCTGGAAGGCGTGGCTGGGTGGCAACGGGGCGACCTCGACCGAGACGATCGAGCAGAGCGTCGCGATCCCCTCGACCGTCACCGCGGCGACCCTGTCGTTCTGGCTGCGCACCGACACCGCCGAGAGCGGTAGCACCGCCTACGACACGATGAAGGTCCAGGTCGTCGACGGCACCACCACGTCGACCCTGGCGACGTACTCCAACGTCGGGGCCAACGCGACCTACACGCAGAAGTCCTTCAACGTCGCGGCATACAAGGGCAAGACGGTCACGGTGAAGTTCCTCATGAGTGAGGACTCCTCACTGCAGACGTCGTTCGTCGTCGACGACACGGCACTGGCCACCAGCTAGTCGAATCCGGGCCGGGTCGGCGCTCCTCGCGAGCGCCGACCCGGTCCCTTTCGCTGCATTCACAGGGAGATCTCGCATGCCTTCGCACTTCAGACAGTTCCTTGCCCCGGTGGCCGTCGCGTCGCTCGCCGCAGCCTCGCTCGTTGCCGCGGCACCCCTCACCCAGGCCCGCACGACCGGGGCCACCGCCGTCGCGGCCAGCCCGGACATCTCGGTGGCCAACACTCAGGCGCACCTCAACCAGCTGCAGTCGATCGCCACGGCGAACGGCGGCAACCGCTACACCGGGCGGCCCGGTTACACCGCCTCGATCAACTACGTGAAGGGCAAGCTCGACGCCGCCGGCTACACGACGACCGTGCAGAGCTTCAGCACCTCCGCGGGCACCTCGTCCAACCTCATCGCAGAGTGGCCCGCCGGTGATGCCAACAACGTCGTCATGCTCGGCGGTCACCTCGACAGCGTGTCGAACGGCCCCGGCATCAACGACAACGGTTCCGGCAGCGCCGGAGTTCTCGAGGCTGCCTTGGCGTATGCCGCCAGCGGACAGAGTGCGAAGAGTCGCCTTCGCGTCGGGTTCTGGGGCGCCGAGGAACTCGGCCTCCTGGGCTCGAAGTACTACATGAACGGCCTGCCGACCGCGGAGAAGAACAAGATCAGGGTCTACCTGAACTTCGACATGATCGGCTCGCCCAACCCGGGCTACTTCGTCTACGACGACAACGCAGTGGGCAATGGCGCGCGCGACGAGCTCACGGCCTGGTACACATCCAAGGGGATTCCCTGGGAGTACATCGACGTGCAGGGTCGCAGCGACCACGCGGCCTTCCGGTCGTACGGCATCGCCACAGCCGGCATCTTCAGTGGCGCCGAGACCCTCAAGTCGAGCAGCCAGGCCACGAAGTGGGGCGGTACTGCTGGCCGCGCCTTCGACGCGTGCTACCACTCGTCGTGCGACACGATCAGCAACATCAACGTGACGTCGCTCGACCGCGGCGTGGACCTCATCGGTCACATGCTGTGGCTCTACGCGGCCAAGGACTACGGGACGACGACGCCGCCCACCGGTGGCAACCTGCTCCTCAACCCGGGCTTCGAGTCCGGCGCGGTGAACTGGACCGGCACCGCCGGCCCGATCACCAACAACACCGGTCGTCCGGCACGCACTGGCACCTGGAAGGCATGGCTGGGTGGCAACGGGTCAACCTCGACCGAGACGATCGAGCAGAGCGTCGCGATCCCCTCGACCGTCACCGCAGCGACCCTGTCGTTCTGGCTGCGCACCGACACGGCCGAGTCCGGCAGCACCGTCTACGACACGATGAAGGTCCAGGTCGTCGACGGTTCGACGACCACCACCCTGGCAACGTACTCCAACGTCGGTGCCACGGCGGCATACGCGCAGAAGTCCCTCAACCTCACGGCATACAGGGGCAAAACCATCACGGTGAAGTACCTCACGAACGAGGACTCCTCCCTCCAGACATCCTTCGTCGTCGACGACACGGCACTCAGCACGAGCTGAGCCGCCCCTGATCCGGTGACGGCGGGCTCGGGGTACCTCCGGTCCTGGGCCCGCCGCCACCACCGCGCCACACCCGGCGCATCTTTTCCCTGAAGGAGATCACATGAAGAAACTGTCAGCAGGTTTCGCATTCGGTATCGCCGTGGCAACAGCAGTGGCGGCGCCGCTCGCGGTGGCCCAGGCCGCCCCGAGCACCCCCACCGCCAACGCGGGTCAGTCCCCAGCAGCCCGCGCCGAGCAGGCAAAGGTCGCGGACGCTGCCAGGGCCCTTGGCCTCGGCTCCGGCCAACAGCTCTCGGTCAAGAGCGTCGTGACCGACACCAACGGCACCAGGCACGTGCGCTACGAGCGCACGTTCAAGGGTCTGCGGGTCATCGGCGGTGACCTCGTCGTGGAGCGATCTGCGAACGGTGCCACCAAGGCGGTGCGCTGGAACGCCACCAAGGCCGTCGAGGTCGCGACCTCGCCGAAGCTCAGCCCCGGACAGGCCCGCGGCGTGGCGAAGGCTGCTGGGCAGGACTCCTCGAGCCTCGTCGTCCTCGCCGGTGGGGCAGGGCCGCGTCTGGCCTACGACGTCGTCGTCGAAAGCGTGAGGGCCGACCAGACCCCGAGCCGACTCCACACCATCGTCGACGCCCAGAGCGGCGCGACGCTCGATCGCTACGACGACATCGTCGAGGGAACGGGCAGCTCGCAGTACTCGGGCACGGTCACCCTCGGCACCACGCTGTCGGCCGGCTCCTACCAGCTCAAGGACGCGTTCGGGAACTACACCACCGACCTGGGCGGTGGGACGACCGGCGCCGGCACGCAGTTCACCGACGCGGACGACGTGTGGGGCAACGGCTCGGCGAGCTCGCGCCAGACCGCTGCGGTCGACGCGCACTACGGCGCCGAGAAGACGTTCGACTACTACAAGAACGTCCAGGGCCGCAACGGCATCTGGGACACCGGAGTCGGTGCGCGCAGCCGCGTCCACTACGGCAACGCCTACAACAACGCGTTCTGGGACGGCACCCAGATGACCTACGGCGATGGTGCCGGCAACACCAAGCCGCTCACGTCCATCGACGTCGCGGGTCACGAGATGAGCCACGGCGTCACGGAGAACACGGCCGGTCTGGCCTACCGCGGAGACGCCGGAGGCCTCAACGAGGCCACGTCCGACATCTTCGGCACGGCAGTCGAGTTCTACGCGAACTCGGCAGCGGACCCGGGTGACTACCTCATCGGCGAGAAGATCAACATCAACGGCAACGGCACGCCGCTGCGCTACATGGACAAGCCGAGCAAGGACGGTGCGTCCAAGGACTGCTGGAGCTCGACCCTGAAGAACCTCGACCCGCACTACTCGTCGGGTCCGCTCAACCACTGGTTCTTCCTCGCCTCCGAGGGCTCCGGCGCCAGGACCGTCAACGGCGTCGCCTACAACAGCCCGGTCTGCGGCAGTGCCGCAGCCATGACCGGTGCGGGTCGGGCCAACATCGAAAAGGTCTGGTACCGCACGCTGTCGACGAAGCTCACGTCGCGCAGCGACTACATGGCCGCCCGTGAGGGTGCGATCACCTCGGCCAAGGAGCTGTACGGCGCGGGTTCGCCGACCTGCATCGCGGTGAAGAGCGCGTTCGACGCCATCGCCGTGCCCGCGGGTTCCGCCACCTGCTGACCCCGGCCCACCACGTGGTGGGATGACGATGCGCCGCCGACCTCAGGGTCGGCGGCGCGTTGCGTTGTCGAGGTCAGAGGAGCGGGGGAGCGGGCTCAGTCGCGGACGATCCCGTCGACGACAACCTCGAGCATGGGGCGGACATCCAGGCCATCGGGACTCATGTCCGCGACGCTGGCGATCCCACTCACGAGCCGCATGACGTTGACCGGGTCGATCCCCGCCCGCAGTTCGCCACGTTCGTCAAGGTGCTGGATCACGCGTCGGTTGGCGTCGCCCATGACGCGGCACTTGCGGTACATGGGGGAGGCGGGGTCGTCCATGGCGGCGCAGATCTTGCTCGCGAGGCCGCGGTGCAAGGTGATGTGCTCGATGAAGTGTTCGAACCAGTTGAGGAGGGTGGGCCGCGCAGGCAGTCCGGTGGCGATCGCGGCCTCAGCGTCGGCGGCCACTCGATCGGTCCAGTCCTTCATGAGGGCGTCGACGAGGGCCTCACGGGTGGGGAAGTGGCGATAGAGGGTGCCGGGACCGACTCCTGCGCGCTTGGCGATCTCGTCGAGGGAGCTGTCGGTGCCGCGCTCGGTGAAAACGATACGGGCCGTTGCGAGGATCTTGTCGTAGTTGCGCCGCGCGTCTGCCCGCATGGGGCGGGCCGATTCCTCGGTCGGTTCTGCATCGACTGAGGCGGTCGAGTTTCCCTGTGCCACAACGGGTTCCGGCGACATGTCGAGCGTCGCGCGGCCAGTGTCCGCAGGTGTCACAGAAACTCTCCTTGCTAAAACGGAGACTGTCTCCGTATTGTGGTCGTTGCGGAACCGGAGTGGCTCTCCGTTAATCGTACCGCCGTTATTTGCCACAGAGGAGTCCGGCACCCATGAACACCACCCTTCATCCGACCGCGCAGGCCCTGCGCCTCCACCGGTCGCACCTCGCCACGACCCACCGTGCACCCCTCTCACCCCGAGCCGGGGGAGTGGGCCGCGTCCGGGCCACGTCGTTCACGCCGATGGCTCGCATCCCGCACACGGACACCGAGCAGACCGTCGCAACCGAGATCCACGAAGACCGAGGCAACTGATGTCGACCAGCACCACGAATCCACCCGCACCCGAATCCACGAAGGACGCTCCCCGACAGCGTGACGTCCGCCGCGCGGCCATCGGCGTCAGCATCGTCCTGATCGCCCAGCTCATGCTTGTCCTCGACGCCACCGTCGTGAACGTCGCCCTCCCGGAGATCCAGACCGACCTCGGCTTCACGGCTGCCGGCCTGTCGTGGGTCCTCAACGCCTACACCCTCGCGTTCGGTGGCCTTCTGCTCCTCGGCGGCCGCCTCGGCGACGTGCTCGGCCGCCTGCGCACCTTCGAGCTGGGTCTGGCCGTCTTCACCCTTGCGAGCCTGCTCGGCGGACTCGCGACCAGTCCGACGTGGCTCATCGCCTCCCGCACCCTTCAGGGAATCGGTGCCGCGCTGGCCGCTCCGGGTGTCCTGGCCCTCGTGACGACGAGCGCGCCCGACGAAGGCGCACGCAACCGGGGCCTTGCCCTCTTTGCCGCAGTGTCGTCAGCAGGTGCCTCCCTCGGTCTGTTGCTCGGCGGCTTCCTCACGGATGTCCTGAGCTGGCACTGGACCCTGTTCGTCAACGTTCCGATCGGACTGGCCGTCCTCGTTCTCGCGCGCCGCTTCGTCGTCGAGACGCCGCGGCAGACGAGTCGCTTCGACCTGGTCGGCGCGGTCTCCGCGACGATCGGCGCCGTGGCTCTGGTGTACGGGTTCATCAACGCGCCCGACGCCGGTTGGACGGCGCCGTCGACCATCGGCTCGTTCGTCCTCGGTGTCGCCCTGCTCGGCCTCTTCGTCCGGACCGAGTCCCGCGTCGTGGCCCCGCTCCTGCCACTGTCACTGGTCCGAAACGGCCAGCGGGCCGCGGCCCTCGTCGTGATGATGCTCGTCGTGGGCGCCCAGTTCTCGACGTTCTTCCTCGTGACGCAGTACCTGCAGCGCGTGCTCGGGTTCAGTCCCATCGCGACGGGTGCAGCCTTCCTCCCGCTCAGCCTGGCGATCTTCGCGGTCTCACGCGTTGCCGCCCGGCTCGTTGCCCGGGTCGGGCCCGGACGTCTTGTGATGGTCGGCGCAGCCGGGCTGGTCGTGAGCTTCCTGTGGCTGGCCCAGATCTCCGAATCAAGCACGTATGCCGTGAACCTTTTGGGTCCGCTCGTGCTCAACGGGGCCTCGGCGGCCCTCGTGTTCATGCCGGTGTCGGTCATCGTCCTTGGCGGAGTCGACAGGACGCTGGCCGGCACGGTCTCCGGCCTGCTCCAGACGGCGCAACAGCTCGGCGGTGCCGTGGGGCTCGCGGTCATCGTCAGCGTCTATGCCTCGGGTTCCATCCCGGGCCAGTTCGTGCCCGGCACAGCAACGGCCTTCCACACGTCGGCCCTGTTCGTTGGGATCGCCCTGGTTCTGGGCCTGCTGGTACTTCGCACCCGCCGCACCGCAGTGGCACCAGTCCCGTCAGAGCACGAGGAGGAGCTGGTGCCCGAGTCGACGCCAGCCCTGGCAACCAACCCCGCCTGACAGCCTGACGGCGACTTCGTGCCCCGGACGGACAGCTCGCTGGCGCTCGCTGTCCGTCCGGGGCACGAAGTCGCAGTTGGGGTGGGTCAGTCGGACCAGCGGAACCATCGGGCGGCGGCGGCACCAGCAGCCGCCGCCCACACCGCGAGCACCAACCACTGTCCGAGGGGCCACTGCCCGTCGACGAGAGCGAGGCGGAGGCCGTCGCCCAGCGCACCCGAGGGCAGGACCCGGGCGACGCCGGCGACGGCGTCCGGCAGGCGGTCGGTGGGCAGCAGGACGCCGAGGCCGAGCAACAGCACCCACGCAAGGTTGGCAAGCGCGAGAACGCCCTCGGCCCGAACGGTCCCGGCGAGCAGCAGCCCGAGCGCCAGGAACGCGCTCGCACCGAGCGCGACCGTCACCAGCGCAGGCGGGAGCCCGGCGACCTCCGGGCGCCAGCCGAGCAGGGCCGCGATCGTGCCGAGCACGACGAGTTGCACGACAATGACGATGCCGACCGCCGCGAGCTTGCCGATGAGCAGGCCCTCGCGTCCCAGGGGACTCGCACCGAGGAAACGCAGGACGCCGTGACGTCGGTCGAAGCCGGTGGCGATCGCTTGGCCCGTGAACGCCGTCGACACGACCGCCAACGCGAACACTCCCGCGGTGGCGATGTCGATGCGCCGACCCGATCCGAGATCAGGGACGTCGGTGAGCCCGAGCCCCACGAGCGCCAGAGCGGGCAGGACGAGTGCGACGAGGAGCTGTTCGCCGTGGCTGAGGATGGTCGCGGTCTCGAATCGCGCCTGGGCGAGCCAGCGCTGCGCGGGCCTCGCCGGACCGGCGCCGGTCGTCGGCGCGCTCATCGTCGAACCCCCCCTGTCAGGGCGAAGTAGCGCTCCTCGAGGGAGCGCCCCTTGCACACCTGGGCGAGTGAGCCCTGCGCCACGACCCGCCCGGCGTTCATGATGACGACGTGGTCGGCGATGCGCTCGGCCTCCTCGAACGAGTGGGTGGTGACGACCACGGCGGACTCACGCGCGGTTTCCGAGATGAGGTCCCAGACCTCAAGGCGGGCGTGAGGGTCGAGGCCAGCCGTGGGCTCGTCGAGGAAGGCCACGTCGGGGTGCCCGACCAGGGCGGCCGCGAGGGCAACGCGTTGGCGTTCACCGCCGGACAGTCGTCGGATCGAACGATCCGCGACCCGGTCGAGGTCGAGTCGGGTCATCAGGCGCTCCACGTCGGCGGGGGACCGGTGCAGTCGGGCGACATGGCGGAGCAGACGTCGTGCGTTCGTCGTGACGGGCAGGCCACCGTCCTGCAGCATCACGCCGATGCGGGCTCGGTGCTCGGCCGGGGCCCGCCACGGATCCGTGCCGAGGACGCGAGCAGTGCCCGCCGTCGGCCGCTGCAGACCCTCGAGACACTCCATCGTCGTCGTCTTCCCGGCACCGTTCGGACCGAGGACGGCCGTGACTGCGCCAGACTGTGCGGACCACGACGCGTCGTCGACGGCACGCACCGCGCCGACATCGCGGCGCAGACCGACGACCTCGACTGCAGACACGGCGCACATCCTAGGCTGGCCCCCACTCGACCCAAGGAGTCACATGGTCACCATCGACCGCGAGGCCGCACCGGCAACAGCCGTGGCAGCCGTACCCGCCCTCGTGGCGGCCCTCGCCGGACGGCGTGGAGCGGCACTCGCCCTCGGTCTGCTTCCGGCCGCCATCGCTCTGTTTTTTCGCGACCCTGATCGTCGTCCAGATCGTGCCGCCAGCACTTTCCTCCGCGACCCCGACCGTCGCGCCGACGGGGGTGGCCACACCACCCTGGACGCGGACACCGTCGTGTCTCCTGCCGACGGGAAGGTCATGTACGCCGGACCTGGCCTGGACGGCGTGGCTCCCGAGGGGGAGTGGCAGCAGGTGAGCATCTTCCTGTCCGCCTTCGACGTGCACATCAACCGGGCGCCCTATGGGGGTCGTCTCACGGACGTGACGTACCGACAGGGCAAGTGGCTCGCGGCATACAAGCACGAAAGTGCCCATCTCAACGAGCGCACCGACCTCGTCGTCGAGCGCGAGGTGGACGGACACACCCGGGTCGTCCACTTCCGTCAGATCGTCGGGCTCATGGCCCGGCGGGTCGTCACCCGGGTAGCCGCGGGTGACGAAGTCACGACTGGGCAGCGCATCGGTCTGATGAAGTTCGGTTCGCGCATGGACGTCTTCGTCCCGCCCGAGGTGCGCCTGCTCGTCCACGCCGGACAGCGCGTCGTCGCCGGCGAGACCGTCATCGCCCGATGGCCGTCGTCGGGCGCGCCCCGATGAGTGACGAAGCGGGGCGGCGTCGACGTTTCGACCGCTGGCGGCTCATCTCTCCCACGGGTGCCGAGGTCGTCTCTCTTCGCCAGTTGAGCAAGCGAGAGCGGTTGCGGGTCACGGCCCCGACGCTCTTCACGATCATCAACATGATGAGTGGACTGTCGTCAGTGCTCCTGGCGTTCCGAGGCGAGTTCACCTTCGCCGCAGTCCTCATCGCCGTGTCGATCATCATGGACATCGCCGACGGCGGGGTGGCCCGCCTCGTCGGTGCGACGTCGCCGTTCGGACTGCAGATGGACTCGCTGGCGGACCTCATTGCGTTCGGTTTCGCGCCGGCGATCCTCGTGCACACGTGGGCCCTGCCGGACTATCCGGTGATCTCCTGGCTGGCCGCGTTCTTCTGGCTCGGGTGCGCTGCCTTCCGACTCGCGCGCTTCAACGTCACGGTCGACCCGACAGCCGACAAGCGCTACTTCGTCGGGCTGCCGAGCCCAGCAGCTGCGGCCGTGGTCATGGCGACGATCTTTGCCCTCAACCAGCCCAAGGCCGGCGGCTACGACGCCTCGCTCATCGTGCCGGTCATCGTGAGCTTCGTCCCCGCGGTGCTGATGGTGACCTCGATCCGGTTCCGTTCCTTCCGCAACCTCCTCGCGCCGACGGGTCGCGCAGGGTGGGTCACCACCGGTCTCGGCGTGCTGGTCATCGTCGTCGGACTCGTGCTCGACGCGGGACTCACGGGCCTGATCATCGCCTACGGCTACATCCTGCAGGCGCCGCTCGGGGTTCTCACGGCTCCGCTGCGAGAGCGGTTCCTCGGCGCCGAGGCCGTGGCGCCCCGCCGTGAGCGGATGCCGTCGGTCTTCCTGCCCGACACGGAGACGGACAGCGACGACGCGCCGCACGAGGTCTACTGACCGGGTTAGGTTCACCTTCGTTTCACGGGGGTTGCGCAATTACGTAACATTGTCGTTGTGAATATCCCGGCCTCCACTGCGGTGCCTGTGGTTCTCGAGTCGCGAACGCGCGACCGGGTCCTTCAGGCCATCAGTGAGCACGGCCCGGTGACCGCCACGGCCCTGGCCGACGAACTGGGTCTCACCGTCCCGGCCGTGCGCCGTCACCTCGAGAACCTCACCGAGTCCGGCCTCATCGACGAGCGCGAGTCCACGTCGTCGTCGTCCACTCGCGGCCGGGGCCGTCCCGCCCGGTCCTACGTCCTCAGCGAGGGCGGTCACCTGGCCCTGGAGTCCGACTACGACCACCTCGCCACCGAGACCCTGCGTTTCCTCGCCGCCGAGGTCGGCCCCGAGGCCGTCCGCCGTTTCGCGGAGTCGCGGGTCGGCGCTCTTGAGGTCCGGTATGCCGCAGAGCTCGCCGCCGCTGGCAGTGACACGGCCGCTCGGGTCGACGCCCTCGTCGCCGCGCTGACGCGCGACGGTTTCGCGGCCTCGGCCCGCCCCGTGGGTGAGCCCGGCTCCCAGAGTCCCCTGACCGGCATACAGCTGTGTCAGGGTCATTGCCCGGTCCAGCACGCCGCTCGGGAATTTCCACAGTTCTGTGACGCTGAAACGGACGCGTTCTCACGCCTGCTCGGCGTGCACGTCCAAAGACTCGCAACACTCGCGCACGGAGATCACGTGTGCACGACGTTCGTCCCCACCAAAGAAGGGTCCTCACGATGAGCACCATCGAAGAGCTCAACCCGGGTCTCAAAGACATCGGGCGCTATGACTTCGGATGGGCGGACAGCGACGCCGCTGGCACCAACGCCCGACGGGGACTCAACGACGAGGTCGTCCTCGACATCTCGCGACGCAAGAGTGAGCCGCAGTGGATGGAAGACCTCCGCATGAAGTCGCTGCGCCTGTTCCACAAGAAGCCCATGCCGACGTGGGGGAGTGACCTCACCGGCATCGACTTCCAGAACATCAAGTACTTCGTGAAGTCCACCGAGAAGCAGGCGACCTCCTGGGAGGACCTGCCCGAGGACATCAAGAACACGTACGACCGTCTCGGCATCCCCGAGGCCGAGAAGCAGCGCCTCGTCTCCGGTGTCGCGGCCCAGTACGAGTCCGAGGTCGTCTACCACCAGATCCGTGAGGACCTGGAGGAGAAGGGCGTCATCTTCGTCGACACCGACACGGGCCTGCGTGAGCACGAGGACCTGTTCCGCGAGTACTTCGCGAGCGTCATCCCCGCCGGTGACAACAAGTTCGCCGCGCTCAACACGGCCGTCTGGTCTGGTGGCTCGTTCATCTACATCCCGCCGGGCGTCCACGTCGACATCCCGTTGCAGGCCTACTTCCGGATCAACACCGAGAACATGGGCCAGTTCGAGCGCACCTTGATCATCGCGGACGAGGGCTCCTACGTGCACTACGTCGAGGGCTGCACCGCGCCGATCTACCAGTCCGACTCGCTGCACTCGGCCGTCGTCGAGATCATCGTCAAGAAGAACGCCCGCGTGCGCTACACGACGATCCAGAACTGGTCCAACAACGTCTACAACCTCGTCACCAAGCGCGCGACCTGCGCCGAGGGCGCGACGATGGAGTGGATCGACGGCAACATCGGCTCCAAGGTGACGATGAAGTACCCCGCCGTCTTCCTCATGGGCGAGCACGCCAAGGGTGAGACGCTCTCCGTCGCCTTCGCCGGCGAGGGCCAGCACCAGGACGCCGGATCCAAGATGGTCCACGCCGCGCCCAACACCTCGTCGACGATCGTGTCGAAGTCGGTTGCCCGTGGCGGTGGCCGCACGTCCTACCGCGGTCTCGTGCAGATCATGGAGGGCGCGCACGGCTCGAAGTCGAGCGTCGTCTGCGACGCCCTGCTCGTCGACACCATCAGCCGGTCCGACACCTACCCCTACGTCGACATCCGCGAGGACGACGTGACGATGGGTCACGAGGCCACCGTCTCCAAGGTGTCCGAGGACCAGATGTTCTACCTCATGTCCCGAGGCATGTCCGAGACCGAGGCCATGGCGATGATCGTGCGCGGCTTTGTCGAGCCCATCGCCAAGGAACTCCCCATGGAGTACGCCCTCGAGCTGAACCGCCTCATTGAGCTCCAGATGGAAGGGGCCGTTGGATGAGCCTGTTGGCCCAGAAAGTCCCCACCGCAGAAGCGCACACCGACTCGGCCGAGGCCTTCGTGCCCGACCAGTCGCGCGCCGAACGGACCACCTCGTATGCCGTGTCCGACTTCGCGGTCCCGTCCGGTCGCGAGGAGGAGTGGCGTTTCACACCCGTCGACCGTCTTCAGGCGCTCTTCGCCGAGACGGCCGGCACGGCGCTGCGCCGCGAGGAGTCACTGCCCGAGGGCGTGACCGTCTCCTCGCTCTCGCGTGACGAGTGGCAGGGGAGCGGTGCGCCCAAGCCCGCCGACCGCGCCGCCGTCATCGCGACCGCGCAGGCCCAGTCGATCACCCTGCTCGACATTCCGGCCGAGGCCGAGCTGACCGAGCCGGTGCGCCTCGTCCTCACCGGTGAGGGCGGACTGTCCCACGCGCACACCGTCATCCGCGTCGGCAAGTTCGCCAAGGCGACGATCGTCCTGCGCCACGAGGGCGACGCCCAGTACTCCGAGCTGCTCTCCGTCGTCGTCGGCGACGGCGCCGATGTCACCGTCGTGACCGTCCAGGAGTGGGCCGACAGCGCCCTGCACCTCGGACAGCACGACGTCGTCGTCGGCCGTGACGCCAAGGTCCGCCACATCGCGGTCACCCTCGGTGGCGGCATCGTGCGGCTCAACACCAATGCGTCGTATGCCGGTCCCGGCGGTTCGTTCGAAGCTCTCGGCGTCTACTTCGCCGACGCCGGCCAGCACCAGGAGCACCGTCTCTTCGTCGACCACGAGGCGCCGCACTGCAAGTCCAACGTCGAGTACAAGGGTGCGCTCCAGGGCGACAGCGCCCACACGGTCTGGGTCGGTGACGTCCTCATCCGCGCCAGCGCCGAGGGCACCGACACCTACGAGCTCAACCGCAACCTCATCCTCACCGACGGCGCCCGCGCCGACTCGGTGCCGAACCTCGAGATCGAGACCGGCGAGATCGCCGGCGCCGGGCACGCTTCTGCCACAGGCCGATTCGACGACCAGCAGCTGTTCTACCTGCAGGCGCGCGGCATCGACGAGGACACCGCTCGGCGTCTCGTCGTGCGCGGCTTCTTCGCCTCGATCGTCGGTCGCATCGGCGTTCCCGAGATCGAGAACCACCTCATGGAGGCGATCGACCGCGAGCTGGAGGCCACCGCGTGAGTGAGGTCAACGAGGTCGCCGAAACCACGGTGGCGACGTCTGAATTCGTCAGGGTCTGCGCCCTCGACGAGCTCCCGACCGTGGGGGCGGCTGCGGCCGACATCCAGGGCCGCACGGTCGCCATCATCCGCACCGAGGACGGCAACGTCCACGCCGTCGATGACACCTGCACCCACGCCAACGTCTCGCTGTCCGAGGGAGAGCTCGACGGCTGCACGCTTGAGTGCTGGCTCCACGGCTCGCGCTTCGACATCCGCACGGGCCAGCCGTCCGGCCCGCCGGCGATCGTCCCCATCGCCGTCCACACCGTCAAGATCGAGGGCGATGACGTCTACGTCGCCCTGAAGACCCAGGAGAACTGACACATGAGCACCCTTGTCATCACCGACCTCCACGTCACCGTGGACACGGAGCAGGGCACCAAGGAGATCCTCCGCGGCGTCACCCTGACCATCAACTCCGGCGAGACCCACGCGATCATGGGCCCCAACGGCTCGGGCAAGTCGACCCTCGCCTACTCCATCGCCGGCCACCCCAAGTACACCGTGACCAGCGGCACCGTCACCCTCGACGGTGAGGACGTCCTCGCGATGAGCGTCGACGAGCGCGCCCGCGCCGGACTCTTCCTCGCGATGCAGTACCCCGTCGAGGTCCCCGGCGTGACCGTGAGCAACTTCCTGCGCACCGCCAAGACCGCGATCGACGGCGAGGCTCCCAAGCTCCGCACGTGGGTCAAGGAGCTCAAGGCGTCGATGGCCGACCTCAAGATGGACCCGGCCGTCTCCGAGCGCGGTGTCAACGAAGGCTTCTCCGGTGGCGAGAAGAAGCGCCACGAGATTCTCCAGATGGAGCTCCTCAAGCCCAAGATCGCCATCCTCGACGAGACCGACTCCGGACTCGACGTCGACGCCCTGCGCATCGTCTCCGAGGGCGTCAACCGTGCCAAGGAGTCCACCGGTTCGGGCGTCCTCCTGATCACGCACTACACGCGGATCCTGCGCTACATCAAGCCCGACTTCGTGCACGTCTTCGTCGACGGCAAGATCGCCGAGCAGGGTGGATCCGAGCTCGCCGACCGCCTCGAGGCCGAGGGCTACGACCGCTTCCAGACCGCACCCGTGACCGTCACCACCGCCTGAGCAAGGACTCACATGCCTGAGCCGCTGAGCACGCCGTTCACCGATGAGGAAGTCGCCCGCATCCGGGCCGACTTCCCGATCCTCGCGCGCACCGTGCGTGACGGTGCACCGCTCGTCTACCTCGACTCGGGTGCGACCTCCCACAAGCCGATCCAGGTGCTCGACGCAGAGCGTGACTTCTACGAGCGTCTGAACTCCGCACCACACCGCGGGGCGCACGCGCTCTCGGAAGAGGCGACCGCGGCATACGAGGGTGCGCGCGAGCGCATCGCGGCGTTCATCGGCGCGCAGGCCCAGGACGTCGTCTTCACCAAGAACGCGACCGAGTCGCTCAACCTCGTGGCCTACGCCTTCTCGAACTCCCCGCACCCGGGCATCCCGGGCAGTGAGCGGTTCGCGTTGGGCGAGGACGACGAAGTGCTGGTCACCGAGATGGAGCACCACGCCAATCTGGTGCCCTGGCAGGAACTCTGCCGGCGCACGGGTGCAGCGCTGCGCTGGATCCCTGTCACTGACGGTGGCCGGCTCGACCTCAGCACCCTCGACGAGCTCATCAACGAACACACCAAGGTCGTGGCTCTCGTCCACGCGTCGAACGTTCTCGGGACGGTCAACCCGCTCGACGAGATCGTCACGCGCGCTCACGAGGTTGGCGCCCTCGTCGTCCTCGACGCCTGCCAGTCGGTGCCCCACATCGGCATCGACGTCGGGGCGCATGGTGGGCTCAATGTCGACCTTCTGGCTTTTTCAGGGCACAAGATGTTCGGGCCAAGTGGCATCGGGGTCCTCTGGGGTCGCAGCGAGCTGCTCGAGGTCATGCCGCCGTTCCTCACGGGTGGCTCGATGATCGAGTCCGTCCGCATGGAGGGCAGCACCTACGCACCTCCGCCGCAGCGGTTCGAGGCTGGCGTGCCCATGACGGCTCAGGCCATCGGGCTCGCCGCAGCGGTCGACTACATCAGCGACCTCGGCATCGATCGCATACACCAGCACGAGCTGGCGCTCACCGAGCGTCTGCTCGCCGGCCTCTCCACCCGCCCGTGGGTCACGGTCGTCGGCCCGACCGACCTCGAGTCCCGTGGCGGCACGGTCGCCTTCGTCGTCGACGGTGTCCACGCCCACGACGTCGGGCACGTGCTCGACGCGTCCGGTGTCGCCGTCCGCGTCGGACACCACTGCGCCTGGCCGCTGCACCGCCGCTTCAAGGTGGCGGCCACGACGCGAGCCAGCTTCGCGGCATACAACACGTTCGACGAGGTCGACAACCTCCTTGAGGCGCTCGATCGCGTTCCGCAGATCTATGGGGTGGCGAGCTGATGGACCTGTTCCAAGAACTTATCCTCGAGCACTCGAAGCGCCCGCAGCACGCCGGGCTGCGCGAGCCGTTCGAGGCCGAGGTGCACCACGTCAACCCGACCTGCGGCGACGAGGTCACCATGCGCCTCCACATCGTCGACGGAGCCGAGGGCAGTGACCCCATTGTCGAGGACATTTCCTACGACGCCATGGGCTGCTCGATCAGCATGGCCTCGACGTCAATCCTCGCTGAGGAGAGCATCGGTCGCCCGCTGAGCGAGGTCCTTGTGACGTTCGAGGCGATGAAGGCGATGCTCACGTCCAAGGGTGAGGACCCGGGCGACGAGGACGTCATCGGTGACGGTGTCGCCCTCGCCGGAGTCGGCAAGTACCCCGCCCGCGTCAAGTGCGCCCTCCTTGGATGGATGGCGTTCACCGACGCGTTGCACCAGAGTGGTCGCCAGACCACGCCCCAGCCAGTTTCGAAGTCCGTGGAAGGAACGTCATGAGTGAGACCACCAACGCACCGGTCAACGTGGCCGACGTCGAGGAGGCCATGCGCGACGTCGTCGACCCCGAGCTCGGGATCAACGTCGTGGACCTCGGCCTCGTCTACGGCATCACCGTCGACGGCCAGAACCACGCCGTCATCGACATGACCCTGACGTCCGCGGCCTGCCCGCTGACGGACGTCATCGAGGACCAGACGCAGCAGTCCCTCGAGGGGCTCGTGTCGTCCTACCGCGTCAACTGGGTCTGGATGCCGCCGTGGGGTCCGGACAAGATCACCGACGACGGTCGCGACCAGCTCCGCGCCCTGGGTTTCAACATCTGAGTCCTCGAACTCCGTGAGTCGTGTCGTAGAGGTCGCGCCCGAGCGGTATCCGGCCTGGCGCGAGCGCTTCGACGCCGCCAATTCCGACGGTCCCCAACGGATCGTCGGGATGGCGCATTTCGACCACTCACCACTCGCCGTGGTCCTCATCCGCAGGGGTGGGTATGCCGTGGCGCTCGTCGAGGGGTCCGCTCTCGTCGCGCACAAGGTCGGGACGCGGCACGTCCAGTCACGCACGGCGGCCGGCGGGTGGTCGCAGCAGCGGTTCGCGCGACGACGTGGCAACCAGGCGGACGAACTCGTCCGCGCTGTGACGGAACACTTCCTGCGGATCGTGCCGGCCGGCATTCCCCAGGGTTTGGTCGTGGGAGGGGACAAGACCCTGGTGGGCGAAGTCCTCGACGATCCCCGAATGTCGTTCCTGCAAGCCTTGCCGCGGCGTGGGTTCCACGACATCGGCGACCCGAGACGGGCCGTGCTCGACGAGGTCCTGCGACGGGCGCGCTCGGTCGAGGTCCGCATCGACGACGGCCCCTGACCGGCCATGACGCGCAAGTTCGGGCCATGATGGGGAGATGGCCAGCTACAGCGTGAACCAAGCTGCGGTGAAGCACTGCCGCGAACTCATCGAGTCGGGCAAGGTCGTCCTCGACAGTGACTGGGGGGACGTCCAGCCCGATGCCGACGCCCAGAACGCCTTCCTCGACAAACACGGCTGGGACGACTACGCGGCGTGGCATCTTGGCCTCACCGTCGACGCCAACGACGAGACGAAGGCGCGTCACGCGTTCGTCTACGGCGACTTCAGCAAGGTGCACCGGAGCGCGCTGATCGCCTGCGTCTATCGGGCCTCGGAGTGGCGACACAAGAAGGTCGAGCTCGCCGCACACCGCCTGCTGCAGCAGCTGGACAAGGCTCACCCCGGGACGTAGGTGTTCCGCACCGGGGTGACGTGCCTGCGTCTGGTGCGGGTCACGAGACCGTGTCGACGTTGAACGTGTTGCAGGAGTTGATGTCGCCCTTGGTGTAGCCCTGAAGGAACCACCGCTGGCGTGCCTCTGCGGAGCCGTGGGTCCAGGACTCGGGGCTCACCTGGCCCTGCGTCTTCTCCTGGATCCGGTCGTCGCCGACGGCCGAAGCAGCGGACAGGGCGCTCTTGATGTCGGCGTCGGTGAGCGCCTTGAGGAAGGGCTTGCCGCTGGCACCGTTGGTGGTCGACGCGTTCTTGGCCCAGACGCCGGCGAGGCAGTCGGCCATGAGCTCGATCCGGACGCCACCGCTGTTGGGGCCCTGCGGGTCCTGCTGGGCGCGACCGAGGAGGCCGAGCTGGTCCTGGAGGGCATGGCCGTACTCGTGGGCGACGACGTACTCCTGTGCGAGCGCGCCACTGTCGGACCCGAACTGCTTGGTCAGGATCGCGAAGAAGTCGGCGTCGATGTAGACCTTCTGGTCCAAGGGGCAGTAGAACGGACCGACCTGGTTGCTGGCCGTTCCACACTGCGACTGCGTCGAGCCCGTGTAGAGCACGGTCTTGGTCGGCTGCCACTTCTTCTGGTAGCGCGGGAGCTCGGCTGCCCAGAAGGCGTTGACCGAGTTCACCGTGCCGATGACCCGACACTGCACGTCGGCGTTGGCGTCGGCCCCGGTCTTGCACTTGTCGAAGTCGGCACCGCTCCCGGACGTGCCGTCGACCTGCTCCTGGCTGCTGCCGCTCGTGTCGGTGGGGATGCCGGACGTGTCGATTCCGAAGATCAAACCGATGATGAGCAGGATGATGCCGCCGATGCCGCCACCCACGGCGATACCGCCGGGCGCGCCGCCGCCGCCCCCCGACTCCACCTGCGAGGTGTCGAGACCGACGTCGTCGTTGAAGCTCATCCAAGCCCTCCCATGTATCGCGTTTTCCGTGCGGAGCACGGCCCACCTAGACTAAAGGTCGAAAGGCCCGCGGTGCGTCAGCGGTGCGCCTCACGAACCAACTCAGTTTTCCCCCGACGAAGGACTTCCCTGTGCTTACTGCTGCCGCCATCGAGCTGCGCGCGGGATCCCGACTCCTCCTCGACAACGTCTCGTTCAGAGTGCAGTCGGGTGACCGGATCGGCCTCGTCGGGCGCAACGGTGCCGGCAAGACCACGCTGACCAAGGTCCTGGCGGGTTCGGGCCAGGCCGCAGCCGGATCGGTGCAGAGCACGGGCGAGGTGGGCTACCTGCCGCAGGACCCGCGCACCGGTGACCTCCACGTCACCGGTCGCGACCGCATCCTGTCCGCTCGGGGCCTCGACCGGATCGTTCGTGACCTGCGCGCGGCCGAGGTGGCGATGGCCGAGCAGACGGGGGAGAAGCTCGAGCAGGCGATGCGCCGCTACGGTCGCCTCGAGGGCGAGTTCCACGCTGCCGGTGGGTATGCCGCGGAGTCCGAGGCCGCTTCCATCGCGTCCGCCCTGGCGCTCGAGGAGCGTCACCTCGACCAGACTCTGGCCACGTTGTCCGGTGGTCAGCGTCGGCGTATCGAGCTGTCCCGCATCCTGTTCTCCGGCGCCGAGACCCTGCTCCTCGACGAGCCGACGAACCACCTCGACGCCGACTCCATCGTCTGGCTGCGTGACCACCTCAAGGGCTACAAGGGTGGGCTCATCGTCATCTCGCACGATGTCGACCTCCTCGAGGCCGTCGTCAACAAGGTCTTCCACCTCGACGCCAACCGGGCCGAGCTCGACATCTACAACCTCGGCTGGAAGGCCTACCTCCAGCAGCGTGAGACCGACGAGCGTCGGCGCAAGCGCGAGCGGGCCAACGCCGAGAAGAAGGCCGGGGTCCTCATGGCCCAGGCCGACAAGATGCGCGCCAAGGCCACCAAGACTGTTGCTGCCCAGAACATGGCGCGTCGCGCCGAGCGCCTGCTGTCGGGCCTCGAGACCGAGCGCGTGAGTGACCGCGTGGCCAAACTACGCTTCCCCGACCCCTCGCCGTGCGGCAAGACGCCGCTGCGCGCGAGCGGGCTGTCGCGTTCCTACGGTTCGCTCGAGATCTTCACGGACGTCGACCTCGCGATCGACCGTGGCTCGCGAGTCGTCGTCCTCGGGCTCAACGGTGCAGGCAAGACCACGCTGCTGCGCATGCTCGCCGGCGTCGATGCCCCCGACACCGGTCAGGTCGAGCCCGGCCATGGCCTCAAGATCGGCTACTACGCCCAGGAGCACGAGAACCTCGACGTCGATCGGTCCGTGCTCGACAACATGAAGTCGGCGGCACCGGAGCTCGGCGAGACCGACGTCCGCAAGACGCTCGGTTCGTTCCTCTTCACCGGTGACGACGTCGACAAGCCCGCTGGGGTCCTCTCCGGTGGCGAGAAGACACGTCTGTCGCTCGCCCTGCTCGTCGTGTCGTCGGCCAACGTGCTGCTCCTCGACGAGCCCACGAACAACCTCGACCCGGCATCGCGCGCAGAGATCCTCGGGGCCCTCAAGACCTACAAGGGTGCCGTGGTCCTGGTGACGCACGACGAGGGCGCGGTCGACGCCCTCGAGCCTGAGCGGATCCTGCTGCTGCCCGACGGCGTCGAGGACCTGTGGGGCCCTGACTACAAGGACCTCGTCAACCTCGCCTGAGACGGGTCCGGGCGCACCGTGTCGGTGCCGAGCCGTACCGTCGACGGGAGCCGCCACCGCGGTCTTCGGAATGAGGGCGCCCAGGCGCTGGTTTGACCTCAAGCGCACCTGAGGATCGAGGATCGGTCACATGAACACGTTCGACGAGGTCGAGGACCACACACCATGAGCATGGCCGGTTGGCAGGCAATCCAGAGCCTGAGCAAGGACGCAAGCGTCAAGTCCAAGGAGCTCGCACCGGGGACGGCACGGCGCGTCCTGTCCTACGCGCGCCCCTATCGCCGCATCATCGTGGCGTTCCTGGCCCTGGTGGTCGTGGACGCCCTGCTCATCGTCTCGACACCGCTGATCCTCAAGAGCCTCATTGACGACGGCATCATCCCCAAGGACTCGAGCCTCGTCATCCGGCTCGCCCTCCTCGTCGCTGCCCTCGCTGTCGTGAGCGCCGTGGTCACCCTGCTGTCGCGGTGGCTCTCGGCCCGCATCGGCGAAGGGCTCATCGTGGACCTGCGCACCCAGGTGTTCTCCCACGTGCTGCGTCAACCCATCGCCTTTTTCACGCGGGCCCAGACCGGCGCCCTCGTCTCTCGCCTCAACAACGACGTCATCGGGGCCCAGCAGGCCTTCACATCGGTGCTGTCGAGCGTGGTGAGCAACGCCGTCTCGCTCGTCCTCATCATCGGTGTCATGGGGCTCCTCTCGTGGCAGCTCACCCTGGCCTCGCTCATCCTCGTGCCGCTCTTCCTCATCCCGGCACGCACCATGGGTGGTCGCCTGGCCGGCCTCGCCCACGACCAGATGGGACTCAACGCCGACCTCGGCACCCGGATGACCGAGCGGTTCAACGTCGCCGGCGCGCTGCTCGTCAAGATCTACGGCAACCCCCGGGTCGAGAACCAGGAGTACGCCCAGCGCGCCGAGGGCGTCCGGGACGTGGGCGTGAAGATCGCGGTCAACCGCTCCATCTTCTTCGTCGGCCTCACTCTGGTCGCAGCGTTGGCGACAGCGCTCGTCTACGGCTTCGGCGGCATCCTGGCGGTCAACGGGACGCTCACGGTCGGGACACTCCTCGCCCTCACCGCTCTCCTGGCCCGGCTCTACGGTCCGTTGACGACGATCTCCAACGCGCGGGTCGACGTCATGACCGCGCTCGTGTCGTTCGAGCGGGTCTTCGAGATCATCGACCTCGAGCCTCTCGTCGCCGAGGCTCCTGACGCGACCGTGGTGCCGGCCGGTCCGGTGCGGCTCGATCTCGACCACGTCGGCTTCTCGTACCCCGCAGCCGATGCGGTGTCGTTGAGTTCCCTCGAATCCACCGCCAGCGGAGACCGCGAGGCAGGCGACGTCGTGCTGGAGGACATCGATGCGACGATCGAGCCCGGGCAGCTCGTCGCACTGGTCGGACCCAGTGGCGCCGGCAAGTCGACGCTGACCTCACTCGTGGCGCGCCTGTACGACCCGACAAGTGGTGCCGTGCGCATCAACGGTGCCGACCTGCGCACGGTGAGCCTGGAGTCGCTGCGCGACACGGTCAGCGTGGTCACGCAGGAGGCGCATCTCTTCCACGACACGATCCGGACGAACCTCCTGTATGCCGCCCCGTCGGCCACCGATGCCGACATCGAGGCGGCGCTGCGCGCCGCCCGCATCTGGGACCTCGTCGAGCGGCTGCCGTCGGGGCTCGACACGGTCGTGGGGGACCGCGGGCACCGACTCAGCGGCGGCGAGAAGCAGCGCATCGCGATCGCCCGCCTGCTCCTCAAGGGTCCGCGGCTCGTCGTCCTCGACGAGGCGACAGCCCACCTGGACAGCGAGAGCGAGGTGGCCGTGCAACGGGCTCTCGACGCTGCCCTCGAGGGCCGCACGGCGCTCGTCATCGCCCACCGCCTCTCCACGGTCCGCCATGCCGACGTCATCCTCGTGCTCGACCGGGGCCGGATCGTCGAACGCGGCACCCACGTGGAGCTCTTGGCTCGCGGAGGTCTCTACCGCGACCTCTACACGACCCAGTTCTCTGACGACACCAAGGCCACTCCAGTACCACGGAGCTAGTGGACCTAGTCACCCCGACCCGGGTGGCGCCGTCCCTTCGATGTCAGGGCCCGGTCCCTTCGGGCTACTTTGCGCCGTTTCCCCGGATTCTTGTGACGACCATCACACGATGAATGCGGGGGGGAGGCGCGACTTGTGCGTCCCCCAGGTCATTCTTTGGAGGACTCACATGGCACGGCACACAACTCGTCGACTCACCAGCGCGGCCTTCGGGCTTGCGCTGGCCGGAGCATCGGGCATCGCCTTCGCCGGCACAGCCAGCGCAGACCCGAACCCGAACATCACGATCTGCCACGCGACGGGGTCCGAGACGAACCCGTTCGTCGTCATCACCATCGACGCTGCCGCCATCACGCAGCAGGGGCACGACACCCACCAGAACGACAACGACGTCATCCCGCCGTTCACGTACGTCCGTGAGAGCGACGGTGAGACGGTCACGTTCGACGGTCAGAACTGGCACGAAAACTGGATGACCAACGGTGAGGGTGTGGCCCTGGAAGACGTGGACAAGGCGGACTGCGGTGAGCCCGCGAACCCGACGCCGAGCAAGACACCCACCTCGACCGTGACAGTCACCTCGACGCCGTCGGGTCCCACTGGTCCGGTCGTCGAGACCGACCTCGTTGACTCGTCCGGCCCCAACCCCGCCCTCCTGGGTGGTGGCGCCGCCCTCGTGCTCGCCGGTGCGGCTGCCGCCACGGCCGCCACCCGTCGCCGGGGCAGCCACTCCTGATGCCCCGCCGCCCTCTGCAGGTCGGGGGCCTCGTCGCCATCATTGTCGGCGCGCTCCTTCTCTCCCTCGGCCTCGGCCGGGGGAGGGAAGAGGGGGCCCCGCTCGCCGCCGAGCATTCGGCCGTGGAGTCTGCGTCGCCCAGTGCGAGTCCCTCGCTCCCGAGTCGGTCCGCAACGGTGGACTCGACGATGACGCCCGGCCCGACGCCCACAGCCACGCGGCCACGTCCGGCAGCACCCAAGCCCACCCCCACGCCCGCGCGGGCTGTCCGCAAGTCGACCCAAGCCGCCACCCCTCGGGTCTCGAAGCCGCCCGTGACGTCGGGTCTGCGCCTGCGCGTGCCCGACATCCGGTTGAACACCTCGCTGCGTTCCGGCGGGGTGAGCTCGTCGGGCAGGATCAACCCGCCCGCGGGCACGGCGATGTGGGTTCGCGGTTATGGCCGGGTCCAGCCGGGCAAGGTCGGCACCGCCGTGGTGGCGGGTCACGTCGCCTCGTCGGGTGATGACGACGTCTTCGCTCGGCTGTCCTCGGTCGGCGTGGGCGACAAGGTGGTCGTCACTTCCGGCTCGGTCACCCGGACCTACGTCGTCAAACGCGCCGCCGTCGTGAACAAGTCGACGCTGACCCATGACGCTGACGTCTGGGGTCAGAACACCTCGAAGCGGCGGATCGTCCTCATCACGTGCGACGACGAACTCGGCTATCGCAGCGATGGACATCGCGTCGCCAACTACGTCGTGGTCGCCGACGCCATCTGATCCGTTGGGTCAGTAGTCCTCTTCGTCCCAGATGCGGACCTTCTTGGGTTTGCTCGGGCGTTCCGGTTGCTCGTCCCGCAGCTCACGACGCAGGCCCAGCCAGATGAGCAGCAGTCCCACGGGCATCGAGAGCCACCACTGGAACGCATACGCCTGGTGAGGCCCCAGACTGCGGTCGGGATCGGCGAGGGGAGCCGGGCGCGCTGGGGTCGCCCCGCCGGGGAGTGCCTCGGAGTCCAGGACGAGATAGCCGTCGAGGACCGTCGTCTCCCAGGCCCGCTCGACGTCGGGAAGGCTGATGCTCGCCACCTGACCCGCGGGCAGCTTCTTGCGGTCGGTGTTCTCGAGAGGACGGACCCAGCCCACGACGGTCACCTGGCCCTGCGGTGCTGCCGGGATGTCCGGGAGCACGGCGGCACCGCGCGCGGAGTTCTCCACCCACCCGCGATCGACCACGACGGTGGTGCCGTCCGCCATGCGCAGCGGCGCCAGTACCTCGTAGCCGAAGACGCCGTTGTTGGGGCGGTTGCGCACGAGAAGCTGCTCACCGGCATACGTCCCGCTGGCCGTGACCTTGGTCCAGTCGTCCGCCGCACGGTTCACCGGACGGGTGGTGAGGACCTCACTGACGGGGACCGGATCGGCCCGGTAGTGGGCGTCGAGCAGAGCGTTGCGCTCGACCTTGAATTCGTGCCGGCCGTACTGCCATTGGCCCAGGTGATAGCCCAGCACGGCGTAGAGCACGGCGAGGGCGAGAGCACCCATCCAGCGGGGGGTGAACAGACGCCGAAACACCCTCAGCACGCTACCCGGCATACCCTGAGAGCATGTCCACCGCCCCGACGACCGCCCGCCTCCTCGACCAACACGGTCGGGTGGCACGTGACCTGCGGGTGTCGGTGACGGACCGATGCAACCTGCGGTGCCGCTACTGCATGCCGGCTGAGGGACTGCCCTGGCTCGCGAAGCCCGAGATGCTGACCGACGACGAGCTGGTCCGGCTCGTGTCGATCTTCGTCGCGCTCGGTGTCGAGCAGGTGCGCCTCACCGGTGGTGAACCGCTGCTGCGTCGGTCGCTGACCGATCTCGTGGGCCGGATCGCCGTGCTCACGCCACGGCCTCGCATCGCCATGACCACCAACGGGATCGGGTTGGATCGCCTGGCTGGTCCACTCGCCGCCGCGGGCCTCGATCGAGTCAACATCAGCCTGGACACGGTGGACCCCAAGGAGTTCGCCGACCTGACCAGGCGCGACCGGTTGAAGGACGTCGAGGCCGGACTCGAGGCGGCTCGCGAGGCGGGGCTGGTGCCCGTCAAGGTCAACGCGGTCGCGATGCGCGGGATCAACGACCATTCAGTGGCAGACCTCCTCGCGTGGTGTCTCGAGCGCGGCTACGAGTTGCGGTTCATCGAGCAGATGCCACTCGATGCGCAGCACGGGTGGGACGCCTCCACCATGATCGGCTCCGACGAGATCCGGACCCGACTCTCCGAACGCTTCACGATCACTCCTCTTCCCGAGGCCGAACGGGGGAGCGCGCCTGCCGAGCGGTTCCTCGTCGACGGGGGACCGGCCACGGTCGGCATCATCGCGAGCGTCACGGCACCCTTCTGTGGGGCCTGTGACCGCACTCGGCTGACAGCGGACGGGCAGGTGCGCAACTGCCTGTTCTCGCAGCGCGAGACCGACCTTCGCGCACCGATGCGGGACGGCGCGAGCGACGACGAGCTCGCAGCCCTCATCACCGGGGAGATGTGGCGCAAGGCCAAGGGCCACGGCATCGGGACCGCCGACTTCGTGCAGCCGATCCGCCCCATGAGCGCCATCGGCGGCTGAACCACACCGCCAACTCGGCCCCATTGGACACGTTGGCTGCGCGCGAGGGGTCGTCAGCCTGCGTGGGCGGGAATCTCGTCGACCGGGACGGTTTCACGCAGGAAGCCACGCATCGACAGGAAGTCGCCCAGGGAGACGCGGTGCTCGTCGCAGCCGAGCCACACCTTGCGCCGCTCGGTCGTGTGCAGCTTGGGGTTGTTCCAGAGGAGTCCCCAGGTCGCCTGCTCGCGACAGCCCTTCGCGCTGCAGGTCATCTGGGCGCCCTGCGGGTTCGACAATTCTGAACCGAAGAGACCGCTCACTGGTCGAGCTGACGGCGGTGCGGATCTCGCGGGGTGACGGCAGCGACCCGACCGGCCACGCGAGGTGACCGCGCATTGGCGAAGACGACCGCGACGTAGGGCAGGACGACAGCCAGGGCAACGCAGGTCCAACGGACCCACCCCTGGGTGACGAAGGCGAGGACGAAGCAGCCCGTGCGGATGCCCATCGTCACGAGGTAGTGCTTCATCCTCGCGTTGATGTCGTCATTGGCGGCGGACCGTGCACTCGTGACGGACTGCACCGTCGGCTCGTCTCGCCGGTTCGTGCTCACCACACCACTCTACGTCCGCATCCTGAGGGCGCGGCACGGCCGGGAGGATGCGAGCTACCGGGCGGTAGTCCACTAGCGTCGTGCGCCATGAGCGCAGCACGCAACGTCCTTGTCACCGGCGGCAACAGGGGTATCGGTCAGGCCATCGCCACAGCCTTCGCGCAGGCCGGAGACACGGTTGTCGTCACGAGCAGGAGCGGCGACGCCCCCGACGGCCTCACGGTCGTGAAATGCGATGTCACGGACACCGAATCGGTCAACGCGGCCTTCAGCGCGGCGGAGGAGATCTTCGGCGGACCCGTCCAGGTGCTCGTGGCCAACGCCGGCATCACCAAGGACGGCCTCCTCATGCGCATGAGCGACGAGGACTTCGACGCGGTGATCGACACCAACCTTGCCGGAACCTTCCGCTGCGTGCGTCGCGCGAGCACCGGCATGATCAAGGCCCGCGGTGGCCGGATCATCCTCATCTCCAGCGTCGTCGGGCTCTACGGAGGTCCGGGCCAGGCCAACTACGCCGCCAGCAAGGCAGGACTCGTCGGCCTCGCCCGCTCGGTGACCCGCGAGCTCGGAGGTCGTGGCATCACGGCCAACGTCGTGGCGCCGGGGTTCATCGAGACGGACATGACCGCAGCGCTGCCGGACGACACGCAGAAGTCCTACAAGGCCGGCATACCGGCTGGTCGTTTTGCCCAGCCCGCCGAGGTGGCGGCAGTCGTGCGCTTCCTCGCGTCCGACGACGCGGGCTACATCACCGGCGCGGTCATTCCCGTCGATGGCGGCCTCGGCATGGGCCACTGACACCAGACTTCACCCACACCCCTGAAGACCACATCCAGAAGGAGAACGACGCCGATGCTGCTCGAGGGCAAGAAGCTGCTCATCACGGGAGTCCTCATGGACTCCTCGATCGCCTTCCACGTCGCCAAGCTGGCGCAGGAGCAGGGCGCCGAGGTCGTGCTCACCTCCTTCGGGCGGACGATGAAGATCACCACGACCATCGCCAAGCGCCTGCCGACGACGCCGCCCGTCGTCGAGCTCGACGTCACGGACGCCGAGCACCTTGACACTCTGGCCGAGCGCTTGGGTGAGCACGTCGACCACCTTGACGGGGTCCTGCACTCGATCGGGTTCGCGCCTCAGGGTGCGTTCAACTTCCTCGAGGGGACCTTCGACGATGTGTCCGTCGCGATGCACGCCTCGGCCTACTCGCTCAAGTCCCTCGCCGTCGCGGCGCTGCCGCTGATGACCCCCGGGTCATCGGTCGTCGGGCTCACGTTCGATGCCAAGTTTGCGTGGCCGGTCTACGACTGGATGGGCGTCGCCAAGGCGGCCTTCGAGTCGACGAACCGCTACCTGGCTCGCGACCTCGGGCCCAAGGGAGTGCGGTGCAACCTCGTCGCGGCGGGCCCCATTCGCACGACGGCCGCCAAGTCCATCCCGGGCTTCCAGACGTTCGAGGAGTCGTGGGGTCAGCGTGCGCCCTTGGGCTGGGACGTCAACGATGCAGTGCCCGCGGCCAAGGCCTGCGCAGCCCTGCTGTCCGACTGGTTCCCGGCGACGACGGGCGAGATCGTCCACGTCGACGGCGGCGTGCACGCGATGGGCTTCTGATCCGCCCCGCTCCAATTAGGCTCTGCTGGTGACCAGCGACCTTCACACCAGCCCTGCCGTGACCGCCACCGAGGTCCGGGTCCTCGAGGGACCCAACCTCTACTTCCCGAAGCCAGCCGTCAAAGTCACGTTGGACCTCACGGCATACCTCGAAGCGGACAAGGACATCGTCCGACGGGTGGCCCGCACGGCCGGCCTCGGCGCCATCCAGGCGGGGTCGCCGGGCACCGAGCAGCGTCAGCGGGTCATCGCTCGACTCGCCGAGCGTGCTGTGCGCCGCGTGTCCGTGGGTTCCGGGACTGGTCGGCTCGGTGTGAGGTCTCGCTCCGGTGGGGACCGCTCGGTCGTCGTGGTGTCGTTCGTATGGCGCCGACGCGGACCGGCGCAGGCCCTGGGTGAGTCCGTCGCACCCGTTCTTGCGGCGTGGCTCGAAGGACGCGACGTGGTCGACGAGCAGGCTGCGTTGGTGCGTGAGGCGCCCGATGGTCCGCCAGCCCGCATCGTCACGCCCCGCATCCCCGTGGCCTCCATCACCGGGACCAACGGCAAGACCTCCACCACGCGCCTCCTCGCCCACATCGCGATGACGTCCGGCAAGCACACGGCGTGGAGCTCGACCGACGGTGTCGTGGACCACGGGACCATGATCGAGCCCGGTGACTTCTCCGGCCCGGCCGGCGCGCGTGGTGTGCTCGGCGCGCCCGGTGTCGAGATCGGCATCCTGGAGACGGCCCGCGGCGGCATGCTCCTCAAGGGGCTCGGCGTCGCTCACAACGACGTGTCCGTCGTGACGAACGTGACCGCAGACCACCTCGGCCTCCAGGGCGTCGACACCATCGACCAACTGGCCGAGGTCAAGGCCATCATCACCCGGGCGACGCGCCCCGGCGGCTGGACCGTGCTCAACGGGGACGACCCCAGGGTCTGGGCGATGCGCACCGGCTCACCCGCCAAGCCATGGGTGTTCTCGCTGGACGCGAACTCGCCGGCCATTCGTGAGGCCCTCGGACTGGGGGGACGCGCGATCACCGTCCTCGATGACCGGGTCACGGTGATCACCGACTCGGGTGTCCCGGACCGACTCGTGCCCGTCGTCGACGTCCCCATGACGATCAGCGGCCTGTCGCGTCACAACGTCGCCAACGTGCTCGCCGCCACCGCCGCGGCACTCGCGCTCGGGATCGACCGGGCCGCAGTCATCGAGGGTCTGCGCACCTTCCGACCCGACGCCGCGCTCAACCCGGGACGCATGAACACCTACACGGCTCCCGGCGGCATGGGCGGCATGGGCGGCACCTGCACCATCGTCGTCGACCTCGCCCACAACGAGGCCGGGCTGGAAGCGCTCATGGATGTCGCCGAGGGCCTGCGCCAGCCCGGTTCACGCATCCACCTCGGACTTGGGGCAGGCGGGGACCGCTCCGACGAGATCCTCGAGAACCTCGGCGAGATCGCCGGACACCGCGCCGACCACATCGTCGCTGCCCACAAGGCGCACTACCTGCGCGGCCGAACCATGGACAACCTTGAGGCACACCTGCGCGTCGGCCTCCGACGCGCCGGAGTTGCCGACATCGACTCGTTCGAGACCGAACTGACCGGCCTCAAGGCCTTGGTCGAGGTGGCTCACGACGGCGACGTGGTCGCGATCATGTGCCACTCGGAACGTGAAGAAATCTACGACTGGCTCGCCGAGATCGGTGCCGTTGCGGACTCGGCGGCGAGCATCCGACGCAAGGTCATCCTGGCCCGCGGTGAGCATGAGGCCGAAGAAGCCATCACGGCTCTCTGGGAGGACGAGGATGCCGAACGGCGCATCGTCACCGGCACGGCCCTGTATGCCGCGTATCCCGACGACGCTCGTATCGCCTACGAGTACGGCGGGACCTTTGACTCCGCCGGCCAGCCCGAGCGGGCCATCGCGCTCTATCGCGAGGCGCTGAGTGGCGGTCTGCGAGAGCCGTTCCGGCACCGGGCGATCATCCAGATGGCGTCATCGTTGCGCAACGCCGGGGAACACGCAGAGGCCATCACGTTGCTCGACGACCTGTCCCAGGACCGTCCCGACTCGATCGGGATCGCGGGCTTCCGCGCCCTGGCGCTGCACTCTGCAGGTCGGTCCGAAGAGGCCCTCGGCAGCCTCCTGGCGGCCGTGGCGCACGGGAGCATGGACGAAGACGTTCTGCGCTACCGACGTTCGCTCACGGCATACGCCGAGGAGCTGGGCCGTGCGGCACGGTCCAGCGACTGAGCCAAGCTCCGGAGGTCCGGTCGCAACGGATCGAGTGGGTCCGGGTTCGCGTCCACTGAAATTGCCTGTCCCGCCGAACTGGGGAGTGCCTCATGGCCATCTCGTTGTCGCAACAGCTCACCCGCAGGAAGCCGATCGTCCTCGCGACGGATCCTGACCACCCCGAGCACCACCACGCAGGCCCAGAGCTGGAACGCACCATCGGGACGTTTGCACTGACGATGTTCGGCGTCGGTGCCACGGTCGGTACGGGCATCTTCTTCGTCCTCCAGGAGGCTGTGCCCGACGCCGGACCGGCGGTCATCGTGTCGTTCATCCTGGCCGGGGTCGCAGCCGGTCTCTCGGCACTGTGTTACGCCGAGATGGCCAGCGCCATCCCGGTCAGCGGATCGACCTATTCCTACGCCTACCACGCGCTGGGCGAGTTGGTCGCGATGATCATCGCGGCGTGCGTTCTCCTCGAGTACGGCGTTTCAGCCTCTGCGGTCGCGGTCGGCTGGAGCGGCTATCTCAATGAGTTCCTGGAACAGACCATCGGTATGCCGTTCCCGGACGCCCTGTCATACAGCCCGATTCCGTATGGGGAGAACACCACCGGGATCCTCAACCTGCCCGCCGTGATCCTGGTGGTGCTGTGCACTCTGCTGCTCATGCGTGGTGCCGGTGAATCGGCGCGAGCCAACACGATCATGGTCCTCATCAAGCTGGCGGTGCTCGTGCTCTTCGTCATCATCGGTCTCACCGCCTTCCAGGTCGACCGCTTCGACAACTTCTGGGCCTCAGGAGCAGGGGGCATCAGCGCGGCGGCCGGCACGATCTTCTTCTCGTTCATCGGCCTCGATGCTGTCTCGACAGCGGGTGAGGAGGTCAAGGACCCGCAGAAGGCCCTGCCCCGCGCCCTCATGGCTGCGCTCGTCATCGTCATCTCGGTCTACGTCTTGGTCGCACTGGCAGGCATCGGGGCGCAGCCCCTCGAACAGTTCTCCAGCGACCAGCAGCAGAGTGCAGGCCTGGCGGTGATCCTCGAGAACATCACCGGAAACGCGTTCGCCGGAACGGTTCTCGCCGCCGGCGCCGTGATCTCCATCTTCTCCGTGACCCTCGTGACGCTCTACGGGCAGACCCGCATCCTCTTCGCCATGGGTCGCGACCGAATGCTCCCCGACAAGTTCGCGGAGGTGAGCCCGAAGACGCTGACACCGGTCTTCAACACCATCTTCGTGGGCGTCGTGGTGGCCCTGATCGCTGGCTTCGTCCCCTCTGACTATCTGTGGGACACGGTGTCGATCGGCACGCTCATGGCCTTCTCGGTGGTGGCGCTCGGCGTTATCGTCCTACGTCGCACTCGCCCCGAACTGCACCGACCCTTCAAGGTGCCCGGCTACCCCTTGACCCCGATCCTCACCATCATCGTCTGCGGCACGGTGCTCCATGGCTTGGCCGCCATCACCTGGCTCATCTTCGGTGTCTGGCTCGCCATCGTCCTGGCGTTCTACTTCTTCTGGGGCCGACACCACTCGCGCCTCGGCGCCCGCGACACCGAGGCGGCGGGCGTCGTGGGGAGGGACGCGGAGTGACACTCTTGGTGGGCTACCGCAGCGGTGTGGACGACCGCTCCGGCCTGGAACTCGCAGCCACCCTCGGCCGCTCTGCCGGACTGCGTCTGGTGGTGGTGACCGTCGTCCCCACGTCGTGGCCCACACCGGTTGCGGGCGCGGCCGACCGGGACTTCGCCCGCTGGGCTGCGGAGCGGGGTGCCGCAGCTGCCCGAGAGGCGGAGCAGATCCTCGCCGAGATCTGTCCGGAACTGACCGCGACCACCCGATGGATCTCGGCCCGCTCCGTGTCCAGCGGGTTGCTCGGACTCGTGGCGGAGACCCGGGCCTCGATGATCGTCATCGGGTCGGGGACGGACGTCGGTCACGGTCAGATCAACATTGGATCGACCACGAGCCGGTTGTTGCACACGTCGCCGGTGCCGGTGGCGATGGCCACCCGCGGGCTGCTACACAGTGAGGCCCGGCGGGTCGCGCGGGTGACGTGCGCGTTCCGCGACGACGCATCGTCACGGACCACGTTGGAGCGCACGGCGGCAATCTGCGACGAGACCGGTGCCGCCCTGCGGATCGCGACCTTTGCTGTCCGCGGTCGCACGATGTATCCCGCGGGAGTGGGTGGGGCTGCCGCCGAGGAACAGGTGCTGCAGGTGTGGCTCGAGCAGGCCGATGCTGCGCAGACCCAGGCCCTGAAGGCGTTGCCAGAGTCCGGGGTGCAGCCCCACGAGGTGACGAGTGTCGTGGGTTCGGGGAGATCCTGGGTCGCCGCACTCGACTCGATCGGGGGGGAGCGAGACGACGTGTTGGTGGTGGGGTCGTCACGTGAGCATCGGGTCGAGCGGCTCTTCCTCGGCTCGAGCGCAACGAAGATCGTCAGGCACTCACCCGTCCCCGTGATCGTCGTTCCCTGACCGCTCAACTGCCGGGCTGAGTGGGGTCGTCCTGGTCGGCGTCGGGGTCGAAGTCGGACTCGTTGCCGGCATCGGCGTCGTGCTCGGCGAGGTCCTGGTCGGTGGCTTCCTCGCCGCTGACCTGGGCCTCCGCCGACAGGGTCGTCGGGTCGAGGTCGGGGTCGGCGAGCGAGTCGGCGGTGTGCGTTCCCGGTTGGGCCTGCTTGGTCATGGTCTCGAGCTCGTTCATGACGACGCCGTGCTGGTCCACACAGACGACCACGATGTCGCCGGGATTGGCTCGGGCCATGACGTGTCGCACCGCGGAGAGCTCGTCGGTGACGATCTCGACCTGACGGCAGCGGGCTCCATCGGCCATTGCGGCCTTCGCTCCCTCGGCCACCAGACCTGCCGTCTCGGCTGGCTTGCGGCCGCGCAGGCGCTCGTCCTCCCGGACCACGAGGACGTCGAAATGCTGGGCGGCGATGTGGCCCAGTTCGCGCATGTCCTCGTCGCGGCGGTCGCCCGCAGTGGCGATGACGCCGAGTCGCGAGATCTTGCCGAGTTCGCTCGAACCGGCCCTCGCGTCGGCGTAGCGCTCGACAAAGTCGCCGAGGACCTTCATGCCGGGAGCGTTGTGGCAGTAGTCGACGATGACGTCAATGTTGTTGACGTTGACCTGGTTCATACGGCCGGGGGAGAGGTAGTAGCTCGTCGAGAAGGTGCGCAGTCCCTGACGAATCTCGTGCAGCCCGGTGCCGATGGCAAACGCCGCTCCGGCGGCGGCCATGGCGTTGGCAACGTTGAACATCGCCGTGCCACCGAAGGTGGAGGGCAGGAGGTGGGTCCACGCGAGCTGCATGGCGCGGCGCCCGTGCCGGATGACGATCATGTCGCCCTTGTCGGACGGCTCCAGCACGATGGCCCGGCCACCGCGACGGCAGTGGTCGTCGACAAAGTCGCGAACGGCCGACCCGGGAGCCGACATGGTGAACCAGACGATGGATCCGGAGCAGCGGCGGCGCATCTTGCGGACCAGGGGGTCATCGGCGTTGAGGACGGCGAAACCGTTGCGGGGCACTGCTTCCACGATGACGGCCTTGACGTCGGCCAGCTGCTCGACGGTGTTGATGCCGCGAATACCCAAGTGATCCGGCGCGACGTTGGTCACGACGGCGACGTCGTTGCGGTCGTAGCCCAGACCCTCACGCAGGATGCCGCCTCGGGCGACCTCCATCACCGCGAAGTCGACCCGGGGGTTCTGCAGAACCATGCGGGCGGACTTGGGCCCCGAGGCGTCGGCCTTGAAGACAAGGCGCTCGTCGACGACGATGCCGTCCGTCGACGTCATGCCGACCTTGCGCCCCACGCCCTTCATGATGTGGGCGATCATGCGCGACGTGGTCGTCTTGCCGTTGGTGCCGGTGACCGCGACGATCGGAACGCGTGACGGTGCGCCGGGCGGGAAGAGCAGGTCGACGACCGGCTTCGCGATGAACTGGGGCTCACCGACCGTGGGGTGGGTGTGCATCCGGAAACCGGGTGCTGCGTTCACCTCACAGATCGCGCCGCCCGTCTCCCTCACGGGGGAGGCGATGTCGGGGCAGATGAAGTCGATGCCAGCAACGTCGAGCCCGACCATGCGGGCTGCCTCCTCGGCGATCTCGACGTTGTCCGGGTGTGCGTCGAAGGTCCGGTCGACCGAGATGCCACCCGTCGACATGTTGCCGGTGAGAGCGAGCTTCACCATGGTTCCCTGGGGCGGGACGTCGTCCATCGCGAAGCCCTGGTCGCGGACGAGGGACTCCGCGGTCTGGTCGACCTTGATGCGGGTGAGGACCTTCTCGTGGCCCACTCCACGACGCGGGTCGGCGTTGGTGATGTCGACGAGCTGGGTGACGGTGTGCTCGCCGTCGCCGACGACGTGTGCCGGGACGCGCTCGGCGATGGCCTGCATCCGGCCACCGACGATGAGGCAGCGGTAGTCCTTGCCCGTGATGAAGGACTCCACGATGACGTTGCCTCGTCGTGACTCCCCACGAGCGACGACAAAGGCTTCGCGCACCTCGTCGTCGGTCGTGATGCCGAGGCACACCCCGCGGCCGTGGTTGCCGTCGAGCGGCTTGAGCACGACGGGGAATCCGACCCGTCGGGCTGCTGCGACAGCGTCCTCGGGACCGCGCACGGTCTCCTGCTTCGGCACGGGAAGCCCGGCCGATCCCAACAGCCTGGTCGTCATGTCCTTGTCGCCGGCGATGTCGACGGCGAGCGCGCCCGTCTTGGACGTCATCGTGGCCCGGATGCGCTGGGCGTGGACTCCCTGACCGAGCTGGACGAGGCTGCCGCTGTTGAGGCGGATGTAGGGGATGTCGCGGCTGACGGCCTCTTCGAGGATCGCGGCCGTCGACGGTCCGAAACCGGTCCGTTCGGCGCGGCGCAGGAAGGCATCGAGAGCGGTGTCGAAGGCGAAGTCCTCCTCGGCTTCCACGAGGTGGTTGACGAGTCGCACGGCGAGCTTGCCCGCGTCCCCTCCCACGCCTTCGTCCGTGTAGCCGTAGACGACGTTGTAGCGGCCGGGGTGCCCCTTCACCATGCGCGTCTTGCCGCGGCGCTGGTCGTGGCCGGCTTCCTGCTGGAGCTGGAGGGCGATGTGCTCGCTGACGTGGCCGAGCCAGGTGCCCTCGCGAAGTCGCTGGATGAAGCCGCCCTTGACCCCGCGGGAGCAGGTGTGGTTCTCCAGTCCGGGCAACAGCTCGAGGAGCTTGTCGGTGAAACCGTCGACGAGGTCCGTGGGGTACTGCTCCAGGATGCCGAGGTCGACGATGAGGTGGATTGCCGGATCGTAGGACCAGATGTTGCCGCCGCGATAGATCCGGGACTCGACGATCGTCAGCTCGGGTGCGGCGGGGCCGGTGGGGGTGGGGCGGTCCTCGGTCATCGGACTCCTCGGTGCTGGCAGGGGCGGTGCAGGGTGCTGAGGGTGAGGCTGGTCAGGACTTCGCCGTGGCGAGGCTGACGTCGACGTCGGCATGCTGTTCGTCGAAGTGCACGAGCGTGGCCGACATGAGGTCGAAGGTGGCGCCGGCGGGAAGCGTGTGAATGACGGCACCCGAGATGAGGAGAGGGGCTCCTCGGCGGGCTTCTGGGGCGTCGGTGGTCACGTCGCGACAGTTCATCACGATGACACCCCCGCGGCCATGGACGGTGAAGCGGGACCCGTCGGTGACCTCGATCGCGGTGTCCTCGTCGATCCCGATGCCGAGCAGGCTCGGTGAGGTGGCCACGACGGACAACAGGCGTCCGTAGCGCGAGCGCTGGGCAAAGTGCTGGTCGACGATGACGCCCTTGAGGAGGCCGATGCCGGCACTGACCTGGCTTGCCCGCTGCACCGGCGTGATGCCTTCGTCACCCATGGAGATCATGAACTCGCTCATGATCGAGGCACCCGCCGACGTGCCCGCGACCACGGCCCCACGGGCGTGGGCGCGGTGCAGGGCGTCGCCCAGAGGTGTCCCCGGGAAGAACTGCGAGAGACGCAGTTGCGAGCCGCCGCTCATGAAGATCCCGGTCGCCTGGTCGAGGAGGGCGACCGAGTGAGGGTCGTGGGCCTCGTGGCGGGACTGAGGGCTGACGACGTCGACGTCCTCGACGCCGAATCGGGTGAACACCTCACGGTAGGAGGCGACGACCTCGTCCTGGAAGGACGACGCAGTCGGGATCACGACGAGGCGCGCGCGTCGGCCACCACTGATGCGAACGAACCGACGCAGCAGGGCTGCCCGGCCGACGCGGTCTTCGGCGCCGCCGATGATGAGCAACGTCGGTGTGGTGGAGGGATAGCGGGGCATTGGACCAGCCTAGGAGGTGTGTCAGCCGTGCTCGACGGCAGGCGCGGGTGTCGGTGTGCCGTCAGCGTCGTCGGCCTCCTCGATCTCCTCCCGGGTGATCCCGAGGAGGTGGAGTACTGCGTCAAGATAGGGCACGTTGACGGCGGTGTCAGCCTGCTCACGCACAAGGGGCTTGGCGTTGAAGGCAATGCCGAGTCCGGCCGTCCCCAGCATGTCGAGGTCGTTGGCGCCGTCTCCGATCGCCACGGTGCGTGCGAGGGGGAGCCCGGCGGCCTCGGCGAACTCGCGCAGGGCGCTCGCCTTGCCCTTCCGGTCCACGACCGCTCCGAGCACGCGGCCGGTGAGGCGCCCGTCAACGACCTCGAGCCGGTTGGCCCGGGCGTGGTCGATGCCGAGCTCGTCGGCGATGGGCTGGACGATCTCGATGAAGCCGCCGGAGACCAGGGCCACGGTGAAGCCGAGACGCTTGAGGGTCCGGACGAGCGTGCGGGCACCGGGGGTGAGGCGCACGGCGGCTCGCACCTCGTCCAGGACCGACACGTCCAGCCCGGCGAGCGTCGCGACGCGAGCGTGCAGGCTCTCGGCGAAGTCGAGCTCACCGGCCATGGCCCGTTCGGTCACAGCGGCAACCTCGGCCTCACGACCGGCATGCCGTGCCAGGAGCTCGATGACTTCGTCCTGGATGAGGGTCGAGTCGACATCCATGACGACCAGTCGTCGTCCACGCCGCGCGAGGCCGGCAGGCGACACCGCGATGTCGACCTGTTCCTGGGCTGCGACGAGGGCCAGCTCGCGTCGCAGCGAGTCGAGGTCGGCACCACTGACGTCGAGCTCGAGCGTGGTCACGGGGTAGCGCGAGAGGCGCCGGATGCGGTCGATGTTGGCACCGTGCGCAGCGACCGAGCGGGAGATGGCCGCCACGGAACGGGCTCGCAAGGGCGCCCCCAGGACCACCACGGCCGCGCGACCGGTCGGTCGGCGGCGGTTGTCGCCCCGACCCTTGGCAACGCTCACGGTCAGACCGAGCTGCTCGCCGACGACGGCCACAACTTCGCGCAGCGCCTTGGCGGTGCCTCCGGGGGTCAGCAGGACCGCGAGGGTGAGCTGGCCACGAACGACCACCTGCTCGAGGTCGAGGACGACAGCGCCGGTGGGCGCGATGGCGTCGAACAGCGTGCTGGTCACGCCGGGGCGGTCCTCGCCCGTCAGCGTCACGAGCAGCGTGGACGGGAGCTTGGGCATCTGCTCGTCATCGGCCGGTTGTGTGGTCACGGGCACAGGCTAGGAGTTCACCGCGTCACGCCACGCGAGCAGATCACGGACCGGACCGAGGTCGTAGTCCGGACCACTCAGTCCGGTGGTGAACAAACGGGTGCCCACGGCATACAGGGCCTGCGCCCCAGCGGCGTAGTCCTTGACGTCCTCAGGAAGCCGGCCCGGTGTCGGGCTGACTCCTGCAGAGCGCGTGATCGTCGACCGGTCGCGACCGACGCGGGCGCACCACTCGTCGAGGACGGCGTGCTTGTGCGCGATCGTCTCGGGGTCGCCGAAGCCGTGCCAGATGTCGGCCTGCTCCGCGACGATCCGCAGCGTCTTGCGCTCTCCACCACCGCCGATGAGCACGGGAATCGCTCGGGTGGGTGCCGGGTTGAGCCTTCCCCATCGCTCCTTGATGAGCGGCAGGTCGCGGTCAAGGTTGTCGAGTCGGCCCCCAGCAGAACCGAATTCGTAGCCGTACTCGACGTAGTCGCGCTCGAACCAGCCGGAACCGATGCCCAGGATCAGCCGGCCTTCGCCGCCGCGTGCCGAGATGTGGTCAACGGTCCGCGCCATGTCGGCGAGCAGCTGGGGGTTGCGGTAGGAGTTGCAGGTGACGAGCGCACCGATCTCGACGCGCTCGGTCGCCTCGGCCCAGGCCGCGAGCATCGACCAGCACTCGAAGTGCGCTCCGTCGGGGTCACCGTTGAGCGGGTAGAAGTGATCCCAGTTGAAGAGGACGTCGACGCCCATCTCCTCGAGAGTCGCGCACGTGCGCCGGATGTCGGCGTATGCCGCGTGCTGCGGCTGGATCTGTACGCCGATGCGCGCTCGGCTCACGACTTGAGCACCGTTCCCTTGCCGACGATGGTGATGCCGGACTCGGTGACGGTGAACCCCTGCGCCCGGTCGTGCTCGGCATCGAAGCCGATCGAGGTGTTCTCGGGGAGGCGGACGTTCTTGTCGATGATGGCCCGACGCACCCGGCAGTTGCGGCCGACGTCGACGCCGTCGAGGAGGACGGAGTCGTCGACCTCGGAATAGCTGTGGACCCGGACGTCGGGGGAAACGATCGACGAGCTGACGCGGGCCCCGCTGATGATGACGCCAGGGGAGACCATCGAGTTGAGGGCCTCGCCGAACCGGCCGGACGCACCGTGGACGAACTTCGCCGGCGGGTAGGGGCCATAGCTCGTGAACAGCGGCCAGTCGAAGTTGTAGAGGTTGAAGATCGGGTGGATCGAGATGAGGTCCATGTGGGCGTCGAAGTAGGAGTCGAGTGTCCCCACGTCGCGCCAGTAGCCCTTGTCACGGTCGGTCCCACCCGGGATGACGTTCTTCTTGAAGTCATAGGTGTAGGCAGCGCCCTGCTTGACGAGCGCCGGCACGAGGTCGCCACCCATGTCGTGGGTGCTGTCCGGGTCTTCGGAGTCGCGGGTGACGGCGTCCTGCAGCACATCCGCGTCGAAGACGTAGTTGCCCATGGACGCGAGGATCTCGTCGGGGGAGTCGGGCAGTCCATCGGGGTCGGTGGGCTTCTCGCGGAAGGCCTTGATGCGGGTGTGGTCGTCGGCCTCGACCTCGATGACGCCGAACTGGTCGGACATCCCGATCGGCTGACGGATCGCGGCGACGGTCACGCCTGCGCCCGACTCGATGTGCTGGTCGACCATCTGCGAGAAGTCCATGCGGTAGACGTGGTCGGCGCCGACGACAACAACGATGTCGGGCTTCTCGTCGGTGATCGTGTTCATGCTCTGGAAGATCGCGTCCGCGCTGCCCTGGTACCAGGACTTGTCCACGCGCTGCTGCGCCGGGATCGGGGCGACATAGTTGCCCAGCATCGTCGACATGCGCCACGTCTTGGTGACGTGTCGGTCGAGGCTGTGCGACTTGTACTGCGTCAGCACCACGATCTTGAGATAGCCGGAGTTCACGACGTTGCTCAGGGCGAAGTCGATGAGCCGATAGATGCCGCCGAACGGCACGGCCGGCTTGGCCCTGTCGGCGGTGAGAGGCATGAGTCGCTTGCCTTCTCCACCTGCGAGGACGATGACGAGAACCTTGGGTCCACCGCTGCGGTATGCCATGACCTCAACCTAGTGGACCGGGTCCAGGGATGTGATCGGCGTCTCAACTCGCGTCACTCGGCGCTAGGGTCGTCCCGTGCGCGTCGACATCCTCAGCAAGGAGTACCCCCCGACCATCTACGGCGGGGCGGGGGTGCACGTCGCCGAGCTGACCCGGGCCCTGCGAGAACGCGGTGACATCGACGTCCGCGTGCGGGCCTTCGGCCCTCCTCGTGACGAGGAGGGAACAACGGGGTATGCCGACCTGCCGGCTCTCGCGGGCGCGAACCCTGCGCTCGTGACGATGGGCGTGGACCTCGCCATCGCGGCCGAGTGCGGCGGGACAGATCTCGTGCACTCGCACACCTGGTACGCCAACTTCGCGGGGCACACGGCCTCCCTCCTCGAGGGTGTGCCGCACGTCGTCAGTGCCCACAGCCTCGAGCCGATGCGCCCGTGGAAGGCCGAGCAGCTGGGCGGCGGCTACCGCCTTTCCTCGTGGATCGAGCGGACGGCATACGAGGGCGCTGCCGCGGTCATCGCCGTGAGTGACGGCATGCGCAAGGACGTCCTGCGCAGCTATCCGTCCATCGACCCAGCCAAGGTGAGAGTCGTCCACAACGGGATCGACAGCCAGTTGTGGAAGCGGGCGGAAGACCCCGAGACGGTTCGCCGCCACGGTGTCGACCCCGATCGACCGAGCGTCATCTTCGTCGGGCGAATCACCCGCCAGAAGGGGCTGCCCTATCTCCTGCGGGCGGTTGCCGAGCTCCCGCCCGAGGTGCAGATCGTGCTCCTCGCAGGCGCGCCGGACACGCCCGAAATCAAGGCCGAGGTCGAGCAGCTGATCGATGACCTTCGCAAGACCCGGGACGGTGTCGTGTGGGTGCCCGAGATGCTGCCCCGTGCTGAGGTCATTGCGTTGCTTTCTGCCGCAACGGTGTTCGTCTGCCCCTCGGTCTACGAACCGCTGGGCATCGTCAACCTCGAGGCCATGGCCTGTGACCTCCCGGTCGTCGCCACGGCGACTGGGGGCATCCCCGAGGTCGTCGTCGACGGTGAGACCGGCTGGCTGGTCCCCATCGACCAGGTGCAGGACGGTTCAGGCACCCCGGTCGATCCGGACCGTTTCGTCGCCGATCTCGCGGCGGCCCTCAACGCGGCCGTCTCAGACCCCGAGCGGGCCGCTCGGTTCGGACAGGCCGGGCGCACTCGGGCCGTGGAGTCGTTCTCCTGGGCTCGAATTGGCGACGAGACCCTCGCGGTCTATCGCGACGTCCTGGGGTGAGCCACGGCGGCGACGCCAGCGTTCGCCGCATCGACCAGGGCGCGTTCGGACACGCGTCGCAGGTCACGCAGCAGGTCGAGTCGACGCTGCTGGGTCCAACCGTCCGGCCCGTCCTGGGGGCCGTCGAGCCCGGCCCCGGCCGCCGTGCTGACGGCCGCGGCAAACGTGATGGCGCGCAACACCTGACCCGGAAGTCCGTCGGGCAGCGCCCAGGTGCCCGGGCGCGGCAGGGCCTCGCGCGCTGAGACGGCATCAAAGGGCTGACCACCGAGCGCATCGAGCTGCTCGGTCATCTCGAGAACTGTCGTCGTGAGCAACCGGATGGACTCGCGCGGGTCGAGTGCCTCGACCCGGTGGGTGGGGACGGGATCGCAGTCGTATGCCGTCCAGTCCAGTCGCGTCCCCGTGTCCGCTCCGGTCCCTCCCGGGGGGCCGAACGTCGACATCGTCGGGACGAGCAGTGCGCCGAGCCCCGGAGCAATGAGGCACTCCTCGGCCTCCACCGCAGCGTCTCGCGCCTCTCCTCCGCACGTCGGAAGGCTGGTGATGTCACCGCTCGTGGGCAGAGCCAGGAGAACCGTGCGTTCACCCAGGTCGTGCCACAGGTCGAGGGTGTGGATACCGGATCCCACTGCGTCGATGTCGGGCAGGGCCGCTTCGATGGCGCTCTCGAGGGACTCGCCGGTGGCCCACGCGGACGTGACCCACAGCGCGATCCGAACAGATGCGGGCAGCTCGGGCATGCCGTCATCGTAGGCAGGCCCCGTTCAACTAGGGTTCCCGTCATGAGTGATGTGCTGGCGATGGCGGGCGTGACGGTCGTCCGCGGGGGCGCGACACTGCTCGACGAAGTCGACTGGGAGGTCGAGGAAGGCCAGCGCTGGGTCGTTCTCGGACCCAACGGAGCAGGCAAGACGACCCTGCTCCAGCTGGCTTCCGGCCGGATGCACCCCACGCGTGGTGTGGCGGGCGTCCTCGGTGAAGTCCTCGGCGCGGTCGACGTGTTCGAGCTGCGCCCGCGCATCGGGTTGGCGTCGGCCTCGCTCGCCGAACGCATCCCGGGCGACGAGCGGGTCGGGGACGTCGTCGTCACCGCGTCCTACGGAGTCGTCGGCCGCTGGCGAGAGACCTACGACCAGCTCGACCACGCCCGCGCCGGTGAACTGCTCGCGGCCCTTGGTGCCGCGCATCTGGTGGACCGGACCTACGGCACGTTGTCCGAGGGTGAGCGCAAGCGGGTGCAGATCGCCAGGGCCCTCATGACCGATCCCGAGCTCATGCTGCTCGACGAACCAGCCGCAGGCCTCGACCTCGGGGGTCGCGAGGACCTCGTGGCGCGCCTCGGCGTCATCGCCGGTGACGTCACGGCACCCGCCCTCATTCTCGTCACGCACCACGTCGAGGAGATCCCTCCCCACTTCACCGACGTCCTTCTCCTGCGCGAGGGCCGGGTCGTCGCCCAGGGACCGATCGAGATCACCCTCACCGCCGAGAACCTCAGTGCCACCTTCGGGCTTCCGCTCCAGCTGGAGAAGCGTGGTTCCCGGTATGCCGCGTGGTCCCGCTGAGCGGGCTGTTCGGGACGCGTTTGCGACCACTTGCCATGGATGTTCTGTGCTTCATGGGATCGTTGTGCTTCTTGGGTTCGTTGACCTGACAGAGGCCGTCGAGGGTGACGGCACGAAAGGGGAGTGTCATGGACTGGCTCACTGATTATCCGTGGGTTGCCTGGGTGGGGGTGGCGCTGATCCTGGCCGCAATCGAGGCGGCCACAGTGGACTTCGTCTTCGTCATGCTGGCCGGCGGAGCGCTCGCCGGGGGTCTCGCCGCCGGACTCGGCGGCAACGCCCCGGTCCAGGTCATCGTCGCGGTGCTCGTTGCTGCGCTGCTGCTCTTCGTGGTGCGCCCGATCATCAAGCGCAAGTTCACCGAAGGGGAACACGACAACACCATCGGGGCCTCCGGCCTCGTGGGTCGTGAGGCCCGTGTCATCCAGACCGTCACCGACACCGACGGGCGCATCAAGCTCGCAGGGGAGACGTGGTCGGCCCGGGTCGCTGAAGGTTCGGAGCCCTTGCGTCCCGGTGACGACGCCCGTGTCATCGCCATCCACGGTGCGACGGCCATCGTCGCCGCCGACCGCCACTGATCATCAAGGGGAATTCATGATTCAACTCATCATCCTGGGCCTGCTGCTGCTCTTCGCAGTCATCGTCATCGTCCGCACGGTTCGGATCGTGCCGCAGCAGACCGCCCTGATCATCGAGCGCCTCGGGCGCTACCACGCGACCCTTGAGGGCGGCATACATTTCCTTGTCCCGTTCGTCGACAAGGTCCGCGCCAACATCGACCTGCGTGAGCAGGTCGTCTCGTTCCCGCCGCAGCCGGTGATCACGAGCGACAACCTCGTCGTCAACATCGACACGGTCATCTACTACTCCGTCATCGACGCCAAGTCCGCGGTCTACGAGATCGCCAACTTCATCCAGGGCATCGAGCAGCTCACCGTCACCACGCTCCGCAACGTCATCGGCTCGCTCGACCTCGAGCAGACGCTGACGAGCCGCGACCAGATCAACGCGCAGCTGCGTGGTGTCCTCGACGAGGCCACCGGCAAGTGGGGCATCCGTGTCAACCGTGTCGAGCTCAAGGCGATCGACCCGCCCATGTCGATCCAGGAGTCCATGGAGAAGCAGATGAAGGCCGAGCGTGAGCGCCGCGCCATCATCCTCACCGCCGAGGGTGCGAAGCAGTCCAACATCCTCACGGCCGAAGGTGAGAAGCAGAGCCAGATCCTGCGCGCCGAGGGTTCGGCACAGGCCCGCGTCCTCGAGGCCCAGGGTCAGGCCCGCGCCATCCAGCAGGTCTTCGACGCCATCCACCGGGGCAAGCCGACCCAGAAGCTCCTCGCCTACCAGTACCTCCAGGTGCTTCCGCAGATTGCCCGTGGTGACTCCAACAAGATGTGGATCATCCCGAGCGAGCTCACCGACGCCCTCAAGGGCATCGGCGGAATGCTCGGCCGCGACCAGGGCGGCGGCGGTTTCAAGGACGACGACGCCGAGCCGTGGGAACCGTCCGAGGAGCTGAAGACCGTGTTCGACGACACGGTTCTCGCCGACCCGGCTCAGGCGCTCGCGGAAGCACGCGGAGAAGCGGGCGAGGCCTCACGTGAGGCCAAGGACCACGCCACGCCTCCGGCTCGGCAGCAGCCGCCGCTGACGCCCTCCGCGGACGCCGTTCCCCCGCGGACCCCGCCGGTGGATCCCACCCCGCCGGTCGATCCCACCCCGCCGACGGACACCGCCCCGCCGCGCGAGAGCTGAGGTGGGCGCCGCCGAGGCAGCGCTCATCTTTGTCGCCGGTGTTGTCGCCGGCACGATCAACACGGTCGTCGGTTCCGGAACCCTGGTGACGTTCCCGACGCTGCTCTTCTTCGGCTATGCCCCGGTGATGGCGAACGTGTCCAACACCATCGGGCTCGTGGCCGGTGGCCTCACGGGATCGTGGGGCTACCGGCACGAGCTGCGCGGGGCGAGGTCCACCCTCCTGCGCTGGGCGCCGATGTCGTTCCTGGGTGGGATCGTCGGGGCTGTCCTGCTGCTCGTCCTTGACCCGGCCGCCTTCAAGGCGATCGTGCCCGTCCTCATCGGGCTCGGCGTCCTGCTCGTCGCCTTCGGGCCCCGGCTCACGGCTTGGACGACCGCCCGACGGGGGGAGTCGACGACAGGCATGGCGCTGGGTGAACACAGCCGGCGGCGCGCGGCCCTGCTCGCGTTCTGCGTGTTCGCCGGCGCAATCTATGGCGGCTACTTCGGGGCAGCGCAGGGCGTCATCCTCATGGGCGTCCTCACCACGCTCACGAGCGAGAGCCTGCAGAGCCTCAACGGCATCAAGAACGTCCTGGCCACCATCGTCAACTCCGTGGCCGCGCTTACCTTCATCATCGTGGCGCCGGAGGAAGTCCACTGGGGTGTGGCAGGGCTGATCGCCGCCGGCTCGCTGTTGGGTGGGGTCCTCGGCGCCCGCGTCGGTCGCCGTCTCCCGCCGCAGGTCCTGCGTGCCGTCATCATCGTCATCGGTGTCATCGCGATCGTGCGCATGCTCTGGTTCTCGTGATCGTCGCTCACTTCGTGCGCGCATTCGTGTTCTGCGCGCGCACCTCCTAGCCTCGCCTCGTGCCCACACGGATCACTGACCCCAACGACGCCCGCGTCGCCGACTACGTCGCTCTCACCGATGTGGCGCTTCGCCGCCGGACCGAACCCGAACGCGGCCTCTACATCGCCGAGTCCGAGAAGGTCATCCGGCGCGCACTGGCGGCCGGACACCGGCCGCGGTCCTTTCTCATGGCGCAGCGGTGGCTCACCGACCTCTCCGACCTGGTCGCGGAAGCCGAGCAGGACGGCATACCCGTCTTCGTGGCTGACCACGACGTCATCGAGGGCTTCACCGGCTTCCACCTCCACCGTGGCGCGTTGGCGTCGATGCAGCGCCCCGAGCTGAAGTCGGTCGAAGAGGTGGTCGCTGACGCGCGTCGTGTCCTGGTCATCGAGGATGTCGTCGACCACACCAATGTGGGAGCCATCTTCAGAAGTGCAGCCGGACTCGGCGTGGACGCCGTGCTCGTGACGCCTCGGTGTGCGGACCCGCTCTATCGCCGCGCCATCCGCGTCTCCATGGGGACGGTGTTCCAGGTTCCCTGGACACGCATCGACCCGTGGCCAGGAGGCATGGATCTGTTGCGGGACAGCGGTTTCACCGTTGCGGCTCTGGCTCTCTCCGAGGACGCTGTGAGCCTCGACGAACTGGCCGCCAACCAGCCCGAGCGACTCGCTCTGGTTCTCGGCACCGAGGGCGACGGCTTGGGCCGACGCACAGTCGAGGGCGCCGACATCCTCGTGACGATCCCGATGGCCGGGGGAGTGGACTCACTGAACGTGGCCGCTGCCGGCGCCGTCGCAGCCTGGGCCCTGCGCGCCCGCTGAGTCGCGGCGGCTTCCCTCGAGAACTGCAGTTTCCGCTGACGCATGTCGTTCCCGTTCGCGCATGTTGCCCCAACAGCATGCCCCAGCGAGAACGACGTGCCGGGTCCATTCTCTGGGGAGCGGCTAGCGGAATCCGTGGGTCGTCGTCGGGGCCAGCGGGCCGCCCGAGAGGCTGTCGATCACCACTCGTTCGTAGACGGGGATTGGCGCGGGCAGGGCTTCGTAGCGGTGCCACTGCAGGTCCGCACGCGGCATACGCGAAGGTCGAACATCAACGCACGAGGCGCTCGAGCAGCGCCTGCAACTCTGCGGCGGGATCCTCGGCGGTCCCTCCGTGCACGCCGGAGGGCTGGATGACAGTGCTGCGGGGCGCACTGAGCCAGCCGAAGCGCTTGCCGGGCGTGGCAAGCCGCGGACGTCCCCCGCCGTCCGTGCCGGCGCACACGTCGTCGACGACGGCCAACGAGTCCGTCACCGAGTCGATGTCGAGGTCGGGTGCAAAGCAGCGGAGCCGCTCGGCATCCACGTGGCAGGCCGCCCGGAGGAAGCCTGCTGACTGCGAGAAGAGCACGACGCCGACGTTGAGGCACTCACCGCGGTCGACGCGCGGTACGCACTTGAGGACGACGTACTGATACGGATGGCTCATCGGGCGGCCTCCCACCAGGAACTCGCGTTCTCGAGTCGTCGAGTGAGGTGATCGGTGTATGCCGTGCGCACCGTTTCCGGGTCGCCCAGACCGGGTGCCGACTCGAGCCACTCGTCGGGGACCAGCCCCACGACCTCGGCAAGGAGCTCGGGGGTGATGGTGGCCGCAGCCCGCGCGTGGGCCACCGCGAGATCCCCGGCGACGTCCCCGAGGACGTGTTCGGACGTGTCGAACGGCTGGACGGCGAAGCGGCTGGCGTCGGCGCCGCGGCTGGGCCACGAGTGGTGGAACCAGATCGCGGCGCCGTGGTCGATGGCCCACACCTGCCGGTTCCAGACCAGGAGGTTGGGGTTGGACCAGGTGCGGTCGACGTTGGCGGTGAAGGCGTCGAGCCAGACGATGTCGGCCGCTTCGTCGGCGCTCGGCGGACGCGACCCGTCGTAGCCGAAGGATCCGGGCAGGAAGTCGACGGCCAGGTTGTCACCCGGGCTGGCGTTGAGGAGGTCCTGGACCTCTTCGTCGGCTTCGTAGCGCGCGATCGCCGAGGGCATGTCGATGACGGCCATCTCGGGGACACGGATGCCGAGCCGTCGGGCCAGCTCACCGACGATCACCTCGGCCACGAGAACCTTGAGCCCCTGCCCTGCTCCACGGAACTTCACGACGTAGGTGCCGTCATCGGAGGCTTCGACGAGCCCGGGGAGAGATCCACCCTCGCGCAGCGGGGTGACGAACCTCGTCGCAGTGATGTGGGGCAGCACGTTCACAGGCTACGGGAGGGACTAGGGTCGAACGGACGTCCACGCGAGGAGATGCATGAGCACGACGCAAGGGCGGCTGCTCGGCGGTCGCTATCGACTTGGTGCCCCTTTGGGGCGAGGCGGCATGGCTGTCGTCTGGCGCGCCGACGACGAGATGCTCGGTCGCGAGGTGGCCGTCAAGACGCTCGACCTCACGGGTCCGGACAGTGACAACGCCGGTGAACGCTTCCGCCGTGAGGCGCGGGCCACGGCGATGCTCAACCACCCGCACATCGTCACGGTCTACGACACCGGCGTCGAGGAGCACACGGCATACCTCGTCATGGAGCTCCTCCCGGGACCGACCCTCGCCGAGGAGGTGCGCGACTCCGGTCCGCTGCCCATCGACGCGGTGCGCACCATCGGCTACGAGGTGGCCGGAGCGCTGCAGGCCGCCCACGACGCCGGGATCGTCCACCGTGACATCAAGCCGGGCAACATCGCATATGCCGCGGACGGCACCGTCAAGGTGTTGGACTTCGGCATCACTCAGCTCGTCGACGAGGCCTTGGGCCACCACCAGCTGACGATGACGGACACCATCGTCGGGACCGCCGAGTACCTCGCTCCCGAGCAGGCGACCGGTCAGCGGGTGGATGCCCGCGCCGACCTCTACGCCCTCGGCTGTGTCCTCCACACGCTGCTGACCGGCAGGCCGCCGTTCACGGCACCGACGCCCGTCGCCATCCTCATGAAGCACGCGCACGACGTCCCTGCGGACGTGCGCGACCTCCGACCGGACACCCCCGCTGACCTCGCCGCGATCATCACAGCCCTGCTCGCCAAGGACCCGGCGCTGCGCCCGCAATCCGGTAGTGAGGTCGCGCAGCTGCTGCGCTCCCACACGGCGCCCGCAGTGACCGAGGTCCTGCGTCCGGCGGCCGCTGCGGCGCCGACCGCAGTGGTGCCGCGTCAGGAAGAGTGGAACGAACCGGCATACGAACCGGCATACGAACAGGCCTGGGAACCTGAGCCGCGCCGCTCGCGAGCCTGGATCTGGCTCCTGCTGCTCGCTGTCGCCCTCGCGGCGGCGGGCATCTGGTACCTCCAGACGCGCGAGGACACCACTCCGGACAACCCGAACCAGTCCCAGTCCACGACGCCCAGTTCGACGCAATCGTCGACGCCCACTCCGACGAAGACGCCGACTCCCACTCCCACCCCGACCCCGACCGTCACGGTGAAGGAGACAGTGACGCCGATCCCCTCGACGACCCCGTCGACGACGCCCTCGGACACGGCCACACCGGTCACGGACGCCACTGCGGCCATGAGCGACGCCGTGAGGGGACTGTCTGCGGACGATCTGGACTCGGACGTGGCCAAGACGATTCAGAGCAAGCTTCGAGACATCAACAAGGCCGTCAGGGACGGAGACGCTCCGGCGGTGAACTCCCTCGTCGGTCAGATCGAGGGCGAGCTCGACAAGGCCCGGCAGGAGAGCAAGCTCACCGAGACCGGGGCGGCTGCACTCGAGGGCCCGCTGGCCGATCTGGGAGATGCAGCCGACGCGTTCAAGCCCTGACGAGTGTCGGGTGACGGTACGGTCCGCGCATGGATTCTGCGCTTCTCACCATCGGGCTGCCGATCCCACTGGCCGTCATCATGTTCGGCCTCGGACTGTCGCTGACCCCTGATGACTTCCGTCGCGTGCGGCAGAGCCCCAAGGCAGTGGGGATGGCGCTCGTCTGCCAGCTGCTGATCCTTCCGCTGGTGGCCTTCGGCCTCGTCGAGCTGTTCGGCCTCGCGCCCCTGCTCGCGGTGGGTTTCATGATCCTGGCGGCCTCGCCTGGTGGCACGACAGCCAACCTCTACAGCCACCTGTTCCGTGGTGACGTGGCCCTCAACATCACTCTGACCGCCATCAACTCGGTCATCGCGATCGTCACCCTGCCTCTGGTGAGTGGCTGGGCCATCGCTCACTTCGTCGACGAGTCGTCCAAGATCGGGCTCCAGTTCGACAAGCTCCTTCAGGTCTTTGCGATCGTCCTCATCCCCGTCATCATCGGGATGTTCGTTCGGCGTCGATCGCCCGAGTTCGCCAACCGCATGGACCGTCCGGTACGCACCGCGTCGGCCGTGATGTTGCTGCTCGTCGTCGTCGGCGCGATGTACACCGAGAAGGAGAACATCGCCACCTACCTGGCCGAGGTCGGCCTCATCGCAGCGGTGTTCTGCATCATCTCGCTCACCGTCGGCTACGTCGTCCCACGTCGAATGGGGCTCACCGAGGACCAGGCCGTGGCGTGCGGATTCGAGATCGGGATCCACAACAGCACCCTCGCCATCGCCATGGCCCTCACGGTCATCGGCAACGCGCAGATGTCGGTGCCGTCCGCGGTGTACGGCGTGTTGATGTTCCCCATCGCTGCCGTCTTCGGGATGGTCGTGCGCAACCGCGGAGTCCTCAAGGATGCGGACAAACCACGATCCGTGGGCCAGCGCACGCCCTGACGTACCCGCGGGCTACCCGGGTTCCGCCACGAGGGCAAAAGAGAAGCGCCCCGAGTCTCTGACCTGCAAGGACTCGGGGCGCAATCTGTGTCCGAGGGGGGACTTGAACTCCCAGATCCCCAGCAACATCGGGGTACCGGCAGGGTCCCCAGGGGTCCAGTTCGTGCGGGGGAGAGGCTCCCTCGGCCAAGCTCGTACGCATCGGCATACATCGAAATACCTCGGCGGCAGTATCACGCGGAGTATCAAGCATGGGGCGGGTGCTGCCTGATGAGCACCACCCACGTCATCGAGCGCCCTGCGCGTACCCCGCACCGGCCACCGCGCATTCCATCGGGGCCGCTGATGGCCTATCTAGCCCTGCATCGGATCTCGATCCTCTCCCTGCCCGTCTGGGCCCAACGAGCCACTCATCGGGCCCAAGCCGCTGGCACGATCACCTACACGGCAGCCGACCGGATCGCCTGTCAGCTGCTCCATGAGCACCCCAGCATGATCTGGGGATCCGAATGGTGGGAGGCCTCATCGTGAACGACTCTCCGCAGGAACCGGCTCGCCCCACGAGCAGCCACGACGGCCAAGCGTTCTACACGCCCGAGCACCTCGCCGAGATCCTCTACATCTCACGACAGCAGGTCATCGATCTGTCTCGCTCTGGCGTGATCCCTCACGTCCGGCTCGGTCGCTACTACCGCTACAGCGACGCCCACCTCGACGAGTTGCGTCAGCGACGCGAGAAGTCCGAGGCACGACAGAAGGCACAGCGCGCTGCTGAGGCGTGGGATCGCCCCGCACGCACCGCTGCAACGCAGGGCGAGGGCAACTGATGGCCACACCGGACCCGATTAAGGGCCCCGACGAGCAGCCGTCCTTCGAGGCGATCCTCGAGGCATGGGACGCCATCGTCCTGGGGTACGCGCCAAGGCTCACGGCCGCCGACGACCGCACGCCGCGAGCGCGCGCCCACTACCGCGCCTTGGAGCTGCACGCGGAGCTCCTAGCGGTCACGGTGAACGTGCTGAACGACATGACCGCCGAGAGCCTCGATCGAACCGTGACCGCTTGGGGGCTGCTCTCGTCGCGACTGCCTGAGTTCGACGGTCTCGAGGCGTTGCTCGTGGACGGCCTCACCACGGACGAGTACCGGGAGGCCGTGACGATCCTCGCCGACGAGCTCCTCGAACGGCACACGGGCTGTCAGGGTTTTCCTGAACCCTCAGGGCATACCGAGCCGCGGACGATCACACCGACCGAGGAGAACTACGAATGAGTAAGCAGCCGAAGCACGAGGCGCCAGAGGAATGGGTTGTCCGCGTCCTGCGCGAGCACGGCCCGGTCCCGATGCGGATCAGCCGTCGCCTCGACCACCTCATGAAGCTTCACGGCACTAAGCCGCGACGAGAGGAGGACGCCCCGAACTCAGACACGTAGGTCTCTCGACATCGAGAGACTCGAATAGAAGTACGGCCCCGACCGGTGCGCGAACACCGGGCGAGGCCTAGACCGAACACCTCACACACAGGAGCACGATCGTGAACCACATCATCTCAACAGAAGCGCCCGCCGACCTGAGTTCGGCTACTCAGTGGCCTCGGGCCCATAGGACCCACGACGGCGACCACGTCATGACCGGCGACCCTCGCCTGATCTTCGCCCTCGCGACGATCCGCCCAGGCCTGCGTTGGTACGACGGCTCGCTCGCAGTGCTGCTTGGTGTCGACGACGAGCACGACGAGGTCCATGTCTCTGGCCACGGGTCGGCCCTCTCCGCCATCGTCCGGGCCATCGAGCTCCTGGAGCAGGCCCGCGACGAGTTGCGAGAGGTTGCTGCGGAATGAGCGTCATGCCGGCCGAGCGGGTCACCACGACAGCACCCATGCGCATTGGCGGTTTGTCCGACTCTCAGCTCGAGGACATCTTGGATGAGGTGCTCGACGAGAAGAACAAACGAGACCCGTTGGAGCACCTTTACGAGATCAAGGAAGGAGCGAGGCTATGGCGCTCCCTATGCGGGCGCATGTGGGTGCCGCCCTTCGGAATAGTGGAAGGGCTCGCCGCTGAACCCGTCCTCGCACTCCGTGGAGACTGCCCGGACTGCGCCGAGGTCGCCATCAGGAACGACACTCAGATAGTGGAGCGTCGTCCGGACTGGCTCTCCTGAGCACCCCGTCCCGCGCCTGATTGGATGAGTGTGCCCGAAAAGCTCGCCTACACGCTCAAGGTCGGGCGATCCACGCGACGGATCCGGCAGGCTTCCCTCCTCCGCTGAGAGCCAAGCGAAAGGGCCTCGGACCGAACGCCGAGTACGTCATCTGGGGTGAGGACCTCAAGGCGTGGCACGACCTCTTGCCTGATGCCTGACTAGCACGGCACACGAACGCCTCTCCCGTCTTCGCACGGGAGAGGCGTTCGTGTGCCGTGCGGTGTCCTTTGAATCTGGCATCGTCGACACATCGCCCGGAGTGGCGGTGCGAGCGAATCGAGGGAGATGGTCGTGGCCGATTCCCGGCAGCACATCGAGACGATGATCAGGAATTGGAAGGACGTTCAGGTCGACAGGTCGACCTTCAGGATGGGGCGGCCGAACTATCGGACCAACGAGGGACAGTTCGCCATGGTGTACGCCTACTGTGCTCACGTGCACGCCACGGCAGATGCCTACCTGGTCGTTCTCGACGTCGGCCCCGCTTTGGTCGCCACCCCTCTCGCTCGTGTGTGTTACGAAATGGCGATCACAGCGCAGTGGATTGCCCAAACGCCCGATGGGTACAGGGCTTTGAACAATGAGGAGATCCGGTCGAGGGTGGCCCTCGTCAAGGCGTTTCGTGAGTCTGCGAGTGAGGTCTTTCAGGAGGGGGCCACCGCTGTCGCCCATGCTGATGCCAGCGAACGACTCGAGAGCGACAGCGACGCTTCGGCTCGCAACTTCGAGCAGCTGTGCCTAGATCTCGCACCGGGCGGGAAGGACGCCTACGCCATCTACCGCGCGATGAGCATGGAGAGTCACCCGAACGTGCTGATTGCTGATCAGTGGATCGATCCACCCGATGATGAGGGCGGCCGCCATAAGCTCCGGATCATCCCAAAAGACGGCTCGGCCATCGAGACCTGGTCCTACATGGTGGCAGCCTCGCTGGTCTGGTCGGGCCGGGCGCTGGACTACTTCGATCGTGGGCATCGTCGGCGGAGCTTCTTGAGGACCATGGCGCGCGAGGTCGGCGCGGCGGAAACGCTGCAGCTCAGTGACATCTACCGCCGCCGGATTGCTGATGCCAACCGAGCCCGCAGGGCTGCCCCGCGCAGGTGACACATGGAGCCCGAGGCCTACTTTCGCGGCATACCCCTGCCTGACCTGATCTCAACGTCAGACTCATCGACGTCCATGACGAACGCGATCGCCTCTCGTGCGTGGTCCTCGGCCTGGCTGAGCACGCGGACCTGAGAGACGGCGCCGGGCGCGTCGGGCGAGGTGAGCATCCACCAGCCCTCGTGCTTCTCGGCGTTCACCGTGTAGGTCTTCACGCTAGACACCATGCCGGTCGAGCGGACTCAATGCCAGCGGTTTCGGCCGCCATTGGTCGTCTCTGACGGCGCTGAGTATGGCCGCCCACCGACAACGCCTTCACCGCCGCCCGGCGACCTCGTCTGGCCCCACGACCGTCATCGCTTCGCATCGATGGCCCGTGCCTCGCTGCCCGCACGAGACCTGTCGTCACCCACGCGCGCTTGACGACTCAGGACTGGCCTTCGGTCAACTTCGCCATGTCGGTGTCATGCCCAGGGCAGTCCGGGTTGGGGCACGTGTAGCCGCTCCAGATCGTGGCCGTCCCCTCATTCTGATCCACCTCCGGACGAAGTGGAACCAGCTCCATCTCGGTCCCGCAGTGCTCGCAAACATCGTCCGCTACGCCCTCAACCTCTTCCACATCGCTCATGCCACCCATCGTCCCACTCGCCTAGGAGGCGCGCATGCCGAAGCAGCTGATCCGCGAGGCGGTCCCGACCCCGTCAGAGTGACGGACTAAAGACGGCTATGTGCGTTTCAGATCGAGTCGCGAACCATCTCTACCCATGCGTCGCGCGCGGCCTGCTTGTCGTGTCCCTCCGCTAAGGCCCAGCGTCCTAGAAGGTCATCCGCCAGCCCCGCGACGGCAATCACCAACTCCACCGCCGGGACCTCATGTAGCGACGCAGTGGTGATAGCCATGGCGGTCTCCGTGTCCATAGGCGCCGTCACGATGACGTCCAAGGCGTGGAGCAGGGTTGGAGTCGGATCCTCTTCCGGCTGATCGGCTGGATCTGGATCAGCCTCATCGGCGGGAGGCTCGTCCAGTGCGTCTTCCGCTGGCTCACGCGACTTGCTTGCGTCCGGGTGGCCCCTGGCTGCCAAGAAACGCGTCGAAGCCCGTAAATCCCTCAGACCGTGCCCACTCCAACTTGGCCGAGTGTTGGTCGAGCACGACGGAGGTGGCCACCGAGGAAGTCGCCATGATGAGGGCCTTCGCCGGCTCGGGCATTGACTCGAGGCGGGCGACCTGGCGCAAGAACCGGTTCGCGTCGGCGAGCTGCCCCAATCGTCCGGCGTTCGAGACTGCGTCGAGGAGGCCGATGAGTGCGCCTTGGAGGTGCTCGGGCAACACCGCGAACTGCTGTTCCAGCGTCAGGCTTCCCATCTTCGCAACGTAGCTCATCGGCCGGTCTTCCTGGTGGTGACCGATGCGAGGGCAGCGCCGCGTTGTGCCGCCAGAATCGCGTCGGCGGTCTCCCGCGCTGTCTGGGTCGCGACCTCGCGGGCCATGGCCCGAATGCTCGCCGGATCAACGGTCGCGACCGAGGCACCTGCCGGCGCTGTCACCTGCACGACGGGTGACAGGGTCATCGGTGCAGGGCGGGCGGCGTACTGCACCGCCCGCGACGTCGACATGACCGCGCCTCCATCAGCGAACTTTGGGATGTTGCCGGCGCGGATCGCGGCACGCATCGCGTAGACCTCGGCGTGCCCGCCCATGGCTGCGACTTCGGCGGCCGTGAGGACGTGCTCGTTGTTGGACAGGCGGGTGAGGATCGAGTCGGAGGTGCTCGTGCCCGCACCATGAACAGCGCCACCTTCGGCGAGGCCGCCACCGGTGTTGTAGCTGTAGAACTGGGTGGCCACGGTGATAGTCCGGTTCTGAAGCCTGCCAATCTTCGCGTGCAGGTTGTCGACCTGCGCGGCGCCCTGCACGTTCGCGGCGACCGTGACCGTCTTGCCCGTGAGTCGGTAGATCTTCCCTTGGAACAACACAATCCGCTCACCTGAAGCGGTCGTCCCGAGCTCCTTGACCGGCACGGTCTTGCCCTTGAGACCGAAGATCGCACCGTCGAGTTGGAGTACCCGCTGCTTCGACGGGTCGGCGCCCGCCTCCTTGATGGTGATGGTCTTGCCGGTCAGATCGTTCTTGATGAACTGACTCAGGTCGGTGACCTTCTGGGCTACGGTCTCGACTCCGATCTGCTTGACCAGTGTCGTCACCTCGTCAGGGATGAGTCCGTACTCGTCGGCGAGCTGCGCGGCGTACGTCGCGTTGTATCCCATCGCGATCGCTGTGGCAATGAACTTGTCGCGGTTGGCCTGCATCGTGGCGCCGACCTCGCCGGCACCTCGGCCCATCTCCAATTGCGCAGCCGAGACCTCAAGATTGGCCGCCGACAGGTTCCGAAGCGCAGTCTCCTGCTCGCCGGTCGTGCCCTTCACCGACTCCTGCGCGGCCTTGTACGCCTCGGCAGAGTCGGCGACGGCTTGCTGCTCAGCACGGAGCCCGCCACCCAGTGAAATGATGGCCGATTTGGCGTCGTCGAGAGCCTTCGCGTACTCCTCGGCGGCCTCGGCGGCTTCCTCGACGGTCGGGATCGTTCCTGCGACACCCTTACCCATCCCCTTGGCCGAGTCGCCCGCGAGCTTCTGGTCGTTGGCGATCTTGTCGAGCGCTTCGCCGTATTGCGGGAACTTCGCCTTGAGCTCGTCGATGCTGACGCCGTTGGCTTCGGCATACTTCGCGAGTTCGCCGAATTGGGCCGCAGCCCGGTCGGCGTTGCCTCCCGACACCAGCTTGGAGAGTTGAGCATCCATCGCCGTGAATGCCTCACCTGCGCGAGTGAGCCCAGACTGGTCGGCGATGCCAAACAGGCCCACGAACCCGGCCGCCATGTTGTCGACCTGCTGCCGCTTCGACGGGTTGAACGCCGCATCGAGTGCGTCACCGTAGTCGCTGATCTCGTTGACATTCCACCAGCCAGCGGCGGACTTCTCCTGGTACCGGCCGATCTCATCGCTGAACGCCTGCACTGCGTCGGCGTTGCCGAGCATGCCCTTCGTCAGACCCTCGGAGCCGATGCCTTCGCCATCGTTGCCGAACGCGGAGTCGAGGACCGTCCCTGCGGCGAGCAGTGCGGCGAGGATGCCTGCGGCCTTGCCGACCTTGCCCAGGGCGGATGCCGTCTTGGGGGACTGGATGCCAAGTTGCGCGAGGGAATCCTTCATGCCAAGGACGGCATTGGTGCCCTTGACCACACCAGCAACGGCCAGCAGTCCAGCTGCGCCGATTCCAGCGACCCCAGTGATCCCCGACTGCGCCGACGGTGGCAGGTCGGCCATGAACTTCGCGAGCCCGGAGACGGCATCGGATGCCTTGACGATCGCAGGCGCGAGGACTGCACCGAAATCAATCGCGGCGTCCTTGGCGTTGTTGCGCGCGATCTTGATCTGGGACGCAGTGGTCTCGTAGCGCTTGCCTGCTTCGTCCTGCAGTGCAGTGTTCTCCTGCCACGCCTTGCGACCAAGGGTGATGGACTCGGTCAGGATGTCTGACGCTCCAGCGAGTCGTGTCAGGACGGACGTGTTCTCCGTGCCCTTGATGCCGACCTCTTCGAGGGCACCAACAGCATCGCCACCGGATGCCGTGATGCCACCAAGGCCCTTGACGAACGCGTCGATCGCGGTGACAGGGTCGGACTTCCACTTCGCCGAGAACTCATCCGCAGACAGGCCTGCGATCTTCGCGAAGCCTGCGAGGTTGTCGCCGCCGGCGAGGACCTCGGAGTTGATCTCCTGCATGACGCGGGACATCACGCCGCCACCGAGCTGGGCTTCGATGCCGACCGATGACATGGCGTTCGCCAGGGCGAGGACGTCGGACTCGGACGCACCGATCAGTTTCGCGGCACCGGTCAGGCGGGTGGCCATGGCGACAATGTCGGCCTCGGTGGAGGCACCGGCGTTGCCAAGGGCAACAATCGTGGAGCCGAGCCGTTCTATGCCGGGAGTGCCCTCGCGCTCCATCGTGCCCATGACGTTCGAGATCTGGGCAAGGGAAGTTGCGGCTTCCTCGGCCGACAGGTTTGTCGACTCACCCATCGCGATCATCGTCTCGGTGAAGCCGATGATCGAGTCACGCTGAACACCGAGCTGACCGGCAGCCTCAGCGACAGCAGCGATCTCCGTGTGTGTCGCTGGCAGGGTCGTTGCGAGATCCCGCAGTCCGCCCTCGAGTTCGGCCATCTGGGAGGCGGACCCGTCGACGGTCTTGGTGACGCCCGCCCAGGACGACTCCCAGTCGATCGCGGCCTTGCCCGCCAGTGCCAGCCCTGCGGTGAGGGCGAGACCGGCCTTTGCCGAGGCCCCAGCGACGTCGTTGGCGGCGCCCGTCGAGCTCTTCGACGCTCCGGCAGTCTCGGTCGCGAATCCCTTGACGGCATTCTTGGCCCTCAGGGTGTCCGCGATGAACTTGTCGACGTCGGCGCGATAGACGGCGGTGACGGTGCGGGTTGTCATCGGTCAGTCCTTCGACGTGGGGTGCGGGCGCAGAGGGCGAGGAGGAGACGGGAAACCAGTCGGCGCCCCCTTCGGTCCGCGCTGGCCATGGGTAACCAGCGAGGTGACGTTGACGCCCGCACCCAAGTTCACGAGGCGTCCTCGCGGACCTCGACACCATCACGCAGCGCCTCGGCCTTAAGGGTCTGCATCTGAGAGCCCAACTTCTCGGCCGTATACACCGCGCCGTCGAGGTCCTCACCCATCGCCACGTTGCGCTTGTGCACCACCGGATCGGCACGCCGCTCCCGGATGCCCCGCGCACGCGCTTCGGCCACCGCAACGTCTCGAGCCAGCTCGCTGTACTCCGCCTGCCAGTTCCGAGGGGGCGACGGCGGTCGGAGCTTCAGACCGTCGATGGTGATCGTGCCGTCACGCACGAGGCGAGGCAGGTCGCTCCATCCGGCCTTCACGTAGCCCGGGGGAATGCGGATGTCGACCCCGAGATACGGCGAGAAGTACTCCTGGTGCACGTCACGAATATCGCGGGTGCCGGCCACCACGTCGGCGAGCGCGTGCGCCAGCTCCGGACGCAGGGCGAGAGACTTGAGGGCCTCGTCCATCGCCCACCGCGGCGGGTTCTCGAAGGTGTAGGAGCCGCCCCCGAACCCGGCCTCCTCGCGTGCCACCTCTCCAGGCGAGATGAGCCGCACCTGGTGCTTGGTGTGCGCCTCGAGCTGGGCCCTCAGCCTCTCCGTCTTGGCGTCGAACCTCTCCAGGTCACGCTGGGCTTCCTCGACCGGCTGCACGCCTTCGGCGCCCTCGGCCCTCAGGGCACGGGCTTCCGCCTGACGAGCACGCTCGTGCGCCTCGGTGGCGACACGATCCTGCAGTTCGACCGACGCCCGCAGCTGGGCCAGTCGGCCCGCCATCCGCTCGCCTGCCTCAGGGTCGTCGGAGTCCAGCAGGTCGGCACCAGCTGACCGCTCCAGCTGCGTCGCCTCGAGGGATGCCGCGTCGCGGATCCCTTCCGCCCGCTTGGCACGCTCCCGCAGTGCCTCGAGTTCCTGCACCGCGAGCTGCAGATCGGTCCGCTGGTTGGTCGACGCGGGGGTCTCCTGCTGTGTGGTCGTCATCGCTCAGCTCTCCTTGATCTGTCGCCCGAACGCCTCGGCAACGGCCTTGTCGGTGGCGAACGCTGCGTCGAACTCAGCCTCGGAGACCACCGAGCGACGCGCTGGGGCTTTGGTGCCCTCCGTGGTGACCGTCGTCCGGGGTTCGCGGGACTGCCGCGGTGAGTTGCCCTGCACCTTTTGGGCGGATTCGCGGATGCGTTGGACCAACTGCTCCTGAGACCAGCCCTCCCGCACGCCCCACTCCTTCAGCGCTTCGACCTCACCCTTCGTGTGGGCCTCGGCCATGCGCTGCGCGAAGCCGTGGTCTGAGTGCGGCGCCCGGAGTCGCTTCCCGTGAGCCTCAACGAGCTCAGTTCGAGCCTTGTCCAGATTGGTGGTGCTCTCGCTGAGGGGTGCGTCGGCTTCGGCGATGCCGCTACCGCGGTGTCGCCGAAGCACAGCCTCTGCTCGCTCATAGGTCAGCGAGGCGACCTTTCCAGGCTGGACGCCGTTGAAGCCTGCACCGGCGGACACTGCGACCTCAGACGCTGATCCGAAGTCGTCAAGCCACATGACCACACCCCTTGCGCCCGACTCGGTCAACCCCGCCTCCACGAGCTCCGCGCGCAGAGCGACATCAGCGTCGGCCTCTCGTCCGAACGTCCGAGCCATCTGTCGGTCGAACTCCTCGACACTGGTTGAGCTCTTCGATGGCTCACGATTGAACGCAGAAGCGATGGCCTCACTGACCTCTCGGCCCATCTCGCTCATGACGCCCTCCGGGTGTCCGCGAGCGCCTCAACGCTGGAGCGTGACACCAGCCATGCCCCACCGACCTTGCGGCCCGAGAGCGTTCCGTCGCTGACCATCTGGCCGACGCGACGCGGTGTGAGTCCGAGCATCTTCGCCACCTCCTGAGTGGGTAGTTCGTTGTCCTGAGCTGACTCTCGCTCGACAGTCGCCGTTTCCGCTTGACCGTTTCCGACTGCGGAAATAGTGGTCGTCGGCGGGCGTCTCGCGCGGGTCCGGTCGAACGCCGCCTGGTGATCAGCAGCCGACAGGTCCAACTGCAGCAGCGCCCCCTCCACCTGGGTGGCGAACATCGCCTCACCTTGAGAGCGGAGCCATAGCGCATGCTGGCGAGCCGTCGCTCGTGTCACCTGGCGGCCCTCGGCCAGCTGCAGCTTCAACCACTGCGAGGCATACGGGGCGATCATGGCGTACCGCTGCTCACCCGGGTGACGACCACCCGTCGCGCGTTGCCGCTGCGGCCCGGTCATGACGCCTTCCCCGCGACCAACGTCTTCCGCTCAGTGGGCCCGAAGCCACCCCAGATCCCGAAGCGTTCACCTGCGGCCACGGCATACGCCAGGCATTCCACCTGCGCCGGACAGGACCAGCACGCGGCCTTCACGGACTCGTCGCCGACGCCCTCGGTCCATACGTCAGGAGCGCCGACACACGGCGGCATCGCGCCGACGAGCGCGTCGGACAGGGCGGCCCACTCTGTGGCGCAGCGGGCAGGGATGAGGAACTCAGGAGGTGCGACCTCGGCGCGTGTGATCGTCATGGTCGGCGTCTGTCGGCTTGGCCAACTACGTTGGCGCCTATGGCAGACATCGACTGGCAGACGATCTCCTTGGCCTCGGTCATCGCGACCGCCCTGGCGACGGGGATCTCGACGGTTGCCGCTCTGCTCTGGCGTCGGGCTGACCGAAGGCAGCCAGACTGGGCATTGAGCGAAGGGCGGTCCGAATGGACGCTGGATAGTGGCATCGCCCCGAACGCCTCCGTGGTGCTGGCCAATTCCGGAGACGCGGCCGCATACCGAGTCGTTGTGGCTGGGCTCGGTTGCCATGCTCGGCTGAGGGGACCGGCTACTGGTGTGGTTGGGGTGAGGCCCAGGGTTGAGGTGTGGCACGTCGCTTCTCCCGGGGAGACGCAGATGCTAGAGGTTCTCTGCGACCCGGAAACGTGGCACCTGGCCGCGGTCGAGATCGAGTGGACGGAGTCGCCTACCTGGCGGGGGCACCGTGAGCGCCTCACGTTCCCGTTGAGCGACTTGGCTCCAGCGCCTGTGCTGAGAACGTACGGGAGGATTCCCGACAGTGTTCGGAGTGAATGGTCCGAGTTGCCACGTGAGCGGGGGCAGCAACAGCTCGACGAGATGCCGGATCCGCAACGCCCTGCGCCAGGCGAGCCGATTCGACGACGACGGTCGCGCAAGCGGAAATGGCCTTGGCAACGCTGACGTGGTCCAGCAGCCGGTTGGGCGTGCCACCGCCAGGGGGGAGGGGGGACATGGAATCCGACCTGAACAGAGGCCCCGGTGAGCACGGAAGTGACGCTCGGTATGCCACGCGACGCTTCGCTGATACCGCTCGTGATACTCCGACCCCGCAGGCGGGCAGTCATCGCACGACCTCGCCAGGGACCGACGCCAGCCGCCGCAGTTCCTCGGGCACGACGACCGGGAGGAGTGACTGCTGCTCGGGCGTGAGGATCAGCCGGGCGAAGATCGCCTTCAGCACCTCCGCCACTAGGTCGCCCTGCCGCTCGCTGAGACGGACCCGGCGCTCCTCGAAGTTGAACTTCGCCAGCGTCTCCGCATGCCGAGCCGCGATGGTGTGCCACCGCTCCCACAGCGCCACCTCAGCCCGCAGCTGCTCCGTGCCGGCGCCCGCCGCCCGGTAGCGCATCGAGTCGGAGCTCGCTAGATCGTTGACCCGGCGGGCGAGGGCATCTTCGGTCGCCAGCGCCCGGGCCGCCAGCTCCGAGAGCACCGTGAGCGGATCCGTCACGCCCTCGAAGGACTCGAAGGCGATGAGGTTGCGCACCTCTGCCTCGACTTCCTCCACTTCGAGGCGTCGGGCCGCGGACGCTTGGACCTGCGGAGCCGTGCCGCCATGCACGAGACAGACGCTTCCACCACGGATCGGGGCGCGCTGGCACTGCTTCCCGGTGCTCTTCGCCCGCGCCGAGCAACGACGGCCCGTCTTCCACTGACGGTCATCATGAGGTCCTATGGCGCCAGAAGTCACCATGGGGTCGGGGTTCGCGGGGCTCATGTCGTCTCCTGGGGGGTGCAGTTCTGGCGGTTTGTGCGGAGGCCTTCGCGCGCGCTCTCGTCTGGCTGATAGGTCATGACGCCTCCAGGTCGAGGTCGTGTTCAGGCGGTTCTTCTTCTTCGACCCCGTCCAGGTCAGGGAGTGCCTCAGGTACCCCGACCCCTACCCCGTCCATATAGACGGGGTGGACGGGGTCTAGGGGTGCGTCCGTGGACGGGGTTTGGACAGGGTTGGACGGGGTGGCGGGGTAGTGGTTCTTGGCCTTGCCCGACCCGTTGTCGACGATGGTGAGGAAGCCCTGTGCTGCGGCGTACTCGGCGGCCTTGGCGATGTCGCGGTCCTGGAAGGTGGGCGCGTCGGCCATCCCGCGGATGAGGCGGGTGAGGTCGGCGCGTGATCCCCCGGGGCACTGGCTGGCTGCCCTCCGAACGTAGAGGGCGAGACCCTCGGCCTTCTTGGATCCCTGCGACTGCTTGCGGGACCCGCTCCCGGTGAGCGCCAGCGTTCGCGTGTCGGTGTCGTAAGAGAGCTGGTCCTCGTCTAGGTCGACGTCGCGACCGATGGCGCTCAGGAAGCGATCGCCGTCCTCGTTCTTGGTCATGACGATGATGGAGTCGGGCCAGTCCTCGAGGGCGGACGAGTCGCGTGAGCGGGCGTCGGCGGACCATCCGGCGTGAGTGGTGAGGATGAGGTCTTGGGCGCCGACCTCGGTCCGGGTGAAGTAGTCGAGCTCGGTGAGCCAGTCGCTGACCTGTCCCGAGTTGCCCTTCTCAGTGACAGCCTTGGCGGCTGCGCGACTGTAGGTGTCGACGATGAGGCATTCGGTGCCGCGCGCCTTCAGGTCTTGCGCGAGGCGGAGGCGTTCGGCGGGGACGAGGAGGGGGTTGCGGGCGCCACGAAGGTTCACGACGTAGCAGCGGTCCGGGTCGATGCCGTGCTCGTGGGCCCAGCGGGTGAGTGTTTGGCCTGAGACCTCATAGTTGAGGATCGTCACGATGCCCTGGATGGGGCGTACGGCGAAGCGTCCGAGGAAGTGCTCGCCGCTGATGAGGGCGCGGGCGAGGTTGAGCGCCAGGGTCGTCTTGCCCGTCTTGCGCTGGGCGACGATGAGAGTGCCGGCGGCACTGGGGATGAGTCCTTCAATGCGGTGCGGTGGGTCGGCAGGTCGCTCGAGCATTTCGCGCAGGGTGCCCGAATCGTAGGGCGGGGCTGGGCTGGCCGCAGCCTTCTCGGCGGCGAGGACCTCGCGAGCGGTCTCACGCACTCGCATTCGACGGGTCTCGTCGGACACCTCGCGATTGAAGGCGAGACGTCGCTCCAGCTCCTGTGCGAGTTCCTCGTCGGTGCTCGCGTCAATGTCGAAGTCCTGCCCTTCGGCGCTCACGCGGTGGCCCCCAACCGATGAACCGTCTCGCCACGGCGCTCGGCCCACCATGCGGCGCGCTTGTCAGCGGCCGCCTTGTCGGCGGCGCGATCTCGCTCCGGCGCGTCCATGACGGCTGCGACGACCCGGGCGGCGGCTTGATGCGTGACGGCGGCTTGGACGTCGGCGAGGTGCGCGGCAACACCGTGCGCATATCCGAGTTCGTAGCCGGCAATGTGCGCCGTGGTGATGACGTCGAGCTCCTCGAGTGCGTCGCGCACGGCGCGAGAGTGGGGTTGGACTGCGGACGGCGCGATGGGGCAGCTCTCCGGGCACTTCACGAGGTGCCCCATGGACGTCCGATGGAGGCCTCGGTGTAGGCGGCGACGTTGTCCCGGGTCGCCCAAACAGAGGTCGTGGTCATGGTCGTCATGACGCTGTGCTTGGTTCGCATGGCGTGCCAGGCGGCGTCCTCGTCGCGTTTGAAGGTCGACGGGCAGTGACGGCACTCGATGCGGAGCGAGCCGCCGAGCAGGCTGTGGCGAACGTCGTCGTCGCGTGCGATGGCCTCGATCTCAAAGTGGTTCAGGCCCTCGAGCGGGTTGACGGGAAGACGGAGGATCCGGGCGCTCATGCGACGACCGCCGCGCAAGTTCCGTTGCGGCGCCGACAGATCGGCCCAGCACTGACGGCGATGGATGCCGCGGCTGTCAGCGGCCGACGGCAGTGGGTGCAGCGGTGGGCAAGGTCAGGGTGTTGCTTCGGAGTGGCGTGGCAGGGACCATGAATCTGAGCTCCTTGAAAGCTCGATGAGGTGCGGTCGGCGTCCCTGGCGGGGGGCGCCGTCGCTGTCTCGGCGGACGGGGGGCTGGGTCACGACGCACGTTCTTCTTGGAGGAGCCGCAGCGTGCCTGCTGACTCGGTCTGGGGTGCCGAGAGTGCGGCGGGGGTGTCGAGCAGATCGACGAGCTGTTGGCGCAGGATGAGGATCCGGACGCCGACGCGGACATGGGGGAGCTGGCCGTCGACACAGGCGCGGCGCACGGTGCGCTCGTCCACCTCAAGGAGTGCAGCGGCCTCCGTCACGGTGATGACGGCCCGGTCACTGGTGCGGAGTTCCGAGAGAGTCACGCGACCACCCGCCGAAGTTCGTCGAGGACCGCGACGTATGCGATGAGATGGTCACCGCGCGGGGTTCGTGTTCCGGTCTCCCACTGGCTCACGGCCTGGCGCGTGACACCCATGGCGCGGCCGAGCTGGACTGTGCTGAGCCCCGCTTCGAGGCGGATGGCACGACGAAGAGCGGGCGACGGTAGTCGCCGGGCGAGACGAGCGCGTTCTCCAAGCTCCAGAGCCGCGCCGTTCTGTGCTGTTGTCGTCATGTGACCATGCTGACGCGGGAGAATGGAGGAATCTAGTGGGAGGAATCACCGCGCTCGATACTCGCCTAAACAACATTGTTACGCGTAAGTGTTGACACATTGTGACGCTTGATTCAAGATGGTCCTGTGAATGACCCCGGAGACCTTCGCACCTCGGCACCAAAGCCGTGGGAACGCGTGATACCTGCCGAGCGCGACCGCCGGATCGGACTGGCCCTGTCGAACTTCCCGAACGCTGTTCCTCAGGAGCTGATGGAGAGGGCGCTGAGTGAGGAGCCACGCTTGAGGGGTGATGTTCCGGAGACGGCGACCGATGCCGAACTCGTCGTCTCGCAGCGCATGGGCCCTTGGTCGGTTCACTGGGTCTTGGCCAAGGCGACCCAGCGCTATGTGGTCCGGAGCGTGCGCATTGAACCGCTCGGCGGCCGCACTCCCGCCGGGGGAGTGAGTGCCGATCTACTTCGTGCGTTGTCGCCTGCGCGCATCGCGTCTGCCGCTGGGTCGCTCGAGACCGACCCAATGACAGCGTTCATGCTGCGCACCTTGCCCACACCATCACCAAAGGAAGCCGCACCCCAGCCCAGGCGAAGGGGGCGACCGCCGTTGAGCGACGACGAGTTGGCGAGCGTTGCGGCCCTATACCTGCGCGAGCTACCGAAGGGTCGAGGGGCCCAACGCCGTGTGGCTGAAGCTCTTCACTTCTCACCGGAGACGATTCGCGATCGCGTCAGGCAGGCACGTAGAGCCGGGTTCCTGTCCGATGACGCTCAGCGGGGGAGTCGCGGAGCCTCCGCGACTCCGAAGCTCCTGCAGTACCTCGAATCCAATCCAGAGATCACCGGCAGGTGGAACCAATGACAGCAACGACAAGGTCCAAGCGACGCCAGGCTGGCGAGGGCGGCATCAGCGAGTACGCCACGAAGGCAGGCCAGCGCTACCTCATCAAGTACAGCCACACGAGGCCCGACGGCTCGCGAGGCGTCGTCCTCAAGCGCGGGTACCTGACGAAGAAGGAGGCCGCGACGGACCTTCGCCAACGTCTCTCGTCGGTCGACGACCACACGCACGTCGTTCCGGCCAAGATGACGACGGGGGAGTGGCTGGACCAGTGGCTCGACGGACTGCAGCTCGCGCCCTCGACGATGGCGAGCTACCGGAAGAACGTGCGGCTGCACCTCAAGCCGAGGATCGGGGCGGTCCCTCTGCAGCAGCTGACAGGCGCTCGCATCTCCACGGCATACCGCGGGATGGAGACCGACGGTCGGCAGGACCACCGCAGCGGCGAGGGTCTGTCCAAGCGGACGGTGCGCTATTGCCACACCATCCTCAAGGCGGCGCTGTCTGATGCCGTGCGTCAAGGGCTAGTCGTGAAGAACGCGGCCGGCGACGCGAAGCCGCCATCCGTCACGGCGGCGAAGGCGCCGGAGATGCACCCGTGGTCTGGTGCCGAGCTCGGGGCGTTCCTGCGGTGGGCCGACGACAGGGCGGCCGAGCACCGTCCGGCGTGGCACGTCCTGGCATACAGCGGCATGCGCCGCGGCGAACTTCTGGCGCTCCGCTGGCGGGACCTCGACCTCGAGCACTCGACCTTGAGCGTTCGCCGTTCGGTGGGCGTTGTGCAGATCGAGGGCAAGGGCAAGACGATCGTCGAGGGTCCAACGAAGGGCAAGCGCGCCCGGGTCGTCGACCTCGATGCCGGCACACTCGACGTGCTGCGCGCATGGCGTCTGGCCCGGGCGGGCATCGCCCTGAGCCTCGTCCGCGACGACGCCCTGATCTTCGGGACGCTCGACGCGACCCACCAACACCCGGAGCGGTTCTCGGCTCGGTTCACCGAGAAGCAGGCGCAGTGCCGCCGCGCGCTCGCGCATGCGGCACCGCCTGCGATCCGACTGCACGACCTCCGGCATACGCACGCGACGCTCCTCCTCAGGGCTGGAGTCCCGGTCAAAGTGGTATCCGAGCGGCTCGGGCACGCCTCGGTGATGATCACGCTCGAGACGTACGCCCACGTGATGCCAGGCATGCAGGCCGAGGCCGCCGCCACCTTTGCGGCGCTGATGGCGGGAGGAGCCAGCTGATGGCGGATCTGACGTGGGCGCAGACAGTCATCTCCGGGGCAGTTGGCGGCGCACTGACATTGCTTGGCCAAGTCCTAGTGACCCTGCGCGAAACCAAAGCTCAGGCGGAGGCCCGTGAGGCGACGCGCACAGAAGCGGTCTACGACCGCCGGCTGACTTACGAGCTCGAGCATTTGGAGGAGCTTCGGCAAGCCCTTCTGGAAGCCGACGACGTGGCCAACGATGGGCGGCGACTTCGTCGACAGCGCAAGTTGGCGAATTCGCCGTCATTCTCCATTCTCAAGCTGGCGGAGTCGTTCGACGAGCCTTTGGATCAGGCTCGAGCTGAGCGTTTCGGGCCGGCGATGGTGGGACTCCGCAGTGCCGTGAGCGTCACGCTGGACGATGACGTACGGACGGCTGCGACTGCGGCCTACAGGTACCTCGACTCCGGGGACTCCGACGTGAAGCGTCCCGTGGGTGCAGCCCTCGATGCGATCGGTCAGCGGCTTCGAAGAATCCAAGGAAAGGTGTGAGCGACGTGGAGTATCACGGCGGTATCACAGAGGGTCTGAGCGAGGGCAAAGAGAAGCGCCCCGAGTCCTTGACCTGCAAGGACTCGGGGCGCAATCTGTGTCCGAGGGGGGACTTGAACCCCCACCCTCTATACGAGGACTAGCACCTCAAGCTAGCGCGTCTGCCATTTCCGCCACCCGGACAGGGTGTTCGCAGCACCCAGAACGCGGTGTCTGCAACGTGCCGGAACTTTACACGGCATACCGGCCCATCGAGAAATCGGCTCCGCGTCCTACTCTGGAAGGCATGACGCAGACCACGAACAGCCGCCCGGAGGACGAGGTCGTCGGCATCTGCCAGGACCTCATCCGCATCGACACGTCGAACTACGGAGACGGTTCCGGGCCGGGGGAGCGGGCTGCTGCGGACCATGTGGCGGAGCTCTTTCGCGAGGTCGGCCTCGACCCCGAGATCATCGAGTCGGACCCGGGTCGAGCCTCCGTCGTCGTGCGCATCCCCGGCAAGGATCGCGAGCGCGGAGCCCTCTGCATCCATGGCCACCTCGATGTCGTCCCGGCCGATGCCAAGGACTGGGAGGTCGACCCCTTCTCGGGTCTGGAGAAGGACGGATGCATCTGGGGTCGCGGCGCCGTCGACATGAAGGACATGGACGCGATGATCATCGCGTGCGTGCGGCACATCGCCCGCGAAGGCATCGTGCCGCCGCGTGACCTCGTCATCGCGATGTTCGCCGACGAGGAGGCCGGGGGCCTCAAGGGCTCCCACTTCCTCATCGACACCCGACCGGACCTCTTCGAGGGTGTCTCCGAGGCGATCAGCGAGGTCGGCGGCTACAGCGTCACCGTCCCCACGGCCGACGGCGGCGAGACGCGCGCCTACCTCCTGCAGACCGCCGAGAAGGGCATCTCCTGGATCCGGCTCACCGCGACCGGGCGCGCTGGCCATGGCTCGGTCCCCAATGACGAGAACCCCATTGCGCGGCTCGCCGAGGCGATCAGCCGCCTCGCCACACACAAGTGGCCCCGGGAATACATCCCGTCCGTGCGCACCCTCCTCGACGGGCTGAGCGAGCTCACCGGCGTCAGCTATTCCGACGAGGACGCCGAGGAGCTGCTCGAGCACCTCGGCGGCGCCCAGGGCTTCGTCCGCGGCACCCTGCAGGACACGAGCAACGTGACGATGCTCGACGCTGGTTACAAGCACAACGTCATCCCGCAGCATGCGAGCGCCAACGTCGACTGTCGCTTCCTCCCGGGCCACGAGGAGGACCTCATGCAGACCGTCAAGGACCTCGTCGGCGAGCACGTGACGATCGAGGTGCTGCACCGCGACATCGCCCTGGACTCACCGTTCGAAGGACCGCTGGTCGAGGCCATGGTCGCAGCCCTCAAGGCCGAGGACCCCGAGGCCGAGGTGTTGCCCTACTGCCTGTCCGGCGGCACCGACAACAAGGCGTTGTCGTTGCTCGGGATCACGGGCTACGGCTTTGCTCCGCTGCGGCTCCCGGCAGATCTCGATTTCGCACCGATGTTCCACGGAATCAACGAGCGGGTCCCCACCGAGTCGCTGCGCTTCGGGACCAGGGTCCTGCAGCGCCTCATCGAGACCAGCTGACCGCCTGTCGACCTCGGTGGCGTCCTGGACGCGCCATGGTCAGGACGCGCGTCGTGCGCGAATGATCCTGCGCCGCAGCCACGCTCGCGTCACACCACCGATGTAGATGCGTGTGCGGTGCAACTCCCAGTGCCCGTACTCCGCGTGCTCCGTGAGGGCGCGTCGGATGTCGCCGCGGCGGGTGTCGCGTCCGAATGACAGGACCCGATACTCGTATTCGACCATCGACCCATTGTGCTTCACGAGGCGCTACGGTTCTGGACTATGAGCGCCGACCCGCGTGCCACCCTTTCCCTCCTCGTCTCCGCCTTCGAACGTCACCTCGAGGCGTGCTCCGGTCGTCGCGGTGAGGACGACCCGACGGTCGCGGCGGCCTACGACGACCTGCTCGATGCGTTCGAGACCTACGACAACGCGCTCTATGAGGCTTTCGGTGAGATGACGCCCCTTGACGTCTACACCGGCGACGACAGCGACGACGATGAGGACGAGGACGACGAGGGTGACGACGACCTCGACAGTGACGACGACGATGACGACGGCGTCTACTCGGGGCTCGACGACGAGGACTTCGACGACGAGTCGGAAGAGTCCGACGAGTCCGACGACGACGGCGGAGCAACGCCGATCGGCAGCCGCAACGGGGACACGCGGCCCCGCTGACTCAACCTCGGTGACGGTCGGGTCGCGCGCCGCCACTACGGTTGGCGGCATGCGACTTGGAGTGAATCTCGGCTACATGGGCCTCTCGACGAGCCACGACATGCTCACCCTCGCGGCCGAAGCCGACCGACTCGGCTATGACTCGGCCTGGGTCGCGGAGGCCTATGGCAGCGACGCGGTCAGCTTCCTGGCGTGGATCGGCGCGAAGACCGAGCAGATCGGGCTCGGCTCGGCCGTGATGCAGATCCCGTCGCGCACCCCCGCCATGACGGCGATGACCGCCGCGACGCTGGATCACCTCTCCGGAGGGCGTTTTCGCCTCGGCCTCGGCGTCTCGGGACCGCAGGTGAGCGAAGGCTGGCACGGTGTGCGGTTCACCAAGCCGTTGGGACGCACGCGTGAGTACGTCGAGATCGTGCGCCAGGCGTTGGCCCGCGAGCGGGTGGAGTATGCCGGCGAGCACTTCACGTTGCCGCTCCCGGATGGCCCGGGCAAGGCTCTCAAGCTGACCATCGCTCCCACCCAGAAGCACCTGCCGGTCTATCTTGCGGCAGTCGGCCCCAAGAACCTCGAGCTCACCGGCGAGATCGCCGATGGCTGGCTCGCGATCTTCTTCTCGCCCGAGCACTCCGGCGACATCGTCGAGTCGATCGCGACGGGGCGTCGAGCCGCGGGAAAGGGCACCGACGAGAACCCGCTCGACGGGTTCGACATCGTGCCCACCGTGCCGGTCGTCCTCACCGACGATGTCGAAGCGGGAGCGGCGGCCGTCGCGGCATACGCCGCTCTCTACATCGGCGGCATGGGCTCCAAGGAGAAGAACTTCTACAACCAGCTCGCCTGTCGCATGGGCTTCGAGGACGAGGCTGCGCGCGTCCAGGAGCTCTTCCTCGCAGGCCAGCACCGGGACGCGGCGCAGGCCGTGCCGTTCGAGTTCATCGACGCCACCTCGCTCATCGGTTCGCCGGAACGCCTCAGCGAGCGGGTCGGTCGCTACGCGGACGCGGGCGTCACCACACTCGGCGTAGCACCGTTCGCCTTCACCATCGAGGAGCGCCTCGAGACCCTGCGGGTCATGTCCGAGCTCGTCCCGTCCACTCCTGAGGAAGTTCCCGCTCCGTGATCCCTTCCATCGACGTGACCGTCGAACTCAGCTATTTCCAGTCCGTTGTCCTCGGCATCGTCGAGGGCCTCACCGAATACCTCCCGGTCTCGTCCACGGGGCACCTCACGATCGCCGAGAAACTCCTCGGCCTGCCGGTGGACGCAGATGCGATCACGGCATACACGGCATTGATCCAGATCGGCGCCATCGCGGCGACGTTCACCTATTTCGGCAAGAAGATCCTGCGACTCCTCCTGGCCTGGATCGGTGGGCTGCGCAGTGCCCAGGCGCGCGAGCACCACGACTACCAGCTCGCGTGGGCCGTCATCGTCGGCTCCATCCCCGTGGTGATCGCAGCCCTGCTGTTCAAGGACCTCATCTCTGGTCCGTTGCGCAACCTCTGGGTCGTCGCTGCAGCCCTCATCGCCTGGAGCGCCGTGATGTGGGTCGCCGAGCGACGGCACGACGTCCTCGCGAAGTCTGGTGTGGCTCGCGGGGAGGACGCCCTGACGATCAAGGACGGTCTGATCATCGGGCTCGTGCAGTGCTTCTCGCTGATCCCGGGTGTCTCACGATCGGGTGCGACCATCTCGGCGGGCCTGATCCGAGGCATCGACCGGGTGACCTCGACGGAACTGTCCTTCTTCCTCGCCATCCCGGCACTGACGGGGGCAGGACTCTACGAGACCCTCGGTAATCTCGACGCTCTCGAGACCCTGGGCATCGGCCCGATCATCACGGGCATCGTCGTGGCGTTCGTCGTCGCCTATGCGTCCATCGCCTGGCTGCTGAAGTTCGTGCAGAGCAACTCGCTCATGTCGTTCATTGCCTACCGGGTCGTGCTGGGATCCTTCATGTTCCTCGCACTCGGCGCCGGCTGGATCACAGCCACTTGACCCTCTTGAAGGTCGCGAACATCCCGGTGCAGGCCGTGACCATGATGCCGAGAACGATGAAGTAGCCATAGCGCCATTGCAGTTCCGGCATGTTGTCGAAGTTCATCCCGTAGACGCCCGCGATCATCGTGGGCACTGCAGCGATGGCCACCCAGGCCGAGATCTTGCGCATGTCGGAGTTCTGCTGGACAGAGATCTTGGCGAGGTTGGCGCTGAGGACCGAGGTGAGCAGCCCGTCATACGACTCGATCCGGTCCGCCACGAAGTGCAGGTGGTCGTCGACGTCGCGAAAGAGGAGACGCAGTTCGTCATCGGGGACGGGTGAGCGCGGGCTGGTGTGCAGCATGCGCAGGGGCGTGATGAGCGGTGTGATGGCGCGGCGGAACTCGAGGACCTCGCGCTTGAGGCGATAGATCGTGTCCGACGAAACGAGGCCGTCGGAGAAGACTGCTTCCTCGATCTCGTCGACGTCGCGCGCGACCTCGACGTCGATGTCGGTGTACTGGTCGACGACGCGGTCGATGACGGCGTGCAGGGCCGCCATGGGCCCGAGGGCAAGCTTGCTCGGGTCCTCCTCGAGCCCCTTGCGCACGCCGGCCAAGGGGCTGAGCTCGCCACGGCGGATGGTCAGGACGAAGTGCTGGCCGACGTGGACCATGAGCTCGCCGGTCTCGATGTCCGAGGTCGCCTCGATGTAGCTCAGCGTCTTGAGCACGACGAAGACGTTGCGACCATAGAGCTCGACCTTGGCCCGTTGCCTCCCGGAGACGGCGTCCTCGATCGCGAGGGGGTGCAAGCCGAGACCGAGCTCGTCATTGACGTGCTCGAGCTCGGCCGTCGTGGGGTCCTTGAGACCGATCCACAGGAAGTCTGTGCTCGACCCGTCTGCACGCAGGGTGTCGAGCTCGTCGCTCAGATCGCCGCACGATCCCCGCTTGCCGTCCCGATACAAAGCCTTGTCGATGATCACTCGCGCCATTGTTGCCTACAGTGAGGCTCGTGGCCCTCCTCCTGCTCGTGCGACACGGACACTCGACCGCCAACGCGGACTCCGTCCTCGCGGGATGGAGCGAGGGCGTTGGGCTCACCGACCGTGGGCGCACTGACGTCGGGCGCCTTGCAGCGCGTCTGGCCGAGGCCGGCACGCAGGTCGCCCGCCTTGCCACGAGTCCGCTGCAGCGCTGCCGCGAGACTGCCGGCCTGCTGCTTCCGGACGCGACCGCCGAGATCGTCGAAGACCTGGGGGAGTGCCACTACGGCGCGTGGACGGGTCGTCCGATTGCCGAGCTCACCTCCGAACCGCTGTGGCGCACCGTCCAGGACGACCCCGAGTCGGCGCGTTTCCCGGACAGCGACCGGTATGCCGCGGAGTCCCTTCCCGAGATGGCGGCACGGATCGTCGCCGTCGTGAAGCGCATCGACGCGGAGGTCGAGGCGGAGCGCGGCCCGGACGCGGTCTGGGTGGCCGTGAGTCATGGTGATCCGATCAAGGCGGTCATCGCGGATGCCATGGGCGCGGGCCTGGGTGGGCTCCAGCGGGTGCACGTCGACCCGGCGTCCGTCTCGGTCATCCGCCGTTCCGGGGAGCGCTCGATGGTGATGGCCGTGAACTCCTCGGGCGATGCGGTGCGCCCCCACCAGAAGGCCGCAGCAATCGTCCCGGCAGGCGACGCCATCATCGGGGGAGGAACCGGCTAGAGTCGTTGTTGCGAACAATGAGCAACAAGGACGAGAGGCTTTGGCATGCATGTGCCTGACGGGTTCCTCGACGCACCCACGTCGATCGGCACTGCCGTCGTGGCCGTCGCCGGTGTCTCGCTCGCGCTGAGCCGGGCCCGCCGCGAGCTCGATGACCGCACTGCACCACTCGCCGGCCTCGTGGCCGTCTTCGTCTTCGCCGCGCAGATGCTCAACTTCCCGGTGGGAGCCGGCACCTCCGGCCACCTCCTGGGCGGGATCCTGGCTGCCGTGCTGGTCGGCCCGTGGACCGCGACCCTGTGCCTGACCGTGGTCCTCTCGGTGCAGGCCCTGCTCTTTGCCGACGGCGGCATCACCGCCCTCGGAACCAACATCACCTTGATGGCGATCATCGGTGTCTGGACCGGTTGGCTCGTCTTCATCGGCTTGCGCCGCGTCGTACGTGCCGCTGGACTGAAGGCCGTGCCAGCGCTGGCCGGTGTCGCCGCCTTCGTCTCGGTCCCTGTGGCCGCGCTGGCCTTCACCGCTTTGTATGCCGTGGGCGGCCGTGCGCCCATCCCGCTCGGTGAGCTCGTCACCGCCATGGTGGGCTGGCACACCGTCATCGGCCTCGGGGAGGGCGTCATCACGCTGCTCGCCGTCGGCAGCATCATCGCCACGCGACCCGACCTCGTGCACGGTGCCCGTGGGCTCGTCGAGGACAAGCAGCTCGAGATCCGAACGGAGGCGCACGCATGAGTCTCGCGCCCCGTCACCAGATCTCGACCACCCGCCTCGTCGTCACGGGGTTGGTCATCTGCCTCCTGCTCGCTGGTGTCGTCTCGCTGTGGGCGTCCGGCCACCCCGATGGTCTGGAGTTCGTCGCCCAACGGCTCGGCTTCCTCGACTCCGCCGGAAAGCACGCGTCCGATGGTTCACCGTTGGCTGGCTACGGCACTGCGGGGGTCGACAACGCCCGTCTCTCCGGAGGGCTCGCTGGCCTCATCGGGGTTGGTGTCGTGGCCGTCATCGCCTTCGGGCTCATGCACCTGCTTCGTCGGCGCAGCTCACGCGACGACGACTGAGATGGGAGCCGAGCTCCGCCCTCACCTCCACATCGAGGGAGATTCTGTCGTCCACCAGCTGCCGGCGCACGTCAAACTCGTCGGTCTGGTGAGTTTCGTGCTGTTGGTCGTGGCGCTGCCGCGTGATGCCCACGTCGCACGGGCGGCGATGCTTCTCGTCGCGGCCACGGTGGTGATGGTGACGAAGGTTCCGCTGCGACACGTGGCGACCAGGCTCGTCGTGGAAACGCCCTTCGTCGTCTTCGCGCTCGTCCTGCCCTTCGTGGCGACGGGTCCAGCGATGGAGCTCGGTCCCTTCACCGTGTCGCGGGACGGGGTGGAGGCGAGCATCGCCCTGCTGCTCACTGCGACGACGAGCGTGCTCATGGCCGTCGCGTTCGCCACGACGACGTCCAGTCGCGACCTCGTGCGCGCGCTCCAGCACCTGCGGCTGCCGGACCGACTCGTCCAGATCCTCGCGTTCATGGTGCGATACCTCGGTGTCGTCGGATCGCAGGCCCAGCGGATGAAGGTCGCCAGGGAGTCGCGGGCCTTCACCGCGCGGTCGGTGCGCTCATGGCCGGTCATCGCGACGAGCGCCGGCGCTCTCTTCATCCGCAGCTATGAGCGCGGAGAACGCGTGCACCTCGCGATGATGTCGCGGGGCTACAACGGACGGATGCCGGTGACCGATCCGCTGCACGCTCATCGACGTGACTGGTCGCAGGGCCTCGTCCCTGCATCCATCGCCCTCATCGCCCTCATCGTGGTGCACCTGACGTGATCACCCCACAAAGTTCTCCGTTCCTCCGTCTCTCCGATACTTTGCGGGGACCCCGATGAGCACTCCTGTCCTCGACATCCGCGGGCTGGCCTTCGCCTATCCCGACGGTCACCAGGCACTCTTTGGTGTCGATCTGCACGTCCACCGTGGCGAGCGAGTCGCCCTGCTCGGACCCAACGGCGCCGGCAAGACGACGCTCGTGCTCCACCTCAACGGGATCCTCGAAGCCGGTGCGGGCAGCGTCACCGTCTCGGGCCTGCCCGTCGTCCGGGAGAACCACCTCGAGATCCGCCGCCGGGTCGGCATCGTCTTCCAGGACCCCGACGACCAGCTGTTCATGCCCACCGTGCACGACGACGTCGCCTTCGGCCCGGCCAACCTCGGGCTGAGGGGTGAAGAACTCGAGCGTCGCATCACCGCTGCACTCGCGGCCGTGGGCATGCTGGAGTTCGCCGACCGTGCGCCTCACCACTTGTCCTACGGCCAACGACGACGCGTCGCCATCGCGACAGTCCTCGCGATGGAGCCCGAAATCCTCGTCCTCGACGAGCCCTCGTCCAACCTCGACCCCACGTCGAGACGCGAGCTCGGCGAGCTGATCCAGTCGCTCGACGTCACCGTCCTCATGGTCACGCACGACCTCGCGTTCGCCCTGCAGTTGTGCGAGCGATCGGTCATCCTCTCGGACGGGATCGTCGCCGCCGATGGCGTCACCCGATCCATCCTTCACGACGAAGCCCTGCTCGCAGCGCACCGCCTGGAGCTGCCGTGGGGCTTCTCGGGTTAGTCTGCGCGCATGGCGATCAGTGACTTCGACCCGCCAGAGCGCTTTGTCGCCGGCACGGTCGGCCCTCCAGGCGGCCGCACCTTCTTCTTGCAGGCACGCGGGGGAGGCCGGCTCGTCTCGGTCTCGATCGAGAAGGTCCAGGTGAGCATCCTCGCGGACCGGATCTCCGACCTGCTCGACACCATGGGCGGGCTTGCTGGCGCAGCGTCCGTCGCCGAGCACCTCACCGACACCGACGCCCTCGAGACCCCGATCGAGGACGAGTTCCGCGTCGACACGGTGAGTCTGGCGTGGGACGAGCAGCGGTCGACCATCGTCATCGAGTGCCACGACAGCGACCCGGAGGAGACGCCCCCGAGCGACACGGTCAGAGTCGTGCTCGATCCCACGACAGCGCGCGCGTTCGCGAAGCGGTGCCAGGCAATCGTCCAGGCCGGTCGCCCGCCGTGCCCCTTCTGCGGGCAGCCGCTCGACCCCGAGGGACACATCTGCCCCCGGTCCAACGGCTACAAGCGCTAGACCGTGGTCACCGAGGTCGAGCTGCTGCTCGAGTCCGGCGAGGTCGAGCCGCTCGGGCGGATCGTCGAGTCCTCCAACGGTGCCGTCCTCGTGCGGGTGACCCTCGACGAGGACTCACGGCTCGCCATCCACAAACCCGTCGCCCTGGAACGACCCCTGTGGGACTACCCAGACGGGACGTTGGCTGGGAGGGAGCGAGCGGCATACCTCATCAGCGAAGCCGGTGGTTTCGGCGTGGTCCCGCCGACCGTCCTGCACGAGGGCCCCTGGGGTCTGGCGGCCACGCAAGAGTGGGTCGGGGAGCCGCACACCGCACCGGATCTGGTCGTCGACGTCGTCGCTCCCGGCGAGGTGCCTGAGGGGTGGCGTGAGGTGTTGCGTGGCGAGACGCCCGAGGGCGAGGAGGTTGTCGTCGCGCACGCGATCGAGCCCGGAGTGCGCACCGCAGCCGTCTTCGACGCGCTCATCAACAACTCCGACCGCAAGGGCGGACACCTCCTGCGCATCCACGGCACCGTCTGGGGCGTCGACCACGGGGTGAGCCTCGGGGTCGAACCCAAGCTGCGGACCGTCCTGTGGGGATGGGCCGGCGAAGCGCTCGCCGACGAGGACGTGGCCCGTGTCGAACGCGTTCGCGATGCCCTGGCGCAGGGTGACCTCACCCACCGCCTCTCGGCCCTTCTCACCCACGATGAGGTCGACGCCCTGCGTGGCCGGGCCGATCACCTGTTCTCGGACCGGCGGCATCCGCTGCCGCTGCCGGGGTGGCCGGCCATCCCGTGGCCAGCGATGTGACCCCTGCGCCGTAGGCTTCCACCGTGATCTCGTGGCCGCCCCCGTTCCTGCCCGCCATCCCCGGAAACGGGCTGGCCCTTCGCCTGCACGACACCAGTTCAGGTGAGTTGCGCGAGGTCACACCCGGGACGGTTGCCAGGCTCTATGTCTGCGGCATCACCCCCTATGACGCGACCCACCTCGGGCACGCCGCGACCTACGTCGCCTTCGACCTCGTGGGTCGGGTGTTGCGCGACAACGGTCACGAGGTGCACTACACGCAGAACGTCACCGACGTGGACGATCCGCTGCTCGAGCGCGCGAAGCGTGACGGCATCCACTGGCGCGACCTGGCCGTCGCCGAGGCCGACCTCTACCGCGAGGACATGACGGCGCTTCAGGTCATTCCGCCGCAGGACTACATCGGTGTCGTCGAGGCCCTGCCCGTCATCGCGGACCTCGTGCGACGCACGATCGAGAGTGGGGCGGCATACGAGCTGCCCAACGACGACGCCGAGGGGCCCGACCTCTATGTCGACCTGTCGCACGTCTCCGGCTTCGGCTCGGTGTCCGGTTGGACGCGCGAACAGATGCTGGCCGTCTTCGCCGAGCGCGGCGGTGACCCCGACCGGCCCGGCAAGCGCGACGTCCTCGACCCCCTGCTGTGGCGCGCTGCTCGGGACGGTGAACCTTCGTGGGAGTTCGACGGCCTTCCTGCCGGTCGCCCCGGCTGGCACGTCGAGTGCACAGCCATCGCCCTCGACCGACTCGGTGTCCCGATCGACGTCAACGGCGGCGGTTCGGACCTGATCTTCCCGCACCACGAGATGACCGTCGCCCAGGCCAGCGCCATCGGTGTCGAGGACTACGCCCGGCTCCACGCCCACGCCGGCATGGTCGGTCTTGACGGTCACAAGATGAGCAAGTCGCGCGGCAACCTCGTCCTCGTGTCCAAGCTGCGCGAGGACGGCGTGGACCCCATGGCCATCCGCCTCGTCCTGCTCGCCCACCACTATCGCTCCGACTGGGACTACACGCCCGAACTGCTGACCGTGGCCCAGGTGCGCCTCGAACGGTGGCGTGAGGCCCTGTCTGTCAACACCGCGCTCTCGGCCGACGAGACGGTGGCGACCATCCGCGCCGCCCTCGCCGACGACCTCCACGCGCCGCGAGCGATTGCGGCCGTCGATGCCTGGGCCGAGCAGACCCTTGCGGTCGGCGGCGACGAGCAATCAGCTCCCGGCGTGCTCGGCCGCGCCCTCGACGCCCTCCTCGGCATCCGCGTCTGACCGGAGCGGGCACCCGGACCGGCCCCTCGCGTTGCACGTGACGCGCTAGCCGCCCTCCGGTCTGCGCGCGACTTCCGGGGTCCGCTCTCCTGCCGCTGTGAGCGCGCGCAGCCCTACGGTCGGACGCACGTCCCGAGAAACGCCACGGGGCCTCTGCGTGGGGGGCAGTGGCCGTCAGTCGTCGGTGCCGCGTTTGCGCAGGTAGCGCTCGAACTCCTTGGCGATGGCGTCTCCGCTGGCCTCGGGGAGCTCGGCCGTGTCCTGGGCCTCCTCGAGCGACTCGACGTACTCGGCCACCTCTGAGTCCTCCGAGGCGAGTGCGTCGAGACCGTTCTCCCAGGCCCGGGCGTCGTCATCGAGACCCTCGTGGTCGATCGGGCCCTCGAGCAGCTCCTCGAGCCGCGACACGATCGCGCGCGTGGCCTTGGGCGAGGGCGTGTGGTGGGCGTAGTGCGGCACGGCCGCCCACACCGAGAGTGAGCTGACGCCCACCTGGATCGCCGCGTCGGCGATGACCCCCACGATGCCCGTCGGGCCCTCATAGGTGCTGGCCTCGAGGTCATGACGGTGACGGGTGTCTTCGCTGTCCGAACTCACGGTGACCTGGATCGGCCGCGTGTGGGCGACGTCGGCGAGGAGGGCGCCGAGAGTGATCACGGTCGTGACGTCGCCGGCCTGCGCCAGCTCCATCAGCTCGATGGCGAAGGCCCGCCAGCGGAAGGACGGCTCGACCCCCTGCACAAGGATCACGTCCCGCCCGATCGAGGTGTTGGTCGCGACGAGGATGCGGGTGGTGCGCCAGCTGATGCGTCGCTGCCCGCCCTCGGACACGACACGCGGTCGGTTGACCTGGAAGTCGTAGTAGTCCTCGGGGTCCATCGCTGCCACCGGCTCGGCTTCCCAGAGCTGGGCCAGGTGCTCGATGACACCGCTGGCCGCCTCACCGGCGTCGTTCCACCCCTCGAATGCCAGAATCATCACGGCATTCTCCATTTCAGGCAGGTCGTCGAGCTCGATCAAGGGTCCTCCTCGTAGGTACGACTCCACCCTATTCGTAGACTCGGCGCATGACGTTGCCTGCGGCAGTTCTCTGGGACATGGACGGGACTCTCGTCGACACCGAGCCCTACTGGATCGCGGCGGAGCACGACATCGTCGAGGAGCACGGGGGCGTCTGGTCGGACGAGTACGCCCACCAGCTCGTCGGCAATGACCTCATGGTGAGCGCCGAGTTCATCCGCGACAACTCACCGATCACCTGGGAGCCGGAGCGGATCATCGAGGAGCTCCTCCTGCGCGTCACCGCCCAGGTGCGCCAGCACGTTCCGTGGCGACCGGGTGCCCGCGAGCTGCTCGCTGCCCTCGTCGAAGCCGGTGTGCCCAACGCGCTGGTCACGATGTCGTGGCGCTCCTTGGCGGCTGCGGTCGTCGAAGCTCTCCCCGAAGGCACCTTCACCGTGTTGATCACCGGCGACGAGGTCGAGCACGGCAAGCCGCACCCGGAGCCCTACCACGCAGCCGCGCGCAGGCTCGGCGTCGAGGCGCGCGACTGCATCGCCATCGAGGACTCGCCGACCGGCGTGCGTTCGGCCGTTGCCGCTGAAGTGCCGACGATCGCTGTCCCGCACATCGTGCCGGTGCCGATCACCCGCGGCGCCGTCCAGCTGCCGAGCCTGCGAGGTCTCACCCCGCAGGATCTTGTCTCAGTCGTCGCCGACGAGCGCCTCGCCGGTGACGCTCGAGTCGAGGACGAGTCGACCGGCGTCGGCAGGTAGCGGCGGGGGAGTGCCACCCCACTCGGGGCAGAACTCCTTGAAGTCGCACCAGTCGCAGAGCTTGGACACGCGAGGACGCCAGTCGCCCGTCTCGCTGGCCCGCACGATCGCCTGCCAGACCGCCTGCACATTGCGCTCGAGCCCGAGCAGGTCGTGCTCGTCGGGTTCGTAGCGCACCACCTCGCCGTTGCCCAGGTAGACGAGCTGGAGCAGCTTGGGCATGACGCCTCGCTGGCGCCACAGCACCAGGGCATAGAACTTCATCTGGAACAGAGCCTTGCCCTCGAATGCCTCGCGCGGCGATCGACCGGTCTTGTAGTCGACGACGCGCATCGACCCGTCCGGCGCGATGTCAAGGCGGTCGACGTAACCCCGGAGGGTGAGACCGTCGACCTCCGTCTCGACGTAGAGCTCGCGTTCTGCCGGCTCGAGCCGCTGCGGGTTCTCCAGGGTGAACCAGCGCTCGACGAGCGCACCCGCGGCCTTGAACCAGCCGTCCTCGGTCAGGGTGTCGTCGTCCTCGATCATCGTGGCCAGCTCGGGGCGCTCCTCGACGAGGCTCGCCCACCGCGGCTGGAGCAGAGCCAGGGCTGCTTCAGGTGTGCGCTCCGCAGCCGGCAGCTCGAAGAGGTGCTCGAGGACCTCGTGGACGAGGGTTCCGCGAGCGGCTGCCGGAGAGGGCGGACCGTCGAGCTTGTCGATCGTCCTGAAACGGAACAGCAGGGGGCACTGCTTGAAGTCCGCTGCGCGGCTCGGAGACAGTGCGGGAGTCATGGACGACACGGTATGCCGTCGCGCCGACACTCCTGCGCACCTCACCTTGCGTCTGCGCAGGTGGTCGCTGGAACGACCGAAAGCGCAGACGCAACGGAAGGGAGGGCCTGTCAGGCGGCGAGGACTGCGTCGTCCGACGGTGAGCGGGTCTCCTGCGCCACGGCCGGTTCGAGGTCAGAGCGCCGCAGGGCAACGCGAAGCCGCCAGGCGGCATACACGGCAAGGGCGCTGATCGCGATGTGCAGGCCGAGGAAGCCCGTCGTGAGACCGGCGCCGAGGAGTACTCCGGCGACGAGCGGCCCCAGGGCCGAGAACGTCGTCTGCAGTGCGGCGAACGTGCCCAGGGTCTGGCCGACCATCCCGCGCGGTGCGAGGGAAGCGGTCAGCGGGCTGAGGACGGGGCTGTACATCGTCTCGCCGACGGCAAAGATGCCGTACGTCGTGACGAACAGGGCCGAGGCGACACCCGGCGCGAACTGAGCAGAGGAGAGCACCAGCCAGGACAGGACCCAGATCCCACCGACGGCCATGAGCAACGTCGGAGCGCTCCGGCGAGCCGTGAGGCGAACGACGATGACCTGGAGGACGACGATGACGATGGCGTTGACGGCAGCTGCCGTGCCGACCGTGGCCGTGTCGACGTCGAGGGTCGTCAACGCATAGGCCGGCAGGCCCGACTCGAACTGGGCGTAGAACCCGAGGGCCAGGGCAACCGTGATCACTGCGGTCCACCGCAGCGCCGGGGTGGCGAAGATGGCCCACATCGACTCGATCGGGCTGCGGGACCCCACCTCGGGGCCGCCGGAGACGTCGATGTCGGGGTGGCGGATGGCGCCTCGACCGGCGAGTCCGATGATGAGCGACGAGATCGCGAATCCTGCTGCGGCAGTGAGGAATCCGACGTCCAGGCCCTGGGGTGCCCGTAGGTCGACCAAGTGTCCGGCCACGTAGGCACCAGCCGCCATGCCGAGCGCCTCGCCCGTGAACTTGTAGGCGAAGGTGCGGCGACGGTCGGTGCTGTCGACCCAGCGCAGCACGAGGACCTGCTTGGCCGGCACGGCTGCCGTCAGACCCAGTCCGAAGACGAACATTCCACCGAGGAAGGCGGCCGCCGAGTCGGCGATCACGAGGGAGCCCACCCCCACGGCACCCAACAACTGGGCGAGCACCGCGACGACGACGGGGTTGAGACGGTCGCTGAGCCGCCCGGCGACCGGTGCGGCGACCAGCGCGCCGACGGAGAAGAGGGACGAGGCCGCAGCGGCGACGAGAGCGCCCCACCCGCGTGTGTCAGCGGCATACGCGTATTGGTACGGCAACACCGCACCCCAGCCGAGCATCCCGATGGACGACGCGAGGATGAGGAGCTTGGCGCGCATGACGAAATCACACCTTTCAGGTGTTGAGGAGGGGACCGACCATGGTCCGGAGGTTTCGAAGGCGAACAGTTCGAGGTCGAACGTTCGATATCGAAATATTAGCAAACGAAGAACGCCATGCGACACTCGGTTATGCCCAAACGCCAACGGTCGGCCGCGCAACAGCACCGTGATGCCGTGGCGGCCTACGTCGCGGCAGGCGGCGAGGAGTCGGTCCAGCGGGTCATCACCGCGGTCTACGGCGTGACGAAGAAGCTCGACCAGTGGTACGCCCGCCAGCTCGCTGACCTCGACCTCACCCAGGGGGAGTGGGCTGTGGTCGCCGCCCTCGCCAAGGCCGGGGAGGAGTGCCTCACCCCGAGCCAGCTCGCCGAACTCACGAGCGTCGCGCCCTCATCGATGACCCACCGGCTCGACAAGATGTCCGAACGCGGCTACGTCCAGCGGCGACCGGACACGGACAACCGCACCCGAACCCTGGTCTCACTCACCCCGGTCGGGTGGCAGGTGTTCACCCAGTCCGTGCGTGAGTCCGACGTCGTCGAGAGCGATGTGCTCGGAGGGCTGAGCGCCGCCGAGCGTGGCGAGCTCGCCCGCCTGCTCGAAGGGGTCATCGCCCACCTGGACGACGTCGACGCCTGACCTCGGTCCCTGCGTCGGCTCAGTCCTCGGGCTGGTACCCGAGGTTGGGCCCGAGCCAGCGCTCGGCCTGCGCCAAGGTCCAGCCCTTGCGCTCGGCGTAGTCCTCGACCTGGTCGCGGCCGAGACGACCGACGACGAAGTACTGACTCTGCGGGTGCGAGAAGTACCAACCGCTCACCGCAGCACCGGGCTGCATCGCCATTGACTCGGTCAGCTCGATGCCCGCGCGATCCGTCGCATCAAGGAGCTTGAACAGCGTCTCCTTCTCGGTGTGGTCCGGGCAGGCGGGATAGCCGGGGGCGGGACGGACACCGGCGTACTTCTCGCCGATGAGGTCGTCGTTGGACAGGTGCTCGTCACCCGCGTGTCCCCAGAACTCGCGACGGACGCGCTCGTGCATGCGCTCGGCGAACGCTTCGGCCAACCGGTCAGCCAGAGCCTCCAGGAGGATCGCGCTGTAGTCGTCGAGCTCCTCCTTGAACGCCATGATCCGCTCGTGGGTCCCGTGCCCGGCTGTGACCGCGAACCCGCCGACGTAGTCCCGCAGCCCGGTCTCCTTGGGCGCGATGAAGTCGGACAGGCACCGGTTGGGCACGCCCTCGCGGTGCTGACCCTGCTGACGCAACCCGTGGATCGTCGTGAGGACGCTCTCACGGGACTCATCGGCATACACCTCGATGTCGTCACCGACGGCATTCGCGGGGAAGAGGCCGATGACACCGTTGGCGGTGAGCCACTTCTCCTTGATGATCCTGTCGAGCATCGTGTTGGCGTCCTCGAACAGCTTGCGTGCGGTCTCGCCGGTCGCCGGGTTGGACAGGATGTCGGGGTAGCGACCCTTCATCTCCCACGCCTGGAAGAACGGCGTCCAGTCGATGTAGCGACGCAGCTCCTCGATCGGGTAGCTGACGAACTCCCGGGTGAACTGGGCTGCAGCGCGGTGCCACTTCGTGTCGGTCGTCCCCGACCACACGTCCTTGCTCTGCTGCGCGAGCAGGTGCGGACGAACCGGCCGGTATGCCGTCCAGTCGATGGGGGTGTGCGCCTTGCGGGCCGCGTCGATCGAGACCAGAGGGCGTTCGGTCGACTTGGCAGCGTGACGGGCACGCATGGAGTCGTAGTCGGCCTTGATCGTCTGCAGGAGCGGCTCGCGTTGGGTCTCCGACAGCAGCTGGCTGGCGACAGGCACGGACCGTGAAGCGTCCTTGACCCAGACGACGGGGCCGCTGTACTGACCATCGACCTTGACCGCGGTGTGCGCCCGGGAGGTCGTCGCGCCACCGATGAGCAGCGGGATGGTGAACCCCTGGCGCTCCATCTCCTGGGCCACGCGCACCATCTCGTCGAGCGAGGGGGTGATGAGGCCGGAGAGGCCGATGATGTCGGCGCCCTTCTCCTTGGCCGTGTCGAGGATCTTCTGGGTCGGCACCATGACGCCGAGGTCGATGACGTCGTAGTTGTTGCACTGCAGCACGACCCCAACGATGTTCTTGCCGATGTCGTGGACGTCGCCCTTGACCGTCGCCATGACGATGAGGCCCTTGCTGTTCTGCGTGGAGACGCCGGAGCGCTCCTTCTCGGCCTCGATGTAGGGAATCAGGTGTGCGACAGCCTTTTTCATCACGCGCGCTGACTTCACGACCTGGGGCAGGAACATCTTGCCGGCGCCGAAGAGGTCGCCGACAACACCCATCCCGTCCATGAGCGGGCCCTCGATCACCTCGATGGGTTTGCCGTCGGCCGCCTCGATCTCCTGACGCAGGAGCTCGGTGTCCTCGACCACGAAGTCGTCGATGCCCTTGACGAGGGAGTGGGTGATGCGTTCGCGGATGGGCAGGCCGCGCCACTCCGCCTCGGTGACCTCGGGTGCCGCCTCGCCGGTGTTGTTGAACTTGTCGGCGATCTCGACGAGCCGCTCGGTCGAGTCGGGGCGTCGGTTGAGAACGACGTCCTCGATGCGTTCGCGCAGCTCGGGGTCGACGTCATCGAGGACGACGAGCGCCCCTGCATTGACGATGCCCATGTCCATGCCGGCCTGGATGGCGTTGTAGAGGAAGACCGCGTGGATCGCCTCGCGCACCGGGTTGTTGCCCCGGAACGAGAAGGAGACGTTGGAGACGCCACCGGAGACGAGTGCTCCGGGAAGGTTCTCCTTGATCCACCGGGTCGCTTCGATGAAGTCGGTTCCGTATGCCGCGTGCTCCTCGATGCCCGTGGCCACCGCGAAGATGTTGGGGTCGAAGATGATGTCGTGCGGGTCCATGCCGACCTCGTGCGTCAGCAGGTCGTAGGCGCGCTGACAGATGACCTTGCGCCGCTCGAGCGAATCCGCCTGGCCCTCCTCGTCAAAGGCCATGACGACGACTGCCGCGCCGTACTTGTGGCAGAGGCGGGCATGCTCGAGGAAGGGTTCGACGCCCTCCTTCATCGAGATCGAGTTGACGATCGGCTTGCCCTGGGAGCACTTGAGACCGGCCTCGATGACCTCCCACTTGCTGGAGTCGATCATGAGGGGCACGCGGCAGATGTCGGGCTCGCTGCCGATGAGCTTGACGAAGCGGTCCATCGCGGCGACGCCGTCGATCATCCCCTCGTCCATGTTGATGTCGATGACCTGGGCGCCGGCCTCGACCTGCTGACGAGCGACGGAGAGGGCCGCGGGGTAGTCCTCTTCCTTGATGAGGCGGCGGAAGCGTGCCGACCCGGTGATGTTGGTGCGCTCGCCGACGTTGACGAACAGCGAGCTCTCGTCCACGGTGAGCGGCTCGAGCCCGCTGAGGCGCAGGGCTCCGGGGACGTCCGAGGGCACGCGCGGGGTGCCCTCGGCGGCCGCTGCGGCGATCGCCTCGATGTGTTCCGGAGTCGTGCCGCAACAGCCACCAAGGATGTTGACGAGACCGCTGGTGGCGAACTCGCCGACGACGGATGCCATCTGGTCCGGCGTCTCGTCGTACTCGCCGAAGGCGTTGGGCAGACCGGCATTCGGATAGGCCGACACGAAGCAGCCCGCGATGCGCGACAGCTCCGCGACGTAGGGGCGCAGCTCATCGGCCCCGAGCGCACAGTTGAGTCCGATGACGAGCGGGCGGGCGTGGCGCACGGAGTTCCAGAAAGCCTCGGTGACCTGACCCGAGAGAGTGCGTCCCGATGCGTCGGTGATCGTGCCCGAGATGATCACCGGCCAACGACGACCCAGATCGTCGAAGAGCGTCTCCACGGCGAAGATCGCGGCCTTGGCGTTGAGGGTGTCGAAGATCGTCTCGATGATGAGGGCGTCGGCGCCGCCGTCGACGAGGCCCCGAGCCTGTTCGAGATAGGCCTCGACGAGCTCGTCGAAACTGACGTTGCGGGCACCCGGGTCGTTGACGTCGGGGGAGATGGACGCGGTGCGGGTCGTCGGCCCGAGCGCGCCCATGACCCACCGCGGACGCCCGGTCTCGGCGGCCACCTCATCGCAGGCGCGTCGGGCCAGCCGGGCGGCCTCGAGGTTCATCTCGTAGGCGATGTCGGCCATGTCGTAGTCCGCGAGCGAGATGCGCTGCGCGTTGAACGTGTTGGTCTCGACGAGGTCGGCTCCGGCGAGGAGATAGGCGCGGTGGATGCCCTCGATGATGGTCGGGTTCGTGAGACTGAGCAGATCGTTGTTGCCTCGCAGGTCGCTCGACCAGTCCGCGAACCGCTCGCCGCGATAGTCCTCCTCGGACAGCCCCTCCTGCTGGATCATCGTCCCCATCGCACCGTCGAGCACGAGGACGCGCTCGGTCAGGGCGGCCGTGAGATCGGCCGTCGCATCCGGACGGTGGTCGATCGCGGTGTCCGCGGGCGACGTTGTGGCGGGGGAGGAAGTCACCTGCCCCAGTATGCCGTCGTGCTTGTAGGGTCGCGGCGTGGCCGCACCCAATGAGACACCGTCCTCCGGGTCCTCCGGCCTCGTCATCGCCCGCATCGGGGGTGTCCCGGTCCAGATCGGCGCGAGCTGGCTCCTGCTGGCCGCAGTCATCATCTACATCGTGGTCTCTGGCGAGTCGGATCAGGGACCTCGCGCCTACATCCTGGGACTGGCCTTCGCCCTGTCCCTGCTCATCTCCGTCCTCGTGCACGAGGGTGCCCATGCCGTGACGGCCCGGGCGGCGGGCCTGCCGGTCCACCGAGTGGTCGCGGACCTCTGGGGTGGGCACACGGCATACGATCCGCGTTTGTCGACCCCGGGCAAGGCTGCGTTGATCGCGGTCGTCGGACCCGTGGCCAACCTCGCCCTGTCGGGGATTGCGTGGGTGGCGTCGCACGCAGTGACGCAGGACGGCCTCACGGGGAGGGTTCTCTACGCCGTCGCCTTCGTCAACCTGCTGCTCGGTGGTTTCAACCTCCTGCCCGGCCTGCCGCTCGATGGTGGGCAGCTGGTGGACGCCCTGGTGTGGAGGATCACCGGCAAGCGCGAGACGGGCCTCATCGCTGCGGGTTGGACGGGCCGGTTCGTGACCCTCGGCGTCATCCTGTGGTTCATCGTGCGGCCGCTCCTCGAGGGGACCGACCTGTCCTTCTACTCGATCGCGTGGACCGGCCTCATCGCCGCCTTCATGTGGCAGGGAGCCACGGCCGCCCTCCGCACCGGCCAGGCCCGGCAGATGCTCGCCCGAGGCACCGTGGCCCAGGTGGTGCGTCCGGTTCCCGTGCTGCGTGGCAGCGACGTGCTCGAGGCTGCCGCGGCCACGGGAGGCCTTGCCGTCGTCGTCGACGAACAGGGTCGCCCCACCGCGCTCGTCCTCCCTCAGGATGCCCAGGCCGTGCCCCGCGATCGATGGGCCAGCACGCCCGCATCCGCCCTCGCCAGGGTGCAGGCCGAAAGGTGGGTCGCCGAGACCAGGCCACAGGACGACCTCACCGCCGTCGTCACCGCGATCCAGCAGTCCACGAGCAGCGTCGTCGTCGCCGTGGAGGACGGCCGCGTGCTCGGGCTCGTGACGGTCGAGGCGGTCAACGCCGCCATCGGCGCCAACTAGACTCCACCCTCATGAGTGCGACCGGTGCGGACCTTCGACGTGGACCCTTTGCCGAAGGTGAGCGGGTGCAGCTCACCGACGCCAAGGGGCGGCTCCACACCATCACCCTGGCGCCCGGCAAGCAGTTCCACACCCACCGCGGCTACCTGCAGCACGACGACCTCATCGGTTCGCCCGACGGCTCGACCGTGAGCAACACGGCGGGCTTCCAGTACCTCGCGCTGCGGCCCCTGCTGTCCGACTACGTCATGTCGATGCCGCGCGGCGCCGCTGTCGTCTACCCCAAGGACGCCGGCCAGATCGTCACCTTCGCCGACATCTTCCCCGGTGCCGTCGTCGTCGAGGCCGGTGTCGGATCGGGCGCCCTGTCCATGTCGCTGCTGCGGGCCGTGGGGGAGTCGGGCAAGGTCCACTCCTTCGAGCGCCGCGAGGACTTCGCAGCCATCGCGGTGGCCAACGCCCGCACCTACTTCGGCACCGACCACCCCGCGTGGACGGTCACGGTCGGTGATCTCGTCGAGGCCCTGCCGCAGAACGTCGAACCCGGAACCGTCGACCGCGTCGTCCTCGACATGCTCGCCCCCTGGGAGTGCCTCGACGTCGTCGGCGAAGCCCTCGCGCCCGGTGGCGTGCTCATCTGTTATGTCGCCACCGCCACCCAGCTGTCCAAGGTCGCCGAGGCCATGCGCGACGCCGGCAACTGGACCGAACCCTCCGCCTGGGAGTCGCTCGTGCGCGGATGGCACCTCGAGGGACTGGCAGTGCGTCCCGAGCACCGCATGCACGGCCACACCGGCTTCCTCATCACCACCCGTCGACTGGCCCCCGGAGTCACCCCGCCCCTGCGCAAACGCCGCCCCGGCAAGGGCTACGAGGGCCTTGACGACGTCGACGGGAACCCCGTCGAGGGCCTGCCGGGCTCGACCTCAGAGGAGTGGACCTCCGAAGCCATCGGCGAACGTGTTCCGTCCGACAAGCGAGTCCGCAAGGTCCGTCGCAGCGTCACGGGTTAGCGTTGAGGGGCCAGCAGAGCCGAGGAGGCCCCGATGACCGAGTTCACTCCGTCCGAACGCGATGCCACGCGCCGTCTTGAAGGCACCGTGAACGACCTGCGTTCCCAGGTCAACACCGTGTCCGCGCAGAACGAGCGACTCGTGCGCACCCTGCGCGACGCCCGCGAACAGATCGTCACCCTCAAGACCGAGGTCGACCGCCTGGGGCAGCCGCCTTCCGGCTACGGCATCGTCGTCGAGACCTTCCCGGACAAGACGGTCGACGTGCTCACTGGCGGCCGCAAGATGCACGTCGCCGTGAGCCCGACGATCGAGGCCGGCGAGATCGAGGTCGGCCGCGAGGTCATGCTCAACGAGGCGATGAATGTCGTTGCGGTGCATGGGTTCGAGCGCGCTGGCGAGATCGTCCTCCTCAAGGAGATTCTCGACGACGGCCGCGTTCTCGTCCTGTCGCGCGCAGACGAGGAGCGCGTATGCCGTGTGGCCGCGTCCCTCAAGGACGTCAGGTTGCGCGTCGGAGACGCCCTGCTCCTCGAGTCACGCAGCGCTTTCGTCTATGAGCAGATTCCTCGCGCCGAGGTTGCGGACCTCGTCCTCGAAGAGGTCCCGGACATCGCCTATGACGACATCGGTGGGCTCGGGAGCCAGATCGAGCTCATCCGTGACGCAGTCGAGCTGCCCTACCTCCACCCCGACCTCTTCACCGAGCACCACCTCAAGGCCCCCAAGGGTGTGCTCCTCTACGGCCCTCCCGGTTGTGGCAAGACGATGATCGCCAAGGCCGTCGCTGCCTCCCTTTCGCGCAAGATCGCCGAGAAGGAGGGGCGCGAGCCGGGCAAGAGCTACTTCCTCAACATCAAGGGCCCCGAGCTGCTCAACAAGTATGTCGGCGAGACCGAGCGGCACATCCGGCTCATCTTCCAGCGCGCTCGCGAGAAGTCCTCTGAGGGCTTCCCCGTGGTGGTCTTCTTCGACGAGATGGACAGCCTCTTCCGCACCCGTGGGTCCGGCGTCTCGAGCGATGTCGAGACCACCATCGTCCCGCAGCTCCTCAGTGAGATCGACGGCGTTGAAGGCCTGGAGAACGTCATCGTCATCGGCGCCAGCAACCGCGAGGACATGATCGACCCGGCCATCCTGCGCCCCGGCCGTCTCGACGTGAAGATCAAGATCGAGCGCCCTGACGCCCAGGCCTCGACCGAGATCTTCCTCAAGTACCTCACCCCCGACCTGCCCCTCCACGCGGACGACCTGGCCGTCAACGGTGGCTCGCCCGAGGCCACGGTCGAGGCCATGACCGAGGCGGTCGTCACCCGGATGTATGCCGAGGACGAGGACAACGAGTTCCTCGAGGTGACCTATGCCGGCGGCGACAAGGAGGTCCTCTACTTCAAGGACTTCAACAGCGGCGCGATGATCCAGAACATCGTCGACCGGGCCAAGAAGATGGCCATCAAGGACTTCCTGACCACGGGTCACCGCGGCCTGCGCGTGGACCACCTCCTCGCGAGCTGTGTGGACGAGTTCAAGGAGAACGAGGACCTGCCCAACACGACCAACCCGGACGACTGGGCGCGGATCTCGGGCAAGAAGGGCGAGCGGATCGTCTACATCCGAACGCTCATCAAGACCAAGGAAGGCAACGAACCCGGCCGCTCGATCTCGACCATCGCCAACACTGGTCAATATCTCTGACACGTCAGGGGACGAACCCGGCGGTTGCGGAGACCAGTGGCCTGACGCACGGAAGCTCCCAAGGACGCTTGTCGCGCTCCGCTGTCACCGGGTGAGCGCGACCCAGTTGGGGTCCGTCTTTCGAGGACCCCAACTGGGGTCGTACCGGAAACCCACAGTCCAAGCGTCTCCATCGGGAGCAGGCTGGGACGTCGGGGCGATGCCCGGGTTATCGGCTCACGGGTCGCACCGAGCAGCGCTGTATGCCGACGCGACGGTGATGCAGGTCCTCACCATGTCCTCGAAACCGGCCTGATCCCAGGTGTTCCAGAAGTCGACGTGCATCTCGGTTCCCGAGCGCATGCCATGGTCACTGGTCAGTGCCACGTCCGCGCCGTTGCCGGTATAGGCGTACTGGATCGTCTCGCGCAACTGGACCATCTCGATGGGGAACGCAGCCGGGCATGCAGTCTTGTTGGCGGGGTATGCGTAGTTCGCATTGTCGCGGGTGTCACCCACGTCCCCCGGTGTGTGGTTCGGCAGCACGCCGTTCCAACACGACGGGAAGTTGACGTGGGCAGTCAGGGTGTTTCCGGGACTGCCGTCCTCACCAGTGCAGTCGGGGATGAACCCGACCCCGCCCTGAACGGCGGCCTGTCGTGAGGCTTGTCCGCACGTCCATCCGGTCAGGCCGTAGCCGGCCTCGTCGGTGGCGACGAGGCGCGTGTCCGGGGGAAACGGCCTGCCCTGTCCGGAAGACTGACTTGCAAACGCCCGGTAATAGGCGGTGAACTGCACGGGCGGTACGCGCTGGCCGGCTTTCGGTCCGGACGTGAACACGAGCGACGGTGCCCAATAGGCTGCGGTGTCCTTCTGCTCGCGGCACGTCGTCGCTGAGCCCCTCACGTCGTTGTAGTCGGCACCGTTGCCGAACGTGCCCTGCCAACTTTTGGCCCCGAAGAAGTCATGTTGGTGAGCCGCCGCGGCCTGGTTGTGGTTCACGATGGGGTCCACCGTGCCAACGTGCACTGCCACATCGCCGCGGCTTGGCAGACCCACGTCACATTTGATCTTGGCTACCGCTGACGCGGGCGAAGGTGCGGACACGCTTGCTGCCACGAGTGCGAGGGCTGCAGCTGAAGTCAGCGTGAAGCGAGCGAGCTTCAAGGTGACGGACAAGTCTGAACGGTTCGCGCTGTGTGGCCGAAAGAAGGCAGGAAAAATGGCGATGTCTGTACTCCGATGCTCGACGACAGGACTTCAGGAAAGTCATCAGGTGATGCTTTCGTCCTTGGCTCGTGGAAGAGTACTGGAAAGGTGCCGCCTGCGCGTCCCAGGGTTGCGTGCGCGAGGCGGCCTGGGGCGGATTTCGACCCGAGATGCCATTCGTTCTGCGTCGTCTGACGAGGGTTAAGTAACTAGTTACTGCGGTCCTGATTGACGATTCACGTACCGGGCCCTTGGGTCGATTTCGCCCTTCACATGCGAAGACGCGGACTGTCGTGAGGACAGTCCGCGGGGCCGGCCGGGGAGTCTGCACGTATACCTCAGCAGGTTCCCGACGTCAAGTTGTTTCGGATCCCTTCGTCTGTCCAAATCTTGAGACAATTGCCGACGGCGGCCTCTGGAGTCGCCGGCGCCGCGTATCTCTGAGCGTCCGGTACGCATCACCGACACCCAGTTCTGCAGGATCCGGTCCGCGGCGAACGGGTCACGCCTTTCCCATGTCCTGAGGATTGGCGCCCTCAGGGCCCACGCGGGCTCGAGCCAAAGGCCATGGCGAAAGTGACCCGAATGACCCATATGAGCCACTGCTCATAGGCACGCCCGGCTCATTCGGAGCGCGAAGTGTAGTTCCCGATGAGCGCCGACCTGCTCGGAGGAATGTGCGACCGAATCACCCATGAACGCGAATCTCCGGAGCGTCCGGGCTTCTTATTGGTGCGAGTTCTGCCTGATCTGCGACCAATGAAGACGCCTGGCTTTCGTCATTCCTGCTTTTGTACACGCATTCTCGTGCGCTATGTGAACGACGCGGGTCGGGAAGCAATAGCGATGGAGCGGCAGACTTCGTTGAGGAGCATTGGTGATGTGAATTCCGAGCGCGAAGAGCTACGCCATGTCAGTTCGCTGCGCCTGTCCACTTCTTCGATGTGCGCCCTGCCGGCAGGCCCGCGGAGTTGTCGAGGTGGGATGTGACGTCAGGCGACAAACCCAGCGACCAGACGCCAGCCGAGCATCGTCACAGCGAGAAAGACAGAGGCGACGACGATGAACGACGGCGCCGTGCCGGTCGCTGCCAAGCGACGGAAGAGCATCCCGACCACGACCGTGGCCGCCACGACGATGACGCCGAACCGCCACGTGCGGGGCGAGGCGTCCAGGGTGATCGAGGCGACGAGGTAGCCCGCGGCGGTGCCGCACAGGAAGGGCGCTGCGGTCTCGAGGACTCCGGCGAACGTGATCCCGTGAGCGTGGGAGCGCCGTCCGACGAGAGCGAAGACCACGACCGCGAGCAGGTCGAGAAGGGGAGCGACGAGGCGACTCATCGAGGTTCAGCCACCGACCTTGTCGAACAGCGAGCCCTGGGGTGGCGCGTGCGTCGGGTCGACTCCGTCGAACAGGATGCTCACCGACTCACCGCCGTGGATCCGGGTGATCGCCTCCGCGAAGAGCCCCGAGACGGTGCGGACCTGGAGTTCAGGCCAGCCGCTCGGTGCAGGCACCGTGTCGGTCGTGACGATCTGACTCACCATCGGGTGGCCACGCAGCCGCTCGACGGCCTTGCCGGCAAAGAGCCCGTGAGTGCACGCGACGGCGGCCTCGGTGACCCCGAAGTCAGCCAGGCGATCGAGGAGCTCGAGGATGGACCCCCCTGTCGCGATCTCGTCGTCCAGGACGATGGCGCGCTTGCCTCGGACGTCGCCGACGATCGAGTCGATGACGACCTTGTCGTCGCTCTGCCGCTGCTTGCTGCCGGCCGCAACCGGCAGGCCGAGCAGGCGTGAGAACTGGGTCGCTTCCTTGGCGTTGCCGAGGTCAGGCGAGATGACGACGGAGTTGGTGAGATCCGTTCCCCGGAAGTGGTCGGCGAGAACTCCGAGCGCGGTGAGGTGATCGACGGGAACGGAGAAGAAGCCGTGCACCTGAGGCGCGTGGAGGTTCATCGTCAGCACGCGATGGGCGCCGGCGGTCGAGATGAGGTCGGCCACGAGCCTTCCACCGAGCGAGATGCGCGACGCGTCCTTCTTGTCGGACCGGGCATAGGCGTAGTGCGGGATGACCGCGGTGATCTGGGCGGCGGACGCGCCTCGGGCAGCGTCGATCATGAGGAGCAGCTCCATGAGGTGCTCCTGCGTCGGCGGGACGAGCGGCTGGATGATGTAGACGTCGCGCTGGCGGCAGTTCGCGAGCAGCTGGGCCTGGAGGCAGTCGTTGCTGAAGCGCTTGATCTCGCTGCCCGACAGCGGCACGCCGAGCTGGTCGCAGATCTGGGAGGCGAGGGTCTGGTGGGCACTACCGGAGAAAACGACGATCTCGCGCATGGGTCGACCCTAGGCCAGACGTCAGGTCAGGTGAGTGCGGAGTTCATTCACGAGTTCCCATCGATGCTGCGCCCCTGCGGCACACGCACCGGGGAAGCTCGCGAATCCGTGCGGCACGCGGAGGTAGTTCGTGTGGCGAACGTCGACGCCTGCGGAACGCAAGGCGGCGGCATACCGGATTCCGTCATCCCGGATCGGGTCGAGGTCCGCGGTCTGGATCAGCGCGGGCGGTAGCCCGACGAGTTCGCCGAACAACGGCGACTGGACAGGGTCGCTGAGATCCAGTCCAGCGGCATACAGCTCACGGAAGGAGAGGATCGACGCCTTGGTGAGGATGGGGGCGTGTGCGTGCTCCTCGATGGACGGTGACTGCATGGTCAGGTCGGTGGCCGGATAGATGAGCGCCTGGTGACGGATCCAGTCGGCTCCGCTGCCGTGGACGACCTGGGCGACCACGGCCGCGAGGTGCCCGCCGGCCGCGTCCCCGCAGACGGCGAGGCGGTGCGCATCGGCCCGCAACACGTCCGACTGTGCCGCGATCCACGTCGTCGCGTCGACGGCGTCGTTGACGGCTGTGGGCGCCGGGTGCTCGGGCGCCAACCGGTAGTCGACGCTCACGACAACGGCCCCGACCTCGGCCGCGAGGTGGGTGCAGAGCGGGTCGTAGTTCACGAGGTTTCCGAGCACCCAGCCGCCGCCATGGAAGTAGACGATGACCGGAACGTCGATCTGGGAGTCACGAATGGCCCGCGGGCGATAGATGCGCAGCGGGATCTCGTAGCCGTCACGAGCCGGCGCCGTCCCGAACGTGATGCCCACCGCGGGGTCGACCCTGCCCGTGACCCAGGAGGTGAGCCGTTTGGCCGGATAGGTCGCGGCGCGGGCTTCGTGGCGCTGCTCTTCGCTCATGTTCTCGACGGGAACTCGCATCCGGTCGACGACGGCGACGGTCGCGGTCGTCAAGGGGGACATCCCGCGGTAGGAGCGCATGCGAGGAGTATGCCGGGGGGCGAGCCGGGCATCCGCCGTCCGGCGTGGTTTCCTTGCATCCATGTCAGTGCGACGCGTCATGGGTATCGAGACCGAGTACGGCATTTCGGTCCCGGGGTCGCCCTCGGCCAACCCCATGGTCCTGTCCGGGGACGTGGTGACGACGTATGCCGCGAGCCGGGGGGTCCGTCCCGCGCAGGCTTCCTGGGACTACGCCGACGAGGCGCCTCTGCGCGACGCCCGTGGGTTCGACATGGGTCGGGGGAGCGCCCACGCCAGCCAGCTCACGGACATCGAGGACCCCACGATGGCCAACGTCGTCCTCACCAACGGAGCCCGTCTCTACGTCGACCACGCCCACCCCGAGTACGCCTCACCGGAGGTGACCAACCCGCGCGACGCGGTCGTCTGGGACAAGGCCGGCGAGCTCATCATGCGAGAGGCCGTCCAGCGACTCGCGACCGTGCCGCCGGGCGTCAACCTCTACAAGAACAACACCGACGGCAAGGGTGCGTCCTACGGCACCCACGAGAACTACCTCATGTCGCGCCGCACGCCGTTCGCACGGATCATCTCCCAGCTCACGCCGTTCTTCGTCGTGCGCCAGGTGATGTCCGGCTCGGGTCGGGTCGGGATCGGCGTCGACTCGCGTGCGACCGGCTACCAGATCGCACAGCGCTCTGACTTCTTCGAGGCCGAGGTCGGGCTCGAGACCACCCTGAAGCGCCCCATCATCAACACCCGCGACGAGCCCCACGCCGTTGCCGACCTCTATCGCCGGCTGCACGTCATCCTCGGGGACGCCAACCACTGCGACGTCGCCAACCTCGTCAAGATGGGCTCGACCTCGCTCGTGCTGGCGATGATCGAGGACGACGCCTTCACGACGGACCTCAGTGTGCGTTCGCCCGTGCCCACCCTGCGAGCGGTGAGCCATGACCCGACCCTGAAATCGACGATCGAGCTGACGAACGGTCGCTCGATCCGACCGGTCGAGCTGCTGCGCACCTTCCACGAACTCGCCGCCCGCTACGTCGACAACACGTGGGGCAGTGACGTCGACGCCGAGACCATCGAGGTCCTGCACTGGTGGGACACGGTGCTCACCGCACTCGAGGGCGACCCGATGGACGCGCGTCGCTGGGTGGACTGGGTGGCCAAGCTGTCGGTCCTCGAGGGCTACCGCGAGCGCGACTCCCTCGGCTGGGGTGACCCGCGGCTCAAGGCTGTCGACATCCAGTGGTCCGACGTGCGCAGCGACCGGGGTCTGGCGCATCGGCTTGCGGCGACCGGGCGCGTCGAGGTCCTCGTGCCCGAGGCCGAGGCTGCAGCCGCGATGGACAACGCACCCGAGGACACCCGGGCCTGGTTCCGTGGGGCGTGCCTGCGCAAGTTCCCCGAATCGGTCGTCGCCGCCTCGTGGGACTCGGTCGTCGTCGAGGTGCCGGGGGAGCGCTCTCTTCAACGCATTCCCATTCTCGAACCCTTGCGTGGCACCAAGGACGCAGTCGGCGACCTCGTCGAAGGGGCGTCCGACATCCGGTCGCTCCTGGAGTCCTTGGCCACTGTCGAGCAGGCCGCGGACTAGGCTCGGACCTCAGGCACCGTGACGGTGCTGCACTTGATACGAGGAGGAGCCCATGGCCGGCCAGGAGCAGATCAAGCCAGGTCGACGGGACGACGGTCCGGACGACGCCCCCGAGCCTGCAGCGGCGCCTGCAGCACAGGTGTCCGACACCGAGATCGACGACATCCTCGACGAGATCGACGGAGTCCTCGAGACCAACGCCGAGGAGTTCGTCCGCGGGTTCGTCCAGAAGGGTGGCCAGTGAGCCCCGTGCCCGACAGCGGACGTCTCCCTGGGGCATACCTGCGGACGGGTTCTGCCTCGTTCACCGAGTTCATCGCGGAGCACGCACCGAGCCTCATCCCGTCACGACGCGGCCTGCCGCCGGGAGCGACGATCGACGCCCCGCACGGGACGACGATCGTCACGCTCACCTACCAGGGCGGGGTCCTCATGGCGGGTGACCGCCGGGCGACAATGGGCAACATCATCGCCAACCGCGACATGGAGAAGGTCTTCGCGACCGACGAGTTCTCCGTCGTCGGCATCGCTGGGACGGCTGGTCTCGCGATCGAGCTCGTCCGCCTTTTCCAGGTCGAACTCGAGCACTACGAGAAGATCGAGGGCACGCTCATGTCCCTCGAGGGCAAGGCCAACCGCCTCGCCTCGATGATCCGCGGCAACCTCGGAATGGCCATGCAGGGCTTGAGCGTCGTGCCCGTCTTCGCAGGCTTCGACCACCACGAGTCGATCGGCCGGATCTTCTCCTACGACGTCACCGGCGGGTGCTACGAGGAGCACGACCACCACAGCATCGGCTCGGGTTCACTCTTTGCCCGCGGCGCGCTCAAGAAGCTCCACCGCCCCGACATGACGAGTGATGAGGCCGTCCGGATTGCCGTCGAGGCTCTCTGGGACGCGGCTGACGACGACTCGGCGACCGGTGGCCCCGACGTGGGTCGACGCATCTGGCCGACCGTCGCGCTCGTCGACGCGGACGGTGCGCGGTTCGTGGCCGACGACAGTGTCGCGCCCGTGGTCGACGCCATCGTCGCCGACCGCCGTGGCAATCCCGGCGGACGACGCGGGGGAGGTGCCTCATGACCGCGGGTATGCCGTTCTACGTCTCGCCCGAGCAGCTCATGAAGGACCGGGCCGACTTCGCCCGCAAGGGCATCGCCCGCGGTCGCTCGGTCGTCGTCCTCGGCTACGACCACGGCATCGCCTTTGTCGCCGAGAACCGATCACGCAGCCTGCACAAGATCGGCGAGATCTATGACCGCATCGCCTTCGCGGCGGTCGGCAAGTACAACGAGTTCGAGAACCTGCGCGTTGCCGGCGTTCGGTATGCCGACCTGCGCGGATACTCCTACGACCGCAGCGATGTGACCGCTCGAGGACTCGCCAACGCCTACGCGCAGACGCTCGGGACAGTCTTCACCCAGGAGTCGAAGCCCTATGAGGTCGAGATCGTCGTGGCAGAGGTTGGCCAGGACGTGCACGGTGACCAGATCTATCGGCTGACCTACGACGGCTCCGTCGCGGACGAGCGTGGACTGGTCGCCATGGGGGGCGCCGCCGACCAGATCGAGGAGCGCCTCACCGAGCAGTGGCAGCCCGGGCTGACTCTCGCGCAGGCGTTGCAGCTTGCCGTCGCCGGTCTGGCCCATGATCCCGCTGGAGGTCCCGATCGCGAGCTGGGGCCGGACGCTCTCGAGGTGGCCGTCCTTGACCGGACTCGGTCACGTCGCACGTTCCGGCGCATCAACGGTGACCTGCTCGGTCAGCTGCTGTCCGAGGACGACCCGACGGACGACGTGCCGCCGGTCGACCACGACAGCCCACGTCAGGCGGCCAGCAACCCGCAGACGCAGCGACACGGCGACGAGACAACCCCCGACTCCGACTGAGACCGCCCTCCGGGGCTCTCGACTCCTTGCGCATGGCCGCGCGCCTCCGCGCGCACGGCAATGCGCGCTCAGTCGCCCTAGGGGCTGCGCGCGCCGACGCCGTAGCCCGTAGACACTTCTCGTTGCGGCGCGCTCCGCCCTGCGGTCGAACGCACGCACTGCCATGCGCAGACGGAGTCGGAGCTCGGTTCGGTCAGGTCGTGGGGAGTGCGGCTGCGAGCCACGAAACCGTCTTGACCCAGGCCTCTCGTGACGCGCCCTCGTGGTGAAACATCGGCGACGGGTTGTCGAAGGCGTGACCGGCGCCGGGGTGCAGCACAAAGGTGACGTCGTCGTGGCCGTCGCTGACGGCCTGCTCAATCGCGCGGACCGTGTCCATCGGGATGTAGTCGTCGCTGTCCCCGAAGTGGTGCAGGCTCGGTGTCGTGACCCGGGACGCGAGACCGAGCAGGCTCGGCAGGGCAGAGCCGTAGTAGCTGACCAGGACGTCCGGCTTCGCATCAGCCACTGCCGCAACGTTGTAGGCCAGTCCGCCGCCGAAGCAGAAGCCGAGGAGGCCGACGCCGCCGGAGACGGCGGGGTGGTCACGCAGGGCCGACAGGGCAGCGACGCCGTCGGCCACGGCCCCGGGCCAGTCGAGTTCTTCGAGCAGGCCCATCGCCTGGGGCAGGCCATCGCCACCCTCCTCGATGACGGGGTCGCCGAGCCGTCCGTAGAAGTGGGGGACCAGCACGACGTAGCCGAGGTCAGCGAGGTCCTGGGCGCGCGACCGGATGTAGTCGGTCACCCCGAAGATCTCCTGGAACAGGACGAGACCCGGTCCAGTTCCGGACTCGGGCAGAAGCAGGTCGGCGGGAATGTCGAGCTCGATGTCGTCAGGCATGGGACAAACGTATGCCGCGCGGCCCCTGGGAGGGGACCACGCGGCATACGGGAAAGCTGTCAGGGTCAGGCCGTGGGCGCCGCCGCGTAGCGCAGGTAGGGCTTGATCTCCTCGACGTCCTTGAACTTCTCGCGCGCGTCCTCGGTGGAGACGGTCGGCGCGACGATGACGCGCTCGCCCGGCTTCCAGTCGGCCGGGGTGGAGAAGGGACCGGAGTCGTTGACCTGGAGGGCGTCGAGGGCGCGCAGGACCTCGTCGAAGTTGCGGCCGGCGCTCTTGGGATAGACGAGCGAGAGACGCACCTTGCCCTTGGGGTCGATGAGGAACACCGAACGCACGCTCGACGTGTCGCCCTCACCCGGGTGGATCATGTCGTAGAGTTCGGCGACCTTGCGGTCCTTGTCGGCGACGATCGGGTAGGTCACGGGCGAACCGCCGACCTCCTCGATGTCCTTCTTCCAGGCGTTGTGGTCCTCGATCCCGTCGACCGAGACGGCGAGGACCTTGGCGTCGCGCTTGGCCCACTCGTCCTTGAGCGCGGCGACACGCCCGAGCTCGGTCGTGCAGACGGGGGTGAAGTCCGCCGGGTGACTGAAGAGGACGGCCCAGCCGTCGCCCTTCCACTCGTGGAAGCTGATCTCACCCTCAGTGGTCTCAGCGGTGAAGTCGGGGGCGTTGTCGCCGAGACGCAGCGTGGCCATGGGAACGGTCCTCTCATCGGTAACACGAAGTTGTCAGAAACCAAACATGCCGTTAAGTACCGGATGGTGGTACCGACGTTCCGGATGCTGGACGCCCTCCGGAGTCGGGTCCCGGCGTCCGGGGGTGGCGCAACTAGGGTGACGCCATGGACCGACGGATCTTCGGGATCGAGAACGAGTACGGCATCACCGCCTCGTCCGAGGGGCAACGCACCCTCACGCCCGACGAGGTCGCCCGCTACCTCTTCCGCAAGGTCGTGGCCTGGGGTCGCTCCAGCAACGTCTTCCTCGCCAACGGCTCGCGGCTCTATCTCGACGTCGGCAGCCACCCCGAGTACGCCACGGCCGAGTGCGACTCCCTGCGGCAGCTCGTGGCCCACGACCGGGCAGGGGAGCGGGTCGTCGAGGGGCTGACCGCCGACGCGGAGGCGCGCCTGCGCGAGGACGGCGTGCGCGGCGACATCTACGTCTTCAAGAACAACACCGACTCCGCCGGCAACTCCTACGGCTGCCACGAGAACTACCTCGTCGGCCGCGCCGGCGACTTCCAGGTCTTCTCCGACGCCCTGCTTCCGTTCCTCATCAGTCGCCAGATCATCTGCGGCGCAGGCAAGCTCGTGCGCACCTCCAAAGGCGTGGAGTATGCCGTGAGTCAGCGGGCGGACCACATCTGGGAAGGCGTGTCGTCGGCGACGACACGCAGTCGTCCGATCATCAACACCCGTGACGAGCCGCACGCCGACGCGGAGCACTACCGCCGCCTGCACGTCATCGTGGGTGACTCCAACATGAGCGAGACGACGACCCTGCTCAAGGTCGGATCGTGTGACCTCGTGCTGCGGATGATCGAGGACGGCGTCGTCATGCGCGACCTCACTCTCGAGAACCCCATCCGCGCGATCCGCGAGATCAGTCATGACACGACAGGTCGACGCCTCGTGCGTCTGGCCAACGGTCGTGAACTCAGTGCGCTCGATCTGCAGCGCGAATACCTCACTGCGGCAACGGCATACGTTCAGCGTGAAGGCACGAGCGACCCGGATCACAAGACGGTGCTCGACCTGTGGGAACGCACGCTCGAGGCGATCGAGACCGACAACCACTCACTCGTCGACACCGAGATCGACTGGATCATCAAGCACAAGCTGCTGGGCGACTACGCGACCAAGTACAGCCTCGACCTCGACCACCCGCGACTGGCCCAGATCGACCTCGCCTACCACGACATCAACCGCCGACGTGGGCTGTTCTACCTCCTTCAGGCCCGCGGCCGGGCGGCGCGAGCGGTCACCGACCCCGAGATCTTCGAGGCCAAGGTCAAACCTCCGCCCACGACCCGGGCCAAGCTGCGCGGTGACTTCATCCGGGCCGCGCAGGAGCACCGGCGCGACTTCACGGTCGACTGGGTGCACCTCAAGCTCAACGACCAGGCCCAGCGCACGGTCCTGTGCAAGGACCCGTTCCGCAACGAGGATCCCCGCGTCGAGCGGCTCATCGCCGGTATGTGATTCAGGGAGCGGATTCAGGAAAGGGACAGGTCCACTGGTTATGGTGGCCCCTTCCCAGCCACCGCTGAAATCTGAGGTTCACTGTGTCCCGCCCCCGTTTTGCACCCCTCGCCGTGGCGCTCGTCGTCGGCGTCGTGGCCCTCGCCGGCTGCGGCGACTCCTCCGGCGACTCCAAGGACGCGAAGGCTGACACCGGCCCACTCGCCTCGGTCAAGGTCGAAGGAACGGACCCGGCCAAGGAGCCGACCGTCACGCTCGGGACCAAGCCGCTCAAGCTGACCGGTGAGACGAAGCGCGTCATCACCGAGGGCAAGGGCACGGCCGCCGGCAAGACCGACCTGCTCTCGATCAAGGCGCAGATCATCAACGGCACCGACGGCAAGGTCGCCACGAGCACGTGGAAGGAGCAGCAGAACCTCGGTATCGACCTCACCGACAAGAACATGTTGCCGATCTTCACGAGCCAGCTCCCCGGCGCCAAGCCCGGCGCTCGCCTCCTCATCGCTGCGCCCACTTCTGCCGTCTACGGCCCGCAGGGCAACGAGAGCCTCAAGCTCAAGGCAGAGGACCCGATCCTCTTCGTGGTCGACGTCGTCAAGGTCGCCTCCCCGCTCAAGGAGGCCGAAGGCGCCGACGTCGCACCGAAGTCCGGGCTGCCCACCGCCAAGACGACTCTCGGCAAGCCGGCCGTCATCACCATCCCCAAGACCGCGGCCCCGACGACGCTCGTCAACCAGGCGCTCATCACCGGCAAGGGTGACAAGGTCGTCAGCGGCCAGACCTTGCGGGTGGCCTACACCGGCGCTCTCTGGCGTGACGGCAAGGTCTTCGACTCCTCGCCCGGCTACCCGACGCCCATCGGTGTCGGCGCAGTCGTGCCCGGCTGGGACAAGGCCATCGTCGGCCACACCGTCGGCAGCCGCGTGCTGCTCGTCGTCCCGCCGGCCGACGGCTACGGCAAGGAGGGCCAGGGCGACATCAAGGGCACTGACACCATGGTCTTCGTCGTCGACATCCTCGGCGCCGTCTGACCTGCAGGAACCAGCACGATCCACCACAACCCGCACCACCGAGCAGGACCCCCGTACGACCCGCCCTGACCACCTCTCCGGAAGGACCTTCCATGGGTTTTGACCCCGCCACCACCAAGCCCGAGATCGACTTCCCGGGTGACGCTGCACCCACCGAGCTCGTCATCGAGGACATCACCGTCGGCGACGGTGCCGAGGCCACGGTCGGCTCGACCATCTCGGCGCACTACGTCGGTGTCGCCCACTCGACCGGCGAGGAGTTCGACGCCTCCTGGGGCCGCGGAGCGCCGCTCGACTTCCGCCTCGGCGTCGGCCAGGTCATCCGCGGTTGGGACGACGGCATCGTCGGGATGAAGGAGGGCGGCCGACGTCGCCTGCTCATCCCGAGTGACCTCGCCTACGGTGACCGCGGCGCTGGCGCCGTCATCAAGCCGGGCGAAAGCCTGATCTTCGTCGTGGACCTCGTCAGCGTTCGCTGATCCGCTGGGCCGCGCAGACACCCGCGACGGCGCTGACGACGAACGCAGCGAGGTCCTCCTCGAGGCCGCGTCCCATCGTCGAGAGTTTCACCGGGCTCTGACGCAGCGCTTCAATCACACCTTCCGTGCCGATCTCGACGACGTCGAGGTCGGCACGGCTGTGTGCGGCGAGGTCGATGGCCTGCCTGCGGACAAGAGCGGCGAGCTCGCCGCCACCCGCCAGGACCGGGAGGATCGCGGGGGAGAGCAAAGCCTTTCCGTATGCCGTCGTGCTGTGGTGCGAGATCCCGCGGTGCCGAGGGCGGGGGTCGCCTCCCGAGACGCGCAGCGCCGCGATGCTGGTGCCGCCGAGCACGTGGGTGGCGTGGAGGGCTTCCGCCGCGGCCACGCCTGAGTAGCCCCACGGCGTGCCCGTGCCGACGTTTCCCGGGCCCTGGATGACGATGGTGACGTCGGCATCCACGACGTGGCGTGCGGCCAGCAGACCGCTGTGAAGCGAGACTGCCTCGAAGTCTCCGCCAAATGCCTGGCCCACGGTCAGGGTCGCCGCGATCCAGCCAGCCTCCTTGAGCCCAGCGACTGCGCGCGAGAACGCGATCGGCAGGGCTCCGCCGTCGGTCATGACATAGGCGACCCGAGCCTCCGGCCGCGCGAGCCGGACCCCGGCGATGAGCGCAGGCAGAGCCGAGTGGAGGTCGGCGACGACGACGGGCATCAGGTCGAGGGAGGTCGCGTCGATGAGGACGTCGTGGTGGATGCTGTCCTGCTCGTCGACCGCGAGGAACATCTGCTGCTGTGGGGTGTAGCGCGCCTTGACGATGTGCCCGGGGGAGTCGGGAGCGTCCTGCGGAAGGCGGTCGGGGATGGCCACGATGAACGCCAGGCCACCAGTGCCCAAACCCTTGAGCAGGGCCGTGGCGTTGAGGATCACCCGGTCCCCCGGCTCGGGGCGCCCGACCATCGCCGTGTAGGCGAGGCAACGCACCTCGGAACCGGTGTCATCAGCGGAAGCCAGCCTCACGGCATACTCCACCGATCCCGGCCACTCACGGATCTCTTCGACGACTACGCCCTCGCGCCACTGCATCACGAGGTGCAGGCTATCGAGTAGCGTCGGATGCATGAGCGCAGCGACGGGCCCGGCGGCCAAGACGGAGCGCCTCCTCAACCTCGTGCTCGTGCTCCTCTACACGCGTCGACCGTTGTCGAAGGCGCAGATCCGCGCCCTCGTCCCGCAGTACGGCGAGACCGCGTCGACCGAGTCCTTTGACCGGATGTTCGAGCGCGACAAGGACGAGCTGCGGGGGCTTGGCGTCCCCTTGGCGACCGAGGAGATCGACCTCTTCCACGAGGACGAGCCCGGCTACCGGATCCACCAGCGCGACTACGCCCTGCCCGACCTGGAGTTCGAGCCCGACGAGCTGGCCGTTCTCGGCCTGGCCAGCCGGAGCTGGGCCCAGGCGTCGATGGCGGGGCCCGCGGCGCAGGCCCTGCGCAAGCTGCGCGCTGCCGGCGTCGAGCGCGACGAGGGTGCCCTCATCGGCATCGAGCCGCGGCTCCGGACGACCGAGCCCGCGTTCGAGTCCGTCAAGGACGCCGTCCTCAGCCGCACGCCCATCACGTTCACCTATCGGCGGCCCGAGCGCGGCGAACCCCAGGTGCGCAAGGTGCAGCCGTGGTCGCTCGTGCAGTGGAACGGCCGCTGGTACCTCGCGGCCTACGACCTCGACCGCGAGGACACGCGCGTGTTCCGGCTCTCGCGTGTCGACGGCGCGGTTCGAACGTCGGGTCCTGCTGGTTCTTTCAATGTCCCGGCCGATCACGAGGCTCGCATCATGGTCGAGCGCTCGGCCCCACGCGGTGAAGCTCGTCCGGCCACCCTGCTCGTGCGGCCGGGAGCCGCTCACAGCCTGCGGCGCCGGGCCACGTCGACGACCGAGGTCGACAGCGGCTGGTCGCAGCTGAACATCGAGTTCCACGACGTCGACGGCTTCGCGGCCGAGATCGCCGGGCACGCCGACAACGTGCGGGTGCTCGAACCTGACGAGCTGCTCGACCGGGTGCAGACCCAGCTGCGGGCCACCCTCGCCGTCCACGAGGCGGGCGTCTGATGGCGACCGAGACCGCGACCAACCGCCTCGCCCGGCTGCTGACGATGGTGCCGTGGCTCGTCAACCGTCAGGGCATCGAGCTGGAGGAGGCAGCACGCGGGCTGGACGTGTCCGTCGAGCAACTCGAGTCCGACCTCAACCTGCTCTTCCTGTGTGGCTACGGCCAGATGCCCGACGAGCTCATCGAGGCCGACTGGGAGGAGGGCCGGGTCTTCGTGGGCAACGCCGACACGATCTCGCGGCCGCTGCGTCTCGGCGTCGACGAGGCCGTGACCCTCATCGTCGGACTCCGCACCCTCCTCGACGTTCCGGGCCTCACCGAGCGCGACGCCATCGAGCGGGCCCTGGCCAAGCTCGAGACTGCGTCGGGGACGGCCGCCGAAGCCGCCGCCCGGGTCTCCGTGGACCTGGCGGGGGAGCGGGTCGACGACGCCACCCTGGCTGGGGCTCGCGAGGGCGTCGAGAACCACCGTCGCCTCCACCTGACCTATCACGTGCCCGGGCGCGACGAGTCGACCGAGCGCGACGTCGACCCCATGCGCGTCATCGCGGCCGACGGGCACTGGTATCTCGAGGGCTACTGCCATCGCGCCGAGGGCATTCGGGTGTTCCGGCTGGACCGCGTCGAGAACCTCACTGTCCTCGACGAGGACGGGACACCACCCGAAGGCGTGGCACCGCGCGAGCTCGGCGAGAGCATCTTCAGCCCGGCCGAGGACGACCTGCTCGTGACGGTGCGGCTGCTGCCCGGTGCCCTCTGGGTGAGCGACTACTACCCGGTGGAATCCTCGAAGGATGCCCCGGACGGTTCGCGCACCATCACCCTCCGCACGGCTGACACCGCGTGGATCGAACGTCTCGTTCTGCGGATGGGCGGCCACGCCGTGGTCGTTTCACCGCAAGATCTCAGCGAACGCATAGCCGCGAGGGCCCACGCAGCGCTCTCGCCACAGACCCACGACGTAGACTGACCACAGACCTCACACTGGAAGAAGGCACACCCTCATGCGCAACATCGGCGCCCCCGAGATCATCATCATCGCCGTCCTTCTCATCGTCATCTTCGGCTGGAAGCGTCTGCCCGACGCGGCACGCAGCCTGGGCCGCTCGGCTCGTGTCTTCAAGTCCGAGGTCGACGAGATGAAGAGCGATGGCAAGGACAAGCCCTCCGAGACCGTGACGGGTGAGACCGTGCGCCGCGAGTCCGCCACGCCGACCCAGGCTTCGACGGCTCCCACCGCGTCCCCGATCAACGAGAACGCGCCGCGGACGGACAACCAGTCCGGGCCCACGTCCGGCACCACCGTCTGACCTCTCTCTTCGATGCCCCGAGTTGCGAGACCCGGTCGGCCTCACCTGCCCAAGAGGCGTGAGCGCGACCCCGAAGGCAGGATGTCGCTCGGCGACCACCTGCGCGAGTTCCGTCGACGGATCTTCATCGCCGCTGGATCCGTTCTCGTGGTGTCGATCGCAGCAGGGCTGAACTACGAGCGGATCTTCAACTTCCTCTCCGCCCCGTTCAACGACTACAAGAACTCCAACCCGCAGAGCACCATCGAACTCAACTTCGGTGAGGCCACCTCCGCGTTCTCCAACCTCATCACCTTGTCCGTCTTCGTGGGTGTGATCGCCGCGAGTCCCATCTGGCTCTACCAGTTGTGGGCCTTCATCGTTCCGGGGCTGACGAAGAAGGAGAAGCGGATCTCGCTGGCGTTCATCGCGGCGACCGTCCCGCTCTTCCTGGGTGGCTGCTGGTTGGGCTACATCGTCCTGCCGCAGTCGCTCAAGCTGCTCTACGGCTTCTCGCCGGCAGGGACGTCCAACATCCAGCAGGTCTCGGCCTACTTCTCGTTCGTCACCCGATTCATCCTCGTCTTCGGAGGCGGGTTCCTCTTCCCGGTCTTCCTCGTGGCCTTCAACGCCGTGGGCATCCTCTCGGCGCAGAAGATGATCCGCGGGTGGCGCGTGGCAGTCGTGCTGATCTTCGTCTTCGCCGCGGTGGCCACGCCCACGGCAGACCCGATGACGATGTTCCTCCTCGCAGCCCCCCTCATGCTGCTGTACGTCCTGGCCTACGGAGTCGCCCGGCTCATCGACCGCCGTCGTGCGAAGAGCCGACCCGACTGGCTCGAGACGTCCGACGACGAGGCCTCAGCACTGTGAGCCAGAGGCGCCTCGAACGCCTTGGCCTGATCATCAACCCGACGGCGGGCAGGAACACCGGCGCCCGGATCGGCCGTGAAGCGGCGGCGCTGCTGACGGCTGCGGGCCACGAGGTCGTCGACCTGTCGGCCATGGATGGTGCCCACGCCATGGAGCGAGCGCGCACGGCGATCGCGGATCGCACCGTCGACTGCATCGTGGTTGCCGGTGGTGACGGCATGGTGCACTTCGGCGTCAACCTCGTCGCGGGCACTGACATCCCCCTTGGCATCGTGGCCGCAGGCACCGGCAACGACACCGCGCGCGAACTCGGCCTGCCGGTGCGTGACGCGGCCAAGTCCGTGGAGCGCATCACTCACGGGGCCCGTCGCCAGATCGACGCTGTCCGGCACGTCACCCCCCACGGTGATGCGCGTTGGTTCGTCGGCGTGCTCGCCGCAGGCTTCGATGCAGTCGTCAACGAGCGCGCCAACGGTTGGCTGTGGCCCAAGGGGCAGATGCGCTACAACCTCGCGATTCTGCGCGAGCTCGGTGTCTTCACACCCATTCCGTATGCCGTGGAGGTGGACGGAGTTCGCCACGAGACCAAGGCGATGCTCGTCGCGGTCGCCAACGGACCGGCATACGGAGGGGGTATGAAAGTCGTCCCCAGCGCCGAGTTCGACGACGGGCAACTGGACGTCCTCATCCTCCACGAGGTCTCGATCCCCACCCTGTTGCGCGTCTTCCCCAAGGTCTTCAAGGGCGAGCACGTCAGTCACCCGTCGGTCGAGATCATCCGCGGGCGCCACGTGCGGCTCGAGGCCAAGGGCATCGTGTCGTACGCCGACGGGGAACGTTTCGCACCGCTGCCGCTCGAGTGCGAGGTCGTGCCGGGAGCCGTCACGATCCTGACGTAGCCTGACCAGCATGAGCGGGCCACTGATTGAGTCCACTTCACACCTGACCTCTTTTGTGGCCTCACTGGACTTCCCACTGGACGACTTCCAGGTGCAGGGGTGCGAGGCGGTCGAGCGCGGTCAGGGGGTGCTCGTCGCGGCGCCCACCGGAGCGGGCAAGACCATCGTCGGCGAGTTCGCCGTGCACATGGCCCTGGCCACGGGACGCAAGGCGTTCTACACCACCCCGATCAAGGCCCTGTCGAACCAGAAGTACCACGACCTCGTGGCCGTCCACGGCGTCGACAAGGTCGGCCTGCTCACCGGTGACTCGTCGGTCAACGGCGAGGCTCCCGTGGTCGTCATGACCACCGAGGTGCTTCGCAACATGGTGTATGCCGGCAGCGCCACCTTGCGGGGTCTCGGCTTCGTCGTCATGGACGAGGTGCACTACCTCGCCGACCGGTTCCGCGGTGCGGTCTGGGAAGAGGTCATCATCCACCTGCCCGAGTCGGTGCAGGTCATCTCGCTGTCGGCGACCGTGAGCAACGCCGAGGAGTTCGGTGACTGGCTCGCCGAGGTCCGCGGCAACCATGCCGTCGTCGTCTCCGAGCACCGGCCCGTTCCCTTGTGGCAGCACATGCTCGTCGGCAACTCGATGTTCGACCTCTTCGTCGAGGGGACGTCCGAGCCGGACGCCGACGGCGCGAGCGCCCGGGTCAGTCCCGACCTCGTCCAGGCCATCCGAGGCGCCGAGCAGCAACGCGCCGACGGCTGGGTGCGGGGGAGCACGCGCGACAAGGGTCGTGGACCCGAGCGTCCCCGCGACCGCGGACGGAGTGGCGGGAGCGGCGGGAGCGCGAACAGTCGCGACCACGGAGGCGGCCGCGGACGGGGTGGCACGGTCTCCGTCTCCAGTGGGCCAACCGCGCGCGCGGATCGTGGCTTCACGCGGGGCGCTCGCCCGGGTGGGGGAGCGACGCGGGCCGAGGTCATCGCCCAGCTCGACCGAGACGGTCTGTTGCCCGCCATCACGTTCATCTTCAGTCGCATGGGGTGTGAGGGCGCCGTGGGGCAGCTGCTGTCGTCCGACACCCGACTCATCCCGCAGCGCGAGGGTGAGCAGATCCGACGGCACGTCGAGGAACGCATGGGGTCATTGGCCGAGGAGGACCTCGGGATCCTGGGCTACTACGACTTCGTCGAGGCACTCTCACGCGGGTTCGCCTGTCACCACGCGGGCATGCTGCCGTTGTTCCGCGAGATCGTCGAAGAGCTGTTCACTGCCGGACGCATCCGCGCGGTGTTCGCCACCGAGACGTTGGCCCTGGGCATCAACATGCCGGCCCGCACCGTCGTGCTCGAGAAGCTCGTGAAATTCAACGGCGAGACCCACGCGGACATCACGCCAGCCGAATACACCCAGCTCACGGGTCGCGCGGGCCGACGCGGCATCGACATCGAGGGCCACGCCGTCGTGCAGTGGAGCCGGGGCCTCGACCCGCTTGCCGTGGGGGGCCTGGCCTCGACCCGCACCTATCCGCTGCGGTCGAGCTTCAAGCCGACCTACAACATGGCGGTCAACCTCGTCGCCCAGGTCGGTCGACAGGTGGCTCGCGACATCCTGGAGACGTCCTTCGCGCAGTTCCAGGCCGACCGTGCGGTCGTCGGCCTCGCGACCAAGGTCCGGCGCAACGACGAGGCCCTCGAGGGCTACGCCGAGTCGATGCACTGCCACCTTGGCGACTTCCGCGAGTACGCCGACCTGAGGCGGGCCATCGCCGACGCCGAGAAGGATGGCGTGCGCAAGCGTTCGGCCGGTCGCAAGGCAGAGGCTGCGGTCAGCCTCGAGAACCTCAGGATGGGCGACATCATCAAGGTGCCTGCCGGTCGTCGCTCCGGCTGGGCCGTGGTCGTGCAAACCGCCCGAACCGGCAAGGGTGCGCCCAGTGGCCCGGGTGTCGTCACCGAGGATCGACAGTTCCGTCGGCTCACACTCGTCGACGTGCCGGTGCCCGTCTCTGCGGCGGCATCTATCGTCGTCCCCAAGAACTTCAACCCCAAGTCGCCGAAGTCGCGTCGCGACCTCGCGACCACGATGCGCATCGCCGTGCCGCATGACCCACCGCCGATGAGGGCCAAGGAGGTGGCGCAGGACGCCGCGCAGGAGAACGACCGCATCGCCTACCTGCGCGCCGAGCTCAAGGCGCACCCCTGTCACCAGTGCCCCGAGCGCGAGGACCACGCCCGGTGGGCCGAACGTTGGCACCGGCTCAAGCGCGAGACGTCCGGGTTGAAGCGCAAGGTCGAGGGCCGCACCAACTCGGTCGCGCGCACCTTCGATCGCATCTGCGTCCTCCTGACCCAGCTCGGCTACCTCGAGGGCGACGTCGTCACCGAGCGGGGCGAGCGGCTGCGACGCCTCTACACCGAGCGCGACCTGCTCGCCGCCGAGTGCCTGCGCCACGACGTGTGGAAGCGCCTCGACGCGCCGGGCCTGGCGGCGTGTGTGTCCACGCTCGTCCACGAGCCGCGCCACGAGCAGGCAGACCCCTCACCCAGAATGCCCAACGACGAGGTGGCCGCGGCCATCACCGAGATGCAGCGACGGTGGAGCGAGCTCGACGACCTCGAGGGAGACCACGGCCTCGAAGTCACCGCTGTCCCGGACGGCGGCATGGCGTGGATGGTCCACCGCTGGGCGAGCGGCGAGCGGCTGGACGCGGTGCTGCGCGGCCAGGAGATGGCGGCCGGCGACTTCGTCCGTCGGTGCAAGCAGATCGTCGACCTGCTCGGTCAGATCGCCGATGCGGCACCGGACACCGAACTGCGACGCACCGCCCGCAAGGCCATCGACGGAGTCAGACGCGGAGTCGTGGCTGCGGACCGCCTCAACTGAGCCGCCTCCCTTTCCGTCTTCGTGCCCCTGACGGACATGAGGAGCGCAGCGACGTGTGTCCGTCAGGGGCACGAAGACGGTTCTCAGGGGATCTGGAGCGCCCCGAGAACTCGGTTGATCGGGTTCGTGACGCCATAGGTCGAGGCCAGCAGACTCAGCAGGCGCGCGTCCGCCACCTTGGTCGGCAGCGCGATGTCAACGTCGGCGACCGGAGCGTCGCGAGCAACGCGCACGACGCGGGGTGCGACGTCCAGGTATGCCGCGGCGGCCTCGAGATTGGTCCGGCGGGCACCCTTGATGGCCGGATCCCCGTCGGCGACCGCCTTCCGTAGTTCTTCCAAGGATCCGTATGCCGTGATGAGCTGCGCCGCCGTCTTGTCACCGATGCCCTTGACTCCGGGAAGGCCGTCGCTGGTGTCCCCGCGCAGGATCGACATGTCCAGGTAGGCGTCACCGTTGGGCACGGAGTACTTCTCCTGCAGGTAGCTCTGGGTGCCCTGATCCGGTTCTCTCACACCGCCTTTGCCGGTGTAGAGCACGCGTACCGAGTTGGCGTCGTCGATGAGCTGCAGCAGGTCACGATCTCCGGTGACGACATCGATGGCCATCGTTCCGCGGTGCCGCTCGACGAGGGTGCCGATGACGTCGTCGGCCTCGAAGCCGTCGGCTCCGAGCCTCGCCAGACCGAGCGCCGCCAAGGCGTCTGCGATCAACGGAACTTGGGGCGACAGGTCGTCGGGCACCTCTTCGATGGCGGTGTCGGCAGAGGCTGGGTGCGTCTGGTCAGGAACGCCTGCGGTGAAGGCGTTCGGCGCCGAGCCGATGGGCTCACCCACGCGGTGGGCCTTGTAGCTCGGGATGAGGTCGACCCGGAACTGGGGGCGCCAGTCGTTGTCCCAGCATGCGACGAGGTGCGTCGGCTTGTGGGCGGTGACGAGCGTCGCGATCATGTCGAGGAACCCACGTAGCGCGTTGGTCGGCGGCTCGTCGGTCGAGGCCCGCTGGTCCGGCACTCCGAAGAACGCGCGGAAGTAGAGCGAGGCCGAGTCGAGCAGGAGCAGGCGTTCCGACGTCATGGCGGTCAGCCTAGTTGGGGCGCTGCGACTCACAGCGAGCCAGCGACGGTGCCGATCAGCCAGACCGCGCCCGCCAGGAGGAGCAGCACACCCAGCAGGACGTCCCACATCGTCCGGGGAGAACCTCGTCCGATCCGAACGACTCGCACGACGAGCGTCACCGCTATCACGACGACCGTCAGTGGCGCGACGACGATCGCGCCCGCGAAAGCAGCGAAATCGTGCGGGGTGAGGGTGCACCCGAAGCCGAGGCCGGAGCACTGCCCTCCCGGGTTGGTGTCCGGTGCCGACGCGAACCACAGACCCCACGCCACCCACAGGCCCACCAGGGCCATGAGGACGATGAGGGCTCCACGAGGGGCTCGACGAGTCTCGGGTGTTGTGGTCATGACAGAGCATCGTGCCTTGTGTGACTACTGTTGGCGACGTGGAGGACCTTGACCGCAAGATCGTGGAGCAGCTCTCGACCGACGGCCGCATGAGCTACACCGACCTCGGACGCGCACTCGGCATGTCGACCTCGGCCGTGCACCAGCGCGTTCGCCGGCTCGAGAAGCGTGGCGTCATCAAGGGCTACACCGCGCGGGTCGACCACGCCGCTGTCGGCGTGGCCATCACGTCGTTCATCTCGATCACCCCGCTCGACCCGGCAGCGCCGGACGACATCCCCGATCACCTGCGCGACATTCCCGCCATCGAGGAGTGCCACTCCGTCGCAGGTGACATGAACTACATCCTCAAGGTCCGCGTTGCCACGCCACTCGAGCTCGAAGAGCTGCTGGCCCGCATTCGCGCCGCGGCCAATGTCTCGACGAAGACGACGGTCGTCCTCTCCACTCCCTGGGAATAGCCCGGCCCGACCTGTGGAAAAGCCGGCGGTCGTTGTCGCGATCTCCGGCACGATCCCGGCATGACCTTTGACGACCTGCCCCCGGACCTGCGCGACCTCTCACTCGATGACCCGACGCTGCGTGCCGACGTCGTCGACCTCTTCGTGGGCGCCTTCGACCGAGTCGACGGATGCTTCGCCGTCGTCCTGCTCGATGACGAACACCGGATCGTCCAGCCCGTCCTCATCACCGAGATGGGGGAGGCCGACCCGTCAGCCCTGGCCGTGCCGCTCCGGCTGCTCCTGACCGAGGCGAGGCCCCCAGCCATCATCGGGGCGCTCGGGCGGCCGGGCTCCGCGTTGTTCACCGACACCGACCGCGCCTGCCACCAGGTGCTGGTGGACCTCTGTCGCGAGCTCGACATCGAGCTCCTGGGTGCCTACGTCGCGACCGACAATCTTGTGCGCGAGCTACCGGACCACCTTCGGATGGCGTCCTGACTATCGCGCGATCGGTCCCGTGCTGGCGTCCGTCACGCTGACGAGGTCCGCTGGCGAGAGTTCCAGATCGAGTCCGCGCCGCCCGCCCGAGACGAAGACGGTCTCGTGCTCGGCCGCCGACACATCGACCACGGTCGACAGCGCTCGCTTCTGTCCGATCGGGGAGATGCCACCGACGACGTAGCCCGAACTGCGCTCTGCCGCAACGGGATCGGCCATCGCAACCTTCTTCACACCCAGCGCGCCGGCCATCGCCTTGAGGTCCAGGGTGCGATCCACGGGCACCACACCCACGGCCAGCCCGGTGCCGGTGTCGACGAGGAGCGTCTTGAAGACTCTGGCCGGTTCGACGCCCAGCGCCCGCGCTGCTTCGAGTCCGAAGGACTCGGCCGCGGGGTCGTGCTCGTAGGCGCGGACGGCATACGGAATCCCGGCCCTGGCCAGCGCGACGGTCGCCGGGGTGCCCACCGAACCACCGCGGTCCTTGCGTGCCATGACGCGAGAGTATGCGGTCCGCTCGCCGCGAGAGCGACCGCGCCTCAGTCAGTCGGGCCGTTGGGCTGGAGGACCCAGCGCCCACGTCCGCCCGAGCCCATGCCGACGAAGGCCTTGTCGAACTCGGTGAGCTGCACCGTTCCCGCAACCCTCGGGGTCAGCGTGCCCTCTGCGGCCAGGGTGAGAAGCCGTTCGAGTGTCGACGCGTCACTGGTGACCGACACGGCAGTGGCTGACCGACCGAGGGGCAGCGTCGGGAGGGGCAGCGCCCCCAGAACGCTGACCAGGGTCCCACCGTCACGCAGAGAGGGCGCCAGCCCAGTGGTGAACAGGTCGTCATCGAGCTGAAGCGGTGCAGCATCCAGGATCGCGTCGAAGCCCTCGTCGGCCGGCAGCCGCGTGATGAGCCGAGCACCGGGGCGTTCGATGAACTCGCGGTCGTGCAGACGCGCCAGGCCCGTGACCTGCCAGCCGGCGAGCACCGCAAGCTCGACGGCATACCCACCCACGCCACCGGCTGCACCGGTGATGAGGAGGGCTCGTCCGTCTGCAGGCCCGAGATGGTCCAGCGCCTGCGAGGCAGTGACGGCGTTCATCCCCACGGCCGCAGCGACGTCGTGGTCGAGCCCGTCAGGGACAGCAGCAAGATCCTTTGCCGGTACCACGACGAACTCCGAGAGGGCACCCAGCCGCTTGTCCGGGCCGGTGAGCAGGGCGGCCACCCGCTTGCCCGGTGCCCAGCCCACCTCCTCCTCACCGACGTCGTCCACGACGCCGACCAAGTCCCAGCCCAGTCCGAGCGGCTGTGAGTGGGTGATGTGGCCGAGGTCGTGGAACATTCCGTCGCGCACCATGGCATCGACCGGGTTGAGACTGGCCGCAAGGACGCGCACTCGGACCTCACCGGGTTCGGGTCGGGGGGCAGGAAGGTCGATCAGTCCGACCTGATGACGGGCGGGGGAGACGAGCGCTTTCATGGATACCTCTTCTGGGTCGACTCGACGTGCTTGCACCCCCTACCCTGAACAAAGCACTCCCCATTGGGAAGTAGGCACCTGAAGGTGCGTAACTCACCGGAGGAACCTTGATGGCAACCCTGACAGCAGCAGACCGCCGGCGGCTCGCACGCGTCGAGTACGACGCCTTCCTCGCGGCCTGTCCGAGCCGCCAGCTCCTCGACCGCATCTCCGACAAGTGGGTCACGCTGAGCCTGACAGCGCTCGCGGACGGACCCCAGAGGTACTCCGAGATCAGCAGACGGGTGGCTGGAGTGAGCCAGAAGATGCTGACCCAGACCTTGCGCGGCCTCGAGCGCGACGGTCTGGTCACGCGGACGGTGACCCCCATGGTGCCTGTGCGCGTCGACTATGAGTTGACGCCGCTCGGCGACAGCCTGTTGGAGACCCTGAAGCCGCTCAAGCGGTGGGCCGAACTGCACATGGTCGAGGTCGACCGAGCGCGTGACACATTTGAGCGCGCCGCGCCCAGCGCCAACGGTTGACCGTCAGGCCTTGGTGGTGAGGATCCGCGTGAGGGCGGCCGCGCTGGAAAGCACCACGACGACGACTCCGTAGATCGTGGCTGTGGTTTCGAGGCCCAAGTGGGGGGCGGCGAATCCAGCTGCCACGGCGGGCAGGCCGAACGCGAGATAGCTGACGACGAAGACGCTCGAGAAGAGCTCGCCACGTTGGTCGGGACCAACCGTGTTCGAGATCGACCGCATGATGCCGAGGAACGACGTGCCGAAACCAGAGCCGGCCACGACAGCCGCGAGCAGGAACCCGGTGAGCGACTCGGCGTGCAGTGCGATCAGGGTCAGTGCGGTCCCGAGAGCGAGCATCGTCGTGCCGTAGATCGTGATCTGTCGGGGCGTGCGGTTGCGGAAGAGGTAGGAGCTCAACGCGCCCGTTCCGGTGAGCACGGCGACCACAGATCCCTGGACGAAGTGGCTGCGTCCGCCGAGGAGCTGGCCGACGATCGGCGCGCCCAAGGACAGGTAGAGCCCGCCGGTGGCCCAGCCGGCGAAGAGAGCCGGAGCGCTGCGCTGGAAGGCCGCACGGGCGGGCGCGGGGATCCCCACACGCGGTCGGAGCGATCGCCGCCACCCCTCGTGGCGCGGGGAGGTCTCCGGCAGGGCGAGCGCGCCGAGAGCCATGACGAGGTAGACCACGGTGAGGGTGGCGAACACGATCGTCAGCGCCGAAGCGGGGGAGGAGTCAAGCACCAGGCCGCCAATGAGGGCGCCCGCTGCGAGACCGAACAGAGGCGTCACGCTGTTGAGCGTCGCGGCCAGGCCCGGACGTGATGCCGGTTCGAGGTCGGTCACTGCTGCGGTCATCGTCGACATGAGCAGGCCGGCTGCCAGTCCCTGGACTGCACGGGAGATGAGGAGCGTCGTGACGCTGTCGGCGTGCCAGAAGCCGACCATGCTCGCTGCGAGAACCACGAACCCGGCGGCGAGCACCGGTCGACGGCCGATGTGGTCGGAAAGCGACCCGGTGACAAGGAGGGTGGCGAGCAACGCCAGGGCGTAGACCCCGAAGATCGTCGTCATCGTGCCCGCAGAGAAGCCGAGCTCGGCCTGCAACACCGGATAGAAAGGCGACGGCGCGCTCGCACCGACCATCAGGGCAACGACCGAGGTCAGCGCGAGAGCGAAGCCGGGGCCACGGCCCAGTCGGCGGGATCCCGCCCTCTCAGGGTGCGTCGCCGCCGGCTCGGTGGTCGCCTCACCGCGGGTCTGGATGCTGCTGGTCGCGCTCATGACGGGCCTCTCGGACGGAAACAACGGTTCGAATGTTGTCGAACCGTGGTTTCGCGCCCGGCATTCCCGATGTCCAGCATTTGGTTCGACTATTGTCGAACCATGCCCGCAAACCAGGTGCTGCCGCATCCCGCGATGGGGGACGTGGCCCTCACGGACGTCCTCTTCGCGTTGAGCGATCCCAGCCGCCTGCAGATCGTCCGTGACCTCGCCGACGGCCCGCTCGAAATGGCTCAGTGTGGCGCCACCAACCCGGCCCTGCCGAAGTCGACGAAGTCGCACCTGATGAAGGTGCTGCGAGAAGCAGGCGTCGTTCGCAACGAACCTCAGGGCCGAGGGCGGCTGGTGTCACTGCGCCGCGAGGAGCTCGACGAGACCTTTCCCGGGTTGCTCGACAGCGTCCTGAACGCACCAAAGGCCTGACCCTCAAGCGGAGGGTCAGGCCTTTGATGTCAGCTGATCAGAGCAGGTCGCGGGCCGAGGCCTCGCGGCTCGCACCGGCGCCCGCGAGCGCTGCGGCGTGCACCTGCTCGACATCCGTGTTGGAGTTCCACCACTGCTGACCCACCTCGGGCAGCGTGTAGATCGGGTCGTAGTACACGTACTCGCGCGACAGCGCCTGCTCGTCCGCGCCCTCGATGGAGGTGCGGTAGTTCTTGCGCCAGAACGACATGCCCTTGTCCCGGTCGTAGGTGTCGACCTGGTGGACCCAGCGTTTGCCGACGAACGGGACATCGCAGACGATGCGCGGCGTCGCGAACCCGGGGAGGTAGCCCATGATCGTGTGCTGCAGGTGCTGCGCCTCGTGCAGGGCAAGCCGCCAGTGCTCCGAGAACGGGATCATGTCGCACATGTAGAAGTAGTACGGCGTGATCATGGCTTCGTCCTGCAGGGCGAAGCAGAGGTCGAGGAGGTCCTTGCTCGTGTCATTGATTCCACGCATGAGGACGCCCTGGTTGCGGACGTCGCGCACGCCGGCCTCGAGCATCGCCTTGGACGCGTCAGCGACCAGGGGAGTGACGGATTGCGCGTGGTTGACGTGGGTGTGGATCGCGAGCGACACCCCACGGGAACGGGCGAGCGCCGAAACGCGCGCCACGCCCTCGACGACGTCCGGCTGCAGCCAGTGCTGCGGCAGGCCCATGAGCGCCTTGGTCGCGAGGCGGATGTCCTTGATGTTGTCGATCCGCATGAGCTTGTCGAGGAAGCCCTCGAGGTTCTTCCACGGCATGTTGGCCACGTCGCCCCCGGAGACAACGACGTCGCGCACCTGCGGGGTCCGCTGCAGGTAGTCGAGCATCGCGGCGTGGCGGTCAACCGGCTTGCCTGCGAGCTTGAGCTTGACGATCTGGGCCGTCGAGTTGCCGACGAGGTCCATGCGCGTGCAGTGGCCGCAGTACTGCGGGCACGTGGGCAGCATCTCGGCGAGCACCTTGGTGGGGTAGCGGTGGGTCAGGCCCTCGACCGCCCACATGTCGTGCTCGTGGAGGCTGTCACGCGCGGCGAAGGGGTGTGACGGCCAGTCGGAGCGACGGTCGCTGAAGACGGGAAGCATGTAGCGACGCACCGGGTCGGCGAGGAACGCCTGCGTGAACGCGGCACCAGCGGACGGCATCGAGCCGTCGGCCCACGACATCTCGCTGACCATCGTGTTCATCATCTGCGGGGGGACGAGCATCGACATCGTGGCCCGCTCGACCTGGTCGCGCTCAAGGTCCGCGTAGAACTCCTCCGTGAGGAGGTCGCCCATGAGCTCGCGCAGCTGGGCAACGTTCTTGACGCAGTGCGCCCGCTGCCACTGGGCGCTCGCCCATTCGTCCTTCGTGACCTGGCGATACCCGGGGAAACGGGTCCAGTCGGGCTCGACGAGCTCGCGACGCCGGTAGACGTAAGGCTGCTCGATGTTTGTCGTCATGCATGCGAGGATACGGACAGACCACCCGCAAGTCATCTTCATCCCGCAATATTTGTTGCCCAGTGTTGTCAGACAGGAGAACTTCCCGTGCGTGGAACGCCACAGGTGAGCACGACAAGCTCCCCGTTCGGAGTGCATCGAGTCCTCGAGCCGGTCGGCGAATCGCTGCCTCAGGCCGCGCGTGTCCTCGATCCCCGCCCTGAGATCTGGCCCGATGAAGTCCGCATCGACATCGAAACCCTCAACCTCGATGCTGCGTCCTACCGACAGCTCCACGACAAGCACGAGGGTGACGGTGCCGCCATCCGCAGCGAGGTCCTCGCGATCGTGGGGGAACGCGGCAAGATGCAGAACCCCGTCACCGGCAGTGGCGGCATGCTCATCGGCACGGTCGCCGAAGTAGGTCCCGACTCGACGCTGGGACTCACCGCCGGCGATCGCGTGGCCACCCTCGTGTCGCTGTCCCTCACACCGCTGGCCATCACGGACGGCCTGGCGAGCTGGGACGGTCTGGGGGAGCGGGTACCCGCGCAGGGTCACGCGATCCTCTTCGGCCGCTCGATCGCCGCCACCCTGCCTGACGACCTGTCGCCCGAGCTTGCGCTGATGGTCATGGATGTCTGCGGCGCACCGGCGCTCGTCTCCCGGACAGTCAAGGGGTATGCCGCCCGCTCTCGTTCCGCTGACACGTCGCCCTCCGTCGACGGTCCGTCCGTTGTCGTGCTCGGGGGAGCGGGCAAGTCCGGTTCGCTTTCGCTCGTCGCTGCTGCCGATGCCGGCGCCACGCGCCGGGTGGCGGTCGTGCGCGACCAGGCCGAGGCCGATCTCCTTGACGGCACCGGCCTCGCGACTCACGTCGTCATCGCCGACGCCCGCAACCCGCTCGGGCTCACCGAGGCGCTCGCGACCGTCGGCGGTCCGGCCGACCTCACCGTCGTCTGTGTCGATGTCACCGGGTGTGAGCAGCCAGCCATCCTCGCGACGTCCGAGGGTGGCACGGTCATCTTCTTCTCGATGGCGACGAACTTCGCCGCCGCAGCGCTCGGGGCCGAGGGCTTGGCCGCCGACGTGACCATGCTGGTCGGCAACGGCTACGTCCCCGGGCACGCGGCATACGCGCTCGAACTCATCCGCGGCAACGCCGCGGTCAGAGGCCTGTTCGAAGGCCGACTCACTCAGGAGGACCACGCGTGACCCCGCTGCTCGAGCTCGACAGAGCCGATGTCCGACGTGCCCGCGCCCTCGCCCGCAAGGTCGGCAAACCGGTCGTCGACATCGCCAACAAGCACACGACCGTCTCGGTCGAGCGCGCCACGCTGCGCCTCGCCGGACTCTCCGGTGCTGACCACGAACGCGTCCCGTGGGTCAACCACCTCGTCGACGCTGTCCGCGAGAGCGCGGGCCTCGAACACGGCGTGACCCTGCCGGTCTGGGACGCCCTCCGACGCGGGGCTGCGCCCGACCTGTTGACGCTGGCCCAGATGGCGAGCAGCCGCTCGGTCGAGTTCCGCATCCCCGAAGGCAAGGTCGCCACAGCGGCAGCCAAGCAGTCCCGACAAGCGGTGGCGGGCGGCATACGCACGATTGACAAGCAACGCGCCGCACGTGACCGGCTCATCAAGCGACACGGTGACCCGAAGCAGCGGCCCTGGATCTATCTCATCGTCGCCACCGGCGACATCTACGAGGACATCCCGCAGGCGCAGGCGGCCGCGCGCGAGGGCGCCGACGTCATCGCCGTCATCCGTTCCACCGGACAGAGCCTGCTCGACTACGTCCCCGAGGGCGCAACCCGCGAGGGGTATGCCGGGACGTACGCCACCCAGGAGAACTTCCGGCTCATGCGGGCCGCGCTCGACGAGACGAGCAAGGAGGTCGGCCGCTACATCCGACTGACCAACTACGCGTCCGGTTTGTGCATGCCCGAGATCGCGGCGCTCGCGGGCATGGAGCGGCTCGACATGATGCTCAACGACTCGATGTACGGCATCCTCTTCCGCGACATCAACCCGATCAGAACCTTTGTGGACCAACGGTTTTCGCGTCAGGTGCACGCGCGCGCCGGCATCATCATCAACACCGGTGAGGACAACTACCTCACGACGAGTGACGCCGTTGAGGCCGCGCACACGGTGACCGTGAGCCAGCTGCTCAACGAGTACTTCGCCAAGGAGGCCGGGCTCGAGGACTGGCAGCTCGGCCTCGGGCACGCGTTCGAGATCAACCCCGACCTGCACGACTCGTTCCGGATGGAGCTGGCCCACGCGCTCCTCGCCCGGACCCTCTTCCCGGACGCGCCGCTGAAGTGGATGCCGCCGACCAAGCACATGACCGGTGACGTCTTCAAGGGCAACCTGCTCGACGGCTTCTTCAACCTCGTCGGCGCTCTCACCGGACAGGGGATCCTGCTCGTCGGGATGATGACCGAGGCCGTCGTCACGCCCTGGATCTCGGACCGCGACATCGCCCTGCAGAACGTCCGCTACGTCCTCAACGCGGCAGGCGGACTGACCGAGGACTTCCACCCGCCGCGCGACGGGTTCATCCAGACGCGGGCCCGCCACGTCCTGGGGGAGGCGATCGACCTGCTCCAGCAGATCACCGACGAGCCCAGTCGCGCGCCCCTTCTGGAGGCCATCGCCGACGGGACCTTCGGCGAGATGAAGCGCCCCGCAACGGCTGGCAAGGGGCTCGACGGTGTCATCGTGCGCGCCGCCGGCTACGACAACCCGGCCATCACCCTTCTCGAGACGGGCGCCACCCGATGAGCGTGTCCAAGGTCCCGACCCCTGAGGCATCGACCGACTCGACGCCCTCGGTCATCCGTCCCTACGGCGACCAGACCGGCGACGGCATGGTCCAGGTCTCCTTCACCCTCCCGATGGCCAGCAGCAAGCGCGCGGAGGGCGCCGCCCTCCAGCTCGCCGGCAAGATGGGCATCGAGCCGGCCATCGTCGTGCACAGCAAGGCGATCGGCGACGGGTTCACCTTCTTCGTCGTCTACGGGTCGGTCAAGCACCTCGTCGAACCGCACCTCGTCGAGGTCGTCGAGCGCGAGTTCCCGTTGCTGTCCGGCAAGGAGATCAACACCGCGATCAAGAAGCACCTGCGACGCAAGCTCGTCGTCGTCGGCGCGTGCATCGGCACCGACGCCCACACCGTGGGCATCGACGCGATCCTCAACATCAAGGGCTTCGCGGGGGAGAAGGGCCTCGAGTACCACCGCGAGATCACCGTCGTGAACCTTGGCGCCCAGGTCCTCATCCCCGAGCTCGTCGAGCGCGCCCGCGAGGCCAGGGCCGACGCCGTCCTCGTGAGCCAGGTCGTCACCCAGCGCGACGCGCACATCCACAACACGACCGCGATGTCGGCCGCCTTCCGCGAGGCCTTCCCGGCCGGCAAGGTGCCGCTGCTCGTCGTCGGAGGCCCCCGGTTCGAGGAGGGTTCGGCCGGTTCGCTCGGCGTGGACCGGATCTTCGGCCGCGGCACGACACCCGGTGAGGTCGCGAGCTATCTCATCCACGCCCTCGTCCCTCAGCGAGACGCCGACCGCCAAGCCAAGGGAGCCTGAAGACATGAATGACACCACCGCTGCGTCTCCACGAGGGACCACCGTCCTCCACCGTCGCTACGTGCCCTACAGCCACGCCCACTACGCCGGCAACCTCGTCGACGGCGCCTACTCCCTGGCTGCCTTCGGTGACGTCGCCACCGAGATGTGCATCGTCACCGACGGTGACGAGGGGCTCTTTGCGTCCTACAGCGACGTGCAGTTCCTCGCTCCCGTGCGCGCCGGCGACTGCATCGAGATCGAGGCCACCCTCGTGCGGGTGGGCACCCGTAGCCGTGAGATGGAATTCGTCGTCCGCGTCGTGACCCGGGGCAATCCCGAGCGGGGCGAGTCCGCCGCCGACGTCCTCGACCCGCCGATCGTCGCCACGACGGCCCGCGGTGTCGTGGTGGTGCCGCCGAGCTGAGGTTGGTGACCTACGGTGGCTGCGTGCCGCCCAAGATCCCGTATGCCGTGCGCCTCGTCGGTGCGATGCTCGCCGGGATCCTGCTGTGGCTGGCCTTCCCGGAACACAACCTCTGGTGGCTCGCGCCGGCCGCCGTAGCGCTCCTCGGAGCCGTGACGCTCGACGTCGGCGCCCGGCGCGGTTTCGGTCTCGGCGTCGTGGCCGGCTGGGCGTTCTTCGTCCCCGTCCTGTCGTGGTCCGGGGTCTATGTCGGCAAGCTGCCCTGGGGGGCCTTGGCCACCCTCGAGGCGCTGTACTTCGGCGTCATGTGCGCGGTGGTCGGGTTCGTCGGCCAGCGACTCCGTCCGCGGTGGGGAGACGCCGTGTATGCCGTGATCCCGCTCGCCTGGGTCGCGCAAGAGCTCGCCCGTGGGACGACGCCCTTCGGTGGATTCCCCTGGGCCCGACTCGCATTCAGCCAGGCCGACAGCCCGCTCGCCAACGTGGCGCAGTTCCTGGGGGCGCCCGGCGTGACGTTCGCCGTGGCCCTCGTCGGCGCCGAACTCCTCATGGCAGCCATGGCCATGCGCGACAACTGGAGGTTTGCGGGCCTTCAGCTCGCGCTGACGGTCGGATTCGTTGCCGTCATTGGCGTCCTGCTCGTTCCATCGGTCGACGGGCGGCGGGTGACTGTCGGCCTCGTGCAGGGCAACGTGCCGCATCCCGGGCTCGACTTCAATGCCGAGCGTCGCGCCGTCCTCGACAACCACGTGCGGGGGACGGAACTCCTGGCGGAGACGGCGAAGACGGACCTGGGCGAGCGGGTACCCGGACCACTCAGCCTCGTCGTATGGCCCGAGAACGCCTCCGACATCGACCCGATCCGCAACGCTGACGCCGCAGCTCAGGTGCAGCGCGCCGTCGCTTCGGTCGGCGTGCCCGTCATCGTCGGAGCAGTGCTCCAGGAGCCGGCGCCCAAGGTCTCCAACGTCTCGCTGTTCTACCAGCCCGGGGGAGGGGAGCCCGGGCGCTACGTCAAGAACCATCCGGTGCCCTTCGCCGAATACATCCCCTACCGCTCCTTCTTCCGCAACTTCAGCGACAAGGTCGACCTCGTCACCAAGGACTTCGCGCAGGGCAAGGTCCTGGGCGCCTTCCAGGTCGACGCGGCCTCCGGCGCCTACTGGGCGCTGCCGACGATCTGCTTCGAAGTGGCGTACGACGACCTCATGCGTGACTCCGTGACCCAACCCGGCAAGGACGCGAGCCTCCTGCTCGTCCAGACCAACAACGCGACGTTCGGCTACACCGCCGAGTCGGAGCAGCAGTTCGCGATCTCGCGCATCCGGGCCATCGAGCACGGTCGCTCCGTGGCCCACGTGTCGACCGTCGGCGTGTCCGGCTTCATCGCGCCCGACGGATCCGTCACCGGCAAGACCGGGCTGTTCACCGCCGAGCAGCGGATCGGCTCCGTGGCCATCCGCAGCGATCGCACCCTGGCGGACCAGCTCGGCCCGTGGCCCGAGCGACTCGCCACTGTGGCGCTCATCGCTCTCGTCGTTGCGGTTGGCCTGGGCAGTCGACGGGATAGGGTCGAGCGACTTGTTTCGGCACCACCCACGAAGGACCACGTTGACTGAGCGTCCCCCTCTCGACCGCGTTGTCGTGCTCATCCCGACCTACAACGAGCGCGAGAACCTCCCGACAATCGTCGGGCGGGTTCGGCGTGCCGTCCCCGAGATCGACGTCTGCGTCCTTGACGACAACTCGCCCGACGGCACCGGCGCGCTCGCGGACGAACTCGCCGAGGCCGACGACCAGGTCCACGTCCTGCACCGAGCTGGCAAGGAAGGTCTCGGGGCGGCATACCTCCACGGTTTTGCGTGGGCCCTCGATCGCGGCTACGACGCGCTCGTCGAGATGGATGCGGACGGATCGCACCGACCCGAGGACCTGCGACGGATGCTCGAGGCAGCCGAGCAGGCTGACCTCGTCATCGGATCGCGGTGGGTCCCCGGTGGCGAGGTCGTCAACTGGCCAGCGCACCGCAAGGTCCTCAGCGTGGGCGGCAACATCTACACGCGCCTCGTGCTCGGCATGCGGGTCAACGATGCGACGGCTGGCTACCGCGTCTACCGGTCCGAGGCACTGCGGCAGCTCGATCTCGCCAGCGTCGAGTCCGCCGGCTACTGCTTCCAGGTTGACCTCACCCGTCGGGCCGTCCAGGCCGGCCTCGTGGTCGTCGAGGTCCCGATCACCTTCGTCGAGCGCGAGCACGGCGAGTCCAAGATGGACCAGAGCATCGTGCGGGAGTCCCTGACCCGGATCACGGTCTGGGGAGTGCAGCGTCGCGTCGACCAGGTGAGGGAACGGCTGACGGGCCGCGCTCGTTGGCACAAGTTGTGACACACCCGATCGGCTCCACCCCTTATGCGCGCCGTCAGAAGCGTCCTCGTTGGCTCGTGTTCGTCCTGGTCGGCCTCATCCTGACCCCGATCATCGAGATCGCCGTCCTCATTGCCGTGGGCAAGACCATCGGCCTGGGCTGGACGATCCTCGCGCTCTTGCTCCTCACCGTCCTCGGCACGTGGCTCGTGCGCCGCGAGGGTGCACGGACCTGGAAGGCGCTGCGGGAGGCCTCGCAGACCGGCCGCATGCCCAGCAAGGAGATCGCCGACGGGGTGCTCGTCCTCATTGGCGGCGCGTTCCTGCTGCTTCCCGGATTCGTCAGCGACATCATCGGGCTCTTCTTCGTGCTCTCGTTCACCCGGGTTTTCGCGCGTCGCATCCTCGAGGCCTTCGTTGCGAGCCGTGTGCTGGTGCGGATGCCCTTCCCGTCAGGCGCGGACGGTCAGCCGTCCCCCGGCGCGCGAGGCACGATCCGCGGCGAAGTCGTCGACTGAGCCACCCGGCATACCCGCTCGGCAGTGCGCACGCAATGGGACCGCGAACGCACGTATGCCGTGTGCCCAAACGGGCACACGGCATACGGCGTTGAGTGGGGAGTGACCCTCAGGCCGACTTCTTCTTGCCCGGCTTCTCGCCACGGGAGGCGCGAAGGAGCAGGAGACGCTCCTCAAGGAGTTCCTCGAGCTCGGGGATGGAGCGACGCTCGAGCAGCATGTCCCAGTGGGTACGAGCCGGCTTGACCGGCTTGGGCTCGGGCTCGGGGCCGCCGCCCTGAAGCTTGGCGTCCTCGCCGCAGCGGCACTCCCAGGTGGCGGGAATCTCTGCCTCGATCGAGAACGGAAGCTCGATGCGGTGTCCCTGCGGGCACAGGTACGTGGTGATCTGACGCTCGCTCGGGACGACGTTCTCGTCCGTCTCCATGCTGAGGGCGCCGAGTCGGCTGCCGCGCAGGCTGCGTTCTGCCATGGGTATCTCCCAACGAATTCGTGGATCCCGACGGATGGGTGCCGCGTCGGGTGTCACAGATGAAACGGCTGAGGCACCGCCGTTGTTCCGAGAACAGCGATGACGTCGCTGCCGCCCGTGCTTGGGCGCAGCTCCCCCTGTGACCGGAATCACGCCCTAACGGCGCGACAGATCAGTCTAGCGGATCTAGACCACCGCTGGCACATCGTTGCCGGCCTCTTGGATGCCGCGACGCATGTCGACCTTGGCCAGGAGCGCGCCACCGACGACGAAGAAGACGATGAGGGCGAGAATGGCCGGACGGTAGGAATCGGTCAGTTGGTGCACCACACCGAAGATGACGGCCCCGAACCAGCTCGTGCCGCGCTCCAGCGCTTGGTAGAGGCTGAAGAACTCAGCCTCCCGGTCGCGGGGAACGAGTTGGGAGTACATCGAGCGGCTCAACGCCTGGGTGCCACCCAGGACGAGGCCGATGCCGACGCCCAGACCAAAGAGGGCGCCCGTGGCTCGCTCCGGGACGAAATAGGCCGCCACGATCACGAGCACCCACATGCAGATACCCGCCAGGACCGTGCGCCAAGCGCCCTGGGTGCGAGCGATGCGGCCGAAGATGAGGGCACCACCGAAGGCCACGAACTGCACCATGAGGAAGAGCGTGAGCATCGTCGTCTCGGAGAAGCCCAACTCGGCGGTGCCATAGAGGCTGGACTGGCCGATGACGGTCTGAATCCCGTCGTTGAAGAACATGTAGGCGATGAGGAAGAGCATCGTCTGACGCAGCATGCGGACGTGCTTGAAGGTGTCCTTCAGCTGACGGAAGGTGCCACCGACGACACCGGCCTGAGCCGCGACAACCGGACGTGCGACACCGCGCATCTGCCACATTCCGATGACGGGGATGAGGGTGAAGAGCCCCCACCACAGTCCGGCCATGAGCATGCTGAGGCGCACCGTCGACCCTGTCCCACCGAACGTGTCCTCGTTGCTGAGCATGAGGAAGTTGACCGCGAGCAGCAGTCCGCCGCCGAGGTAGCCCAGCGCCCATCCACGCGAGGAGACCTTGTCGCGATCATCCGGTGACGCGATCCGGACGAGGATCGCGTCGTAGACCACGAGGGAGGCACCGAGCGCGATGCTCGCGATCATCAGCAGCAGAACGCCCAGCTGCCAATTGGTGCCTTTGACGAAGAACATCAGGGACGCGGCGACCGATCCGATGCCGGCGAAGAGCGCCATGAGCCGCGCCGGTCGCTTGGTCCGGTCGGCGATGGCGCCCACGAAGATGAGGAGTACGGCTCCGACGAAGGTCGACAACCCGACGGTGTAGGGGTGCAGCGACCCCGGGTCGATCGGCAGACCCAGGACGTTGAGGTCGGTGCTGCAGTCGGCGCCTTCGGCCAGTCCGGGACAGGCCGCCTCGGTGGCGATCGCCGTGAGGTAGGGGCCGAAGAGGACGGTCGCCGTTGTGGTCACGAACGCCGAGTTGGCCCAGTCGTACCAGTACCAAGGACGCTGGTATTTGGCTGTTTCGGTGTAGTCCCCGGTCGCGGCCACGGCCGACTGCGTCGTCATGAGCCGAACCTTCCCACACCCGCCCGGGGTGTGGGGCGAGTATGTCTACTCAGCCTGCGAACTCCCAGTGCCACGGCTCCGGTGTGGCACCGGAGGGACCTGCCCAACTCGGGTGGAACCAGCCGTAGAGCGGGGCATTCTGCTTCATCCACATGTGGGCGGGTGAGCCGAAGTTGTTGATGCCACCGCAGAGGTCGAGCGCCATGCCAAGGCCGTGACGACTCGTGCCGGGACGGGCAGCGAAGCGTCCACGCTTGGCCTTGGTGATGTATTGCTGGCTCAGCGAGCGGTACGAGTCGGTGACACAGATTGGGCTGCCGGTCTGCCGGGCGTAGGCCTGGCTCATCGCGTTGAATGCGGCGGCGGCACGTGGCGAGAGCATCTCTCCGGGGGCCTGCCACAGGGGGCAGAGCGCCGACGCAGGGAACATGCCGTTGGGGTAGGCGTTGCTGGCCGTGCTGCACGGCTTGCCGACACCTGCCGTGGCCAACGACGACCCGAGGACCTTCTGCAACTTCGCGTAGGCAGCCTTGGCCTCGGGTGTCTGGATGCCCACGAGGTAGGCCGCGATCGGGCCGGCCTTGGCGACCTCGGCGGCCTGCGTCTTCTGCAGGAGCGTCAGCTTGGCCTGCTGCGACTTGACGAGGACGTCGAGGGCGGCCTTCTCGGTGACGATCCTGGCGGCGGCGTCGGTGGCGGCCTTCTGAGCCGCCGCACGACTGGACGTCAGCTGGTTCTGGCGGGCGGTCAGGGTCCGCACCTCGTCGACGGCTCGAACGCGCTGGTCGGTGAGGTAGGAGAGGTCGCCGAGCGGGTCACCCACGTCGGCTTCTTCGGCGCGCATGGCGTCGAGCATCGAGAGCATCTCGCCACCCGTGCCGCCCTCGGCGTAGGCCTGGAAGGCCCACTCGCGCACGATGGCGCGCGACCGCGCCAGGCGCCCCTGGAGGACGCCGAGCTCGATCTTGGCCTGGGTTGCGGAGTCGGTGGCTGCCTGCTCGGCGGCTCGCGCCTCCGTCAACGACTCCAGGAGTGCGTTGGACTGGGTTGCCACACCTTGCAGCTCCTTGAGCGCGATGGACAGTCCGGTGTTGGAAGCGGTGATCTGGGCCCAGATCTGGTCGGCGGCGTCGATCTGCTTGGCGAGGTCAGCCGTGGTCAACAACGTGTCCGGGTCGAAGGAGCGGGGGCCGTCATCGGACTCGCCCGGATTCGGCGGCTGCCACGGCAGGCGCGGCGTCGTCGGCTTGGGCTTGGGCGGTGTCGGGGGCGCCGGGGGTGTTGTCGAGCCTGGAGGCTTGGTGGTCGGCGGCGGTGTCGTGGTGACCGGAGGAGGCGTCGTCGTCTCGGGCGGCGGTGGAGGCGTCGTCTCGGGGGGTGGGGGCGGTGTGGTCTCGACCGGCAGCACGGTGATGGGCGGGAGGATCGGCTCGGCTGACGCGACGCCAAAGGTCAGCGCAACGGCAGCCGCTGTGGCAGCCAACCCTGTCGCGGCTCGCGACAGTCGTCTCCGTTGCATGATCGAGGTTCGCTCTCTGGGCGCGTCCACCGCGCCCCCTGCGCTTGACCGGGCAGTACCCGGCGGTCGTCCCGTCAACACTAGAGGGTGGCGTCGTGCCTGTCAGCCCGACCGTGTGATGGCGTCGGCGACCGCCTTGGCGAGAATCGCGTGACCAGCGTCGTTGGGGTTGGTGCCGCTGGCCACCATGAGGTCTGGCTTGTCGACGAGCGGCTGCTTGGTGTCGAGGTAGACGACATCGGCCCTCATCGCAGCGGCTTGGACAGCCGACGTCTGCTCGGTCAGTGAGCGCGGCACGGGGCGCAGGTCCCACCACGGGTTGACGACGTAGATCGTGGCCCCGGGCGCAGCCTTCTTGAGATCGGCCAGGGTGTCCGTCACGGCTTGGGCGAACTCGTCTGCCGGAAGGCCAGAGTCGTTTCCGCCGCCGGTGACGACGATCGTCTTGGGCTTGGCCCTGGCCACCTCGGCCGCGACCCCTTCGAAGTTGGGGCACGCCGCCTCACCGCAGGAACCCTCGGGCCCCATCCTGATGTAGCCGGTGCGGGCATGTCCGAGGTTGACCTCCGTGAGGCCCAGCTCGGCCGCGACGATCCTCGTCCAACGCTTCGCCGGGGCTGTCGCGCTCTTGCCCTCCGCCACGGAGTCACCCAGGAAGACGACCGAGTCGGACGATGAGGTCGGGGACGATGAGGGCGCGGACCTCGAAGGCGTCGGTCCGGCCGTTGGCGACGCGGACGTCCCCGGACCCGCAGGGGCGGATGCCTCGGGTGTCCGGCTGCGCAACGAGAAGCCCACGAGGATCAGGGTGAGGACGAGGAGGGCTGCGAGTGCGCCGTTCTCGAGACGGTCATTCATGGTCAGCAGTGTTCCACGAGAGCAACGACCTCACGCGGACCCTTCGACCTGTCCGGTCGCCTGACCTGAGTGGACAAGGCAGGACCTTCCGATTGACCCACTCATGCGCGGCCGAGATGGTGAAGCCTCACCCGCTCGTGGATCACCGTCGCCCCACAAGGAGCATCCAATGCGCCGCACACTGTCCCGGCCCGCCGCAACTCTTGTCGGCAGCCTCGTCCTTGCTCTCGGCATCGCCGCGCCGAGCACCGGATCGGGAGGGCTGCCCGCCGCGCAGGCGGCCACACCGCTCACGTCCGAGGTGAACCCCTTCATCGGCACCCAGGACAACGGCAACACGTTCCCCGGCGCCAGCGCGCCGTTCGGGATGGTCCAGGTCAGCCCGGACACCGGGGGGGAGGGCGGCTACGACTATTCACAGTCCTTCATCCACGGCTTCAGCCAGACGCACCTGTCGGGTGTCGGATGTCCAGTGGTCGGTGAACTCCCGGTCATGCCGACCACGGGAGCGGTCACGTCGACCGACACCGCGGCATACCGGAGCGGTTTCACCCACGACGACGAGGAGGCGACACCGGGGTACTACCGGGTGGGGCTCACGAAGTACGACATCGACGCCGAACTGACGGCGACCGACCGCACGGGTTGGCAGCGCTACACCTTCCCGACGGGCCAGCAGGCCAACGTGCTCTTCAACACGGCCAAGGCCAACAGCACGGTCTTCGACTCCGAGATTCACGTCGTGGGTGACCGCACGATCGAGGGGCGCATCCACAACGGCAACTTCTGTGCCGGCAAGGACGAGCACACGATCTACTTCTCGGCCCAGTTCGACGCGCCGTTCGAGAGCTTCGGAACGTGGACGGGCTCGACGCGCACCCCGGGCGCTCGCGATGCCTCGACCGAGCGCGGAGGCAACGGTGCCTGGGTGACGTTCCCCGCCGGCACGACCACCAGCACCCTCAAGGTCGGGCTGAGCTATACCGGCGTCCCGGGCGCCCGCGCCAACCTCGCGGCCGAGACGGGGACATCGTTCGACTTCGACGCGACCCGCACCGCGCTGACGCAGCGCTGGGAGGAACAGCTCGGCAAGGCGCGGATCACGGGTGGGACGACGGCTCGACGCACGGCCTACTACTCCGCGCTCTACCACGCGCTGCTCCACCCCAACCTCGCCGAGGACGTCGACGGCAAGTACTTCGGCTGGGACGGCAAGGTGCACACCAGCGACGGGTGGACGGCGCGCCAGAACTTCTCGCTGTGGGACACCTATCGGCCGCAGAACCAGTTGCTCGAGATCCTCGAGCCCGATGTCGCACGTGACTCCTACTTGTCGATCCTCGCCATCGGGCGTGAGGGCGGCTGGCTGCCACGGTGGGCCCTGGCCAACAGCGAGACCAACATCATGACCGGCGACCCCGTGACACCGTTCCTCGTCGAGGGCTGGTCGAAGGGCTTCCTCGCGGGGCACGAAACCGAGGCCTATGCCTTGCTCAGGCAGAACGCCACCGAGCGACCGCCGGTCGACAGTCAGTTCAACGGGCGCAGTGGGCAGCACTACTACGAGAAGCTCGGCTACATCCCGTTCGGGCTCGAGCTCGGCACCGACTGCGTGCACCACGGTGGCGACAACGACTGTGTCCACCCCGCGTCGGCAACGCTGGAGTATGCGGCTGCTGACGCGTCCCTGGCGCAGATGGCCAAGGGCCTGGGGAAGACCGCTGACGCGGCGATGTTCGACGAGCGCGGCCGCAGCTACCGCAACCTCTTCGACGCGACCACGGGCACCTTCCGTCCGCGACTCGAGGACGGCAGCTGGCTCGACCCCTACGACCCGGTGGAGGCGTCGCACGCGTTCCACGAGGGCGGGGCGTACCAGTACCAGTGGCTCGTGCCGCAGGATCCGGCAGACCTCGTCAAGCTCCTGGGTGGCGAGGACAAGGCAGCGCAGCGGCTCGACGACTTCTTCGCCTACGACAAGCTGCTGACCGACCCCGAGGGGACGGTGCGCAACGACTGGATCGAGGCGACCTACGCCTACTACTCCAAGCCGACGTACAACCCGAACAACGAGCCCGACCTCCTCGCGCCCTACATGTATGCGTGGGTGCGGGAGCCGGCCAAGACGGCAACGGTGACGCGGGCGGCATACACACTGTTCAATCCCGGACCGGACGGGATGACCGGCAACGACGACCTCGGCACGATGTCGGCCTGGTACGTCATGTCCTCCTGGGGCATCCACCCGCCGATGAGTGGAGCGAACTACTTCGTCGTCTCCACACCGCAGTTCGAGCGCACCGACATCACCGTGGCCCGCCCGGAGACCGGCACCGCACGACAAGGTGGACACCTCACCATCACGGCGCCGGGTGTCTCGGACGACCGTCGCTACGTGCAGTCCCTGAATGTCAACGGGTCGCGTTCGACGAAGAGCTGGATCGGTTGGGACGCACTGCGATCCGGCGGTTCGCTCCAGCACGTTGTCGGCGACACCCCCAGCTCCTGGGGCACGCGTCCGTCCGATGTCCCGCCGACCGTGTCGACCTCCAAGGGTTCGTCCAAGGTGAGTCTCAGCATGACGGTGAGGCCCAATCCGCTTGTCCTCGGGACCGATTCGACGTCGGGCAAGTTCGTCGTTGATCTGCTCGGGCAGGCGCAGAAGAGTCTGCCGACACGGGTGACCGTGGCCGTGCCGGAGGGTTGGACGGCCACGAAGGCCAGCACCGACGTGGTCCTCAAGAGCAACGGTGTTCCTGCGTCGGCCTCGGTGCCGGTGACTTTGGGACTGCCAGCTGGGGCGGGAGCGGGCGACCACGAGGTCGTCGTCACTGCCTCGGCGCCGGGCGTGCCCGATGTCGTTCGCACCCTGAAGGTGACTCTCAAGGAGCCGCTGTCGTGTGCCGGGGCTGCGGCGCCGTGCGCCGTCGACCTGGGCGCCGAACGGAACCACGACGGGACGGCGACGGTGGCAGCCAGCACCGAGGGCAACTTCGACGGGAGCGGTTGGGCCTTCGACGGCGCGCTGCTGCCGGCCGCCGGTTCGTGGGTCCACGACGGAGTGGCGTATGCCGTCCCCTCGGCTCTCGGGACGACGCCTAACTTTGTCGAGGCTCGGGGTCAGACGTTGCTCGTTCCGGCCGGCTCTCGGTCCCAGTTGCGACTCATCGGAGCCACGCACAACGGAGATGTCTCGACCTCGTTGCGCGTGACGTACACGGATGGTTCGGTGGCGAATGTGCCTGTGTCGCTGACGGACTGGGCCGCTGGTAGTGGTCACAACGGCAACACGGTGGCGATCGCCATGGATCACCGAATCAAGGGCGGATCGGGTGTCGACGGACCTCCGGTGCAGCTGTTCGCGGCGGGTGGCGCGACCGACGGCGGCAAGCAGCTGCAGTCGATCACCCTGCCGAACGACCCACGCTTCGAGGTGTACGCACTGACGCTCCAGTGAGGCGATGAGTCTGTCCACAGGCGGGTGATCGGTGGGTCGTTGTCCACAGATCACCCGCCGTGGCTGGCGGCCCCTGAGCGCGCCGACGCACGCTGGCACCAGACATCGGTGCCGCGTGCGGCGTGAACAGGGAGTGCAACATGGCGAGCAAGACCGGTGAGCCGACGGAGACGTCGCTCAACGCTGTCGAACTGTCGGGTCGAGTGAGTGGGGAGCCTGAGCTTCGGGAGCTGCCCAGCGGTGATCAGTTGGTGACGTTGCGGCTCGTCGTGGCCCGGCCGAAGGGTGGGCCGGTCGACACCATTGACCTGGCGTGTTGGTCCTCTGCCACGCGTCGGTCTGCCGAGCGGGTGGCCGACGGCGACCATGTACACGCCACCGGTGCCCTGCGGCGGCGCTTCTTCCGCACACCGGGTGGGGCGGCGAGCCGCTACGAGGTCGAGGTGACGAAGCTGTCGCGCCGTCGAGGCTGAGTGCCTTCCCGTGAAGTGGATTGCCGACCCAAAGAACTGGCGCCATAATGGCGCCATGCCGAGCATTCAGATCAAGGATGTGCCTGAGGACACCCACGCGGTGCTGCGCCAACGTGCGGCGGCCGCCCACCAGTCGTTGCAGGAGTACTTGCGCTCTCGCTTGATCGCGGAGGCCAGCCGGCCCACGCTCACCGAGGTCCTCGACAGGGTCGGCGAGCGATCTGGTGGGTCGCTCCCGCTCGCCGACGCGGTCACGGCTCTCCGGGGGGACCGTGCTCGTCGTTGATGCCAGCGTGCTCGTCGTCGCTCTCGCAGATGACGGACCTCACGGCGAGGCCGCCCGGGCCCGGTTGCGCGACGAAGAACTGACCGCCCCGGAACTGGTCGACCTTGAGGTCGCTTCGGTGCTCCGCCGACAGCATCGTGCGGGCCTGTTGGGCCATCGCAGGGCGGCTCTCGCCATGGAGGACTTGGGTGAGTTCCCGCTGCTGCGCGCGATCCATGGGCCCTTGTTGGCTCGTTGCTGGGAGTTGCGAGACAGTCTCACGCCCTATGACGCGGTGTACGTGGCCCTGGCCGAGGCATGGGGCGCCGCACTCCTCACCGGCGACCGTCGTCTGGCGCGTGCCCATGGGCCCCGGTGCGCCATCGAGACACTGAGAACTCCGGGCTGACCCAGCACTGTCAGGCATGGGTCAGTGGGTCAGCTTGAGACCCACGACACCCGTGACGATCATGCCGACGAGGACGAGGCGCACGGCCGAAGCGGGCTCCTGCCCGGTCACCATGGCGAACCCCACGGTGAGGACGGCACCAATGCCGACCCACACGGCATACGCCGTCCCGACCGGAAGGTCACGCATGGCGAAGGCGAGGCCGGCCATGCTCAACCCGAGAGCGGCGGCGAAGGTGACGGCGGGCCAGAGCCGGCTGAGGCCTTCGGAGCGGCCGAGAGCTGTGGCCCACACCGCCTCCAGGACACCGGACAGCACGAGAACGATCCACGACATGACGAGTCACTCCTGTGGGCCGTCTTGTCGCGTGCCGGGTACGGCGCCCCTCGTCCGGAAGCCTCATCAAAGGCTCTGATCCGAAGGTCTCACATGGGGGAGTGGCAGGCAAATTCGTTCGGTCAGAACTCAGAGGTCGCGTTCGTAGTAGATGGCGAGCGGGCCCTCGCCACGTCCCTCGTGACAGTCGAAGCCGAAGGCCTCGTAGAGATGACGGGCAGCTTCGTCGTCCTCCGAAGTGTTCAGGTCGACGTAGATGGCTCCGCGCTCACGGGCATGCTCGAGGACCTCGGTGAGGAACTGACGGCCGATGCCATGGCCACGCTGGGCAGGAGCGACGTAGAACTCGGCGAGATACGCCTCCTTCTCGACCGCCCACGTCGCGGTGCGGAACCTCAGGATCGCCAGGCCGATGGGCGGTGCACCGGTGAGCAGGACACTCGTGTCGCCGCCGCGCACGAGGTCTGAAAGGTGACCAGCGAGCCACGTCGGCTCCGGCGACGGGTCGTCATACTCCGTGTTGAAATCCACCAAAAGGGCTGCGGCACAGCGGAATTCGTCGTCTGTGATGGCTGAGAAGCTCGTCCCCATCCACTGAGGCTAGCGCTCACCCGAGTCGGAGACCATGGGGGAGTGGGGTGCGCCAAGTCCGCCAGCCGTAGCAAGATCGCAGGTGTGAGTGGGAATTCGGCGTCGGAGGACAGGTTGCGCGACCTCGTGCTGCTCCGGCGCGTGCGCGATCGGATGGACCGTGAGTTCGCGCTGCCGCTCAACGTCGACGCCCTGGCACGGGACGTGCACATGTCGTCCGGCCACCTCAGCCGGTCGTTCAAGGCTGCCTACGGCGAGTCGCCCTACAGCTACCTCATGACTCGGCGGATCGAACGGGCCATGGCGCTCTTCCGACGCGGTGACCTCAGCGTCACCGATGTCTGCTTCACCGTGGGCTTCTCGTCACTGGGAACGTTCAGCACCCGATTCACCGAGCTCGTCGGGATGCCGCCCAGCACCTATCGCGCGATGGCAGAGGAGTCTGCCGGGGAGTTGCCTTCCTGCGTCACCAAGGCCGTCACCAGACCGATCAGGAATCGAGAAGCGCAGCCGGAGACGCCCAACTAGCGTCTGCGGCATGGACATCACCATTCACCACACGTTCCTTCCCCACACCGACCCGGAGGCCTCGCTCGCCTTCTATCGCGACGTCCTCGGCTTCGACGTCCTCACCGACGTTGGTCAGGGCACCATGCGCTGGATCACGGTCGCGCCGGCCGGAACCACGGCTCCGTCGATCGTGCTGAGCCCGCCCGCGGCCGACCCGGGCATCACCGACGAGGAGCGCAGCACCATCGCCGAAATGATGGCCAAGGGGACCTACGCCACCATCGTGTTGACGACGCCGAACCTCGACGAGACGTTCGACGCGGTTCAGGCCAGCGGGGCCGAGGTCACGCAGGAGCCCACGAACCAACCGTGGGGTGTGCGCGACTGCGCGTTCCGCGACCCCGCCGGCAACCACGTCCGCATCAACCAGGCCTGAACTCGAGGGTGTTGCCGGATGTGCGACCCAGGGGCTCAGTGGCTCGTCGACTCAGCGGCCCGTGAGGATGACGAGCCGCTGAGTCGCCCTGGTCATGGCGACGTAGCGGTCGACGGCACCCTCGATACCGTCCCCGAACGTCTCTGGATCGACCAGGACCACGAGATCGAACTCCAGACCTTTGGACAGCTCCGGCGTCAGCGCCTTTTTTGTGCCCGGGGGAGTCAGGCGCGAACGAGCACCTGGAACTCGTTGCCGTCAGGGTCGATCAGGGTGACCGCCCCTGGGGTTTCGGAGCGATCCTCGGTGCGGCTGGCACCCAGCACAGTCAGCCGCTCGACCTCCGCTTCGAGCTCGGTGTCGCTCGCGACCGAGAGGTCGAGGTGGAGTCGGTCTCGGCCGTTGCGCTCCATGAGCGGCGGACCGCTCCAGGTGATCTTGGAGCCGCCAGCGGGGGACTGGATGGCCGTCTCCTCGTCCTGGTCCCACACCAGCGGCCATTCGAGCGCCTTGCTCCAGAAGTAGCCGACGGCCTGCGAGCCGTCGCAATTGACTGCGCCGATCACGCCGGTGTCCGCCAGGAAATTGCTACCGGGCTCGATGACGCAGAGTTCGTTGCCTTCGGGGTCGGCAAGAACGACATGGGCGTCGTCGGGCGTCTGTCCGATGTCGATGTGTTGGCCGCCCAGTTCCAGTGCTCGCACGATCGTGGCGTCCATGGCCGCCTGCGAGGCACTCGTCAGGTCGAAGTGGATCCGATTCTGGTCCGGCTTGGGGGTGTCGGTCTGCTGGACGGTGAGGCGGTATGCCACGCCATCCTGTCGAATCACCGCTACGCCACCGCCTGGCTCATCGACGACGTCCCAGCCGAGCACCCCGCCCCAGAATTCAGCGACTCGTCGCGAGTCATGGGCGTCGATCCGGACGGCGTGCAGCTGGGCTGTCATGCAGTCACCGTATGGAGCACGCCAAAGTCGGCGCAACGGGATTTGGGCGAGACGGGTCTGGGCCGTGAGTGTGCACAGCAAGACCCGCGACGTCGTGCCGAACGGGGTCCCGGACACCTCACAACTCGACGCTCTCCGCAACCTTGTGCTCGTCAGAGAGTGAGCTGAGGTCCATCCGCTCCAACGGCCTGAGGAGCGCGCGAGCATCGCCCGCCTCGTCTCCAGCGCCTTCCTCAGAGAGCCGAGCGAGGATCGCCCGTGCGTCCCGTAGTCGCTTCTTTGCGCGCGCGAGGTACACCACGCGCTGCCGATCAGTCAGTTGTCTCATTTCCGCGTTCCCCGTTGACGTCAGAACACAAACACCATAACCCCCGATGGGACGGGTACCTACCGCGACCAGTGACACACACCGCTACCTTTCGTTGGGGCTCCACGACCGCTGGATTCTTACGCCGATAATCAACATTATGTAAGGTTAACCAGTCCGGATGTCATCTGATACTTCATCCGCACTCCCCTGATACGCCCGCAACCGTCGGACATCCGCCCATGCCATGCGGGGCAATCGCATCATCTCGCCGGCGTGGGCAACGATGAAAGCTTCCCTTGTTTCGTAGGCCAAGTCGACAGCTTGGCTACGCTCGTTGTTGCGCTGGGCACACATGTTCTTGCGCCCAAGCACGCCATAGCCCGACACGACGACCCCCTCCGTCAACTCGGCAAACTTACGAGGGACACCAGTACATCAGTCGGGCGAGTCAGTCCCTACCGCTTTCCCGTGGGAGAACCGTCGGCTCATAGCCGCGTGGAGTGCGGATCGGGGGTGCTTTTACCGCCCGGAGTTGATACGCAGGGTGTCCAGTATCTGCCTGCGTATTGCATCAGATGAAGCCCCCCCCCCGCAGGCCTGGTTCTGCTGCGTCGTCGACATGGTCACCCGTCTGGCTACAGGTCGGCGAATCTGGCGACGGCAACGAACAGGCATCCCAACAGGACGACGCCGTTGATGGCGAAGACCTGCTTGTATTCGCGGAGGCTCCAATGTGAGATGGCGGCGCCGACCATGACCATCGCGAGGCCGACTGCGGCGAGCGGGGTGAGGACGGGGGCGATGCCGGTCGCCCACGGCAGGATGAGGCCGACGGCGGCGGCGAGTTCCAGAGCGGCGACGACCCTGATGACAGGAAGGGAGAACGGCGCGACGCCGGTCTGCCCGGTCGCGATCATCTTCTCTTTCGTCTGGGTGGACTTCGCGTACCCGGACGCCAGAAACGCGGCGGCGAGCAAACCCTGGGCGATCCAAAGTGCCATGTTCATTGCGGAATCTCCGTTCCATTGTGGGTGGTCGGTGGGGCGGTGTCGCCGCCGAACTGTTCGGCGGCGAGATCCACGAAAGGGGTTGATGCGACGCTCTTCGTCGACGCAGCCGGCTGAGTGTCGAACACGTCGCGGAGCAGCCAGATGGGCGAGGCGGGTTCCGGTGAGTGCGAGGCTCAGCGCCGACGATCCTCACGAGATGGCCCCGCCCCGGCGCCGCGTGTGGGGCAGCCGGGAGCGATCATTCATCGCCTCTGTCGATCTTCGTGGTGAGCGAGCGGGTGCGGGTCAGGAGGACGGCGGCGAACGCTAGCCAGATGGTGCCGCCGAAGCGCACGACCGGGAGTAGGTAGCCGAAGCCGTCGGCCACCGGCGCGAGCAGGCAGAGCAGTCCGGCGGCGGCGAGCACCAGTCCGGTCCACGTGACGGCGCGCGGCAGCGACCCGTCACGTACACCCGCCCGGGCGATTCCGGCGATGAACAAGGCGAATGTCGCCGCGAAGGCCACGCCGCCGGACCAGAACGACAGGTCGGCCATGATAGATCGCTCTAACGAGATGTAACGTACACGGGGACCGCCACACCGGCAACAAGGATTCGAGGACGGGCCATGCCCAACGACACCAAGCAACGAATCATGGCGGCCAGTGCCGAACTGTTCCGCCGCAACGGCTATACCGGCACGGGTCTCAAGCAAATCGTCGCGACGGCCAACGCGCCGTTCGGCTCGCTCTACCACTTCTTCCCCGGTGGCAAGGAGCAACTCGGGGCGGAGGTGATCCGATGGTCCGGCGACACGTACGTACACCTGTTCGATGCGGCCCTAGGCCCCGCTCCTGATCTGGCCACCGGGATCCGTACCTTCTTCGCGGGCGCTGCACATACTCTGCGCGAGAGCGACTACGCCGACGCGTGCCCCGTCGCCACCGTCGCGCTGGAGGTCGCCAGTACCAGCGAACCGCTGCGCCTCGCGACCGCTGATGTGTTCGAGGCATGGATCGCCGCCGGTACCGAGAGCTTCGGCCGGTTCGGACTGCCCGCCGAGTCGGCCCGCCAACTCACGATCGCCACACTCGCCGCGCTGGAAGGCGCCTTCGTCCTGAGCCGGGCAATGCGCAGTACCGAACCCCTGGACATCGCCGCGCAGGCGATCGTCACCACCGGGCAGGCACTGGCCGCCCCCGAATGACGCGTCCGACAACAACAGAATCGACAGACAGCTCGCGCAGTCTTGCACGGCCCCTACATGACCATCGCCGACGTCGAGTACGGGCAGCCTCAAGGGCTCTGAAGTAGGTTCACTAGGGCTTCGAGGATGCATAGGAAGGATAGGAAGGTCAGTGTCTGCTTACACAGTGCTCATCGTCCCGCAATGGCAGGGATCGGGCGCACCAAATGCACGCAACCTCTCGGCCGGTTCGCGTTCCGCCGGTGCCTTCGTCGGCGGTGTGTCTCAAGTGGAGGTGGCGATCACTGAGGCGCCTGGAGACATGCGGGGCGGGGTACGCGCGCTCAACGAACTCGCCGCGAATCTTGCCGCCACGAAACGGGCGTTGGCAGATATCAGCGGCCCTGTCGTCACGATAGGCGGCGAATGCAGCGTCGACCTGGCCCCGATCGCTGCAGCACGGTCTCGGTACGGTGACGCTCTGACCGTGTTGTGGATCGATGCCCACCCCGACGTCTATGCTCCGGGGGAGCTGAGCTCAGGATCATTCCACGCGATGATCCTTCGAACGTTACTCGGCGAGGGGCCTGCAGCCCTGGTGCCACGCGAACCGCTCGATCCGCGACAGGTCCGGCTAGCCGGACGCCGGGTCGGTGGCGATCCGGAACTGGCCTACCTTGCACGCACTGGGCTCCGTCAACATGCGGTGGCCGACTTCGAGCGGGTCCTCGATGGCCTAGCCGGGCCGGTGTACCTACACATCGATCTCGACGTGCTGGATCCTGCGGACTTCAGATCGGTCGGCTATTCCGAGCCACACGGCGTGACCGCGGAGCGTCTTATCGCCTTGGCGCGCGAGGTCCCGGGTCTCATCGGTGCGGCGATCTGTGAATACGCGCCAGGCCCGAGGCCGGTGATTGCGGAGGAGAACCTGATCCGCGAGTTGGTTGCCGCCTTTCAATTCTGAACCACGGGCCCTGCCTCGAGGTGATCGGCGGACCTGGGACCGGCCGCTCACCATGGAGCCTGCCATCCCCTGAAGCCTTCAGAACTCAGATCAGCCAGGCCGTGTAGAACAGGCCCAGCCCCGCGAGGACGAAAACTCCGGCGATCACCCAGAAGCGGATGACGACGTTGACCTCGTCCCAACCCAGGTGTTCGAAGTGATGATGGATGGGCGCGATCCGGAAAACCCGGCGCCCGACACCGGTGAGTCGCTTGGTGAGCTTGAAGTAGCCAACCTGAACCAGCACCGACATCGTTTCGAGGACGAAGACCCCGGCGATGACCGCCATGAGCAGCTCCGTGCGGGACATGATCGCAAGACCCGCGAGCGCTCCCCCGATGGCCAATGAACCGACGTCGCCCATGATGATTCGCGCAGGCTTGGCGTTCCACCACAGGAATCCCGCGCAGGCACCGGAGATGGCAATGGCGAAGACCGCAAGGTCCAAGGGATCCCGCACCTGGTAGCACTGCGACTCCACCAACGACGGTCGCGCGGAACCGCACAACTGGTTGCTCTGCCAGATGTTCACGAGCGCGTACGCACCAAAGATCATGGCGCCAATGCCAGTGAGCAGCCCGTCAGCGCCGTCCGTGAGGTTGGCGCCGTTGGAGGTCGCGGTGACGACGAACCAGATCACGAGCAGGACCACGATCAGGGGCAGTTTGACTCCCCAGTCGTGCGTCGTGGAAAGGTGCTGCGAAGCCGGGGTGACTCCCCTGTCGTTGGCGAAGAACTGGGTTGCCAGGATCCCGAACACGAGCGCGACGAAGGTCTGTCCAGCCATCTTCGGGCCGCTGCGCAGGCCTTGGTTGTGCTGTCGGTAGACCTTGATGAAGTCATCGAGGAAGCCGACCGCTGCGCACCCCGCGAACAGGAGAAGCAACAACCACGCGCTGGCACTCGGGCGACTCCCCGTCAGGAACGTCGCGATCAGGTATGCCGCGGTCGCGCCGACCACGATGACGACGCCTCCCATGGTCGGCGTACCGCGCTTGACATGGTGGGTCGTCGGGCCATCGACGCGAATCGGCTGGCCAAAGCCGTGCCTGGTGAACCACCCGATCGCGACACGGGTCCCAAAGAGTGCAAAGGCCAGCGCCAAGGCACCGCTCAGCCCAACGGCCCGCATGAACTTCCTCCAACAAACCTCGACGTGCAGGCAAGTCTGGATGAGGCGCGTCCGACAGCGGGGCATCGACACGCGCCCCCTTGTCACCCCTGCATCCTCGGATCCTTCGTCGGATCGGCATACATGCGCGGACAACCATGCTCAACGGCGTCCGGCCGCAGCTCGAAGTGCCACGGCTCGTTCCGGTAGATCTGGCACAGCCCATAGCGGGCGCCATTCCTCGACAGCCACGCCGCGGACGCAGATGGCCCCAGGTCCACCGCCTCCCCCGCCACGTGGGCGGACGTCTTGGGCGTCGCGACCCACCGAGCCGCCTCCTTTTTCGAGCCGTGCTGCGCGATCGCATCACGCAAGAGCCGCTCCTGGTACTCCGGCGAGCGCCAGCCACTGTTCACGACCAGCGCCTGCCCGTGAGCCTCGGCATCCTTCGCCGCGCGGCGCAGGGCAGCCAGCAGATCGGGGTCGAGTTTGGTCACGGCCGCAACCCTGTCGTTGAAGACCGTCACCCCGTCGGGCACCTCGCCCGTGGCACCGAGGCCTGCGGGCTGCTGCACTCCCCGAGAAATGCGTGGACTGGGCGCCGACACCGATGACCGGGAGGGCGACACGATGAGGGGCGCGGCCGACGTCGAAGGCGAGCTCCTGAGCAAATGGTGGCCGAGGCCAGCCGCCATCACGGCGAGGGCGGCCAACACGACGCCGGCCCGGATCAATCCCGTCCGGCGTCGTGTGTCCACGGTTCGCGCTGCGTCGCTGTAGGTCACGCGCTCAGTCAAGGTCGCGGCGTGTTGCCAGCCCGTATGCCGTTTTGCATACGTCAGCGATATCGCGACAGTCATAGCATCGCAGGCATGCGTGTGCTGATCGTCGAGGACGAGCCCCTCATGGCAGAAGCCATCCGCGACGGGCTCCGGTTGGAGGCGATTGCCGCCGACATCGCACCTGACGGTCACGCCGCCCTGGAACTGCTCAGCATCAACACCTACGAGATTGCAGTCCTCGATCGCGACATCCCGGGGCCTTCCGGCGACGAGGTCGCGAGCCACATTGTCGCGTCGGGCAGCGGCATACCCATTCTCATGCTCACGGCCGCAGACCGACTCGACGACAAGGCTTCCGGCTTCGAGCTCGGGGCCGATGACTACCTCACCAAACCCTTCGAGCTCCAGGAGCTCGTCCTTCGACTGAGGGCTCTCGATCGCAGGCGCGGCCACAGTCGCCCACCGGTGCGAGAGCTCGCCGGTGTCCGGCTGGACCCCTTCCGACGCGAGGTCTTTCGCGACGGACGCTACGTCGCGTTGACGAGGAAGCAGTTCGCCGTGCTCGAAGTTCTCATCGCGGCCGAAGGTGGTGTCGTCAGCGCGGAGCAGCTCCTCGAACGGGCTTGGGACGAGAACGCCGATCCCTTCACCAACGCCGTACGCATCACGGTGTCGGCGCTGCGCAAACGCCTCGGCGAACCCTGGATCATCAGCACGGTGCCCGGTGTCGGCTACCGCATGGACACTGCGCCTGTGACTGGATCGGAGCAGCCAGACCGTGGATAGAGAACCCGGGATGACCGTTCGCCTCAAACTCACCCTGAGCTACGCCGGGTTCCTCATGGTCGCGGGCGGCCTGCTGCTCGCAGTGGTGTGGGTCTTCCTCCTGCGCTATGTGCCGGACGTGACCTCGGGACCGAGCCTGGGACCCGGACCGGGGAGGTTCATCCCCAATCGCTCCGACCTCCAGCGCGCCTTCGTCCCGAAAGCTGCCTGGGCCATGGCCGCACTGCTCGTGCTCGGCCTGGTTGGCGGCTGGGTCCTCGCGGGCCGGATGCTCGCTCCCCTGTCTCGCATCACTCGAGCCACGCGCATGGCCACCGACGGATCCCTCGCTCATCGGATCCAGTTGGAGGGTCCCCAGGACGAGTTCCGGGAGCTCGCCGACGCCTTCGACACGATGCTCGCCCGGCTCGAGGCACACATCCTCGAGCAGCAGAGGTTCGCGGCCAACGCCTCGCACGAACTGCGCACCCCACTCGCAATCTCCCAGACGCTTCTCGATGTGGCGCGGACCGATCCGAACCGGGACGCTGGTGAGCTCGTCGAACGCCTCCGCTTCGTCAACACCCGAGCGATCGACCTCACCGAAGCACTCCTCCTCCTCAGCCGCGCCGACCAACGGTCGTTCACGCGCGAGCAGGTCGACCTCTCCCTCATGGCCGAAGAGGCAACGGAGACACTGCTCCCCCTGGCCGAGGCGCGCGGCATCGACATCGTGACCGACGCCGACTACTCCCCCACCGTCGGGTCACACGCGCTGCTGCTGCAACTGTCGACGAACCTGGTGCACAACGCGATCGTCCACAACCTGGCTGATGACGGCACCATCTGGGTCACGACTGGAACCGAGTCTGGCCGTGCTGTCCTCACGGTGGAAAACACCGGCGCCGCACTCTCAAAGCAGTTGGTGTCGACCATCGTCGAGCCCTTCCATCGCGGAAGTCAGCGCATCCGCACCGATCACGCAGGCGTGGGCCTCGGTCTGGCGATTGTCCAGAGCATCGTGCGCGCCCACGACGGAACCCTGACCCTCGCTCCACGAGAAGGTGGCGGCTTGTCCGCATCGGTCCGCCTCCCGGGCGAACCTCCGGTCAGTTCCGAACGAAGGTGAGATCGAAGTCCTTGCGCCACGTGGACCCCTGGTCATCAGAGGCCTCCCAACGACCCGTGATTCGATCCGGTGTGACCTCAGCGATGAAGCGCTGAAACATGTCCGGATCCTCGCGAGTGAGGATCCACTGCGCACCGTCGAACGTCATGGCAAAGACTCGGCAGACGCCCCTCTCGTCGTGATAGAGCGCAGTGAACTCGTCACGCGCGTCGCTGCGACCAAGAACCAACAGTTGCTCGCTCGTGGCCACACCAGAATCGCCCTGCATGGTCCACCTGCACACCACGAAGGTGTGGTCCAACCACTCGACGGTGGCTGAACCGGGCACCTCCAGATCAGCTGGTTCCAAGAACCAGGCACCGCTCAACGTCGTGCTCCACGACCCGACCAAGGCATCCAGCCGGGCCATGACCTCATTGCGCATCACAGCCTCCATCTCGTTGTTCCTTGCCTGCGCCTGTCACGACCTGGCGAGCCTGGCCGACGGTGACGACATGACGCCGGGGGCGGGCTCGTCGAACCCGAGCCGGCGATAGAACGCCGCCGCACCCACGTTGTCTTCACCGACTCCGAGGTGCACACCGGCCACGTCACGAACGACCAGCTCCTCGCCGAAGGTGCGCAAAAGCTCTCGGCCGAGGCCACGCCCCTGAGCCTCGGGCAGCAGGTCGATGTGCAGATGCGCCGGGTACCCCGTGGCCGCGACCAGCCTGAGCATCAGCTCTGGGCGGGTCCCACCGTCGAACAGCCACATCTCGTCGTCGCGCGACGACGTGTCTCCGTGCCGCCCGACGAACTCCGGCACCCATGACTGGCGCCACCAGTTGGCAAAGTCATCCGTGTCAGCGACACCCACGACGTAGCCCGCAACATGGCCCCCCTCCTGCACCACCCAGCCCAGCGCAGCCGGGTACCGGACGTACGGCTCGAGGTACACGTCGGGAAGGAGACCATCGCTCGACCATCGGCCCGTCGCATCCTGGCCACTGTCCCCCGTGAGCAGGCAGACCCGACGCATCGCCTCGAGGTCGTCAAGGGTGGCCGGCCGGATCGTCACGCCCCGAGGTTAGCCGGAGCGCATCGAGAACTCACGCGTCTCTGGCCACCTGCGCGAGCAGTTCTCCGTGCAGGATCGCGAACCAGGCGTCGGGGGCCGCGCCCCAGGCTCGCCACCCGTCACCGATCCGAGCGAGTTGGTCGGCACTGACGCCCTGCTCGGCGGCCTGCGCCGCAAAGGTCGGTCCAGTGCAGCGCTCCGCCTGGCTCTCGCCCCACCATCGACACGTCGAGTCGTCGGCATAGGTCCACACGCTCGACGTGAGTTGGGCATCATCGAGCCCGGCAGCCTGTGCCCAGCCACGCAGGCGACGGGCAGCGTCTGGCTCAGCACCATTGGCCCGGGCGACCCGGCGATAGAGGGAACGCCAGTCGTCCAGCGCCGGAACCTCGGGGAACCAGGTCATTGCCGCATAGTCCGCGTCCCGTGCCGCAATCCACCCACCGCGCCGGCACACACGCGCCATCTCCCTCAACGCGCGCGCTGGATCAGTGAGATGTTGCAGCACCTGATGCGCGTGCACGACATCGAAGCTGTCGTCGTCATAGGGCAGCGCACAGACATCGGCGAGCTCGAAACGCGTCACAGAATCCCCTCTGCGCAGAGCCTCCTCGCGAGCGGCATCGAGTGGGCCCTCGACGGGTTCGATCCCAACCACCTCACCGGGCGTCACGATCGCCGCGAGGTCGAGCGTGATCGTGCCCGGACCGCAGCCAACGTCGAGGACGCGCATCCCTGGCGCAAGGACGGGCAACAAGTAGCCGCAGGAGTTTGCAGCAGTGCGCTTCCCGTGTGATGCAAGGGTCGCCGACTCGTGACCGTGGGTGTAACGGTCGGCCTTGGCACCAGCCCCCATCACTGCAACCCCAGGTGTGCTGACCACAGCTCGCTTGCTCGCGTTGCCGCGGCATCGATGAGCTCCGCCAGTTCGGGACGATCCGGCACGCGGAACGAGGTGTAGCCGCCTCTTCCACCGGCCACGGGTCGGCCATAGGCCTTCGCCGCGACGTGTCCGTCAGGGAGCAGCCGGATGTTGAGAGTGGAGAGAATGAACTCCTCGCCCCGTCGAGAATCGTTCCACTGCAACGCTTCCGGAACGTTGACATTGATGGCCAAGGCACTGACCTCAAGCGGATCGGTCGCCACGACATCATCCTGAGGGGTCATGCGAGCTTCCCTTCGTCGTCGAGTGCTGCTGCCAGCATGCGATGACCCTGTGCCTCGAAGTCAACGTCGCCCACCTGGTGGGCCCACACAGCCGTGCCGACGGCCTCCCGGATCCGCTGTCGTTGCCAGCCCTGCGGATCGCGCGGATCCGATCCGTACCCCTCGAGGAACGCCTCTTCGAGGCGTGGGTCCTGGAGGAACTGTTGCGCAGCCAGCCGTGCGAAATCTGTGTATGCCGGCCGCAGGGCGGCGCGTCCGAAGTCGATCGCGGACACGACACCGTCGTGGATCACCCAGTTGCGCGGCTGCCAGTCCCCATGGGTTGGCACGACGACGCTGGCCGGTGTCGGCCACGACTTGACGATGTCCCGAAGCCGCACCTCGACATCGGCCTCGATGCGGTGCGGCTTGTCCAGCCAACCCAGCGCGCTGAGTTGCTCCCGCCTCCAGTAGCCCTCATCGACGACCTCGAGCTGCCCATGCAACAATTCGAGCAGCGCTCCGGCCTGCCGGTAGGTATCGGGCTCGTGCTCTGCGTCCCTGTCCTGGACCAGTTCGCCGGGCAAGAACTGAGTGACAAGAACTTTGACCTCGTCATCGGCATGGAGTATCCGAGGCGCCCGATCCACGGCAACCCACGGTCCCAGCCACTCACGATGAGCTCGCAACTCACGTGCGAGGTGGCCATCGCTCTCGTCGGCCGCCTTGATGATCACGGTGTCACCGCCGACAACAGCTTCGAGAACGACCGTTCCGATCAGGCCCCAGCTGTGGTCCCGCACGAACTCGGCGTCTGGCAACCACTCCCCCACGAGCTCTCGCTGAGCCGGGCTCAGCCGATCAGCCAAGGACCCGCTCAGGGAATCGGGCAAGGCGCGCCTTCGCAGCAGGGTCGGATGTAGCCGCATCCGTCGCACCGCTCGTGCGAAGTCTCCCAGCGCATCAACTGGCCGCAATTGGGGCACGGTTCGGTCAGATCAGCCATATCGTCAACGATATGGGACAGGCACGGGAACTGGACTACCACCACGCCCGGGCCAACGTTGCTCAGCTGGGTGTGCGGCGGTTCGCCGGCACGCGACCCGGGGCCCTGGATGTTCACAGTCGCAGCTGGATTTCCATCGACACTGTCACGACGTCCCCGAGCTCCACGGTCTCTGCGCGCCGCACCTTGTCCTTGAGCGGCACGACGTAGCCACCGTCCTTCGGCCACAGCGACGTCGTCCACTCGGTGCCACCGATGCGCAGCGTCACCGGCACCATCCCCCAGCCGTAGCTGACCAGCTCGCCGGCCTCGCGGACCTCGTCGCACAGGTCCTCAGGAACCGAGATGAAGTGGTACGGCGCCGGTCCGCGCCACTCCCACACCTCGCCCGCGAACTCGAACTCGACCACGTCGCTGATCATGCGCGACAACATAGCCGCGGCCGGGGACGAAGACTCGGGACACCGCAACCCCGGCGGGTGGCCACGAAGTCTTGACCCGGCATACCAACTCTTGACTCTTGCCGAACCCTGCGTTGACCGCAGCCTTCCTAGGGTGGGTCTCGCTGCGGGAGCGAAGATCAGGGAGTTCCTCGCTCCGGCGGCCGCGCCTGCTCGTTTCGTCCTGAGCAGGCCGTCGTCACCCCCACCGGTCCAGGGGCTCATGAAGCGGTGGGGGTGACGTCCGTCTGGGGCGCGTTCACTCCGGGATCGTGAGCAGGTGCGCGCGTTCGTGACCGATGGGGACGAAGCCCTCGCGCAGCAGGACGGGCAGCGACTGGGTGCGTCGAGCCTTGGTGACGGCCGTGTGACACCGGGCCATCGCGGCGAGGTCGAGGCGGGCGGCGAGCATGGCGGCATACACACCGCGACGGCGAGCGTGCGGCAGCACCGCTGCCCCGACGAGCGGTGCCACATTCGACTCGAACCCGACCCGCGCGCGACCGACCGGATCACCGTCGAGCCATCCGATGACCCACGCCCCTTGCGCGCGCGCCAGCTCCTCGAGCACCTCGGCCAGGAGTTCGTCGCGATCCGGCGGGACCGGACTGGCAAAAACCTCGACGCCGATGTCGACCATCGCGTCGAGTCCCCCCGCATCGTCAACGACGGTGACCCGGACGCCGGGCGCGATCTCGGGAAGGCCCTCATCCACAGCGCGCGCCACGCACACCTGGTCCTCGATCGTCGTGGCCCCCACTGCGAGCACGAGCTCCTCGAGCCCCTCGGGCGTCGAGTCGTCCCGAAACCACCACTCCGCGCTGCGCGCTCCGAACTCACGCAGGTATGCCGTGAGCTCACCGAAAAGGTCCTCGGCGTCCCGATCCGAGCGGGTCCAGTGGACGACGAACGCCCGCTCCGGCTCGGGTGGGTAGCGGCTGATCAGGGCGTCGTAGTGGCCGAGCGTGACGTACCCGCGACTGGGCACCACGCCATGACGGGTGATCGACTGCAGGACGAGGTCCGGGAACGCCCCCATCGCGGCTCAGCCCTCGAAGCGGCTCGGATCGCCAGCGCCCACCCGGAGCACTTCGGCGACATCTCCGGACAGGTCGATGACGGTCGTGGGCTCGGTCCCGCACTCCCCCGAGTCGATGACGACATCGACGACGTGGTCGAGCTCTTCCTTGACCTGCCAACCATCGGTCATCGGCTCGGTGGCGCCGGGAAGGATGAGGGTGGACGTCAGCATCGGCTCGCCCAGCTCGGCGAGCAATGCCTGGACCACGGGGTGTTCGGGGATGCGCACGCCGACGGTCTTCTTCTTGGGGTGCAGCACTCGACGCGGCACTTCGCCGGTCGCCGGGAGGATGAACGTGTAGGGGCCGGGGGTCGACGCCTTGACCGCCCGGAACACCGCGTTGTCGACGTGGACGAAGTGTCCGAGCTGCGCGAAGTCGGCGCACACCAACGTGTAGTGGTGCTTGTCGTCGAGCTGGCGGATGTCGCGGATGCGGTCCTTGGCCGACTGGTTGCCGAGGGCAGCGCCCAGCGCGTAACCGGAGTCGGTCGGGTAGGCGATCAGCCCACCCTCACGCAGGGTGTCGACGGCCTGCTTGATCGAGCGGGGCTGCGGGTCGACCGGGTGGACGTCCAGATAGCGCGCCATCGCTCAGCCCTCGGCCATCGTGATGGGCGTGCCGAGCTGCACCGTGCGCGACACGGTGCACAGGCGGTCACGCGACTGGGCGATCGACCGCGGCAGCATCTCGCGTGCTTTGTCGCCTTCGGGGCCCTGCGGGAAACGCACCCGGAAGGTCACCTCAAGGTCCTCCATGTGGTTGCCCTTTTCGGCACTCTTGGCCTTCACACCCTCGCTCACGACGGTGAACTCGGTCGGCTCGGCGCGCTTTGCCGTGATGAAGTCGACGTCGACCGCGCTGCAGCCGGCGATGGCGGTGAGCAGGAGCTCGACCGGCGTGAAGTCGTCGGACTCACCCGTGCCGATGTGGATGGTCCCGCCCCGCGAGTTGGTCACGTCGAACTCGCCGTGGCTGGTGCGCGTCAACGTGACCGAGCGGTGTCCCGGCCCGGTGCCACCGGTCTCGGGCGCGGTCGTGCTCTGTGTTGCCGACTCGGTCATGTGGTGCTCCATTTCTCGTCGATGGCGCGCACGACCTTGATGTCGCGCGCCGTGAGCGGTGTGCCGGCGAGCCGTTCGAGCTTGGCGCCAGCGAGCCGGGCGGTGTGGAAGTCGCCGTCGATCTCGAGAAGGAGGTCTCGGCCCACGACACAGGAACGTTCAGGCGTGTCGGCGTATGCCGTGAGCGCACGTTGGGCGTCCTTGCTCACCTCGCCCTTGGCGAAGGCCACGTAGCGGCGCGCGTTGTTGTCGATGAGTGGGGGCATCGCGTCGATCGCGGCGGCCATCTCGCCGAACTCGGCGGGCGACCGCACCATGGTCGGGACCTCGAAGCCTCGCCACTCGCGCAGAAGGTCCTCGATGGCCAGCTCGACCTTCGCGCCCGAGCGCATCGTCGAGGTGAGCGCGATGTTGCCCGTCTGGATGTGCGTCTCGACGTCGGTGAAGCCAGCGCCGGCCAGCCGCTCCCTGAGTTCCGCCATGGGCACCTTGTGGTGCGCACCAAGGTTGATGGCACGCAGGAAGGCGAGGTGGCGCGGCATACGCCGATCCTGCCAGAGTGGCGCACATGACCGGTGCACCCGCAGTCCCCGAAGGACGCATCGTCCTCGTTCGTCACGGCAAGACCGAGTGGAGCGAGTCCGGTCAGCACACCGGCACGACCGACATCCCGCTGACCGCTGAGGGTGAGGCCGACGCCTCGAGGCTGCAGGAGAGGCTGTCGGGGTTTGACTTCGGACTCGTCCTGTCGTCACCGATGCAGCGTGCCCGACGAACGGCCGAGATCGCCGGGTTCGGTTCTCCCGAGGTCGATCCCAACCTCGTCGAGTGGGACTACGGCGCCTACGAGGGCCGGACGACCAAGGAGATCCGGGCCGAGGTCGGCTACGAGTGGGCCGCGTTCGAGCACGGCGTAGTGCCGGGTGAGACGCCTGGCGAGACGGTCGAGGAAGTCGCGGCGCGGGCCTCGCGCGTCCTGCTGCGGGCAGCGCCGGTCCTCGCCACGCGAGACGTGCTCCTGTTCGGCCACGGACATGCGCTTCGGGTCCTTGCGACGACCTTCCTGCGGGAGCAGCCGAGATTCGCGGCCAAGCTCTTGCTCGATGCGGGGTCGGTGAGCGTGCTCGAGTACGAACGCGAGCAACCCGCCATCAAGCTCTGGAACAGCTTGGGATGAGTTTCAGGGCAGCGGCCACGTGTGCACGGGCTCGTTGGTGCTCATGTGCTCCGTGTAGAGCTCGAGCATCTGGTGCAGGGCCTTGAGACGGTCAGATCCCCGCTCCTCGAAGCGCCGCACCGCGTCGGTCTGCCACGTGGCTCCGTTGGCGCCGGCCTGACAGCGCGCCTCGATGATGCCGAGGAAGCGGTCACGAACGGCCTGCGAGACGCCCCACTCCTCGAGACCCTCGTGAGCGAGCGGGAGCAGGTGTCGCAGGACGAGCTCGTCGGCGCCGACCTCGCCGAACCCGGGCCAGTAGAGGCGGGCTTCGATGCCGTCCCGGGCGCCGCGGTGGAAGTTCTCCTCGCACGCGGCGAAGCTCATCTTGGTCCAGACGGGGCGCTCCGTGGACGCCAGCTTGCGCACCACGCCGTAGTAGAAGGCGGCGTTGGCAAGGGTGTCCGCGATGGTCGGACCGGCCGGGAGCACCCGGTTCTCGACCCGCAGGTGGGGTCGGCCCTTGACGATGTCGTAGATCGGGCGGTTCCAGCGATAGACCGTGCCGTTGTGGAGACGGAGTTCGGCGAGTTCTGGTGCCTCACCGGCATCCAGCTTGGCCATGGGGTCCTCGTCGGTGGTCTCTGCGAGCAGGGCCGGGAAGTAGCGGGAGTTCTCCTCGAAGAGGTCGAAGATCGAGGTGATCCAGCGCTCGCCGAAGAAGACGCGGGGACGGACGCCCTGGTTCTTCAGTTCGATGGGCCGGGTGTCGGTCGCCTGCTTGAACAGCTCGATGCGCGTCTCCGCGTGCAGTCGCTTCCCGAAGAAGAACGGTGAGTTGGCGGCCAGGGCGACCTGGACGGGAGAGATCGCCTGGGCGGCGTTCCAGTGGTCGGCGAAGTCGGAGGGTGACACCTGGAGGTGCAGCTGCACGCTCGTGCAGGCCGACTCCGGCGCGATGGAGTCGCAGTAGGTTGACACGCGCTCGCCCTGCGGACCGGTGATGTCGAGGAAGATGTCCTCGCCGCGAGCCACGAAGATCGAGTCGTTGAGAGCGGTGTAGCGGTTGTTGTCGCTGATCCACTCCCCCTCGTAGTGCTCCGGCATGATCGTCGGGAGGATGCCGATGGCCACGAGTCGCGAGCCCACCTCGCGAGCCTTGGCGTCGGCGGCGTTGAGCGACTCCCGCAGGTCGTGCTCGAGCTCGATCGCGGAGTCCCCCGGCAGCGGCCTCGGCAGGACATTGAGCTCGATGTTGTATTTCGCCAGCTCGGTCTGGTAGCCCGGATCCGCGATGGCCTGCAGGACCTCGGCGTTGGCGAAGTGCGGGTCGAAGTCCGCGTTGACGAGGTTGAGCTCGATCTCGAGCCCCGTCAGCGGTCGGTCGAACTCGAAGGAGTGCTGGCTGAGCATCCGTTCGAACACGTCGAGGTTCTGACGCACCTTCTCGCGATAGCGCTGCCGCTCCTCGCGTGTGTAGCTCTGTGCGCTGACCTCAGCACCCACGCCATTCACCTCCCGATCTGTTGCCCGAACGTCGGCCCGGAGGGCCAACTCAATCACCATCCGAGCACAGCGCGCGAACGGAACGTGCCCGAATCCGCGTTTCGGTCACGAGGGCTGTCGGCACCCCCACCTAGCCTTCGAGATGTGCGCATGATTCACACCTCCGACTGGCACCTGGGACGGGCGTTCCACCAGGTGGGGCTGCAGGGCGCCCAGTCGGCCTTCCTGGATCATCTTGTTGACGTCGTGCGCTCCGAGTCCGTCGACGCCGTGCTGGTGTCGGGTGATGTCTATGACCGGGCGCTGCCCGCGCCCGACACTGTGGCGATGCTCTCCGATGCGGTCGAGCGAGTCATCGACGCGGGCGCCACGGTCGTGCTCTCCAGCGGCAACCATGACTCCGCGATCCGGCTGGGTTTCGCCTCCCGCCTGCTCGAGCGCTCGGGGCTGCACATCCGCACGAGCATCGACGACATCGGCCGTCCGGTGGTCATCGGCGACGTCGCCGTGCATCCCCTCCCCTACCTCGAGCCGTCACTGGCCGCTGGTGCGCTGGGCACGAGTGAGCGCACGCACGCGGGTGCCCTGCGCGCTGCGATGGCGCGGGTGCGGAGCTCACTCGACGCCGGCGCGGAGCGTCGATCGGTCGTCATGGCCCACGCCTTCGTCACGGGTGGCGCCACGAGCGACTCCGAGCGCGACATCTCGGTTGGTGGCGTCGCGGCCGTGCCGCCCGATGTCTTTGCCGGAGTCGACTACGCCGCGCTGGGGCACCTCCACGGTCGCCAGCAGGTGTCCGATTCGGTCCGCTACTCCGGTTCGCCCGTGGCGATGTCGTTCAGCGAGGCGAGTCACACCAAGGGCTCGTGGCTCGTCGACCTCAGCGGCGAAATGCCCGTCACGCGGTTCGTCGAGGCACCGGTCGAACGTCCACTGATGCTGCTCCGGGGCACGCTGGACGACCTGCTTTCCGAGCGCCAGCACACCGCCGCCGAGTCGGCCTGGTGCCAGGTGACGCTCACCGACCCGATCCGCCCGCTCGGTGCCATGGAGCGCCTGCGCGCCCGCTTCCCCCACACCCTCGACCTGCGCTTCGCACCTTCCGGTTCGGTCACCACGATGAGTGCGTATGCCGCGTCGCTCACCGAACGCTCCGACCTCGACGTCTGCTGCGACTTCCTGACCCGTGTCCGGGGTGGTCACAGCGCAGACGAGGCAGAACGGGACCTGCTGGGCCGGGCCGTCGAGGGCGCGCGCCTTCGCCGTTCGGCCAGCGACGGTGAGGGCGGCACCTCAACCCGTCGCAGCTCGGGTGCGGCATGAGGATCCACCACCTCAGCGCCACGGCCTTCGGGCCGTTCCCCGACGAGATCGGGGTCGACTTCGACGCGTTGACCGCAGCCGGGCTCTTCCTGATCCACGGGCCCACCGGTGCCGGCAAGACCAGCCTCCTCGACGCGATCTGCTTCGCTCTGTTTGCCGACGTGCCGGGGCTTCGCGACAAGCGGGGCATCGTCAGCGATCATGCCGCCCCCACTGCGACTCCTTCAGTCGAGCTCGAGTTCACCTGTGGCACACGACGATTCAGGATCCACCGCTCCCCCGCACACTCCCGCCCCAAGAAGCGCGGCACCGGCACCATCGAGGCTCCGGCAACGGTGACTCTCTCCGAGCTGCAGAGCAGTGCGTGGACCGTGGTCTCGACCCGCAACGACGAAGCCGCCGAGGTTCTCAATGACGTGCTCGGCATGGGCAAGGAGCAGTTCGCCAAGGTGGCGATGCTGCCCCAGGGTGAGTTCGCCGCATTCCTCACGGCCAAGGACGACGACCGTCGCGCGCTGCTCGAGAAGCTGTTCGACATCACCCGGTTCGCCGACGTCGAGGAGTGGCTCGTCGATGAGCGCCGCTCCAGCGAGGCCACCGTCAGCAGCCTGCGCAGTGGCATCGACACCGATCTGGCCCGCCTCGCGGATGTCGTCGCCGCCAGCGGTCTGGTCCAGACGTCAGCCAGCGACAACGATGCGCCGGCGGTCGACGAGCGCACTCTCGATGGCCGGCCAGCCCTGGACCGCACCTCGCCCGACGCCATCCGAGCCCTGCTCGACGCCACGGGCACCGACCTCGACTCCCAGGTGTCCGAGGCGATGGTGGCACTCGATGCTGCTGTCGTCGCGGAGAGCGCCGCTGCCACCGACGCGGAGCGCGCGCGGAGCACCATGGCTCTCCGGGAACGGGCCAGGGTCGCCCGCGTCACCCTCGCCGAGCTCGATGACGTCCAGGAAGACATCTCCGCTGCCCGCCTCACCCACGACGGGGCCAGCCGCGCAGCCTCCGTGCGTGGCCACGTCGCGGCGATCGCTCGCGAGGCCGCCGAAGTCGAGCGCGCCACCGTCACTGTGAGCGCTGCGTCGGCCCGGGTGCTCGCGACTGCTCCCGAGGTCGCCGCCCCGGGAACACTGCTCGAGCACCTTCGTCTCCACGACGACACCTTGCGTGAGCTCGTCCGACTCGAGGCTTCGCGGGCAGAACGCGCCCGCCTGGCACGTGGCCACCTCGATGCCATCACCGCCGCGACGGCGATCCTCGAGACGGCCGACGCCCACCGCGCCGAAGTCACGGCTCGAGTCGCCGAGGCTGAGACCGCGCTTGCCGACGCCCTCGAGGCCGAGGCCTCCCGGGAGGGCGTGGAGGGCGCTGCCGGGGCGGCGCGTGATCGGCTCCGACTGGCCCGACGCGTGCTCGACGACGAGGTCACCGTGGCGCGCCTGGTGTCCGATGCGGCTGATGCCCGCACCGCCGCCCAGGATGCGCGTGATCACGAGCAGGACGTCGTGGCGCGGCGTCTGGCCCAGATGGCCGCCGAGCTCGCCGAGGGCCTGGTCGACGGACAGTCCTGCCCAGTCTGCGGAGCCCACGATCACCCGGCACCGGCCCGAGAGGGCGATCGGGTGAGCGCCTCCGCGCTGGACGACGCGCGTCTGAAGCACGCGGCCCTGAGCCGAGCGCACCAACAGTCAGAGGCAGAGGCCGCCAGCGCCCAGGCCTTGCTCGCCGAGGCCCTGAAAGTGCTCGAGGCCGAGTCCGCACGCGACCTCGACCTTGCCGGCCTCACCGCCGAAGCCGATGCCGCCGAGAGCCGTCGGACAACCGTGCGGGCACGCTCCCAGAAGCGGACAGCGGCTGAGCAGCTCCTCGCGACCGCACGCAGCGAGGTGCAACGTCTCGACGTCGCGGTCACGTCGGCGCAGCACGCCCTCGCCCGGGCCACCACGATGTCCGAGCAGGCTCAGCAGGCTGAAGCCGCAGATGTTGCAGCCTCGGCCACCCTCCTCGAGGCCCACTCCGGCTGTCCCTGTCTGTCCGCCGACGACACCCCTGCTCGCGCTGACGTGGCCAGCAGACGCACGTCCGGCGAGGGCGACTCGCTCACCGCGATCCACACCCTTGTCGAGTCGCATCACCGGCTGACGACTGCCGCTCAGACCTGGGATGAGGCCCTCCGTCGCTGCGACGAGACCCAGGCCCGCCTCACCTCGGCGACAGAGGTCGGGCTGGTCGCGGCCACCGAGGCTGGCTTTGCCTCGCTCGACGAGGCTTCAGCCGCCATGCTGGCGCCGGCTGCACTGGATCGACTCCGCGATCGGCTGCACGACCACGATCGCGCCCGCTCGTCTGCGACGGCACTCCTCGGTGACACCGATGTCATCGCGGCTGAGTCGGCGCCGGCGCCGGACCTCGCTGAACTGACAACGGCTGCGCAGCAGGCTCGGACGGCTCTGCTCATGGCGCAGTCCGCGCAGACCGAGGCCAGCACCGCCCGACGTTCCTTCACAGCCGTGCGATCGAGCCTGATGGCCGGGCTCGACGCGGCCGGTCCCGCGTTGACGCACCACCACCGAATCAAGGACCTCGCCGACACCTTCACCGGTGGCGGTCTCAACAACACGCTGCGCATGCGGCTCACGTCGTTCGTTCTCGCGGCCCGGCTCGACACCGTGGCGCGACTCGCCAATGAGCGGCTGCGCATCATGGGAGATGGCCGCTACACCCTCGAGCACACGGACCGGCTGGCCGCTCGGGGCGCGCGCTCTGGGCTGGGGCTGCGCGTCCTCGACCAGTGGACCGGCGTCAGCCGCGAGACCTCGACCCTGTCCGGCGGCGAAGCGTTCATGGCCTCGCTCGCCCTTGCGCTCGGTCTGGCCGATGCCGTCCGTGAGGAGTCCGGCGGCTTCGACCTCGGCACCCTGTTCGTCGATGAAGGTTTCGGCACGCTCGACGACGAGAGCCTCGAGCAGGTCATCTCCGTCCTCGACTCCCTGCGCGAGGGCGGACGAGCCGTCGGTGTCGTCTCCCACGTGGGCGAGCTCCGCAGCCGCATCACCAGTCAACTGGTCGTCCGCAAGACGGCCAGTGGCAGCACCGTCGCCATCTCGACCCCGGGCGCCGAGAGCGCCGCCTGACGGCGTCCACCCATCAGTCGAGAGGAGAGAACTCGCCGTCTCCAGTACCTGGAAGACGGCGAGTTCTCTCCTCTCGACCGGCTCTTGGGTGAGGGCTCAGTCCTCGAAGGCCTCAGGAGGCGGGCACGAGCAGACGAGGTGGCGGTCGCCGTAGGCGCCGTCGATGCGACGGACGGGCGGCCAGTACTTCGCGAGTGGGTCCACACCCGGCGGGAAGGCCGCGTCCTGACGGCTGTAGTCCACGTCCCAGTCACCGGCGAGTGAGATCGCCGTGTGCGGCGCGCCCCGCAGGACGCTCGTCGCCGAATTGCCGGCGGCGCCCACGGCGTCGATCTCCCTGCGAATCGCGATCATCGCGTCGCAGAAGCGATCGAGCTCGAGCTTGTCCTCGCTCTCGGTGGGCTCGACCATGAGCGTGCCCGCGACCGGGAACGACATCGTCGGGGCGTGGAAGCCGTAGTCGATGAGGCGCTTGGCGATGTCGTCGGCGCTCACGCCCGTCTCCTTGGTGAGGGGACGCACGTCGAGGATGCACTCGTGAGCGACGAGACCGCCCTCACCCGAGTAGAGCACCGGGTAGTGGTCGCGCAGACGCGCGGCGACGTAGTTGGCGTTGAGGACCGCGACCTCGGTCGCGCGGCGCAGACCCGCGGCACCCATGAGGCGCACGTAAGCCCACGAGATCGGCAGGATGCCCGCGGAGCCGTAGGGCGCGCCGGAGATCGGTCCGACGCCGGTCTCCGGGCCAGCCTCCGGGTCGAGCGGGTGGTTGGGCAGGAACGGCGCAAGGTGCTCCCGACAGGCCACCGGACCGACGCCGGGTCCACCGCCACCGTGCGGGATGCAGAACGTCTTGTGCAGGTTGAGGTGCGAGACATCAGCGCCGAACCGACCCGGCTGGGCCAGGCCGACGAGGGCGTTGAGGTTGGCGCCGTCGACGTAGACCTGGCCACCGGCGTCGTGCACCATCGCGCACAGGTCGGTGATCGTGTCCTCGAAGACCCCGTGGGTCGACGGATAGGTCACCATGATCGCCGCGAGGTCGTCGCGATGCTCCTCGACCTTGACCTTGAGGTCGTCCATGTCGACGTTGCCGGTGATGACGTCGGTCTTGACGACGACGACCTTCATGCCGGCCATGACGGCGCTGGCGGCATTGGTGCCGTGCGCGCTGGCAGGGATGAGGCAGACGGTGCGCTCACCCTGGCCCTGCGAGCGGTGGTATGCCGCGATGGCGAGGAGTCCTGCGAACTCACCTTGGGAGCCTGCGTTGGGCTGGAGGGAGACGGCGTCGTAGCCGGTGATGTCGCACAGCCACTGCGACAGCTCGTCGATGAGGTGACGGATGCCCTCGGTCTGGGGCAGCGGCGCGAACGGGTGCAGGCTCGCGAACTCGGGCCAGGTGATGGCCAGCATCTCGGTCGTCGCGTTGAGCTTCATGGTGCACGAGCCGAGCGGGATCATCCCGCGGTCGAGGGCGAAGTCGCGGTCCGAGAGGCGACGCAGGTAGCGCAACATCGAGGTCTCGCTGTGGTGGCTCGTGAAGACCGGGTGCGTGAGGTACTCGGACGTGCGCACCAGGGCGTCGTCCCAGGTCGGCTCAGCGATCGCGACACTGGTCGGTGCGTTGACGCCGAACGCGCGACAGACCTTGTCGATGTCGTCGAGGCCAGTGGTCTCGTCGACAGAGAGGAGCACTGTGTCGGCGTCGTGGCGCCACACGTTGGAGCCCTCGGCCAAGGCAGCCGCGACGATCTCGTCAGCACGACCCGGCACGCGGATCGACAGCGTGTCGAAGCCGGCCTCGCCGTCCACGTCGACACCACCCGCACGCAGGGCGTCGGCGAGGGTCGTGGCGTGGGCGTGGATCCGCAGCGCGATCGCACGCAGACCACGGGGGCCGTGATAGACGGCATACATGCTGGCCATGACGGCAAGGAGGACCTGCGCTGTACAGATGTTGGACGTGGCCTTCTCGCGACGGATGTGCTGCTCACGCGTCTGAAGTGCAAGCCGGTATGCCGGCGCTCCCGTCACGTCGACGGAGACCCCGACGAGGCGGCCGGGCAGCGTGCGCTCCAGTCCGGCGCGCACGGACATGTAGCCGGCGTGGGGACCTCCGAAGCCCATTGGCACACCGAAACGCTGCGTCGTTCCGACCGCGATGTCGGCCCCCCACTCCCCCGGCGCGGTGGCCAGGGTGAGAGCCATGAGGTCCGCTGCGGCCGTGACGAGCGCGCCCGCCTCGTGTGCTGCCTCGGCGAGGGCGTGGTGGTTGCGCAGGCGCCCGTGGAGGTCGGGATACTGGACCAGGACACCGAAGACCTCGCGACCTCCGGCGGCCTCGACGAGCATGTCGCGGGTGGTGACCGAGGCCAGGTCGGCCACGACGATCTCGATGCCCAGCGGGACCGCTCGGGTCCGCATGACGGCGAGGGTCTGCGGGAAGGTCGCCTCGTCGACGAGAAGCACCGAGTCAGCCGCAGCCTTGCTGGAGCGACGCATCAAGGTCATCGCCTCAGCCGCGGCCGTGGCCTCATCGAGGAGCGAGGCACCGGCCGTGCTCAACCCGGTGAGGTCACCGACGACGGTCTGGAAGTTGAGCAGCGCCTCGAGCCGCCCCTGCGAGATCTCGGGCTGATAGGGCGTGTATGCCGTGTACCAGGCGGGGTTCTCGAGGACGTTGCGCTGGATGACGGCCGGCGTGATGGTGCCGTAGTAGCCCAGCCCGATCATCGAGGTGAGCACCTGGTTGCGGGCCGCGAGGCCGCGCAGCTCCTTGACGACGGCGAGCTCGGACTCGGCCGGGACGATGTCCATGGCCTGCGTGGCGCGGATGGCGTCGGGGACGGCGGTCGCGGTGAGCTCGTCGAGGCTGGCTCGACCGATCGTGGCGAGCATCTCGGCGACCTCAGCCTCGCTCGGGCCGATGTGGCGCTCCGCGAAGGCGGGCAGGTCGCTGGTGTGGATCGTGGTGTCGGTCATGAAGGTGAGGCTCCTGGCACACGGGCGGGCACGGGCCTCCCCTTCTGTCGCGGCGTGAGCCGTCTCAGAGGTGCCTGATCCGTGCGGTCCTTTGCGCCTGAGAGGTTCCGGGGAGTTTGCCCCTTCGGCGCCCCGGCTCCAACTTCGGACCGAGGACTCTCCCGCACGGTGTTTGCGGCGCCGTCAGCGTAACAAACAGCGCGCGCCCTTTGAGGGCGCGCGCTGTCTGGTGAGTTGGAGGGGTGTCAGGCGAGACGTGCGGCTCGGCGTGCGCTGAGCTCGTCATCGGGGTGCGCGGCAGGGGTCTCGTCGGAGAGTCGCTCACTGGGGAGGTGCGACAGGTCGCCCTCGACCTCTCGCCAGACCTTGCCGACGGCGATGCCGAAGACACCCTGTCCGCCCTGGAGGAGGTCGATGACCTCTTCGTTGGACGTGCACTCGTAGACCGAGGCGCCGTCGCTCATGAGAGTGATCTGCGCGAGGTCGTCGACGCCGCGGTCACGCAGCACCTGGACGGCACCGCGGATCTGCTGCAGCGAGACTCCGGTGTCGAGCAGTCGTTTGACGATCTTGAGAGCGAGGATGTCGCGGAACCCGTAGAGGCGCTGTGAACCCGAACCAGCCGCACCGCGCACCGACGGCTCCACGAGCGCGGTGCGCGCCCAGTAGTCGAGCTGCCGGTAGGTGATGCCGGCGGCCTTGCACGCGGTCGGACCGCGGTAGCCGGTCTCCTCGTCCAGGTCGGGCAAGTCGTCCGTGAACAGCAGCCCCTGTGCCGCGACGGGCACATGAGCCTTGGGGTGTTCTTCGATGGCGTTCACGCCAACCTCCTGCTGCAACACGGTGCGATGTAACTACATGGACGTCGTTCTCTTGAGGCGACGGTATGGCGCGGAACACGCGGGGTCAACTACCACTGGACCCCAACCTCATGCGTGTCGTGAGTAACATCAGTAACACTCACCGTCAACTAGAGGGTTGATCTCCCGTGTCGAAGTCGTCGGCGGAGACGTGGTCGAGGAACTCCTTGAACTTCTCGACTTCGTTCTCCTCCTGCTCCTCCTCGGCCATGGCGACACCGGCCTGGTCGAGGAGGTCCTCGGTCGTGACGATGTCGACGCCGAACCGCAGCGCCAGCGCAATGGCATCCGAGGAGCGTGAGTCAATGCTCAGTCCTCCCCCGTCTGCGCCGCCGTCGATGTCGAGCTCGGCGTGGAAGACGCCGTCCTCGAGGCTCGTGATGCGGACCCGGACGAGCGTGTGCCCCAGGTCGTCGAGGAGGTTCTTGATGAGGTCGTGCGTCAGCGGCCGGGGCGGGACCACCCCCTGCTGGGCGTAGGCGATCGCGGCAGCCTCGGCGGCGCCCACCCAGATGGGCAGGTAGCGACTACCGTCCCGCTCGCGCAGCAGAACGATGGGCTGATTCGTCGGCATCTCGACGCGAACCCCGAGGACGTCCAGTGACTTCACCGTTCCACCGTACGTCGTCAGGGACGGGCCAGACCACCCTTGACCAGCGCGGCGTGCAGTTGGAGGCACAGTCGCGCGACATCGGCCTGGTCCTTGGCCCGTCCGCCGGTCCGTCGGGTGCTCATGGCCTGCTCGACGAGGCCGACCTCGCGGTCGGCTGCCGTGCGGAACGGACGCAGGTGACGGGCTTCAATTCCGTATGCCGCGAGACCAGCGGCCGCGTGCGCGGCCTGGAGATCGGCGCCGGAGAAATGACCCGCGTCATCGGCGCGCAGGACACCGAAACCCTCGAGCGACGAGATGGTCGTGTGATCGAGTCCTGTCGCGGTCGTCAGCTCGTCGCGGGTGAGCCGAACCGCTCGCTCGGGCAACAGGCCCTCGGCAGCCGGCACATCGGGGTCGGCCTCGGGACCGGGCGGGCGTGGACGAGCATCGGCAACTGCTGCCGGTTCGAGACCGCGGTCCAGCGCATCGAGGGCTTCGCGGATGACCTTGAGCGGCCAGAACCGATCACGTTGGGAACGCAGGACGTAACGCAGGCGCTCGACGTCGGCCGGCGAGTACGTGCGGTAGCCCGCAGGGGTGCGGGCCGGCTCGACCAGCCCCTCGACCTCGAGGAACCTGATCTTGGAGATGCTGACCTCCGGGAACTCCTCGCGCAGTGCGTCGAGGACCTTCCCGATGGTCAACGGCCGCTCAGGCCTTTTTGGCGGCATAGAAGACGAGGCGGTACTTACCGATCTGCACCTCGTCGCCAGTCTGGAGCACCGACTCGTCGATGCGCTCCCGGTTGACGTAGGTCCCGTTGAGCGAGCCCACATCCTTGACGACGAAGTGCTCCTGCACCCGCTCGAAGGTCGCGTGCTGCCTCGACACCGTCACGTCATCGAGGAAGATGTCGCTCTCGGGGTGGCGCCCGGAGGACACCACGTCGTCATCGAGCAGGAACCTGGCTCCGGTGTTGGGGCCCCGAAGGACGACGAGCAGGGCGGTGCCGGGGCGAAGCGCCTCGACGGTGGCCTGGTCGGCACGGGTGAGGACGTGGTCGCTCTCGTGGACGATGTCGGACTTCTCGAGTCCTTCCACCGCCCGGAAGCGCATCGTCGTCGACGACTCCGGCTCGCGCTCGGGCGTCTCGCGACTCTCGTCACTCATCAGTGCGGCTCCTCGTCTGCGGTGTGACCGGCGGCGGTTGTGACCAACCCGGCCCGTCGTCTGAAGCACTCACCCTAGATGACCACTCAAGGGATGAACAGGTGATTGGCCGTGGACGCACCTGCGAATCAGCTGAGCTGTTGCTGATAGGCCTCGACGTCGAGCAGTCCCTCGACGGCTGCGGCGTCGCTCGGCTTGAGCTCATACATCCAGCCCTCGCCGTAGGGGTCGGAGTTCACGAGCTCGGGAGAGGCGTCCAGGGCGGCGTTCACGGCGCAGACCTCGCCGGCGAGCGGGGCGTACAGGTCGCTCACGGACTTGGTCGACTCGACCTCGCCACAGGCGTCCCCGACGGCGACAGTGTCGCCGACAGCGGGAAGGCTGACGTAGACGACGTCCCCGAGGGCGTCCTGTGCGAAGGAGGTGATCCCGATCCGGACGGCGCCATCTTCGGTCGTGCGCACCCACTCGTGCTCGGCGGTGTAGCGCAGGTCGCTCGGGTACTCGAGGTCGCTCATCAGTGAGGCTCCTTCAGGTCCGTTCAGGACTTCGTGGGACTGGGTACGGGTCGAGCGTACTGAGGCTCGGAAACGGTCTGCAACGCGGACACCGTGACCTCGTCCTTGGTCTCGACGCCCGCCTCGCCCTTCACGCTGCGCACCGACTCCGTGACACCTCCGGGAATCTCCATGGCGGAGGCGAGCGTCGAGCCGTCACCGATGGCCGTGACGACGTAGGGAGAGCTCACGGGGTGACCCGAAATGGCGATGCCACCCTCACCATCGGTGAAGTAGGTGTTGGCGACGACACGCACGTTGTTGATCTCAATCGCCTCGGCGCCGGCGTCGCGCAGCTCCTGCAGGGTGTCCAGCAACAAGGGCGCGGTGACTCCGTGTTCGGGGTCGCGGATCGTGAGGACGATGCCTGGACCGCGGGCCGGCACAGTGCCCGCCATGATCGCCAGGGAGTCGAGGCGCTGCTGGGCAGCACGCTGGGCCTCGTTGAGGCTGGTGGTGCTGCTCTGCAGTCGGTCGCGTGAGAGCTGCAGTGTCTGGATCTCCTCCGCGAGGCGGTTGCCGTCCTGGTCGACGGTGTCGAGGATGCGGATCAGCTCGTCCTCTCGCAGGTCCTCGAGACCCTCGATCGACGTCTGGTGCACCTGCGCGGCGATGGCGAACCCCAGGCCGAGCGCGAGCAGCGTGGCCAGGACATTGGCCTTGGTCAGGCGCGGCCGGCCCGCTCGTCCGAGCCGGTGCCAGGCCTTGCGGGAGGCGTCCTCCTGGGATGACGCCACGGGCGCAGCCTCCGGCTCGGCATCAGGACCCTTCGACGCAGCTGTGCCCTTCGGCACCATTTTCACGGGTTGCGCCTCGTCCGCCTTCGGGTTCTCGTCGGTCATGCCGAGCCGATCACGCGTTGAAGAGGTGGCGGCGGATGGAAGCCACGTTGGAGAAGATCCGCACCCCGAGAACGACGACGACACCGGTCGAGAGCTGACTGCCCACACCGAGCTGGTCGCCCAGGAAGACGATGAAGGCGGCGACGACGACGTTGGACAGGAACGAGATCACGAAGACCTTGTCGTTGAAGATCCCGTCGAGAACGGCCCGCACTGCGCCGAAGACGGCGTCGAGCGCCGCGATCACGGCGATGGGCAGGTAGGGCTGCAGCCACAGGGGAACCTCGGGCTGCAGGAGGACGCCGGCGATGATGCCGAAGACCAGTCCCAGGGCGGGGATCACGACGAATCTCCTTCGGGTGAGGACGTTGCTGAGTCCTTGACCTTATCGGCGGGCGTCGCGACCCTGGTCCCCAGCGTCGCCGATGCCGGAATCGTGACCTCTTTGCGGACGGCCGTTTCGACGCTGATGCCGAACGAGCTCTTGAGGGTCGAGAGGTAGGTGCCGCCATTGCCATCGGCGAACGTGGCCGGCATCTTGCCGGGGTCCCCGATGGCCGTGACGACGTAGGGACGCTTGAGCGGGCGGTAGTCGACGAGGATCGCCTGGCCGGCAAACCGGATCGAGGCCGTCGACGTCAGTCGCTGACCGTTGACCGACACCGCTTCGGCTCCGGCCTCCCATAGGCTGTTCGTCAGGATCTGCAGGTCTCGCGCGAAGACCGTTCCCTCGGAATCACTGGTGTTGGCCCGTGGTTCGAAGTTGCTTCCGTCGTCGTCGGCCCGTGGGGCGTCGTCGAGGGTCACGACGAAACCGGGACCGCGCACCGGCACGGCGCCGGCCACGAGGGACAGCCGCTCGACGCTCTGGGCGAGTTCCTCGCTGACGTCGCGCAGGGTCTCGGCGTCGAGGCCGGAGATCTGGGCGCGCAGGGCGCTGGCCTGGACCGCCCGTGCGTCCGCGACTTCCTGCTGCTTCTCGATGCGCTCGATCAGACTGGTTCTGGTGCGCTCCTTGGTCGTCTCGCCTCCGCGCAGCTGGATGGCTGCGATCCCGACGAGGGTGCCGATGATGACGGCGAAAACGATGAGGGCCGGTGAGCGCAGACCGGTGGCGCGAGGCAGACCGGCCTTCTCGCGCAGGTCAGCCGCAGCCGCGTAGCCGGGGTCAAGTGGCCGCTCCAGCATCGACGTGATGAGTGTCATCGATGCGTCCGGACGACGCGGAGGCGTCGTCACCTGCGGACTCACGGGGCACCACGGCGAGCGATGAGCTGGCGCAGCTGGACGGCATACAGGATCCCCGCAACCCAGTAGAGGACTGTGCCCCACCACGCGAAGCCCCAGCCCACGGGCCGCATGAACGCCGCGAGCCAGCCGTCACCGTCGGCCATGAGCAGCGCTGGGAAGGAGTAGAGCAGGTTGAAGGTCGCGGCCTTGCCGATGAAGTGCACGGGAAGCCCGGTCCAGCCGTAGCGCTTGGCGATGAGGACCACGACCCCCATGAAGGCCTCGCGGGCAAAGAGCACGATGACGAGCCACCACGGGATGATGTCGCGCCACGCCAGACCGACGAGGGTGGTGACGATGTAGAGGCGATCGGCGATGGGGTCGAGCAGCTGCCCGACCCGCGAGACGAGGCCGTAGTGGCGCGCGATCTTGCCGTCCAGATAGTCGGTGATGCCCGACGCCATGAGGATGACGAGAGCGATCGCGTCGTGCTTCGTGGCGATCGCCCAGATGAACAGCGGGACGCCCAGCAACCGCAGCGCCGACAGGGCATTGGGCAGCGTGAGGACGCGGTCGACGGGGTCGCTGTCGGTCCCCCGAACGCTCTCACCGGCAGTCATGGCAGCAGCCTATGTGCTCCTGTCTAGAGTCGGTTCATGACTTCCCGCATCCTCGTAGGTGATGCCGCGAGCTGGCGCTCGAACCGCACGAGCGTGAAGTGGGGCCTCTACCCACCGGACGTCCTCCCGCTGTGGGTCGCCGAGATGGACGCGGCCCCCTGCGAACCCATCGTCGAGGCCGTCAGCGCCGCGATGCGTCGCGGCGACACGGGGTACCCGCTCGGTCACGCTTTCGTCGAAGCGGCAGTCGGGTATGCCGCGCAGACCTGGTCGTGGACCATCGCACCTTCGCGGGTCACTCCCGTCACCGACGTCATGGTCGGGCTGAGCGAACTCGTCCGCCTGGTCACCGCTCCCGGCGGGCCCGTGATCGTCTCGTCCCCCGTCTACAACGCCTTCTTCGACTTCATCGACATGGCCGGGCGTCGGGTTGTGGACGCTCCCCTGGACGAGGACCTGCGACTCGACCCCGAGGTCCTCGACAGGACGTTCGGTGAGGTGACCGCGGGAGGTGAGCCGGCGGCATACCTGCTGTGCAACCCGCAGAACCCGACGGGCACCGTCCACTCGACGGCCGAGTTGGCGACTCTCGCCGAGATCGCGAACCGGCACGGCGTCGTGGTCATCGCCGACGAGATCCACGCACCCATCGTTCACGAGGGGGTGTTCACGCCGTACCTGTCGGTGCCCGGTGGTGAGCGCGGCGTGAGCCTGCTCTCCGCGTCGAAGGCCTGGAACCTCGCCGGACTGAAGGCGGCCCTCGTCGTCACTGGCGCTGATGCCCGTGATGACCTGTCGCTCCACGAGGTCCACACGCATGGCGCCAGCCATCTCGGCCAGATCGCTGCCGTGGCTGCCTGGACCGACGGACGCGAGTGGCTTGCGCAGGTGACCGCCGAGATCGATGACAACCGCGCGCTGCTGGGTCGCCTTCTCGCGGAGCGACTTCCGGACATCGGGTATGCCGCTCCGGCCGCGACCTACTTGGCCTGGCTCGACTGCCGCGCGCTTGGCTGGGGTGACGATCCGGCCGCCGTGCTGCGTGAGCGAGGGCGGGTCGCACTCTCGCCCGGCCTGTCCTTCGGCGACACCGGGCGCGGGTTCGTGCGGTTCAACCTGGCCACCTCGCCGGCGATTGTCACGGAGGCCGTGGAACGCATGGTGGGATCACTACGTGAATCCTGACGTGAGCCGTTGGCTCCTGACCTCGACCGAACGCGACAACTCCCACACCCGCATCGACGACGCGCACCCCGGCGAGACGGCCTGGTCGACGGGCAATGTCGTCACCCCACTCGTGGATGGCGCCACCTATTTCGCCGAGCTGCACCGGGTCCTGGAAGCGACCACGGAGGGCGACGTCATCATGTTCGTGGGCTGGCGCATCGACGGCGACCAACTCCTCACGGACGACCCGGCCAGCGCGATCCTGGCGGTTCTCGACCGCGCCGAGAACCGGCGCGTGCAGGTGCGAGCCCTCGTCTGGCGCTCGCACACGGAGCAGATGGACTTCTCGGCCGAGGACAACCGGAAGGTGGCCGAGGGACTCGCCGACGAGGACGACGAGCACGCCGAGGTGTTGTTGGACATGCGTGTCCGGCGTGGGGGCGCCCACCACCAGAAGTTCGTCGTCGTGCGCCACCGTGACGACGCGACCCGCGACGTCGCGTTCGTCGGTGGCATCGACGTGGCCCACTCGCGACGCGACGACTCGGCACACTTCGGCGATCCGCAGCAGCAGGGTCTGGCGCCCGAGTACGGACCCCGACCCGGGTGGCATGACGTCCACTGCGCCATCACCGGGCCCGCAGTGGCCGACGTCGAGACCGTGTTCCGTGAGCGGTGGGAGGACCCGAGCCCGCTCGCACCGGCCATGCACTCGCGCATCCGCGACACGTTCAGCAAGGTGAAGCACGAAGCCACTCCTCTGCCACCGCAGTCCCCGCCCCCACCCCCGGTCGCGGGTGGGACGCACGTCGTGCAGTTGCTTCGCACCTATCCCCACCTGCACCGGGGTCGGGCCTATCCGTTCGCTCCGGCCGGTGAACGCTCGATCGCCCTGGCTCACCTCAAGGCGATCGCCCAGGCCAGCGACTTCATCTACGTAGAGGACCAGTACCTCTGGTCCTCAACCATCACGTCGGCTTTCGCGGATGCGTTGTCGGCGAACCAGGACCTCCATCTCGTCGCCGTGATTCCCCCTCGACCGGACCTCGTAGGCGTCGGAGCCCGGATGCAGTTCGAGGGCCGACTCGAAGCCGTGGAGAAGCTGGCCGCCGCCGCACCGGGGCGGTTCGCGGCCTACGGCATCGAGAACCACTCGGGGTGGCCGGTCTACGTCCATGCCAAGGTCATCGTCATCGATGACTGGTACGCGACGATCGGCTCGGACAACATCAACCGCCGCTCGTGGACGCACGACTCCGAGCTGGCTGCCCTGGTCATCGACGATGCCGGCCTCGACCACTCCCCCTATGCGCGTTCACTGCGCCTGAGGCTGGCGGCCGAGCACCTCGACCGTCCGCTGTCCGGTGCCGCTCACGCCGACGCGATGAACGACTGCGTGTCGGGGCGTGGCCTCTTCGAGGCGTATGCCGCGTCGGCTGCGGCACTGCAGTCGTGGCACGACGGCGGGATGGTGGGCGCGCGCCCGCCGGGACGGTTGCGCGCGTTGGCCGCACCGAAGATGGGGCGATGGAGCAAGCACGTGCTCGAGGTTCCGCAGCGGTTGCTCGGCGACCCCGACGGCCGCCCGAGCCGGCTTCGGCTCCGGCGCGAGTTCTGACCCGGATCGCTCTCGAACAAGGTCATGCCAAACGCGTCACCAGTGCCCCGTTTGGCATGACCCAGAACCGATTCGGTCGGGACTACACCCATGGGATATGGTTTCGTTCGCTCGCCCGGCAACGTGTGAGCAAGCCACGGGCTGTGGCGCAGCTTGGTAGCGCACTTGACTGGGGGTCAAGGGGTCGCAGGTTCAAATCCTGTCAGCCCGACCGAAGAAGATGCAGGTCAGAGGGTGCACCCGGGAAGCCGGAGGCACCCTCTCGCCGTCTCCCCCGACGGTCCACCAGGCAGCTGACCCAGAGCGGGCTCGGTCAGCCAGAAGCGTCAGGCAGCTCGAGCTCGTAGAAGTGGAGCGCCTCGTCGGTGCGCATGCGGCTGAACCCGGCGTGGACCAAGGTCATCTGCGACGCCACGTTGTCGAGGTCCGTGTCGGCGAGGAGGAGGCTCACGCCGTTCTCCCCCGCCAGGGCCACCAGCGCGGTCACTGCCTCAGCGGCATACCCGTGTCCGCGAGCCGAGGGAACGATTCCGTATCCGATCTCGACTCGTCCGTCGACGGGCTGTCCCTTGAAGCCAATCCCCCCGATGGTCACAGCGTCGTCGGCCCGAGTGATCCGGTAGAAGCCGAAGGGCCGCTGATCGCCGTGGCTGGTGGAAGCTCGAACGAAGGCGCCCACAGCACGACAGTCACCTTGGCTCGGGAAGTCGTCCGCCCAGGAATCGGTCGCGTCGGGTGTTCGCGCGAGAATGCGTTCCCCCTCGGCGACATCGATCGCATGCAAGTGAAGTCGTTGTGTTGATTCGTCGGGCATCGCGCCACACAAGCAGCCGGCGACCTCCGGTGCAACCCGGTTTCGCCGACATTGTGGACACCGCATCGTGAGAGAGTCTGATGGATGACGGATGCGACGGCCTTGACGCTGGACGAGCTGCGTGAGGTAGCGGCATACGCCGCTGCCTCTGCCGAACCGGCATTGCACCTGTTTGAGTCAGAACATCCCGAGGACGATCGACCCCGTCTCGCGCTGGACCGCGCCTTGGCGTTTGCGACCGGCGGCAGGAGAGTGGCCGCCCTGAGAGTCCTGGCAGCAGGTGCGCACCGCGCCGCACGCGAGGCCCACACCCCTGCCGCGGCGGAGGCGGCCATGGCCTCCGGACACGCGGCAGCGGCGGCATACCTTCATCCCTTGGCCCAGGCCACGCAGGTGAAGCACATCCTCGGATCCGCCGCCTGCGCCGCTCGAGCGTTCGAGCTCGTAGCGGGCGACGACCACGCTGTCGGCTACACAGAGATCGAGCGCGCACGAACTCGCGCCAGCACGACGGTCATCGCCGTCCTCAGGCGCTACCCACGAGCTCCTCGCGGCCGCAGTCGCACGGCCGAACTGCTGAGTGACCTCGACAGGGCCCTGCGCACCTGAGACACCGGGCGACCCGAGCGGGGCTCGATCAGGAGCGGCGGGAGCGCTTCTCGCGCACGCGCACCGAGACCTCGATGGGCGTGCCCTCGAAGCCGAACTCCTCGCGCAGGCGACGCTCGACGAAGCGGCGGTAACCGGCCTCGATGAACCCGGAGGCGAAGAGCACGAACCGCGGCGGCCGCGTCGAGGCCTGTGTTGCGAAGAGGATACGGGGCTGCTTGCCGCCACGCACGGGGTGCGGGTGACCGGCGACGATCTCACCGAGGAACGCGTTGAGGCGGCCCGTGGGGACGCGGTAGTCCCACGACTCCAACGAGGTCTCGAGCGCGGGCACGAGACGATCCATGTGACGACCGGTGGCCGCCGACACGTTGACGTGAGGGGCCCACGGGATCTGCACCAGGTCGCGCTCGATCTCACGCGCGAGGTAGTGACGTCGCTCCTCGTCGGTCAGGTCCCACTTGTTGTAGGCAATGACCAGCGCACGGCCGGAGTCGACGACCTGCTGGATGACGCGGACGTCCTGCTCGGTGATGGCCTCGGAAGCGTCGACGAGGACGACAGCGACCTCGGCCTTCTCGAGGGCGGTCTGCGTGCGCAGGGAGGCGTAGAAGTCGGCGCCGCGGGTCTGGTGGACGCGGCGGCGGATGCCGGCCGTGTCGACGAAGCGCCAGGTCTTGCCGCCGAGCTCGATGAACTCGTCGACCGGGTCGCGAGTGGTGCCGGCGACGTCATCGACGACGACGCGCTCGGAGCCCGCGAGTTTGTTGAGCATGGACGACTTGCCCACGTTGGGGCGGCCGAGCAGGGCGACGCGACGGGGGCCACCGCGCTGGTAGGCGCTGACGGCGGACTTGTCGGGCAGGACGGCGAGGATGGCGTCGAGGACGTCACCGCTGCCACGACCGTGCAGCGCCGACACGGGCCACGGCTGACCGAGTCCGAGGTTCCACAGGGCGGCAGCGTCGGCCTCGGTGCGCTGGTCGTCCACCTTGTTGGCGACGAGGATGACCGGCTTGCCGGAGCGACGGAGCAGCTTGACGACGTTCTGGTCGTCATCGGTCGCACCGACGACGGCGTCGACGACGAAGAGGACGGCGTCGGCGAGCTCGACGGCGATCTCGGCCTGCTCGGCCACGCGCAGGTGGATGCCCTTGGCGTCCACGGACCAGCCGCCGGTGTCGACGAGGGTGAAGTTGGTTCCGGTCCACTCGGCGTCGTAGGCCACGCGGTCACGGGTCACACCCGGCACGTCCTCGACGACAGCCTCGCGGCGCCCGATGATGCGGTTGACGAGGGTCGACTTGCCGACGTTGGGGCGGCCGACGACGGCGACGACCGGGACAGCACCCTCAAAGGGGTTGTCATCGATGTCTGCGTCGCCGCGGTCGACGAGCGCGAGGTCCTCGTCGCTCAGGTCGAAGTCTTCCAGGCCAGCACGCAGGGCATGCGTGACGGACTCCTCCAGCGACCCGTCGTCGGCCACGGTCTCGTCAGTCTTGGGGGTGTTCATGAGGTCCATTCTCCCTCAGATCACCGGGTGCTCAGTCCCGGAGGTCCGGAGGCACGTCCGCGGGGAGCTCGATGCCGTGACGGGCACTCGCGGCAGCGACGTGGTCGGCCAACGCAGCTCGGATCTCCTCCGCTGCCCGCTCCAGAGCAACCCGACCGGGTATGCCGGCCCACGCAGAGCGTGGGACCCGCGCTTGCGTCACGCAGACCGGCTCACCGAAGTCGACCACGAGCCTGCCGCGAAGCCTCGGCCACGACGCCGCGAGGTCCCCTGTGGCCCGGGTCCCGAGACAGGCGACGGGCACGACCGGAGCGGACCCATGCAGGGCGAGCCAGGCCACGCCCTTCTGCGCCTTCTCGAGGTCGCCGCGTCCCCGACCACCCTCGGGGAAGATGCCGACCACTCCCCCTCGATGCAGGACTGCCAGTGCAGAGGTGAGGGCGCGACGATCGCCCGTGCCCTGCTCGAGCGGGATCTGGCCACTCAGGTGCAACAGCGGACCGACCCCGAGTTCGAAGGTCGACGCCAGGACGAGGAAGTGCGCCGGGCGCGGCGCCAACCCGAAGACGACCGCACCGTCCAGATAGCCGGTGTGGTTGGCCGCCAGGATGACCGGCCCGACGAGGGGAACGCGATCGACTCCGTGCGCCTGGGCGGCATACAGGGATCGCACCAACGCACCGCCGACGTGACGACCCACGGTCGCCCGCCACCGCGGTGGTGGCGCCCCGGTCACCGGGCGTCGGGCTGGGCGTGACCGGCGAGGGATGCGACGACGGCGAGGACAGCCTCGACGCTCTCGTCGAAGTCGAGATCGGACGTGTCGACCGTGACCACGCCGTCGGCCGCAACGGTGAACTGTGAGACCGCAGAGTCGTCCCGGTCGCGGCGCAGCACCTGGTCGCGGGTCGCTGCGATGGCTTCTTCGTCGGCGGTGCCGTGGACCTCGGTCGAACGGCGGCGCAGGCGCGCCTCCTCGCTGGCGGTGAGCAGGATGCGCACCAGGGCGTCGGGCGCCACAACCGTGGTGATGTCGCGACCTTCGGCGACGACTCCCCCGGTGGTGTCGGCGATCGCGGCCATGCGGTCGCGCTGGGCCTGCTGCAGGATCGGGCGGACCCCGGTGTTGGTGGCGACCTTCGAGACCTCGGAACTGATGGCGGTGGTGCGGATGTCGGCAGTGACGTCCGTGCCGTTCACGACCACCCGTTGGTCCTCGGGATCGGTCGACAGCTCGAGCGGGATCGCCCCGGCGGCAACCACGACGGCCGCCTCGTCGGTGAGCTCGACGCCTTGGTCGAGGCACCACCAGGTGAGGGCGCGATACATGGCTCCGGTGTCGAGGTAGCCGACACCGAGCCGTCCAGCCACGGCCTTGGAGACGCTCGACTTGCCCGAGCCCGAGGGCCCGTCGATGGCGATGGTGAGTGGGGTCTGGTCGCGCGACATGGCGGTCAGCCTAGGCGTTGTTGAGGCCCCGATCGCTCGGGCCAGAACCGCAGAGCCCGTGTGCCACTGCCGATCTCAGCCGTGGAGCCGCCACCCGCGCTCCTCGAGCCCGTCGGCCAGAGCTGCTGCTGCGCCGGGAACGACGTCGATCTCGGCAAGCCCGAAGGCCTGACCCAGTCCGTGGTCGAGGTGGAACTCCTCGATGTTGGTCCCGGTCGCGCCGACGTCGGCGAAGAGGCGACCGAGCTGTCCGGGCTCATCGGGGATGAGGACCCGAACAGTCGTGTATGCCGTGGGGGCAGCTCCGTGCTTGCCGGGGATGCGTGCGTGGCCGGCGTTGCCTGCCGCGATGGCCCGGGCGAGGGTGCCGCGGGCGCCGGGTGCGTCATCGTCGGCATCGAGCGCGTCGAGGGCGGCGATGACGCCGGCGAGGTCGGTGGCGAGCGAGCCAAGGACGTCCCGCACGGCGGAGGCATTGCCCGACAGGATCTGGGTCCAGAGGTGTGGGTCGCTCGCAGCGATCCGGGTCACGTCGCGAATCCCCTGGCCCGAGAGGGCGACCGAGGACTCGGCCAGGTGCTCGAGTCGAGCCGCGACGAGGCTCGCCATGAGCTGCGGGACGTGTGACACCGAGGCGACCGCGGCGTCGTGTTCGGCCGGCTCGAGGGTGAGGACTTCGGCACCGACCGACCGGGCGACGTCAGCGACCATCTGACACGCCGAGTCCTGCGTCTCCTCCGTGGGAGTGAGGACCCAGGCACGCCCGTGGAACAGGTCCTGGCGACCGGCGACGGCACCGCTGCGCTCGCGCCCGGCCATGGGGTGCGAGCCGCAGAAGCGCGTGAGATCGGCTCCGCGAGAACGCAATCCGTCGATCACGGCTCCCTTGACCGATGCCACGTCGGTCACGACCGCGCGTGGCCAGCGCTCGAGAGCGGTGGCCACGCACGATGCCGTCACATCCGGAGGGGTGGCGACGACGACGAGGTCGGGGTCGACGTCCGCGGACGCCTCCCCCGCACCGAGATCGCGGGCCAGCGCGGCGTTGGTGCTCGAGATGTCCTCGAGCGTCACGGCGCGACCGGCAGACGACAACGCGAGTCCGAGACTGGTCCCGATGAGCCCTGTGCCGACGATGTGCACGCGCGCCGGGACCGGGCTCTGCGTCACATCCCCGCCGCGGTGTGAAGGTCTCCGACCTCACCCTTGGTGAGGCGACGGAACTTGCCCGGCTTGGTGTCGCCGAGACGAATCGGCCCGATCTGGGTGCGCACGAGCGAGAGGACGGGGTGGCCGGCCTCGGCGAGCATGCGACGCACGATGTGCTTGCGACCCTCGTGGAGGATCACCTCGACGATCGCCTTGCCCGGCTGGCTGTCGACCACGCGGAAGGAGTCGACCTTGACCGGACCGTCCTCGAGCTCGATGCCTTCGCGCAGCTTCTTGCCGAGGTCGCGCGGAACGGGCCCGCGGATCTGGGCGAGGTAGGTCTTGAGCACGCCGTACTTCGGGTGCTGCAGACGGTGAGCCAGGTCGCCGTCGTTGGTGAGAAGCAGCAGACCCTCGGTGTCCGAGTCGAGACGGCCGACGTGGAAGAGGCGTTCCTTGCGGTCACCGAAATAGTCACCGATGTCGATCCGACCGAGGTCGTCGTTCATCGACGTGACGACGTTGAGCGGCTTGTTGAACGCGAGGTAGACCCGCGTCTCGTCCAGCGTCACGCGCACGCCATCGACGTGGACGACCTGCTCCGAGTTGATGCGGACACCGAGCTCGGTGACGATCTGGCCGTCGACCTCGACCCGTCCATCGGTGATCATCTGCTCGCAGACGCGACGCGAACCCACTCCCGCCGAGGCAAGGAGCTTCTGGAGGCGGATGCCGTCAGGGTCATGGACGTCGATCTTGGGGACCTTGGGGCGGTCGGGCAGGTTCGTGGGCTGGCTCTTCTTCGTCGTGCCGACGCCGCGGGGACGTCCGGCACCAGCGTTGCCACCGGCACCAGCACCGGGGCGACCGCCAGAAGCGGGGCCACGGCCACCACTGCCAGGCTTTTTCGCGGGTCCGCCGCGTCGGCTCTGCGGCGGGGTCATGCCCGGCCGCTTTCTGCGATCTCGTCGAGCACGTCGACCTCCGGAAGGTAAGGGGCTAGGGCAGGTAGGTCATCGAGCGTCTGCAGTCCGAGGCGCTCGAGGAAGTAGGAGGTCGTTCCGTAGAAGGTGGCTGTCGACTCCTCGTCGGTGCCGACCTCCTCGATCAGACCTCGGGTGAGAAGGGTGCGGATGACGCCGTCGACGTTGACGCCGCGCACCGCAGATACGCGTGAGCGTGACACAGGTTGGCGGTAGGCGATGACGGCGAGCGTTTCGAGCGAGGCCTGGGTGAGCCTGGCCTGCTGTCCCGCGAGGATGAACTTGCTGACGACGGCCGCGTAGTCCGACCGGCTGTAGATGCGCCAGCCGCCACCCACCTGGCGCAGGGTGAAACCGCGCAGCTGCGCGGCATACTCGGCTTCGAGTTCGGTGAGGGCCGTCTCGACGTCGGGTACGGGAATCTCGAGGGCCGAGGCGATGTCGAGCTCGGTGACCGGCTCGTCGACCACCATGAGGACGGCCTCGATGGCGCTCTTGAGACCGCCGGGGAAGTCGTTGACGTCGAACGCCAACTGGTCCTGGGGGGCCTCCTCCAGGATGCCCTCGTCGGCAGCCTCGACGGTGTCTGCGTCGACGACGTCGGCGATGTCGGTCACGGGTGATTCAGTCATGGTCAGCCTCTCGCTGATCGGTGGTGTGTGCTGCGTCCTCGGGCGTCGCCAGCTCGGGCAGGGCGCCCTGGACCGGCGGCGCTTCGTCGGTCGCGCTGTCGTCGAACTCGTCGTCCACCTCGATGTCGCCCTCCATCGGCCCGGTCCAGCGGACCGTGAGCTCGCCGAGCGCCTCGGCCTGCTCGAAGGAGATGGACGACTCCCGGAAGAGCTCGAGCAGGGCGAGGAACCGGGCCACGATGACGAGCGTGTTGTCGGCGTCGCGCACGAGGCTGCGGAACGACGACACGCCTTCGCGGCGCAGTCGTTCGCCGATGATCGTCGCCTGCTCGCGGACGCTGACTGCCGGCGCGTGCAGGTGGCCGAGGCCGACGGTGTCGGGAATCTTCGGGGTCAGGGCCTGCGCCGCGATCATGGCGAGGGCTTCCGGAGTGATCGTCATGATCAGCTCCGGCAGGAGCTTGGCGAACTGCGGCTCGATGCCCGCCTGGCGCGCCGTCATCCGACCTGCCGTCGTCATCCGCTCGTCGAAGGTGCGGGCGATGTCCTTGAAGGCGCGGTACTGGAGGAGTCGTGCAAAGAGCAGGTCTCGCGCCTCGATGAGGGCCAGGTCATCCTCGTCCTCGGGGCCGGTCTGCGGCAGGAGCCGGGCAGCCTTGATGTCGAGCAGGGTCGCCGCGACGAGGAGGAAGTCCGAGGCCTGCGACAGGTCCCAGACGTCACCGCCCTTGGCCTGCTCGGCCTTGATGTGCGAGATGAACTCGTCGGTGACCTTGGACAGCGCGATCTCGGTGATGTCGAGCTTGTGCTTGGAGATGAGACCGAGGAGGAGGTCGAACGGCCCGGAGAAGACGTCGAGGTGAACCTCGAAGGCCGTCGTGGCTGCCCGTCGGGTGATGACTCCGCCGGGGGCCTCGGTCATGGTGTCAGGCTGCTCCGCCACGGGCGATGAGCTCTCTGGCCAGCTGGCGGTAGGCGCTCGCACCCTTGTGGGTGGAGTCGTAGGTCGTGATGGGCTCGGCAGCCAACGAGGCGTCGGGGAACTTCACCGTGCGGCTGATGACCGTGTGGAAGACGCGGTCGTCGAAGTGCTCGACGACGCTCGCCACGACCTCCTTGGAGTGCAGGGTGCGGCTGTCGTACATCGTCGCGAGGATGCCGTCGACCTCGAGGCGCGGGTTGAGCCGGTCGCAGATCTTCTCGATCGTCTCGATGAGCAGGGCCACACCACGCATGGCGAAGAACTCGCACTCGAGCGGGATGAGCACACCGTGCGCCGCCGTGAGCGCGTTGACCGTGAGCAGGCCGAGCGAGGGCTGGCAGTCGATGAGGATGACGTCGTAGTCGTCGAGGATCGGGCGCAGCACCCGGGCGAGGATCTGCTCGCGGGCGACCTCACCGACGAGCTGGACCTCGGCGGCCGACAGGTCGATGTTGGCCGGGATGACGTCGAGGTTCTCGACCTTGGTCTTGACGATGACGTCACGCACGTCGTGACCCCGCTCGGTGAGCAGGTTGTAGACGGTGACGTCGAGCTGGTGGGCCGGGATGCCGAGTCCGACGGACAGGGCTCCCTGCGGGTCGAAGTCGACGAGGAGGACCTTGCGGCCGTACTCGGCCAGTGTGGCGCCGAGGTTGATGGTGGTCGTCGTCTTGCCGACGCCACCCTTCTGGTTGCACATGGCGATGACCCGCGCCGGGCCATGACTGGCCAGCGGCGGCGGCTCGGGGAAGACGGGCATCGGGCGCCCGGTCGGGCCCATCTGGCCTCGGCCAGCGTCCTCGGTCCCGGGCAGGTGTCCGCTGGGGCTCGGGGTCCCGGTGGTCTCATCCACTTCGGTCACCACGGCCTCGATGTTCGACGAATCCATCTCTCTCCCGGAACTGGCGTGCAGGCGGTCAGCGTCCCGCTGATCGCCACGACACTATCAGCGCGCACGCGGATGGCTTTGTGCGTAGACCTCGCGCAGCTGCTGCACGGTGACGAGCGTGTAGACCTGCGTCGTCGTGACGGAGGCGTGTCCGAGCAGTTCCTGGACGACGCGCACGTCCGCTCCGCCCTCGAGCAGGTGGGTCGCGAACGAGTGGCGCAGGGTGTGCGGCGACAGGTGCCCACTGAGATCGGCGCGGGTGGCGGCGGCCCGCAGGATCGACCAGGCGCTCTGCCGCGAGAGCCGCGAACCGCGTTGGTTGAGGAAGATCGCGGGCGTGCCCTTGCCCTTGGTCGAGAACGTGCCACGACCGCGAACGAGGTATGCCGTGAGCGCCTTTTTGGCGTACGACCCCAGCGGCACGAGGCGCTGCTTGCCACCCTTGCCCTCGAGCCGCACGATGCCCGCGTCCATGTCGACGTCGTCGATGTCGAGACCCACGGCCTCCGAGATACGGGCACCTGTGCCGTAGAGCAGCTCGAGCAACGCCTTGTCGCGCAAGGAAGCGGGAGTGTCGCCCACCGCCGCAGCGTTGAGCAGCCGCTCCACCTCGCTGACGCTGATCGCCTTGGGCAACCGGGATGGCGGGGGTGGCGGGCTCACAGCGGCGGCGGGATCGGCGTCGACGTCACCTTCGAGCGCGAGGAACTTGTGCAGCCCTCTCACGGAGATGAGCGTTCGCGCGGCTGAGTTGGCGGCAAGGGCTGGATGGTCCTCATCGCCCTCGCGCAGGCGCGCCAAGAACTCGCTGACGTGCTTCTCGGTCACCTTGGCGGGATCGTCTATCCCGATGACGGCGAGGTATGCCGTCCAGCGAGCCAGGTCGCGCCCGTAGGCCTTGAGCGTGTTGACCGACAGACCCCGCTCGACGTCAAGATGCGTCAGCCAGGACCGCACGGCGCGGTCGACCGCGGTCAGGCGAGCACCTCGGCGAGGTCGCGGTGCTCGAGTCCGTGAGCGTCGGCCACCGGCCCGTAGACGACCTCGCCGGCGTGCGTGTTGAGGCCCTCGGCCAGCGCATGGTCGTCCCGCAACGCCTGCTGCCAACCCTTGTTGGCGAGCCGCACGGCATACGGAAGGGTGGCGTTGGTCAGAGCCCACGTCGACGTGTTGGGCACGGCCCCGGGCATGTTGGCGACGCAGTAGAAGATCGACTCGTGCACCTGGTAGGTCGGGTCCGCGTGCGTGGTCGGGCGGGTGTCCTCGAAGCAGCCACCCTGGTCGACGGCGATGTCAACGAGAACCGAGCCCGGCTTCATCGCAGCGACCATGTCGTTGGTGACCAGCTTGGGTGCCTTGGCCCCCGGGATGAGGACCGAACCGATGACCATGTCGGCCTCGAGCACCTGCTGCTGGACGGCGAGCGTCGAGCTGGCGAGCTGCTTGATGCGGTTCTGCCAGCGCCAGAACACCATGCGCAGCTTGTCGAGGTCGGTGTCGAGGACGGTGACGTCGGCGCCCATTCCGAGGGCGATGTTGGCGGCGTTCTGACCGGCCACTCCCCCACCCAGGACGACGACCTTGGCACTGGCGACACCGCCGACACCGCCCATGAGGACACCGCGTCCGCCGTGGGCCTTCATGAGGGAGTGCGCGCCGACCTGGGGCGCGAGGCAGCCGGCGACCTCGGACATCGGGTAGAGCAGCGGCAGCAGGCCGTTGGAGAGGCGCACCGTCTCGTAGGCGATGGCCGTCGTCTTCGCCTTGACGAGCTCGCGGGTGAGCGGCTCCTCGGCAGCGAGGTGGAGGTAGGTGAAGAGGGTGAGGTCCTCCCGCAGCCGGTGGTACTCCTGCTCGACGGGCTCCTTGACCTTCATGACCATCTCGGCCTGCGCCCAGACGTCGTCGGCCGTGTCGATGATGCGTGCGCCCTGCGAGACGTACTCGTCGTCGGAGATCGTGGATCCGAGGCCGGCGCCCTTCTGGACGAACACCTCGTGACCATGCTTGACGAGCTCGTGAACACCGACCGGCGTGATGCCGACGCGGAACTCGTTGTTCTTGACCTCGCTGGGGATACCAATGCGCACCTGCTGACTCCTTTGTCCTAAGGCTGCGGTGAGTGTGCCGCGATGCGAGTCTAGGTCCCGTGAAGCTCTATGCAGACCTGCCCGGACGACGACTCGTCCAGATCCTTGCCGACCTCGGCCTCCTCGCCTGGATCGCCCTGTGGGCGTGGGTGGGTCGCCGCGTCCACGATGTGACGATGGCGCTCGCCGAACCCGGTCGCCAACTCCAGGGCGCTGGAGTCGGCTTCCGAGAGAAGCTCAACGCCGCGGGCGACGGCGTCGACAACTTGCCCCTGCTCGATGACCGCATCGCCGGACCGTTCCGGTCCGCTGCCGGGGCGGGCACGGACATCGAGAAGGCCGGCACAGATCTCATCAGCGCGGTCGAACGACTGGCGCTCCTCATCGGGTGGACGACGGCGCTCGTGCCGGTTCTCATCGTCACGATCTGGTGGGCCCTCGCTCGAGGACGCTTCGTCCGTCGTGCCTCGGCCGCCCAGAAGTTCATCGACGCCGACGACGACCTCGACCTCTTCGCGTTGCGCGCGATGGCCAATCAGCCGATGGCAGCTCTGGCCAAGGTGTCGCCGGACCCGAGCGGGGCGTGGCGCCGAGGCGATCGCGAGACCATCCGGGCGCTGGCCCTGCTCGAGCTCAAGGACTCGGGGTTGCGGCCACCACGGACGGCTTGAGGTCCTCGGCTGGCGGCGCCCACGTGGCGGGGTCGGCGTCGACCTGGTCGCCGGATCGAATGTCCTTGACCTGGTGCGCGACGTCGCCACTCCCGGGGAACCAGACGAAAGGCATGCCGCGCCGGTCGGCATACCGGATCTGCCTGCCGAACTTCGCAGCACTCGGGGCGACCTCGCACGCAATGCCGCGGGCCCGCAGCGCCCGGGCGACGGCGGAGGACTCGCGTCGCGACTCCTCCTCGACGACGGCGATGAGGACGGCAGCGGGCGTGGCACGGGAGGCCGTGACAAGACCCTTGCCGATGAGCAGCCCGAGCAGACGGGAGACCCCGATGGAAATTCCGACCCCGGGGTAGGTCGTCCTGCCGTCGCTCGCGAGGGCGTCGTAGCGACCGCCCGAGCAGAACGACCCCCACGACTCGTAGCCCTCGAGCTGCGTCTCGTAGACGGTGCCCGTGTAGTAGTCGAGGCCGCGGGCGATCTTGAGGTCGGCGACCATCGCGCCGGGCGCGTTGTCGAGACCGCTCTGGATGACGGCGCTCAGGGCGGCGAGGCCCTCATCGAGGGTCGGGTGCTCAACACCCAGCGTGCGGACCTGGTCGACGAAGGAGAGGTCCTCGGTGCGGATCGCGGCCAGCGCCAGGCACTGGTCGGCCTGTTCGTCCGTGAGGCCGGCGTCGACGAGAAGCACCTTGACCTTGTCGGGTCCGATCTTGTCGAGCTTGTCGACGATGCGCAGGGTCTGCTGAATCTCTGTGATGTCCTCGATGCCGATTCCGATTCCCTGATAGAAGCCCTCGGGGATCTTGCGGTTGTTGACCTGGATCGTCATGCGACCGATGGGCAGCTTGCTGAAGACCTCGGCCACGACGAGCGGCATCTCGGCCTCGAAGTGCGGGCTGAGCTCGCCCACGTCGACGACGTCGATGTCGGCCTGGGTGAACTCGCGGTAGCGGCCCTCCTGGGGTCGCTCCCCTCGCCAGACCCGTTGGATCTGGTAGCGGCGGTAGGGGAAGGTCAGCTTGCCGGCGTTCTCCAGGACGAATCGCGCGAAGGGCACGGTGAGGTCGAAGTGCAGGCCGAGTTCGGGGTCCTTGCCGGATGACTCGCCGCGGTCCGCGAGCCGCGACACGGCATAGATCTCCTTGTCGGCGTCACCGCCCTTGCCGACGAGACGATCGACGGGCTCGACGGCGCGGGTCTCGAGCGAGGTGAAACCGTGCAGCTCGAAGGTCTCGCGGATGACGTCGAGGAAGTGCTGCTCCACGATCCGTTCGGCCGGGAGGAATTCGGGGAAGCCGCTGAGCTTGGTGACCTTCACGCGTTCAATCCTTGCAGGTAGGGGTTGGTGCTTCGCTCGCGGCGCATGGACGTCGCCGGTCCGTGGCCGGGGAGCACGAGGGTGGAGTCGGGCAGGGGCAGGACGACGTCGCGCAGCGAGCGTTCCATCGCAGCGCCGCTTCCACCGGGCAGGTCGGTGCGTCCGATGGATCCGGCGAAGAGCACGTCGCCCGTCACCATCGTGCGGTCGAGCTCCTCAGGAGCACGAACTCCGTCGGGAATCCGCCCGAAGCCGAACATGACCGAACCCTCGGTGTGGCCGGGCGCGTGCAGCACCTCGAGGTCCAACCCCGCGAGCGTCAACGACTCCCGGTCGGTCACCTCGATGACGTTGCTCGGCTCGGTCCACGTCGCCTTCTGTCCGAACTGCTGCTCGAGCATCCCGACGAGGCCGTCGCTCGCCGACCCGAGTGGGTCGGCGAGGCGATAGCGGTCATCCGAGTGGATGTATGCCGCCGTGTCGCCTCCGCAGACCGGTGTCACCGAGTAGACGTGATCGATGTGCCCGTGGGTGAGCAGGACCGCTGCCGGCTTGAGACGGTGCTGGGTGAGGACCTCGCGCAACGTCTCCTCGATCCCGATCCCGGGGTCGACGACGAGGCATTCTTCGCCCTCGCCCGTGGCAAGGACGTAGCAGTTGGTCCCGAAGGCTGCTGCGGGGAAGGCGATGGTCAACACGCGGCCCAACCTTAGAGGTCCACAGCCTCCGGCGATCGCAGGGAGTGCGAAGTTCCATCCGAGATGACGACGACGTGATCGGCCATCGCAATCGTGGCTGGGCGGTGTGCGACCAGAAGAACGGTGATGGTTCCCCTCAGGGAGTCAAGGATGTCGCGCAGTGCCGCCTCGCTGTCGGAATCCAGTTGGGAGGTCACCTCGTCCAAGAGCAGGACAGCGGGGCGCCTGACCAGCGCGCGGGCGACGGCCACACGCTGGCGCTCGCCCCCCGACAGGGACGCTCCGCGGTGGCCGACGAGGGCATTCACCCCAAGACCGCGGTCCACGAGGTGGCTCAACTTGACCTGTCGCAGGCACGACTCGATCTCGACGTCCGACACGTTGTGCGCGCCCATGCGGACGTTGTCCGCGATGGTTCCGTCGAGCAGGGTGGCGTCCTGGTCAACCCAGCCAATCTGCCTCCGCAGGGCCGCGAGCGACAGGTCCCTGACGTCGACGCCGCCGAGCCGAATGGCGCCAGAGTCCAGTTCACGCAGGCGCATCGTGAGGTCCATCAGGGTGCTCTTGCCTCCACCTGACGGGCCCGCGAGAGCGGTGATCTCTCCGGCCGGCACGGTGAACGACACGTCGTGCAACGGAGCGCTGGCGTCGTCATAGCGGAACGCCACGTCCTCGAACTGCACCTCGGCGGGCATGTCGCCCACCCCGGCGGGCGACGCCGAGTCCGGCCGCGGCGCCGTCATCAGGTGTTCCTGATCGAGCTGTCGAACCTGTCGAAGGCGCTGGAGGGCACCCATCCCCTCTTGCATGTCGGAGACACCCGAGATGAGCGACCCCAGAGGACCCGTGAAGTGAAAGAGCGCGAGGAGGAAGCCGACGAGCGCACCCAGCTCCAGGCTCCCCTTGGCCGCGAGCCAGCCCCCCGTCCCAAGGACGGCGACGAACGCGAACTGCGCTGCCAGGTCGGTGGTGACGACGATGGCCGCTCGGTGCCTCGCTGCCTCTTCACCTGCCAGTCGGGCCTCCCTGATGTGCGAGTCGAGCTTGACCAGCTCGACGTCCTCGGTTCCGAAGGCCTTGACGGCCCGGGCGCCAGCAAGGGTTCGATCCAACGCGGCGGCGAGGCCGCCGACAGCGGCCTGTGCGCGCGTGACCGCATCGCCTAGTTTGGGCAGGATCTGGGTCAGCACGACGCCCAGCACTCCCATCACTCCCAGCGCCACCATCGTCAGGGTCCGATCCAGGTACACCATCACCGCGACGGCGCCAACAGCTCCGACCGCGCCGTTGCCGACGCGCACCAAGCCCTGGGTGCTCGCGACACGGACCAACGAGGTGTCGACCGTTGCTCGGGCGACCAGGTCGCCGGGTGCATGCCGCGCCAATGACGACAGCGTGGCACCGACCATGTGGCGACCCACCGAGCGTCGAATGTCCTCGACAATCCGCTCGCCCTCACGGTCCACGAGCCAGGTGGACGCACCCGACAGGACGGCACTCACCAGGACCAGCACAGCCAGAAGCAGCACTGGACCCGGAGACCCGATCGAGCCAGACAATCCGTCGACCACGTCCTGAGCGACCAACGGCTGCACCAGGGCGGCGGCGCTCGACGCCAGGGCGATCAACAGGGCCACGCCGAGGACGCGCCGGTGGCCCTGAGTCAACCTCCACAAAGCGGTGGAACCACTCAATGAGACCCGCTCGTCAGGCACACTCCTCACCTGGCTCCCGACTCGTCGTCGGCGAAACGGTCATGATGGGACGGAACAGGGCCGTGGATTCGGGCTCTCCCACTGGCACTCCGTCGACCGAGACCCACGCGTGGGCGAGGAACGGCTCCATTCTGACTCCCGTGTGCCAGGTGGGCCAGACTCCGTGGAGTCGGCACAGGAGCGCCGTTGCGAGAGAGCGCTGCACGCATTGCTGGGCTGCACACCGCCGACTCACAGCCACAATGTTGGCGCGTGCTCGTGCAGCCTCGTCGTAGGTCGCGGGCCGTGCTCCCATCCGAGCGCCCTCCAGGACCCTCCTGATGGTTCGGGGTGGAAAGCGTCCGAGCGCGCGGGCGATGGCCACGGCCAGGAGGGCAGGCGGACGCGCGACCAGGGAGACCCGCTCCCGCTCCTCGAACATCGTGGGCGTCGTCATGTCGTCACCCCGGCAGCCTTCAGCGATGCGACGAACGCGGTGACGTCCGCCTCCACCTGACCGGAGTATTCGGGGTGATCGCTCTGAAGTTCCACGATGACGTCCGGAACACTGACGCCATCGACGAGTCGGGCGACAACGATGGCACCAACGCCATTGACGACGAAGTATTCGCCCGACGCCTCGTCCAGCAGGACCATGCCTTCGTCAGTTTCACTCACGGATACGTTCGCGCGCAGTCGTGTCATGGCTTCGCTCCCTCGTACACACGGCCCCGCATCGGGACGGACCGGAGCCAACTTTCGGCTGCCAGGGTCGTGAACAGCTGAATCATGGATGGCGGCGTTGGATGGTTTCCGAGGATGCTGGCTCGGAGCGCTTGCGGGTCCACCAATTCCAGGCTCCCGAGCCGCAAGTCGTCGCACCAACGAAGCATCTCGGCGCGATTGTGACGAAGGGCCACGTACATGTCGCGAGAGAAGTCGGCCTTGGAGGGCCTGCCAAGGAGTTCTTGCGGAACCCTGCCCACCATCGCTGCGACCAGAGTCGGCTTGTAGGTGCCTGGCGACACTCGGGCCTCGAAGGACGTCGCCATCTCGACCTCGATGACGCGGTCGTCGAGGAGCGGTGCGTGCCACCTGACTCCGGCTTCCCGGGTGATCTGGTCGCACCGTCGCATTGCCGCTCCGCACTGGCGAGCACCGCTCAGCAGCGCATGCTGGGCCCGCCACGGGGACAGCGGCGCGAGGGTGTCCGGCGTCTTGGTCAGCATGGTTCGGACCATGTCCTCGGCGTCATCGGTCATCCACGGTGCCAGCAGCGGCTGCGAGCCCCAGACGGATGTGCCCGGTGGACTCGAAGCCAAATCCTGCCGTAGGTCCTGGCTGCCTGCCCCGGCCAACCACTGTGAGTAGCTCGTCCTGTCGGCCAACAGGCGAAGGTGTCGGGCGGTCGTCCACCGGCGGTTCAGTCTGCTCGCTGTGGAGAGTCGGGCGTAGCGCAAGGCTCCCGACTGGAAGGCAGAGTGGTCGTTGGCCGGACCAACGTCGAAGACTTCGTCCCCACCGTGGCCGGTCAGGTGATCGCGAGAACCTGCCTGCGCGGCCCGGACGGCCGCCGCTGAGATGCCGGCTCGCGCCCGTTGCCACGCGAAAGGACCGTCTGCGTCCGACACGCTCGGTGGAGCTGGGTCGAAGTCGACAGGTGCCCCCTCCAGGTCCACCACCACGTGGCGGCCGGTAAGCGCCTCGGAGGCAAGTTCCGCCCACCTCCAGTCGTCGTGCGCCGGGTCGTTCGACCCTTCTCGGAAGGTCGTGAGTGCGACGTCCGCCCTGGCCGCCGCAAAGGCCACAGATGTGGAGTCGAGCCCGCCAGACAGGTCACAGCTCAACGACGAACCTCGGTCGGCCCGCGCAGCAACCGCATCCTCGATCGCTTCGGCAAGCAGGCTGGCCGCCTCCCGAGCGCCGAGAACGGCTTCTGGCGCCGACCACCACTGCGTGAACCTGATTTCCCCACCAGCGGAAAGAGTCACGGCCACATCGCAGTCGACCGCAGTGACGCCATCCCAAATGGTCAGTTGATCCAAGGGCCACGGCGGTGAGGGCGCAAGCAAATGTGCGGCCACACCTGACGTGGAGAGGGGAGAATCCGTGAACTCGGCGAGCATTGACGCAGAATTCGAGACGGCGCACACGTCATTGCGTCGGCCGTGAAACAGCTGGCACACCCCCGAGGCCGTCCCGTGCCCCCACGTGGCTCCGTTGACCGAGGCAAGAACGTAGAAGCTGCCGGCGGAGCGTCGGGCGAGGGTCGCGAGGCGCTGACGAGGAGACGGTGAGTTCAGGCAATCCGCCAGCTGACCAGAAGTGATGGACGAGACGCCCATGATGGCGATCGCCCCGTGCGGCGCCTTCGCAACCACCAGGTCATCGTTGGCCCAGTCACCAACCAACCACGGACGGCCTGAGGGGTGGAGGACACGTCGTGCGCCCCAGCCCTGCGACGCCTCAGGGCCTTCGGTCAGCTCCCGATCCGGAAGCAGCATGAATCTCACGTTGGTCCTTGTCGTCGTGCGAGGCGGCCCGTGAAGGGCACGGGCCGCCTCGACGAAAGAGTTGATCTACTCGGCGCCCTTGCGCCAGCCGTAGCGGTCGGCCCCGTTCCAACGAGGCGAACCCAGGGTCAGGCGCGAGAACGTGCCGACCTTCTGAATCTGCGGAGGCTCGTAGACCTTCGCCTTGGTGTCCTTGTTCATGAATGTTTCCTTCCATGGGACGAGCCGACTCTCGGCCGGATTTCAAAACGCTATTACGGACCCATGCGCACCGCGACTGGTAGAAAGTTCCACGAGATTGTGGCTTGCGCTGTTCCGCACAAGAGCCACATCGGCGGCCGTGTCGCCCCTCAGTGCGATTGACGGGAGCGATCTCCCTAGACTCTCCCGGGTGACGAAGAAGCAAGAACGCGACCGGGCACGGCGCAGGTGGGAGAAGCAGCAGGCGACGACAGCTGCTCGCGCCGAAAAGCGCGCGCGCAACAAGCGCGTCGGCGCCATCGTGGCGACGACCGCGATCGTGATCGCGCTGGTCGGTGGTTTGGCCGTGGCACTCAAGCCTGACACTCCCGCCAAGGCCCAGACGACCGCCGCAGGATGTGAACAGCCTCCCCAGCCGCTGGGCACGTCGGCCAAGCTCGAGCTGCCGGACAAGGCGACCGCCAAGGGCGCCACCTGGACAGCCACGCTGACGACGAACTGCGGTGACATCGTCCTGGAACTGGATGGCGCGAAGGCGCCCCAGGCGGTCGCGTCGTTCATCCAGCTGGCTCGCGCCGACTACTGGCTCAACTCCCCCTGCCAGCGGCTCGGCATCGGCGACAGTTTCAAACTGCTCCAGTGCGGCGACCCCACCGGGACGGGCGAAGGCACACCGGGCTACGGGTTTGGTGTGGAGAACGCGCCCAAGGACGGGAAATATCCCCGAGGGACCCTCGCCATGGCGCGGACGAAGGATCCGGTGAAGGGCAACGGGGGCCAGTTCTTCCTCGTCAATGGCGACACGAGCTTGCCGGACGCAGCTGGATACTCGATCTTCGGCACGATCACCAAGGGTTTGGATATCGTCGACAAGGTCGCCGCAGCGGGCGTTCAGCCCGGCGGCGAGTCCGCGACCATCGGTGCCCCCGTGGCACCCATCAGCATCCTTCGGGTTGCAGTGACAGAGAAGAAGGCATAGCCGTGAGCGACGAGACGACGAGCACCACCCCTGCGGACGAGTCCGTGGAGGTCCAGGCCGAGACGCCGCCGACAGAAGGTGAGGAGACTCCCGCCGAGGAAGCTCCCGTTGTCGAAGAGGCTCCAGTGGTCGAAGAGGCTGCTGCTGCCCCCGAAGAGGCTCCCGCCCTCGAAGAGGCTCCAGTGGTCGAAGAGGCTGCTGCTGCCCCCGAAAAGGCTCCCGCCCTCGAAGAGGCTCCCGCCGTCGCCGAGGAAGCTCCCGTCGTAGAAGAGGCCGCTGCCGCCCCTGAAGAGATTCCTGCCAGCGCCGAGGAACCTCCGGTCGTCGAAGAGGCTCCTGCTCCTGCGCCTGCGGCTCCCAAGCCGGCAGTGCCATCTCCTGCCGCACTTGCCTCCAGGATGGCGGCCCGTCCGACGCCTCCTGTGGCAGCAGTCGTGCACGAGCACTCCGACTCCGCCAAGTTCGGCAGGGTCGACGACGAGGGCCACGTGTTCGTGAAGGTCGGCGACGAGGAGCGTGAGGTCGGGTCCTACCCCGGCGCAACGCCCGACGACGCCCTCCAGTACTTCGCCCGCAAGTACGACGAGATCGCATCGTCGGCGGACCTGCTCGTTCAGCGTCTGGCCAACCCCGACGTCCCCGCCAAGGAGGTGGCCGACGGACTCAGCACCCTCAAGGACCACATCGCCGAGGCCCACGTCGTCGGTGACCTGGCCGCCCTCGAGGCCAGCGTGGCCTCGATCGAGGCCGGGCTGGCCAGCAAGCGCGAGACCGAGCAGGCCGCCCGCGCCGAGGCACGCGCCGCCGCGACGGTCGAGCGTGAGGCGATCGTGGCCGAGGCAGAGGCAATCGCCGGTCAGCACCCCGACCAGACGCAGTGGAAGCAGAGTGGCGAGCGGATGCGCGCGCTGCTCGACACGTGGAAGCAGCACCAGCGTTCCGGCACCAAGCTCGACAAGCCCACCGAGAACTCCCTCTGGCAGCGCTTCAGCCACGCGCGCAACCACTTCGACAAGGGCCGGCGCACCTACTTCGCCCAGCTCGACTCGACCCGCGCCGAGGCCAAGGGCACCAAGGAATCACTCGTCCATGAAGCGGAGGCCCTGGCCACGAGCCAGGACTGGGGTCCGACGGCGCGCGCGTTCAAGAACCTCATGGACCAGTGGCGTCAGGCCGGCCGCGCATCGCGCACCGAGGACGACGCCCTCTGGGAGCGCTTCAAGGCCGCCCAGGACTCGTTCTTCAACGCCAAGGACGAAGTGTCCGCGGCGGAGGAGGAGGAGTTCCGGGCCAACCTCGCCGTCAAGGAGGAGCTCCTCAAGGAGGCCGAGCAGATCCTGCCCGTGACCGACCTCGAGAAGGCCAAGGCGCAGTTGCGCACCGTCCAGGACAAGTGGGACGCGGCGGGCAAGGTGCCGCGGGCGGACATCGACCGCACCGAGAAGGCAATCCGCCGCATTGAGACGACCGTCCGCGAGCAGGACGAGAAGAAGTGGAAGTCCTCCAACCCCGAGGTCGCCGCCCGCGCCAACTCGATGGTGACCCAGCTCCGCAGCTCGATCGAGACGATCGAAAAGGACCTGGCCAAGGCCACCGCCGCCGGCAATGACAGATCCGTCAAGGACCTCACCGCCAAGCTCGAGTCGCAGCAGGTGTGGCTCAAGCAGGCCGAGGCCGCCGGCGACGAGTTCGGTTCCTGACCCCCCTTCCGACTTCGTGCCCCGTACGGACAACGAGCGCCAGCGAGTTGTCCGTACGGGGCACGAAGTCGGCAGTTCAGGGCTGGCGGAGGACGTCGCCGAGGAGGCGGGCTCCTTCGTCATAGCGGCCGGGGTCCGGCCCGCAGTAGGTCAGGCGCAGGTGTGGCCCAGAGGGCTCCGTCGGGAACCAGTCGTTGCCTGCACCAACCATGACGCCGAGGTCCCGACACCGGGCCGCCACGTCGCGGGCGTCATGGCCCTCGGGGAGCCTCGCCCAGAGGCTGAGGCCCCCTGACGGGATCGCGTCGAGGACAGCCTCGGGTGCATGGCGTCGCAGTGCGGTCACCAGCAGGTCTCGTCGGGCTCGCAGTTGCTCCCTGATTCGGCGCCCGTGAGTCGTCCAACCGGGCTGGCTGACGACGTCGAGCGCAGCAGTCTGGAGCACACCGGAGACGTACATCGACTCACCCGTGTGATCGGCGAGGATGCGACCGCGCACTGGGCCGCGAGCAATGAGGGCGGCAACTCGCACCGCGGGCGAGATGCTCTTGGTGAGCGAGCGCAGGTAGATGACGTGGCCCGAGTCGTCGGTCCCTGCCAGCGGCCTGGGCTGTGAGTCGATGCCAAAGTCATGGGCCCAGTCGTCCTCCACCAGGAACGCCCCGTGCGCCCGGACCACCTCGAGGATGTCTCGCGCTCGTTCCGGCGACCACTGGGCGCCCGTCGGGTTCGCCCACGTGGGCTGCGTGTAGAAGAGGCGGGCACCGGACTCCGCGAGGACCCGATCGACGTCTTCCGGCGCCGGCCCGACCGGCGACGAACGGACAGGGATCACGGTGACTCCGGCATGGCGGGCGGCAGAGATGGCGCCCCAGTAGGTCGGTGACTCCATCACGACCGGGCGCCCCATCCCACCTACGGCACGCAGGATCGAGCTCAGGCCCGTCTGGCTGCCCGGCACGATGATGACGTCGGCCGCCGTCGGGGCCGAGACCCCGGGCGCGGTCGCGCTCGCCAGCTCGGCCGCGAACCAGGTCTGCAGACCTGGGAGCCCAGCCACGGGTGGACGGACCAGCGCACTCGGCCCGCGGCCAGCCCGGGCAAGAGCCGCCCGAACCAGACGGTCCGGCAGCAGCTCCCCGTCGGGATATCCACCGTGCATCGAGATCATGTCGTTGGCGGCTTCGGTCAACGCCACGGGTGGCCGTGCGGAACTGGTGGTCCGTGCGCCGAGGGTCGTCGTCTGCCAGCCGTAGTCGTGTGCCCTCGCGATCGGCGCCGAACGCACGAACGTCCCGACGCCCGGCCTGCTTTCGAGCACGCCTTCGGCCGCGAGGAGGCGCAGCGCTCGCTGCACCGTGACCGGACTCGCATGGTGCTCCGCCACCAACTGCCGGGTCGACGGGAGGCGGCTACCGTCTGGGCTCGCCGCGATGAGCCGGCGCAGGCTCTCGATGATCTCCACGGTGCTATCGTCATTCATGACAGGCAACAGTAGCGCTACCCCCCGATCACCCAGTGCGATTCTTCACCCCGATCGAGCCGGTCTGCTGTGGGGACTGCTCGGAGTGCTCGCCTTCTCCTTGACCATGCCGCTGACGCGGCTGGCGGTCGAGTCGCTGCCTCCCCTGTTCGTCGGGGCCGGGCGGGCCGCCGTGGCCTCCCTTGCTGCCGGGACAGCGCTCGTCCTCACTCGCCAGGCGCGACCGTGTGGCGCGCAATGGCTGCGACTCGCGGTCGTCGCCAGTGGGATCGTCATCGGCTTCCCACTCCTCACCTCCTACGCGCTCACCACCGCACCGGCGAGCCATGGCGCCGTCGTCATCGCCTTGCTGCCGGCCGCAACAGCCACGGTGGCGGTGCTACGCACCGGAGAACGCCCGCCCCTGCGGTTCTGGCTGGCGTTGGCAGCAGCCACCGTCGCGGCCATCGTGTTCGCTGTGGTGCACGCCGGCGGGCTCGGCGGCGTGCACGTTTCCGATGCCCTGTTCTTCCTCGCGGTCCTCGCAGCAGCCGTGGGCTACGCGGAGGGCGGCCTCCTGGCCCGCGAACTCGGCGCTTGGCAGACCGTGTCCTGGGCCCTCGTCCTGTCGGCTCCGGTGATGACTGGCCTCACGCTCGTCTCGGCGGACGGGAGTATGCCGCGCGCAGACGCCGTTCACTGGCTCGCCTTCGCCTACCTCGGCCTGGTCAGCATGTTCCTCGGGTTCGTCGCGTGGTACCGCGGGCTGGCCATCGGACCCATGGCCAGCGTGAGTCAGGTCCAGCTCGTGCAGCCGATCATGTCCATCGCGTGGGCCGCCCTCCTCCTGGGTGAGGAGATCACGCCGGGACTCGTGGCCACGGGTGTCGTCGTCGTCCTCGCCGCCACGGCCGCGGTGCGGGTGCGGCTGGGCTCCAGCTCAGTTCTGGGTGATGCGGTAGGCGTCGAAGACCCCAGCGATGCCGCGGACACTGCGGATGACGTGGTCGAGGTGGCTGGGGTCGCCCATCTCGAAGGTGAACTTGAGGCCCGCCACGCGGTCCCGTGAGGTGTGCACCGAGGCGCTCAGGATGTTGACCCCGCTCTCGGAGAGCACGCGGGTGACGTCAGAGAGCAGGGCCGATCGGTCAAGCGCCTCGACCTGCAACTGGACGAGGAAGATGCTGTTGGCCGTCGGGGCCCACTCGACCTCGATGATCTTGTCGTCCTGGCTGAGCAGCGAGGAGGCATTGGTGCAGTCGCGGCGGTGCACCGAGACACCGGCGCCGCGCGTGACGAAGCCGAGGATGTCGTCGCCCGGAACCGGTGTGCAACATCGGGCCAGCTTGACCCAGACGTCGGATGTGCCCTTGACGACCACTCCGGGGTCACCGGCACGACGGCGCCGGTTGGAGATCGGTCGAGGCATCGTCACCTCGGCGAGGTCATCGCTCGACTCCTCACCGCCCTGGGCAGCCACGAGTCGCGCCACGACGTGCTGTGCGCTGACATGGCCCTCGCCAATCGCGGCGTAGAGGCCGTCGATCCCCTGGAGGCGCAACTCCTCGGCGACACCGGTGAGCGACTCCACGGACGACAGACGCGCCACCGGAAGGCTGCGCTTGCGCATCGCCTTGGCCAGCGACTCCTTGCCGTTGTCGATCATCTCCTCGCGGCGCTCGAGGGTGAACCAGTGACGGATCTTGTTGCGGGCGCGCGCGGACTTCACGAAGTTCAGCCAGTCGCGTGAGGGACCCGCCCCGTCGGCCTTGGAGGTCAGGACCTCGACGGTGTCACCGTTGTCCAGACGGGACTCCAGCGGAACCAGACGGCCGTTGACCTTGGCACCAATGGTGTGGTGACCGACCTCCGTGTGCACGGCATACGCAAAATCGACGGACGTCGAGTTGGCCGGCAGGCCGACGAGCTGCCCCTTGGGCGTGAAGACGTAGACCTCGCTGGCGTTGATCTCGAAACGCAGGGACTCCAGGAACTCTCCCGGGTCGGCGGTCTCCTTCTGCCAGTCGAGGAGCTGGCGCAACCACGCCATGTCGTTGGCGCCGGTGTTGCTGGTCGACGGACCTTCCGGACCGCCGCCCGCCTTGTCGTTCTCCTTGTACTTCCAGTGGGCCGCGACGCCGTACTCCGCGCGCCGGTGCATGGTGTGCGTGCGGATCTGGATCTCGACGGGCTTGCCCTCCGGACCGATCACCGTCGTGTGCAACGACTGGTACATGTTGAACTTCGGCGTCGCGATGTAGTCCTTGAAGCGACCCGGCACGGGCGTCCACCGGGCATGCATCGCGCCCAGCGCGGCATAGCAGTCGCGCACCGTGTCGACGAGGACCCGGACGGCGACGAGGTCGTAGATCTCGTCGAAGTCGCGGCCGCCGACGATCATCTTCTGATAGACGGAGTAGTAGTGCTTGGGTCGCCCGGTGACGGTGGCCTTGAGCTTGGCGGCGCGCAGGTCACCCTCGACGCTGGCGCGCACCGTTGCGAGGTACTCCTCACGAGCAGGCGCACGATCGGCCACGAGGCGCACGATCTCGTCGTAGACCTTGGGGTAGAGGGTCTGGAACGACAGGTCCTCGAGCTCCCACTTGATCGTGTTCATGCCGAGCCGGTGGGCAAGCGGGGCGTAGATCTCGAGCGTTTCGCGGGCCTTGCGCTGCGCGGACTCCTTGGACACGTAGCGCCAGGTGCGGGCGTTGTGCAGCCGGTCGGCGAGCTTGATGACGAGCACCCGGATGTCGCGCGCCATGGCGACGACCATCTTGCGCACCGTCTCGGCCTGCGCGGCCTGGCCGTAGGTGACCTTGTCGAGCTTGGTGACTCCGTCGACGAGCATCGCGATCTCGGCGCCGAAGTCCTTCTCGAGCTGATCGAGGTGGTAGTCGGTGTCCTCGACGGTGTCGTGGAGCAGGGCGGCAGCCAGGGTCGGCGGGGTCATGCCGAGCTCGGCGAGAATCGTCGTCACGGCCAGCGGGTGGGTGATGTAGGCATCACCGCTCTTGCGCATCTGCCCGTCGTGGGCGCGCTCGGCGACCTCGTAGGCCCGCTCGATGACCGACACGTCGGCCTTGGGATGCGTGAGGCGAACGCTGGTCAGCAGCGGCTCGAGGACCGGGTGGGCCGAGGGACGCGCACCACCGAAACGGGCGATGCGGGCACGCGCACGGGCACGATTCGAGGCAGATGCCCCGCTACGCACCGGAATCGGCGTGGTTTCCTCTGCCATGAACGGAGTCTAGGCGTCCACCGCGCCGGTCACGACATGCAGGGCGTGGACGGCACGCTCCCCCATCGCTTCACGTCCGCCGAGGAACGCGAGCTCGACGATCGTCTCGAACCCGACGACGTCGGCACCGGACTCGGCGAGAAGGTCCCAGGCCGCGATGGCGGTCCCGCCGGTGGCGAGGACGTCGTCAACGAGCAGGACCCGCTGACCCGGTGTCACTGCGTCAGCGTGGATCTCGATCGTCGCCGTGCCGTACTCGAGGTCGTAGGTCCGTTGCACCGTCTCGCCGGGCAGCTTGCCTGCCTTGCGCACGGGGATGAACCCGACGCCCAGCTCGAGAGCCAGGGCAGCCCCGATGATGAAGCCACGCGCTTCCACCCCGGCCACCGCATCGACCGGCTGTGCCGCTTTCGAGGAGCCGGTATGCCGTGACGCAAGTTCCCGGATCACCGCACCGAACGCTTCGCCGTCCCCCAGAAGCGGGGTGATGTCCTTGAACACCACGCCCGGCTTCGGGAAATCGGCGACGTCGCGCAGTCGACTGGCGACGAGGTCGCTGACAGCGCTCACGTGACTACTTGCGACGGGACTTGGATGGACGCTTCGGCTGGTTGCGGGGGCCGGACTGTGCGTACTTGTGCACCTGTCGTCCCGTGACCGTGGCGGACTCCTCGTCCTGCGCCATGGGCGCGGTGGTCGAGGCCAGCGACTCGTCACCGCTTGCTCCGGGGAAGTCCTCGATGACTGCATTGCCGGATGAGGTGGGAGCCAGGACCGCGACTTCCTTGGCTCGCTTGGCCTGTGAGCGGGCAGCCCGCTTGTCGAGGTCCACGACCGCGCCGTCCTTGCTGCGCAGGCTCACGAGGAGCGGCGTCGCGAGGAAGATCGACGAGTAGGCGCCGATCAGGATGCCGATGAAGAGCACCAGCGCGAGGTCGAGCAGGGTGCCTGGGCCGAGGAAGATCCCGCCGACGACAAGAACCGAGAGGATCGGCAGGATACCGATGACCGTGGTGTTGATCGAGCGCACGAAAGTCTGGTTGACCGCGAGGTTGGCCGCCTGACCAAACGTGAGTCGCCCGTTGGCAAAGGCCTCGTTGGTGTTCTCTCGCACCTTGTCGAAGACGACGACGGTGTCATAGATCGAGTAGCCGAGGACGGTGAGGAAGCCGATCATCGTGGCCGGTGAGACCTCGAACCCGGTGAACGAGTAGATGCCGACGGTGATGATGAGGTCGTGGGCCAGCGCGAGCAGGGCCGCCAGCGCCATCTTCCAGTTGCGGAAGTAGATCGACAGCACAGCCGCCACGAGCACGAGGAAGATCACCAGCGCGCGAAGCGCCTGCTTCGTGACCGAGTCACCCCAGGACGGTCCGATGAAGGTCGAGCTGACCTCCTTGGTAGAGACCTTGAAGGTCTTCGCCAACTCGGTGGCCACCCGCGCGCTCTCGGTGTCGTCAAGGCGCTCGGTCTGCACGCGGACCGTGTTGTTCCCCAGCTTGGAGACGCGCACCCCCTGGGAGTCGTCCGAGGCACCAAGCGCATCGCGGGCCACGAACTCGTAGTCACTGGGAATCGACTCGCTGGTGACTCGGAACTCCGAACCACCACTGAACTCGAGGCCGAGGTTCAGCTTGTTGACACCGAGCCCGGCGATGGCGATGGCCATGAGCACGATCGAGACGAGGTAGAACGACTTGCGCTTGGCGACGACCGGGATGGACTTCTTGCCGGTGTAGAGGTCGTTTCCGAGGTCAGAGAAGTTCACGACGCACTCCCTTCAGCGCCCGCAGTGCGGGGCGGGTTCGTCGTGAACCGGCCACGGCCGGCATACGAGGTCTTCTTCACGGCACCGAGCTTGTCGGGGTCGAGACCCGACATCGGGTGTCCGCCCCGGAAGAACTTCACTCGCGCGAGGAGCGTGACCACCGGGTGGGTGAAGAAGAAGACGATGAGGATGTCGATCAGGGTGGTCAGGCCGAGCGTGAAGGCGAAGCCGCGCACGCTCGAGCTGGCCAGCAGGTAGAGCACGATCGCCGCGAGGAAGTTCACGCCGTCAGCGATCAGGATGGTGCGCTTGGCACGGGTCCAGCCGGTGGCGACGGCACTCTCCAGCGAGCGACCCTCACGCAGCTCGTCACGGATGCGTTCGAAGTAGACGATGAACGAGTCCGCGGTGAAGCCGATGGCGACGATCAGACCAGTGACACCAGCCATGTCGAGCCGGTAGTTGTGCGACCAACCCAGAATCGTGATGGCCAGATAGGTCAAGGCTCCCGCTGCGACGATCGAGGCGATGGTCACGAAACCGAGCACGCGGTACTGGGCCAACGAGTAGAGCACGACGAGCAGGAGGCCGACGAGCCCGGCGTAGAGGCCGTATTTCAGTTGCTCACCACCGAGCGTGGGGCTGATCTTGACGTTGGTCTGGACATCGAACGAGATCGGCAGGGCACCGAACTTCAGCTGTTGCGCGAGGTCACGGGCACCGGTGATCGTGAAGTTGCCGGTGATGCTTGCCTTGCCGTTGGGGATCGCCTCGTTGAAGCTGGGCGCAACGATGACCCGGGAGTCCAGGGTTGCGGCGAGCTGGTTCTGCGGCTGCTCCAGGGCGACCATCTTGCGGGAGACGTCGGCGTACTGCTTGGCGCCTTCGCCGTTGAGGCTGAGCTGGATCTCGACCGTGGTGGTCTGCTGACCCTGCGCGTTCGTGGTGTAGCCGGCGCTGGCGTCGGAGATCTTGTCTCCGGAGACGACGACCGGGCCGAGGATGTACTTGGCGGCGCCATCGGCGTCGCAGGTGACGAGCGGCTTGGCGTCGTCGTCGACGAGCTTGTCGAGCGCACCGTCCTTGCTGCAGTCCAGGGCCGTGAACGCCTCGGTGAGCTCGGGGGTGATCTGCGCGAGGTCGAACGGGTCACTGCCCGCGGGGGCCGAGGCGGAGGCACTCGGGCTCGGGCTCGGCGACGCGCTGGGCTTCGGGCTGTTCGTGGCTGAGGCCGACGGAGAGGGGCTGACCCCTGTGGTGAGCGCGCGCGGAATCGCGGAGTTGTTGCTGGCGCTCGGGCTGGCCGCGTTGGCGGACGGGACCGAGGCGGACGGAGACGGAGACGCGCTCGGCGAAGCACTCGGGGACACCGACCCGCTCGGCGTCGGGCTCGCCGAGCCACTCGGTGTGGCCGAGGGAACAGGTTGAGGTGAGCCGGGGCCGATGGCGAGCACCGGGCGGAACTGCAGCTGCGAGGAGCGCTTGATCGCATCCTCTTGCTGCTTGGTCGGGTTGCCCGGCATGCTCACGACGATGTTGCGGCCACCCTGGGTGGTGACCTCGGCTCCGGCGACACCGCCGGCATCCACACGCTGGACGATGATGTCGCGGGCCTCGGTGATCTGCTCGGGCGACACCGTCTTGCCGCCCGTGAGCTTCGGCTTGAGGATGATCTGCGTGCCGCCCTCGAGGTCAAGGCCCAGCTTCGGGGCATAGCTGCCGTTGCTCAGCTGGTTGGCCCCGACGAGCAGACCGATCAGAGCAATCGCCAGGGCTGCCACGCCAGCCAGCGCACGGCGCGCGAAAGTCGTGTGACTCATCTGAGCCATGTCAGTCGACCTCGGGCGTGGCGTCGGTGACCGTGTCGGCGCCGGGCTGCTTGAGCCCGATCGCGCGGCGGTCGACGCGCACCTGGACGCCGGGGGCGATCTCGAGGGTCGCGGTCACGTCGTCGAGGGTGATGATCGTGCCGTAGAGACCCGAGGTCAGCACGACCTTGTCACCGACGGTGAGTCCTGCCTGGAAGTCCTGCGTCTGGCGGCCGCGCTTGCGCTGGCTGAGCACGAGAAACGCCAGCAGGGCAAGGGGCAGGGCGAGCACGAGGAGGTTGCCGAAGCCGGCACCGGAGTTCATGAAGAGTCCTTCGAGTCTGGATCAGAGCGCCCGCCACACTGCAGGGCACGTCAGTGGCCCGGGCAACGCCGGGCCGAGTCAGCATAGGTGACGGGTTCATCAGCCACCAACGCGCGACACCCGGGACGAGTGCCCGACTTCAGCCGCCGAGCCGCCCGGGGCCGTCGTTGAGGGGCAGGACGTCCTGGGTGAGGACGTCACGAGGCGGAGTGAGACCGAGATGCCTCCACGCCTTGCCCGACGCGGCCCGCCCTCGAGGGGTGCGCACCATGAAGCCCTCGCGCACGAGATAGGGCTCGGCGACGGTCTCGACCGTGTCGGACTCCTCCCCCACGGCGATGGCCAGGGTCGACAACCCGACCGGGCCGCCACCGAACCGACGGCACAGGGCGTCGAGCACGGCGCGGTCGAGCCGGTCGAGTCCGGCGTCATCGACGTCGAACAGCCTCAGCGCCTGGTGGGCCGCCTCGAGGTCGACATGGCCCGACCCGTGGACCTGGGCCCAGTCGCGCACCCGGCGCAGCAGGCGGTTGGCGATGCGGGGTGTGCCGCGGGAACGCCCGGCGATCTCGGTGATGCCCGCCTCGTCGGCATCGACACCGAGGAGGCCGGCGGAGCGCCGCAGGATCGTCGTGAGATCACTGGCGTCGTAGTAGTCGAGGTGACCAGTGAATCCGAACCGGTCCCGCAGAGGCGCGGGCAGCAGGCCAGATCGAGTCGTCGCGCCGACGACCGTGAACGGCGCCAGCTCCAACGGAATCGCGGTGGCACCCGGGCCCTTGCCGACGATGACGTCGACCCGGAAGTCCTCCATCGCGAGGTAGAGCATCTCCTCGGCAGCACGCGACATGCGGTGGATCTCGTCGAGGAAGAGCACCTCCCCCTCGTCGAGCGACGACAGCACGGCCGCGAGGTCACCGGCGTGCTGGATGGCCGGGCCCGAAGTGATCCGGATCGGCCGCTCGAGCTCGGCAGCGACGATGAGCGCCAAGGTGGTCTTGCCGAGCCCGGGCGGACCGGACAGCAGGATGTGGTCGGGCACGCTCCCCCGGCGTCGCGCCGCCTCGAGGACGAGCCCGAGCTGGTCGCGCACTCGTGTCTGCCCCGGGAACTCGGAGAGGCGCTTGGGTCGCAGCGCCGCCTCGACAACGCGTTCGTCATCGCTGTCGGCCCCGGCGTCGACGATGCGCGCGGTGGCGTCGAGTGAGCCGTCGGAGTACCTGTCCTCACCGACCTCGGACATCCCGGCTTCGACGATGTCGGACCGGAAGCCCTTGGTGCTGCCGCCGAGGTCGTCCTCGCTCGTGTCTGTCGGTCTCATCGCGGACGCACTCATCGGCCCAGCTCGCGCAGAGCCATCCTCAGCAGCGCCGCCACGGAGGCCTCGGGATCCGCCGCCGTCGTCACCGAGGCGACGGCATCGGTCGCCTGCTTGGCGGACCAACCGAGTCCGACGAGGGCCTCGGCGACCTGGTCGCGCTTGGCGTCGCCGAGGGACGCGGCAGACGGGGTGACGCCGGCACCCGGCGAGCCGGACGGCATACCCACTTTGTCCTTGAGCTCGAGAACGAGACGTTCGGCGCTCTTCTTGCCCACGCCGGGAATCTTGGTGAGGGTGGCGAGGTCTCCGGCGCGCAGGGCAGCGCTGACCGCATCGGGAGTGAGCACCGAAAGCATGGCCAGCGCGAGCCGGGGCCCCACGCCCGACACGGTCTGGACCGTCTCGAACATGTCGCGCTCAGCAGGAGAGCCGAAGCCGAAGAGGGTCAACGAGTCCTCGCGCACGACCAACGTCGTCGAGACCGTGACGTCCTGGCCCGTGCGCACTTCACCGGCGGTGCGAGGCGTCGTGTGGACGAGCATGCCGACGCCGCCGACCTGGATGACGACGCGGTCGAGGCCGACGTGACCGACCTTGCCGGAGAGGGAGGAGATCATCGGATGCGTGCCTTCGCGAGAGCTTCGAGGCGAGCGGTCGCTGCCCCGCGCCACAGGTGACAGATCGCCAGCGCCAACGCGTCAGCGGCGTCGGCCGGCTTGGGCGGTGAGTCCAGCTTGAGGATGCGCGTGACCATCGCGGTGACCTGTGCCTTGTCGGCGCGACCACTGCCGGTCACCGACGCCTTGACCTCGGTCGGCGTGTGGAAGACGACGGGTATGCCGCGTTTGCCGGCCGTGAGCAGCGCGATCGCCGTCGCGTGGGCGGTGTTCATGACCTGGGTGACGTTGGTGTCGGCGAAGACCCGCTCGACCGCCATCACGTCGGGAGTGAACTTGTCGAGCCAGCCGTTGAGCTCGCGCTCGAGGAAGATCAGGCGCTGCGACGGCTCGGCATCCGAAGGGGTGCGGACCACGCCCACCGCAACCATCGTCGCGCGACCGGCTCGCCCGTCGACGACGCCGAGGCCGCACCGGGTGAGTCCGGGATCCATGCCGAGAACGCGCACGCGCGCCGCCTTCCAATCAGAACCGAACAGGTGTTCGGTGCCACGCTACACAGCGTGATGGAGGGCGGCGCGCAGCAACACGCTGGTCACTCCTCGTCGTTCAACTCCGCGAGGACGTTGTCGGGGATGTCGCCGTTGGCGAAGACGTCCTGGACGTCGTCGGAGTCCTCGAGGGCGTCGATGACGCGAATCATCTTCTTGGCACCGTCGAGGTCGAGCTCGATCTGGAGGTTGGGGACCCACGAAGCCTCGGCGGAGTCGTAGTCGATGCCGGCGTCCTGGATGGCCTTGCGGACGGCCACGAAGTCGGTCGCCTCGGACACGATCTCGTAGGCCTCGCCCAGGTCGTTGACCTCGTCGGCTCCGGCCTCGAGCACGATCTCGAGAATGTCGTCCTCGCTCTTGTCACCCTTGGGGACGACGACGACGCCCTTGCGGTCGAAGACGTAGGCCACCGAGCCCGGGTCACCCAGCTGCCCACCGTTGCGGGTGAGCGCCGTGCGGACCTCGGCGGCGGCGCGGTTGCGGTTGTCGGTGAGGCACTCGATGAGGATCGCGACACCGCCGGGCGCGTAGCCCTCGTAGGTGATGGTCTCCCAGTCGGAGCCACCCGCCGTCGCACCCGAGCCGCGCTTGACCGCGTTGTCGATGTTGTTGTTGGGGACCGAGCTCTTCTTGGCCTTCTGGATGGCGTCATAGAGCGTCGGGTTGCCGGTGATGTCCCCGCCGCCGGTGCGGGCTGCGACCTCGATGTTCTTGATCAGCTTGGCGAAGAGCTTGCTGCGCTTGGCGTCGACGACGGCCTTCTTGTGCTTCGTCGTCGCCCATTTGGAGTGGCCGGACAAGGTGTCTCCTCGTGCTGTCGAACGTTCAGGACTCGCCGACGATCCTATGTCGTATGCCGGTCCGGCCGGTGAGGGTGCCGCGCCCGCTGTCGCGACGGAGAGGACCACATCCGGCTCGCGAGCCGCTGCGAGTTGCGTCAGGCGCGGCGCACGACGTCAGCGAAGTAGGCGTGGACGCGGTGGTCGCCGGTGACCTCGGGGTGGAAGCTCGTGGCGAGGAGGTTGCCCTGGCGCACGGCCACGGGGTGGTCAGCGTTCTGCACGTGCACCGACGCAAGGACCTGCACGTCGTCACCGATCTCCTCGACCCACGGCGCTCGGATGAAGACGGCGCGGACCGGCTCGGGGCCGAGTTCACGGATGCGCAGGTCCTCCTCGAAGGAGTCGACCTGCCGCCCGAAGGCGTTGCGGCGCACGGTGATGTCGAGTCCACCCAGGGTCTGCTGGTCACGGTGCCCGTCGAGGATCCGGTCGGCGAGCATGATCATCCCGGCGCACGAGCCATAGGCAGGAAGACCGGCACGCAGCCGCGCGACGAGCGGTTCATGGAGGTCGAAGATGCGCACGAGCTTGTCCATCGTCGTCGACTCGCCGCCGGGGATGACCAGTCCGTCGATCGCCTCGACCTCGCTCGGGCGCCGGACGGCGATGGTGCGCGCGCCTGCCAACTTGAGGGCCTGGAGGTGCTCACGCACGTCACCCTGGACGGCGAGGACTCCGATGGTCGGCTGAGCGGTCACGTCCGAATGTTACGGCGACGAGCGGCCTGCTTCGCGCTGCGCCTAACCTGACAAGCGTGGCCATGACGATCCGAGAACGCCGACCCGATGACATCCCTGAACTCGTGGAGGTCCTGAGCGCCCAGGCGCCCTCGTCGGGATATCCCCACCGTTGGCCACTCCCCTTCCCCGTGGAGGAGTTCCTCGTGCGCCCGGGTGAGCTCGGGGCGTGGGTGGCGGAGGTCGACGGCAGGATCGCTGGGCACGTGGCCACGACCGACGTCAGTGCGAACTGGATGGCGGAGCACTGGACGGCGGTGCTCGGTCGTCCCGGCCACGAGCTCGGAGAGGTGTCCATCCTCTTCGTGGACCACACCCTCGCGGGCTCGGGTGTGGGAGGTGCCCTGTTGGAGCGCGCTGTCACCGAGATCCGGGCGCTCGGACGCGAACCGGTCCTCGATGTCGTCGGCGAGGAGACCAAGGTGGGTCGCTTCTATCGCCGTCGAGGTTGGACCGTGGCCGGCCACGCTCGCCCGCAGTGGCTCCCGGATGGGCAGCCGGATGTTGCCTTCATGGTGCTTCCCGTGGCCGTGTCTGATGAGAGAGTCGAAGCATGAGCGACGATGCCCTGACCGCGCTGGGTGAGCGCGCACGTGACCTCGATGCCGAGCATGCCGCGACTGATCGTCGTGATGCGTTCGTCCTGCCGGAGGGTGTCATCTATCTCGATGGCAACTCGCTCGGCGCCATGTCCATCGCGGCGCGGGATGCGGCTGCCGACGCCGTGACCCGGCAGTGGGGCCAACAACTCATCCGCGCCTGGAATGACTCCGCGTGGTGGAGTGCACCCGAACGTGTGGGTGACCGCATCGCAGAGCTCATCGGCGCCCCTGCCGGAACCGTCGTCGTCGGTGACTCGACCACCGTGAGCCTGTTCAAGGCCGTGCACGCGGCGGCTCGACTGCGCCCGGACCGCCGTGTGGTGCTGACCGATCCGGACTCGTTCCCGACCGACGTGCACGTGACACGTGGGGTGTGTGACCAGCTGGGCCTCACCCTGGAACTCGTCTCCCCCGGCGAGGTGGTCGCGCGGCTCGAGGGGTCGAATGACGTTGCCCTCGCGGCGTATTCGCAGGTGGACTACCGCACCGGTGAACTCTGGGACCTCGCCGCCATCACCACCGCCGCCCACGATGTCGGCGCGCTCGCGTGCTGGGACCTCTGCCACTCGGCCGGCGTGGTCGAGGTCGGGCTGACCGAGGGCGACGCGGACTTCGCGGTGGGGTGCGGCTACAAGTACTTGAGCGGTGGCCCGGGCGCTCCGGCGTTCCTCTTCGTGGCCCCGCAACACCTCGGTGAGTTCACCAACCCGATCCTCGGCTGGAACGGGCACGCGTCGCCGTTCACGATGTCGCCCGACCACGTGCCCGCCGACGGCATCACCCGGGCCCGCGTCGGAACTCCCCCGGTGCTCGGGATCGCCGCGCTGGAAGGTGCGCTCACGGCATACGACGGATTGAATGTCGTCGACGTGAGGCGGCGTTCGCTCTCGCTCACCGGATTCTTCGTCGAGTGTCTCGACGCCCTCGGCGTCGACCTTCCGGTCGTCACGCCGAGCGATGGTGCCCGCGGCTCCCAGGTGAGTCTGCGGCACCCCGATGCGTATGCCGTGGTGCAGGCCCTGATTGCCCGCGGAGTCATTGGTGACTTCCGTGAAAAGGACATCGTGCGACTGGGATTCGCGCCGCTGTACCTGTCGCACGAGGATGCTCTCGGGGCGGCTGTGCACGTGCGCGATGTCATTGTCGGGCGCGAGTTCGAGCAGGAGCAGTTCCGCTCCCGTGCGACTGTGACCTGACAGGGAGACAATGGTTCTGATGGCACGCAACGCACCGACCGAAGACAAGGGCGACGCCGACCTCGAGGTCAGCTCGCCGAAGGACTCCGCAGCCGGAGTGCCCGCCGTGGTGCGCTCGATGCGGATGTCGCTCGACCAGATGGGTGTCGTGAGGACGGCGCGGACGCTGCTTCGCGTCAATCAGGACAAGGGTTTCGACTGCCCCGGCTGTGCTTGGCCCGACCCCGCGGAGTCGCACCGCGCCGAGTTCTGCGAGAACGGCGCGAAGGCCGTTGCCGAGGAGGCCACGCTGCGACGGGTCGAGCCGGCATTCTTTGCCGAGCACTCGCTCTCGGCGTTGCGCGAGAAGTCCGACTACTGGCTCGGCTCGCAGGGCCGACTCACGACGCCGATGCACAAGCCAGCGGGGGCTGAGTACTACGAGCCGGTGACGTGGGAGCGGGCGCTCGACATCGTGGCGGGTCACCTGCGCTCGCTGGGCAGTCCGGATGAGGCGATCTTCTACACGTCCGGGCGGACGAGCAACGAGGCAGCGTTCGCCTACCAGCTGTTCGTGCGCGAGTTCGGCACCAACAACCTGCCCGACTGCTCCAACATGTGCCACGAGTCGAGCGGCACTGCCCTGACCGAGACGATCGGCATCGGCAAGGGCACCGTCACCATCGACGACCTCACCAGGGCCGACCTCATCCTCGTTGTCGGGCAGAACCCCGGCACCAACCATCCGCGCATGCTGTCCACGCTGGAATCAGCCAAGGAGAAGGGTGCTCGCGTCATCGCGGTCAACCCGTTGCCCGAGGCTGGGCTCATGACGTTCCGCAATCCGCAGACCGTGCGCGGGGTCGTCGGGCGCGGCACTCCCCTGGCTGATCGCCATGTCGGTGTGCGGCTTGGCGGCGACCAGGCCCTCTTCCAGGCCGTCGGTCACCTGCTGCTCGAGCGTGGGTGCGTGGATCGTGAATTCGTTGAGGAGCACACCTCTGGCTTCGAGGCGTATGCCGCGGCGCGCGCCACGCTGGACTGGCCCGCCACGCTCACTGCCACCGGTCTGACGGAGGCCGAGATCCGGGCACTGGCCGACGAGGTCGCGGCTGCCGACTCGATCATCGTCTGCTGGGCCATGGGCATCACGCAGCACCGGCACGCGGTGGCGACGATCCAGGAGATGGTCAACGTCCTGCTGCTCGGGGGCAACATCGGTCGCGAGGGCGCGGGCGTGTGCCCCGTGCGCGGCCACTCCAACGTCCAGGGTGACCGGACGATGGGGATCTTCGAGCGTCCGTCAGCGGCGTTCCTCGACGCCTTGGACGCGGAGTTCTCGATCGCGTCCCCACGCGAGCACGGAGTGGACGCGGTGGACACCGTGCGGGCGTTGCGTGATCGGCGGGCCACCGTCTTCTTCGCGATGGGCGGCAACTTCGTGCGCGCGATGTCCGACAGCCACGTGACTGAATCGGCCCTGGAGGCAGCGGAACTCACCTGCCACGTCTCGACCAAGCTCAACCGGTCCCACACGGTCACCGGCCGCGAAGCGCTCATCCTGCCGACGCTCGGACGCACCGAGCGGGATTCGCAGGTGACGGGCGAGCAGGTCGTCACCGTCGAGGACTCGATGGCGATGGTGCACGCCTCTCGCGGCCGGCTCCCTCCCGCCAGCGACACCCTGCTCAGCGAGGTCGCGATCGTGTGCGAACTGGCGCGGCGAGTGCTGCCCGACTCCTCGGTTGACTGGTCAGGGATGCGCGGCGACTACCGGGTCATCCGCGACCACATCTCGCGCGTCGTGCCGGGCTTCGACCGTTTTGAGGAGCGCATCCTCGACAAGGGTGGCTTCCAGCTGCCGCTTGCGCCGCGCCAACGCGAGTTCAACGTCGAGGGTGGCCGGGCTCGGTTCTCGGTGCACTCGATGGAGTACCCGCAGTGTCCTCCCGGGCGGCTCCTCCTGCAGACGATTCGCAGCCACGACCAGTACAACACCACGATCTATGGGCTCGACGATCACTATCGCGGGATCACTGGCGGGCGACGCGTGGTCTTCGTCAATCCCTCCGACCTGACTGTTCTGGGATTGGCCGACGAGCAGATGGTCGACATCATTTCGGAGTGGCACGGGGTGCAGGGCGGCGATGCGCTGACGGAGAGGCGCGCCGAGGAGTTCCGGATCGTGGCCTATCCGACGGCTCGCGGCTGCGCAGCGGCGTACTTCCCCGAGGCCAACGTCCTCGTCCCGCTCGACTCGACCGCCCGGGGCAGCAACACCCCGACGTCCAAGTCGGTCGTCATCCGGTTGGAGGCCCGCTGATGGGTCGGGTCACCTCACGCCACAAGGTCGTCCGCATCGACCTCGACGGCGACGTGTCCCGGGCGATCGACACCGTCGCCGGTGAGGAGCCGCTGGAGATCCGGGTCAACGGCGAGACCTTCACGGTGACGATGCGCACGCCTGGTTCGGACATCGACCTGGCACACGGATTGCTGCGCGCGGAGGGGATCATCGCCCGCCGCGACGACGTGGTGTCGGCGCAGTTCTGCTCGGACCTCGACACCCTCAACGTGCTCAACCTGACGCTGTCGTCCGGTCGGGAAGGGCGCGCAGCGGTGACATCGACCCGCAACCTCGCCTCACTCGGCGGCTGCGGGCTCTGCGGCACGACCGCGGTCGAGGCCACCGAGGCTGTTGTCGACGAGAGACCGCCGGAGGTGCTGTGGGAGGCCTCGCAGATCGCCGACTCCGTGGGTGAGCTGCGCTCTCGTCAGACCGTGTTCGACAAGACGGGCGGAGTGCACGGGGCCGGCCTGGTGCCCGTTGGGGGGAGTGAACTCGCCATCGTGCGTGAGGACATCGGACGCCACAACGCGGTCGACAAGGTGCTCGGCGCGGCGCTCATCACCGAGGTCGAGACGGCTGGCGGGTTGCTCGTCGTATCGAGTCGGGCGAGCTTCGAGCTCGTGCAGAAGGCCGCGGTGTCCGGAGTCTCGGTCCTGGCCTGTGTGTCGGCACCGTCGTCGCTCGCCATCGAGGCTGCAGACCGGCTGGGTGTCACCCTCGTGGCGTTCGCGCGTGGCCGCCGAATGAACGTCTACACCCACTCGCACCGCATCCCCCACTGATCCGCCGGTCGAGATGACCACTTCTTGGTGAGGCGACCACCCCGAGGTGGTCGTCTCACCAAGACCAGGTCGTCTGGGCGTGGTGAGCTAGAAGCTGACCTGGGCGCCGTAGTGCGCCAGCATGCTCAGGAACTCCCCGGCATACCGACGCTCGCGCATGTCCTTGAAGTCGTTGTCGACGAACGTGTTGATGTGCTCGTGGCTGACCGTGAGGTTGACGCGCCCCGTCTCCGCGGACTCCAGCCACACCTCGGACATGGCGAGGAAGGTGTTGCGGCCGCCTCGGAGCTGGTTCGCCGGCACGACCCACGTGGGCTGCTCGGCGTTCTCCTCATGGAACCCGAGCCATCCGTTCTCGATGCGCAGGTGGCCCCGTTGCCCCGAGAAGTTCGGGTGCTTCCCCTCGGAGGTGACGACAGCGTTCCATGACCCGGTGGCGTCGCCGGGCGTCACCGGCACGAATCCGGGCGCACCGCTCTCCTGGACGCGTCGTCCGTGACCGAAGACGCGATACAGGAAGTACAGCCCGCCGAGCATGACGGCAATCTGCACGACCCAGAGGAGAGCGGTGAGCGGCCTCAATTCACCAACCGCGCTCGGAGAGGCGGTGCGGCTCGGGGATCTCGTCGACGTTGATGCCGACCATGGCCTCACCGAGACCGCGCGAGACCTTGGCGATGACGTCGGCGTCGTCGAAGAAGGTCGTCGCCTTGACGATGGCCTCGGCGCGCTGTGCCGGGTTGCCCGACTTGAAGATGCCGGAGCCGACGAAGACACCCTCGGCGCCGAGCTGCATCATCATCGCGGCGTCGGCCGGGGTGGCAATGCCGCCAGCGGTGAAGAGCACGACGGGGAGCTTGCCGGCAGCGGCAACTTCCTTGACGAGCTCGAACGGCGCCTGCAGCTCCTTGGCCGCGACATAGAGCTCGTCCTCGGGAAGGTTCTGGAGGTGGCGGATCTGCTGACGGATCTGGCGCATGTGGGTCGTGGCATTGGAGACGTCGCCGGTGCCGGCCTCACCCTTGGACCGGATCATCGCCGCGCCTTCGGTGATGCGGCGCAGGGCCTCGCCGAGGTTGGTCGAGCCACAGACGAAGGGCACGGTGAAGTTCCACTTGTCGATGTGGTTGGCGTAGTCGGCCGGGGTGAGCACCTCGGACTCGTCGATGTAGTCGACACCGAGGGACTGGAGGACCTGGGCCTCGACGAAGTGGCCGATGCGGGCCTTGGCCATGACCGGGATGGAGACGGACGCGATGATGCTTTCGATCATGTCTGGGTCGGACATGCGTGACACGCCGCCCTGGGCACGGATGTCGGCGGGGACGCGCTCGAGGGCCATGACGGCAACGGCTCCGGCGTCCTCGGCGATCTTGGCCTGCTCGGCGTTGACGACGTCCATGATGACGCCGCCCTTGAGCATTTCGGCCATGCCGCGCTTCACCCGGGTCGTTCCGGTGTTCGAGGGGGTCGGGGAGTCTGCGGCGGGGGTGGTGGTGGTCTCACTCATGCGCGCAAGTGTAGAGGCGAGTCAGTCGAGCACTGCAGGCGGAAGGTCGTCGTCGAAGTCGACCGGCTGGGGCAGGGCCGCGTGACCGGCCAGTCGGAACAGCCGCACGACCTTCTTGGCCCTCACCCGGCGCACCTCACGCACGGCATCGTTGTGGAAGCGGCGGGCGAGCTGAACTCTCAGGGCACTGGCTTCGACCCTGCCCAGGGCGTCGGCACCGGAGCTTCCCGGCTCACTGCGCAGCGCGTCGACGGTGTCCTGCTGCAGGGCGGCCCGCAGGGTCTCGGTGAGATCGGTCTCGGTGCTCTCGCGTCCGGCGAAGGTCTGCCCGTCAAGAGGGTCGTGGCTGAGCGGCTGGTGGGTGTGCCGGTCGAGCGCCTCACTCGAGGCATCGGCCAGGAGCAACGACGTGGCTGGGTCCACCGACCCGCTGGTGGCAAGTTCGAGGGTGGCCTCCGCACGACGCACGAGCTGGGCGTCCAGGGCCGACACGGCTCCCTCGACCTTGGCGTGGAGCCGGTCGAGGCGCGACGCCGAGTAGGAGAGGTACCAGGCCGCGCCGAGCAGCACCAGGGCGATGATCGTGGAGACCTGCAGGACATCAATCACGCTTCACCTCTCGCGGGCCAACGCAGGCGGCTGAGCAGCCCCGCGCGCAGGTTGGACTCGACCGGGGAGTTGTCGGCTCCCTCGATCACGGTCTCGTAGACAGCCATGACGCGCTCGGCGACCACGCTCCAGTCGAACGATCTGGCCCGCTTGAGCCCGAGCTCGCGCAACCGGGCACGTTCGTCGGGCGACCCGACGAGGTCAATGACGGCGCTGGCCAGGGCAGCACTGTCGCCGACGGGGAACGTGCGGCCAGCGGGCCCTGCGAGGCCACTACCCAGGACTGCGGTGAAGGCCTCGAGGTCGCTGGCGAGCACGGGAGCACCCGAGGCCATCGCCTCGACGAGGACGATCCCGAAGCTCTCGCCGCCTGTGTGCGGTGCGACATAGAGGTCGGCCGACCGCAGCAGGGCGACCTTGTCGGCCTCGGAGACCGCGCCGAGGAACTCCGTCGCGGCCCGGATCCGCGGGTCGAGGCGTTCCGAGATCTCCTCGACCTCGCCGGGCCCGGCGACCACGAGTCGGGCGCCCGGCAGCGTGTCAAGGATCGCGGGCATGGCGGCAACCATGACGGCCAGACCCTTGCGCGGCTCGTCGATCCGGCCGAGGAAGGCCAAGGTCGGGCGCTGCGGCGTTCCCGACCACTGGGTCACAGCACCGTCGGGCGTGAACCGCTTGGTGTCGACGCCGTTGGGGATGATGTAGGCATCGCCACCGAGGTGACGGCGCACCGTGCCACGAGCCTCTTCGGAGACCGCGATCCGGGCCCGGATCTTCTCGGTCGAGGGCCGCAGCAGCGGGTTCGCGGCATGCATGGCGCGTGAGCGGAGGTTGGCCGTGTGGAAGGTCGCGACGACCGGCTCGGACGAGGCCCACAGCGCCATGACCGAGGCGCTCGGTGTCACCGGCTCGTGCAGGTGGAGGACGTCGAAGTCGCCCCCCTCGAGCCAACGGCTCACACGCGATGACGTGACGGGCCCAAAGGTCAGGCGCGCCACGGATCCGTTGTAGCGCACCGGAACTGCCCGACCACACGACGTCAGGTATGCCGGGAGCGACTTTGTGTCGTCGTCGACCGGTGCGAGGACGGAGACGTCGTGCCCCTGGGCGATGAAGTACTCGGCGAGGTCTCGGACGTGAAACTGCACGCCGCCCGGCACGTCGAAGGCGTAGGGGCAGACGAGGCCGATCCTCATGACGCTCCAGCCCGGGCCAGGCGGTCGGCATCGAGGTCCTTGGTGAAGACCGGCTGAAGCATGTGCCAGTCCGCGGTGTGGGTGCGGACGGCAACACCCAGCACGTCGGCACAGGCCTGGGTCATGGCCGACACCTTGTCGCGGGTCGTCCCGGACGTGGGCACCGCCACCGGCTCGTGAAAGGTGATGACGATCCCCCAGCCACCACCGTCCCGACGCTCGTGCCGGATGGACACGGGGAAGAGCGGTCGGCGCGTGGTCAGGGCGAGCGCGGCCGGACCAGCAGCCATCCGCGCTGGCTCACCGCAGAAGTCGACCTCGACACCATCACGAGAGAGGTCGCGGTCCGAGAGCAACGGAATGAGTCCGCGCCGCCCGGTGGCCTCGCGCAGCAACGGGAACGGCGCCGGTCCGCCGGTGAGCGGGAGGATCGTCATGCCCAGACCGGTGCGGAACTCGAGGAACTCCTCGAAGACCTCCTCCGGCTCGAGGCGTTCGGCCACCGTCGTCACCGGACCGAGGTGCACCGCACCCCAGGCTCCCGCGAGGTCCCAGTTGCCGAGGTGACCGAGGAAGCAGATCAGCGACCCGTCAGCCGCAAGGATCTCGCGCACCGGCCCATCACCTTCCACCCGAACGCGAGCAGCTAGCTCATCGGCGGAGAGCACGGGCAGGCGGAACGACTCGCAGTAGTAGCGCATGTAGGCCCGCATGCCATGTCGCACCAACGCATCCAGCGCGGCATCGTCGAGCTCCGGTCGCACCGTCGCGTAGTTGGCGCGCAGCCGCGCTCCCCCACCACGGGCGACGGTGAGATCAGCGATCCGGTCGAACAACGCGTAGGCCGCGCGCTCCGGCATACGCCGAATGACGGTCCAACCCAGACGAAAGCCAGCCACCGTGGCGATGTCGGTGGCGTGGGAGACGAGTCCTGAGGGAAGCGGGCTCACGCGACGTCGAGGGCCTGTCGGCGAACCTCGAGCATCCGCTGCACCACGGTGACGAGGCTCGCGAGGGCGAGCAGAGCCAGCACCACGGTGAGGAAGATCTCGGGCAGGAACCACCCGACGAGGCCGGTGGTGAGGAGGACGGCGACGAGGCGTTCGGCGCGCTCGGCGATGCCGACGTTGGCCGTCATGCCGAGTCCCTCGGCGCGGGCCTTGGCGTAGGACACGACCATGCCGAGGATGAGGCAGGCCAGCGCGAGAGCGGCCATGATGCCGGGCCGGGCCTGGAGGATGCTGTCGTCCCGCACGCTCTGCCCACCCGCATAGAACAGGACGAGGCCACCAAAGACCGAGGCATCGGCCACGCGGTCGAGCGTCGAGTCGAGATAGGCACCCCACAGGCTCGAACGGCCGGACCGGCGGGCCATGATGCCGTCGACGGTGTCGGAGAACACGAACGCCGTGATGACGAGGGTGCCGATGAGGAACTCACCGCGCGGATAGAAGATCAGGGCGCCGAGGCTCACCCCGAGGGTGCCGACGACGGTCACGACGTCAGGGCTCACCCCGAGGCGCAGCAGGAGCGAGGCCAACGGGGTGAACAGCTTCGTGAAGACGGGGCGCGCGTACTTGTTGAGCATGGTGCGGTCAGCCTAGTGGGCTGACGTCACTCCCCCGGCCAGGCCGCGGCGAGGCGTCGGCGCGCGTCCTCGAGCAGGACCGGCAGCGCCTTCGTCTGACCGATGACCGGCAGGAAGTTCATGTCGCCACCCCATCTGGGGACGATGTGCTGGTGGAGGTGCGCGGCGACTCCCGCGCCCGCCACGTCGCCCTGGTTCATCCCGATGTTGTAGCCCTGCGGGCCGGACGACTCCTGCAATGCGGAGATGGCGGCCTTGGTGAGGGCGGTGAACTCGGTCGTCTCCTCGTGCGTCAGGTCCACGTAGAGGGAGACGTGACGATAGGGGCAGACGAGGACGTGGCCCGGGTTGTAGGGGAAGAGGTTCATCACGACGTAGCAGTGCTCGCCCCGGTGGACGATGAGGCCGTCCTCGTCGTCGCGTCCCGGTGCCGCGCAGAACGGGCAGCCGTCACCGGCGTCCTTGGACGGGCGCTCCCCGGTGACGTAGGCGAGCCGGTGAGGAGTCCAGAGTCGGTCGAAACCGTCCGGCACCCCCGCGAAGTCCTCGGCGGCTGTCGTCGGAACATCACTCATGGCCACGATCCTAGACAGGGTGGCGTTCACCGATCGGAGGGCCGGGGCGTCGGCCCCTGCGCGACGCCCCGGACCCTCCAACCATTGAGACGCCGTAGCCGACCCAAAGGTTGCGCGGCTCCGAAAGCTTTTTGGGCGTTGTGGTCTTTTGTCTCGAACTGCGGTCTCCGGTTGTGAGAATCTGCCCAGCCGCGCAGGGTGGGGAGGCATGACCACGTCCTCGACAACCACCACGAGCGCCGTCGAACGCGCCCGCGCCCACTCCCCTCGACAGCTCGCCGCGGCCTCGATCGGCAACCTCGTCGAGTGGTACGACTGGTACGCCTACAGCTTCCTCGCGGTCTATTTCGCGACCCAGGTCTTCCCTGAGTCCGAGTCCGGCCTGACGGCCCTGCTCAACACGTTCGCGATCTTCGCCGTCGGGTTCTTCTTCCGCCCGATCGGTGGCCTGCTCATGGGCGCGGTGGCCGACCGCTTCGGTCGCAAGCCCGCGCTCACGGCGACGATCCTGCTCATGGGCGCCGGGTCGCTGCTCATCGCGGTGCTGCCCACCTACGCCTCGGTCGGCATCCTGTCGCCGATCCTCCTCGTCCTCGCCCGCATCATCCAGGGCCTGTCGGTGGGCGGCGAGTTCGCGGCTGCGACAACCTTCCTCGTCGAGAGTGCCCCTCCCAAGCGGCGCGGGTTCTTCTCGAGCTTCCAGTACGTCTCCACGACCGCCGGTCAGCTCATCGCGTCCGGGCTCGCGGCCTACCTCGCGTCCACCCTCACCGAGTCGTCGATGAACTCGTGGGGTTGGCGCGTGCCGTTCTTCGTCGGCGCCGCCTTGTCCCTCGTCGGACTCGCGATTCGCGCCGGCGCTCACGAGACCCTCGAGAGCGTCGACGACCTGAAGGCCGACGCCTCGCAGCGTCCAAGAATCTTCGATGCGCTCAAGCACCACCCGCGAGAGTCGCTGCTCATCGTCGGCATCACCATCGCGGGCACGATCGCGTACTACACGTGGACGACCTACCTGCCGACCTACGCGCAGACGTATGCCGACGTCAGCAAGTCCGACGCGCTCACCGCGGGCACGATCGCGCTGTTCTTCTTCGCCGCGCTCCAACCCCTCATGGGCATCCTCTCGGACCGCATCGGGCGCAAGCCCCTGCTCATCACCTTCGCGGCGTTCTTCGTCGTGGCCACCGTGCCCCTGCTCCGGCTGCTCGACACCTCGATGTCGCGACTGCTGCTCGTCCAGTGCATCGGCATGGTCTTCCTCGCGATGTACACATCGATCGCCGCAGCCGTGAACGCCGAGACGATCCCGTCGCGGGTGCGTGCGTCCGGGATCGGCTTCCCGTACTCCCTGTCCGTCGCCCTCTTCGGTGGCACCGCGCCCTACATGGGCACGTGGTTCAAGAGCCAGGGCTGGGGCGAGGCGTTCCCGATCTACATCAGCGCGCTCTGCCTCATCTCGCTGCTCGTCTACGTCTTTGCGGTCAAGGAAACGGCACACGAGCCGCTCCCGTGACGTAAGCGGACGGCATACCCACGCAATTTCTGGGTATGCCGTCCGCTCACCGATCGCTGTCAGCGCGCCACTCCATGAATCTCGGTGTGGGAGGGCCGAATCCGGCTCGTTCGTAGAGCGTGTGGGCCTCGGGGACCGCGTTGAGCTGCATCCGGTCCACGTCGTGCGCGTCACCCCAGAAGCGCAGTGCCTCGAGCAAACTGGCGCCGATTCCGGCACCGCGCGCATCGGGTGTGACGAAGAGCAGGGACACGTGCAGCCATCGTGTCTGCGGTCGCCGGGAGCTCGGGAGCTTGGTGATCACTGCGGCGGTCACCATGCCGAGGGGTCGGCCATCGGGCGCTTCGGCGAGGAACGTCACCCGGGAACGATCTGCGAGCCACGCGGCGGCGTAGCGGTCGAGGAAGCCCTCCTCGATGGTTGCGCCGCTCTCACGATCGTCCTGCATCGTGAGAGCGGCGACGGCCAGCGCGTCCCGCGAAAGGGCGAGGCGGATGACCGTTGACATCGTCGGCTCAGACCTGGGCGCGCGTCTCGATGGCGGTGAGGACCTCGGCGATCGCGTCCTCGATCGGCACGCCGTTCTTCTGCGACCCGTCGCGATAGCGGAACGACACGGCGTTGTTGCTGCGGTCGTCCTCACCGGCGATGAGCGCGAACGGGACCTTGGCCTTGCTCGCGTTGCGGATCTTCTTGGGGAAGCGGTCGTCGCTGTCGTCGAGCTCGACCCGGATGCCCTTGGCCTTCATCTGCGTGAGGACGTCCCAGAGGTAGTCGTTGTACTCGTCGGCCACCGGCAGGCCCAGGACCTGAACAGGGCTGAGCCACACCGGGAACGCGCCGGCGTAGTGCTCGACGAGGACGCCGAAGAAGCGTTCGATCGAGCCGAACTTCGCCGAGTGGATCATCACCGGCTGCTGACGCGAGCCGTCGGACGCCTGGTACTCGAGACCGAAGCGCTCGGGCTGGTTGAAGTCGTACTGGATCGTCGACATCTGCCAGGTGCGGCCGATGGCATCACGGGCCTGGACCGAGATCTTGGGGCCATAGAACGCGGCACCACCGGGGTCGGCGACGAGCTCGAGCCCGGAGTCGGTCGCGACCTTCTGAAGGACCGAGGTCGCGACCTCCCACTGCTCGTCGCTGCCGATGAACTTGGCCGACTTCTCGCCCTCGGTGTCACGCGTGGACAGCTCGAGATAGAAGTCCTCGAGTCCGAAGTCGCGCAGCAGCGAGAGGACGAAGTCGAGGAGGTGCTTGATCTCGGCGGGTGCCTGCTCGGCGGTGACGTAGGAGTGCGAGTCGTCCTGCGTCATCCCTCGCACGCGGGTGAGGCCGTGCACGACGCCGGACTTCTCGTAGCGGTAGACGGAGCCGAACTCGAAGAACCGCAACGGCAGCTCGCGGTAGGAGCGACCGCGCGAGCTGAAGATGAGGTTGTGCATCGGGCAGTTCATCGCCTTGAGCTGGTACTTCGAGCCCTCGAACTCCATCGGCGGGAACATCGTGTCGGCGTAGTAGGGCAGGTGACCGGAGGTGTGGAACAGCCCGTCCTTGCTGATGTGCGGGGTGCCGACGTAGTCGAATCCCTCCTCGATGTGCCGGCGGCGAACGTAGTCCTCCATCTCGCGCTTGATGACGCCACCCTTGGGGTGGAAGACCGGCAGGCCCGAGCCGAGCTCGTCGGGGAAGGAGAAGAGGTCGAGCTCGGCGCCGAGCTTGCGGTGGTCGCGCTTCTCGGCCTCGGCGAGGCGCTCGAGATAGGCCTTCAACTCGTCCTTGGTCGCCCACGCCGTGCCGTAGACGCGCTGCAGCTGGGGGTTCTTCTCGGACCCACGCCAGTAGGCGGCGGCGCTGCGCATCACCTTGAACGCGTTGCCGAGGACCTTGGTCGAAGGCACGTGCGGGCCACGGCAGAGGTCGCCCCACGCCCTGGTGCCGTCGCGGCGGACGTTGTCATAGATGGTGAGCTGGGCACCGCCCACTTCAACGTCCGCGCCGTCCGCAACCTCCGCAGCTGCACCGCCCTTGAGCCCGATGAGCTCGCACTTGTAGGGCTCGTCCTTGAGCTCGACGAGCGCATCGTCGTCGCTGATCTCACGACGGACGAAGGTCTGGCCCTCGTTGATGATCTTCTGCATGGCCTTCTCGAGGGCCTTGAGGTCGTCAGGCTGGAACGGCTCGGCGACGTCGAAGTCGTAGTAGAAGCCGTCGCGCACCGGCGGGCCGATGCCGAGCTTGGCGTCCGGCTTGAGCTGCTGGACGGCTTGGGCCAGGACGTGAGCGGCACTGTGGCGCAGCACATCGAGCCCGTCCTGCTCCTGGGCGGTCACCGGCTCGACGGTGTCACCGTCGCCGAGGACGTGGGCGAGGTCGCGCAGCTCACCGTTGACACGGGCCACCAGAACGTCGCGCTGGCCGTCAAAAAGCTCAGCACAGGTCGCCGTGCTTGCCACCGATCGCTCGTCTCCGGCGACATGAACGGTGATCTGTGATGACACAGCGGCTTCTCCTGGGGTGACACAAGACGGGGGTATGCCGCGTGCGGACGTCCCGACACGGCATACCGATGTTATCTGTCCGGTTCACGGCACCGCGCGCGCCTTTCTCTCGATGGGCGGCCCTGCGCGGGTTCAGTCAGCCAGCGGGACGACGGCGTCGTCGGCGCGCGTCCGCAGCTCCTCGACGAGGCGCCGGCAGTCGTGGAGCAGGGCCCCGTGCACCGGCCAGGCGCGCGGGTCGTCGAGGGGTGTGTCGTGCAGCAGGGTTGCCAGGTCCTCGAGCTTGCCGACGGCCCCGCCGAGGCGGGACCCGACCGACTCGAGCGCACCGTCGGCATCGACCCCGAAGTCGTCGAAGGCAGCAGAGACCTCGTCCAGGACGTCAGCGATCCCGCCGAGGAAGTCATGGCTGGGATGTGATCCCCGGTTCTGATCGTCGAGGTTGTCACGCAGGGTGCGGGTCAGCCCGCTCACGTGCCACGTCGACCGGTGGAGTCCCTCGACCGTGAGTTGGTATCCGTCCCAGGCCGGCTTGACCTTCTGGAACTCGTCGCGCGGGTTGAGCCGTTGGCTCTCGCGGCCCAGCTCGATGAGGTCGATGACCGTGGGCGCCTCTTCGTGGAGCGTGTCGGCCGTGCTGCGCCAGCCGTCGACCGCGTCCTTGTCCCAGTCCCCACGCAGACCTTCGGCCACCTCGTCGAGGAGCGCGCGCACCCGACGGGTGAAGTCGAGGACCCTCTCGCGAGGCTCTTCGACGTGCAGCGGCGCGAACACCAGGACGTTGACCGCGATGCCGATGACCCCGCCGACGAGCGTCTCCAGCAGGGTGATGGCGGTGAAGTCCTCGCTCGTCCCACCAGCGGTGAGGAGGGACAGCAGGGCCATTGACGGCACCTGGATCCCGTGGTCCCCGAGGCGCGGCCAGCGACCGATGACGAGAGCGCCGAGGATGACGACCCCCATGCTCCACCAGTGCAGCCCCAGCGTCGTGCCGACGAGCCACGCGAGGCCCATCCCCAGTCCCACTGCGAAGATCCGGCGCACGCTCTGACCAAGAGACCGCACGATCGTCCTGTCGACGACAAGCAGGGCGGCCAGTGGCGCGTAGAACGGCGTGGCGCTGCCCATGAAGCGGTCAGCGACGACCCAGGCGATGACTGTGGCCACGGTGGCCTTCACGACCATGAGGGTGTCGTCGCGAGAGAGAGTGGGCATCTGAGCGACCCTAAACGGCCGGGCGGCATACCCCCGCATCGAGGACATCTCACAGGCGCGGCACCCTCGTGGAGTCGTACGGTCGAGGGATGGACCTCGTCATCGCCAGCCTCGCCGAGCGGCCGGACCTCGCCCCGCTCCTGCGTGACTTCGATGACCCGTGGCCGGAGTTCATGAAGTGGGACCCCGTCAGCGACATCTACTACTCAAGGGTGTCGACGACCTTCGCGGCTTGGACCCTCGTCGCGTGGGACGCCGCCGAGCCTGGTCGGTTGGTCGCCAAGTCCCACTCGATCCCCTTTGCCATGGGCGATGACATTGGTCGCCCGACGCTTCCCGACGACGGCTGGGACGGCGTCATCCTCTGGGCCTGGTACGACGAGCTCGCTGGCCGCGCACCCACGCACGTGTCGGCCCTGGAAGTCGCGATCCGGCCCGACCTCCAGGGCTCCGGGCTCGCCTCCGTGATGCTGGAAGCCAAGCGGCGCAACGCTGCTCGCCACGGCTTCCACGACCTGGTGGCGCCGGTGCGTCCGAACCGCAAGCACCTCCAACCCCACCTCCCCATGGCCGACTACGTGGCTCGGGTGCGCGACGACGGACTCCCGGAGGACCCCTGGCTGCGACTCCACGCCCGCGTCGGCGGGACGATCGTGGGCGTGTGTCCGCGGGCGATGACGATCTCTGGGACGTTGGCGCAGTGGCGGGGGTGGACCGGGCTGCCCTTCGACCAGACGGGTGACGTCGAGGTGCCGTTCGCCCTCAACCCGGTCCATGTGAGCGTCGAACACGACCACGCGGTCTATGTCGAGCCCGGAGTGTGGGTGCACCACGGCCTCTGAGAGCTAGCGTGGCGGTCATGAGTTCGCCGTTCGGCTCCTGGCCGTCTCCCCTGTCCCCACGTTCCCTCACCTCCGCCACTCGTGGGCTCGACGAGGTCCGCGTCGATGGACCTGACACCTACTGGCTCGAGTCCCGGCCGTGGGAGGGCGGGCGAGTCGTGCTGGTGCGCCACGTCGGCACCTCCGGTGTCGCGGAGGACGTGGTCGGTGAGGGTGTCAACGTGCGCTCCCGCGTCCACGAATACGGCGGTGGGGCGTATGCCGTCCGGTCCGGAACCGTTGTCGTCACGACGATGCCGGACCTCGTCGTCCACGTCGTCGAGGCCGACGGGTCGCTGCGCGCCATCACGCCCCAGGGTGAGTACCGCTACGGCGGCCTCGTGCTCGGTGACGGGTTCGTCCTGGCCGTGCGTGAGGACCACTCAGGAGCCGGTGAAGCGGTCAACACTCTCGTCCGGTTGGACCTCGAGGGCGACAACGCCGACGGTGGCGTCGTCCTCTGGGAAGGCTCGGACTTCGTCGGTCGCCCCGCCGTGTCTCCCGACGGCTCGCACGTCGCGGTCGTCACTTGGGAGCACCCCAACATGCCGTGGGACACGACGACCCTGCGCCGCGCGACTCTGGTCGCTGACGGACCGCTCGAGTGGACCGTCGTCGAGGGACGCGAGGACGTCTCGGTGGGCCAGCCCCAGTTCGATGCGGATGGCTCGCTCTGGTTCGTCTCCGACGAGTCAGGGTGGTGGAACCTCAAGCGCGACAGTGGTTCTGGCGTGACCTCGGTCCACTCTGAGGAGGCCGACTTCATGCTTCCGCAGTGGGTCCTGGGCATGAGCGACTTCGCTCTGCTCGCGGACGGCCGAGTGCTCCTCCACTGGTGGGCCGACGGGGTGGGGCGCCTGGGCGTGCTCGACCCCTCCTCCGGCGAGACCGTGGACGTGGCGCTCGAGGGCGTCCAGTTCGACCAGGTCCAGGCCGTGGGCGACGAGATCGTCGTCCGCGTCGGCACCCTCTCGGAGCTTCCCTTCATCGTGCGCGGGCCGGTGGGCGGCCCCTTCACCACGCTTCGGCGCAGTCGCGACGAAGGTCTCGACCCGGCATACGCCAGCACGGCGCAGCCGTGGACCTGGACCAACAGCGGAGGCGACGAGGTCCACGGTGTGTTCCTCCCACCGACGCACCCCGAGGCAACCGGCCCCGACGGGGAGTTGCCGCCGCTGCTCGTGTTCGTGCACGGCGGGCCGACGAGCCGTACGGAGGCGGGGTTGCAGCTCGCACGCGCGTTCTGGACGACGCGCGGGTTCGCCATCCTCGACGTCAACCACTCGGGAAGCACGGGACACGGACGGGCCTATCGCGACCGGCTCCTGCGACAGTGGGGAGTCATCGACATCGACGACGTGGTGACCGGTGCACGGTCACTGGCCGACGCGGGGCACGTCGACGGCGACCGGCTGGCCATCCGTGGAGGCAGCGCTGGTGGCTACACCGTCCTTCGCGCCCTCACGACGAGTGATGCGTTCGCGGCGGGCACGAGCTATTTCGGGGTGGCCGATCTCGAGGCGCTCGCCACGGACACCCACAAGTTCGAGTCCCGCTACCTCGACCGCCTGATCGGTCCCTATCCGCAGGACAAGGCGACCTACGTCGACCGCTCCCCGCTGAATCACGCCGACCAGGTGCAGGGTGCGGTCCTGTTGCTCCAGGGCGGGATCGACGAGGTGGTACCGCAGGCGCAGGCCGAGGCGATGGCCGCTGGGATGCGAGCTGCTGGCGAAGAGGTGGACCTCGTCATCTATCCGGACGAAGGTCATGGGTTCCGCGCAGCCTCGGCGATCGAGGACTCACTGTCGCGCGAACTCGCCTTCTACGGCCGAGTCCTGGGCTTCACCCCCGCCCCGAACTGACGCTCGCTCTCCCGACTTCGTGCCCCAGACGGACATGGTCCGGCCGGCCGAAGGCCGCCCTCCCCTGTCCGTCTGGGGCACGAAGTCGGAGCTGGCCCGGTCAGTGGGCGGGTGTCTCGAGGGTGAGCACGAGGTGCTCGTTCTCGGGCTTGCGTGTCGAGCGCAGACCTGCCACGACGAGCGGCTGGCTGCGGTCGACGACGAAGTCGACCTTGCCCGGCAGCAGGACCGGCTTCTTGAACCACACGTGGGACGTGCTCGGCCCGTTGACGGAGCGACCAAGAGCACCCAGCACGCGGGCGGAGGTCCACATGCCGTGAGCGATGGCGCTCGGAAAGCCCATCGCCTTCGCCGTGAGTGCGTGCATGTGGATCGGGTTCACGTCACCGGAGATGGCGGCATACTGCCGACCGAGGTCACCCGGGAGCGACCACTGGGCAGCAGCAACACCCTGCGGTATGGACGGGGATGCGGTGCCACGCTCGGCGTCGGGGTTGCCCTTGCCGCGAGCGAGGTAGGTCGAGCGACCGCTCCACACAGACTCACCCTCGACGCTCACCTCGGTGACGAGATCGACCACACGACCCTTGGCGTGGTCCTGCAGGTTCTCCGCGTGGACGGCGATGTCGAGGACGTCGTCGACCGAGACGGTCCGTCGCACGGTGATGGTGTTCTCGACGTGAACCAGCCCGACCAGCGGCAGGGGAAACGCCTTGCGTGCCATGAGCTCGGCCTGCAGCGGGAACCCGAGGATGTGCGGGTAGGTGTGCGGGAGAACGTCATCGACGCCGAACCCGCACAGCCGCTGGTAGTCCATGAGGTGCTCGCGGTCGACCTTGTGGCCGGTGAGGACGAGCTCGCTCGTGGGCAGCGCACCGCCGGACTTCTTGCCGGCGATGGCGGCCCGCACGAACACCTTGGCCAGGGACGGCGCTGAGCTGAACGTCTCCTGCTGGGACATCAGGCCCCCAGGATCATCTGGCCGCAGACGCGCACGACATTGCCCGTCATGGCGCGGTTGGCGTCCCACGCGAAGTAGCCGATGGTCTCGGCGACGTCGATGGGCAGGCCGCCCTGCTGCAGAGAGTTCGTCAGACGCCCGATCTCGCGGGTCGCGAGAGGGATCTTGGCGGTCATCTCGGTCTCGATGAAGCCGGGCGCCACCGCGTTGACGGTGATGCCCTTCGCGAGGATGGCCTTGTCGGCGGCGAGCGACTGGGTCATGCCGATGACGCCGGCCTTGGAGGCGGCGTAGTTGGTCTGACCACGGTTACCCGCGATGCCGGCGATCGAGGAGACGTTGACGATGTGCCCACCCTCGTTGATCGCGGGGATGAGCGTTTCGTTCATCCGCAGGATCGACAGGAGGTTGACCTGGAGGACGGAGTCCCAACGGTCGGCCTCGGTGTTGGCGAGCAGCTTGTCGCGGGTGATGCCAGCGTTGTGCACGACGATGTCGAAGCCGCCGTGCCGCGCCGTGGCGTGCTCGACGATCTTGGCGCCGGCGTCCTCGGCGGTGACGTCGACCTGGAGGGCCGAGCCACCGAGCTTGTTGGCGACCTCGGCGAGAGGTCCACCAGCTGCGGGGATGTCGACGGCGACGATCGTCGCGCCGTCGCGGGCCAGGGTCTCGGCGATGGCCGCGCCAATACCGCGAGCGGCACCCGTGACGATGGCGACCTTGCCGGCGAGCGGCTGGTCCCAGTCGGCAGGGGCGACGATGTCGGCGACCGACTTGGCGACGCGGAAGACCTGCGCCGACACATAGGCCGAGCGACCGGAGAGCAGGAAGCGCACCGTCGCGTCGACACCGGCATCGGCACCCTCGGCGACGAGGACGGTGTTGGCCGTGCCGCCACCGCGCATCTCCTTGCCGACGGAGCGGACAATGCCCTCGATGGCACGACGCGCTGCGGCCTGGGCGACCGAGGTCGCCGACTCGGGCGGGCGCCCGATGACGATGATGCGACCGGTGGGCGCCAAGGTCTTGAGCGCCGGACCGACGACACCACGCAGGGTCTCGAGGTCGGCCGGGGTCTCGATCGCGGTCAGGTCGAGCACCACGCCCGCGACCGAGGTCGACGGCTGGGAAGCGACCAGCACGCCGACCTCCCCGAGCAGGTGTCGAACCCGCTCGGCGACGGGTGCGTCACCGTGGCCGGCGACGAGGACGGCACCGGGGACGAGCGAGCCGCCCACCTTGTGGCGGCGCAGTCGGCTCGGTCGGGGCAGACCCAGCGTCGTGGCGAGCTGCTTGCCCACGCCACCGCTGACGAACTGTCCGTAGTTGAACGCCATGAATCAGGCTCCTTCGAGGATCGCGACGACGCCCTGCCCACCGGCAGCGCAGATGGAGATGAGACCGCGGCTGCCCGGGCCTGATCCGTGGAGCATCTTGGCCAGCGACGCGACGATGCGGCCGCCGGTCGCGGCAAACGGGTGGCCCGCGGCGAGCGACGAGCCGTTGACGTTGAGCTTGCTGCGGTCGATCGAGCCGAGGGGCTTCTCGAGGCCGAGACGCTGGGTGCAGAAGTCCTCGTCCTCCCAGGCCTTCATCGTCGAGAGCACGGTCGAGGCGAAGGCCTCGTGGATCTCGTAGTAGTCGAAGTCCTGGAGCGTCAGTCCATTGCGCGCGAGAAGGCGGGGCACGGCATACGCGGGAGCCATGAGCAGGCCCTCGTCGCCGTGGACGTAGTCCACTGCGGCGACCTCGCCATCGACGAACCACGCCTGGACGGGCAGGTTGTGCTCTGCCGCCCACTCCTCGCTGCCGAGCAGGACCGCGGATGCGCCGTCGGTGAGCGGCGTCGAGTTGCCGGCCGTCATCGTCGCGCCCTCGCCCTTGCCGAAGACCGGCTTGAGCTTGGACAGCTTCTCGACGGTGGAGTCGGCGCGCAGGTTCTGGTCCTTGGCGAGGCCGAGGTAGGACGTCATGAGGTCGTCGAAGAAACCGCGGTCGTATGCCGCCGCGAGATTTTGGTGGCTGGCTGCGGCGAGCTCGTCCTGGGCTTCGCGGGTGATGCCCCACTTCTTGGCCGTGATGGCCATGTGGTCACCCATGGACAGGCCTGTGCGCGGCTCGGTGTTGGCCGGGGTCTCGATGCCGATGTCGCCGGGGCGGATCCTGAGAGCGGCCTTGGCCATGTCGACCGTGGACTTGGCGCGGTTGATCCTGAGCAGCTTGCGGCGCAACTTCTCGGTCACCATGATCGGCGCGTCAGAGGCGGTGTCGACACCACCGGCGATGCCGGACTCGATCTGGCCGAGCTTGATCTTGTTGGAGACGAGGATCGCGTTCTCGAGGCCGGTGCCGCAGGCCTGCTGGACGTCGTAGGCCGTGGTCTCGGGGGCGAGGCTGGACCCGAGGACTGCCTCGCGGGTGAGGTTGAAGTCGCGCGAGTGCTTGATGACCGCACCGCCGACGACCTCGCCGAGGCGCTCTCCGCCGAGGCCGTGACGGGCGACGAGGCCCTCGAGAGCTGCCGTGAACATGTCCTGGTTCGACGCGTTCGCATAGGGCCCGAACTGGCGGGCAAAGGGAATGCGGTTGCCGCCGAGGATGGCGGCGCGGCGGGGACTGGTTGAGGTCACCGTGGGCTCCTGAAGTCTGTCGAGAAGGGGACGAAGCGGGTCACGTGGGACGCGACACATATCCGGTACTGACGGTAGCAGGTACCTCGCTCCACCTGCTACGGTCCGACCTGTGACCAGCACCACGGGCTCTGCTAGCGAGACGACCGCCACCGGCACGACGTCCCAGGACGACGCCCCCGGTGATGTCGGTGACGTCGCCATCGACGGCCGCAGCAGCCGGTGGGACACGCACCGCGCCAAGCGCCGCACCGAACTCGTCGAGGCGACGCTGCGCGCCATCCGCAGCCGCGGGGCAGGCGTCGGCATGGATGACATCGCTGCGGTGGCGGGGACGTCCAAGACCGTCTACTACCGACACTTCACCGACCGTGCCGGGCTCTACGGCGCCGTGGCCGAGCGCGTCAACGCGCTGATCCTGCGCGACATCACTCGCGCTGTCGGTGACATCAACGCCCTCACCGGACAGGCCGAGGGGCCGGCTTCCTCGCCGCGCGACCTGCTGGCCGCGGCCGTCGACGCCTACCTCGCCCTCGTCGAGCACGATCCCGAGGTCTATCGCTTCATCGTCGCCGCTCCCCTGGTCCCGCCGTCGGAGCGCACGGAGACCATCGACCTCGCCTCGACCGTCGCGCAGGCGATGGCCCTCCAGATCGGCAACCTCATCGCGGCGGCGCTCGCCACCGCGGGTCGCAGCACCGCGCCGGCTGCAACGTGGGGGCACGCGGTCGTGGGCATGGCTCGGGCGGCCGGGGACGAATGGCTTCGTGCCGGAGCCGCCGCCTCGGGCACGTCGCGTGAGACATTGAAGGAGCACCTCACCGAGCTCATCTGGGGCGGTCTCTCCTCGGCCTGGCCGACTGTGGACGCCACATCCGACAAGGAGTGATCGTGGACGACCTTGCCCCCGCCCTGACGCAGATTCTCGACGGACGCTGGGGGCACGTGCGGCAGCGCCTACGCGCCCACGAGGACACAAGTCGGTTCGCTCCTCCAGCGACTCCCCTGTCGATGGAGGAGCACCGCCAATACACCAAGCGCCAGCTGCTCGCCCTCGCGAGCGAACCGTTCGCCCCGGACGGGCTCACGAAGGGCATGGGCGGCACAGGTGACTTCGGCGCCTCGGTCACCGCCTTCGAGATGCTCGGACACGGCGACCTGTCACTGCTCGTCAAGGCCGGGGTCCAGTTCGGCCTCTTCGGCGGCGCGGTCGCCAACCTCGGCACGCAACGGCACCACACGGCATACCTGCCCGGAATGCTGGACGGCACGCTCCTCGGCTGCTTCGCGATGACGGAGACCGGGCACGGTTCCAACGTGCAGCACCTCGAGACCACGGCCACCCACGACCCGACGACGGACGAGATCGTGGTGCACTCCCCCACGCCCGGCGCGCAGAAGAACTACATCGGCAACGCCGCGCGCGACGGACGCATGGCCGCCGTGTTTGCACAGCTCATCACCGCCGATGGTGAGGGACACGGTGTCCACTGCGTGCTCGTGCCCATCCGCGACGAGACCGGTGAGCCGGCGCGCGGTGTCACCATCGGCGACTGCGGCGCCAAGGGTGGCCTGCCCGGCGTCGACAACGGCACCCTCGAGTTCGACAACGTGCGCGTACCGCGCTGGAACCTGCTCAACCGCTACGGCGACATCGCCGCGAACGGCAGCTACACCTCCCCCATCGACAACTCGTCCCGCCGCTTCTTCACCATGCTCGGCACGCTGGTCCGCGGGCGCGTCTCAGTGGCCGGCGGCGCAGGGGCCGCGACAAGGTCCGCGCTCACCCTGGCGACCCGATACGCCCTTCACAGAAGGCAGTTCAGCGCTCCGGGCGGGGGCGAGGAGCTCACTCTCATGAGTTATCGCGCCCATCAGCGCAAGCTCCTGCCGGCCATCGCCAAGAGCTACGCACTCATGCTCGCCCAGAACCAGCTCGTCATGATGATGCACGACGTCGCCGGCCACGAGGGCAACGCTCCCGAGGAGGGTCAGCGCGAGCTCGAGGCGCGGGCCGCGGGCATCAAGGCGATCGCCACGCGGCACGCGACGGACACGATCCAGATGTGCCGTGAGGCGTGCGGTGGCGCCGGCTACCTGGCCGACAACCGACTCACCGCGCTCAAGGACGACACGGACGTCTTCACGACCTTTGAGGGTGACAACACTGTCCTTCTCCAGCTCGTGGCCAAGGGTCTGCTCACCGAGTTCCAGGAGACGTTCGAGGACAACTCACCGTTGGCCATGATCGCGTTCGCATCGCGCTTCACGGCGTCGTCCATCCTCGAGAAGACCCCGGCTGCCGGGCTCATCGCACGCCTCAAGTCACGTGCCCCGAGCGACGACACGGATGAGGCCGAACTCAACCGCGGACGGCAGCTGTCGCTCTTCGTCGACCGCGAGAAGCACATCCTCGAAGGCGCCGCCCTGCGCCTCGGGAAGGCCGCGAAGGCCGAGCCAGATGTCGCGTTGCGCATCTTCAACAACGCGCAGGACCACCTGCTGGCGGCTGCTGAGGCGCACATCGACCGGGTCCTCCTCGAGGCGCTGGGTCAGGCGGTCGAGGCCTGCGAGGACGGTCCCGTCAAGGAGCTGCTCGACAGCGTCACGGACCTCTTCGCCCTCTCGACGGTCGAACGTCACCGGGGCTGGTACCTCGAGCACGGACGGCTCACCCCGACCGGCTCCAAGGCCGTGATCCGCAGCGTCGGCGTCCTGTGCAAGGACCTCGCGCCACATGCCCGGACCCTCGTCGACGCGTTCGCCATCCCGGATGCCTGGTTGGGCGCGCCACAGCTCCTCGAGCCGCTGCCGACCGTGCGCGACGAATGAGCAACGCGTGAGTGAGATCCCCCTCAGCCGTTGGGCGCTCGGCGGCGAGGCCACCCGCGGCTACGGTCCCCGCTTCGCCGAGCTCGTCGCGCAGGGCGAGGACGTCGACGGGGAGGCGCGGCTCGCAGATGCCCTGTCCCCCAGGCGTTCTCGCATCCTCGATGCCGGAGCGGGCATGGGTCGCGTCACCGCTGCGCTGCGCGCGCGAGGTCACGACGTGACCGGCATCGAGCCGGACCGCACCCTCGTCGCCCAGGCCGAGGAGACCTATCCCGGCATCGGGCTGCTGCCTCTCGACATCCTCGAGCTCACGCCTGCTGCGCTGGAAGCGCACGGTCGCCCCACGGCATACGACGTCGTCGTTGCCGTTGGCAATGTCTTCATCCTGCTCGCCGAGGACACCGAGCGCCGCGCGCTCACGACCCTGCGTGGGCTGCTGGCACCAGGAGGACGGATGCTCATCGGATTCCACCTCGCCGCGGGTCCGTCGGGCAGCCGCACCTACCCGCCCGAGGAGTTCATGGCGGACGTCGACGCGGTCGGGCTGAAGGTCGACCTGCGCGCTGGCAGCTACGAACTCCACCCAGCGAATTCGGAGTATGCCGTGTGGCTACTCAGCGCTGCGTCCTCACCTTCTCGCTGACGTCAGTTCACCTGTCGGGCCTTGTGTGACGAGTCGCCAGATCCGCACATCCCGACCCGTCACACGACCCCCGACTCGTCACGCCTCCGGCGGGGGCTGACCGACGCTCTCGCGCGTCGCGTCGCTCGCGTCCCAGTCGTTGGCCTGCATCGCGGCGACCACGACGTCATCTCGGATCCACCAGGCTCGGAACGGACCACTGAAGTCACCCTTGGTCTGGACGCGGTCATAGCCGTCCGGGCCGACGCTCCCGAAGTACTCCATGCCGAGGTCGTACTGGTCGGTGAAGAAGTAGGGCAGCTTCGCGTAGGGCTCGACCGAACCCGCGATCGTCGCTGCAGCCGCCTTGCCCTGACCAATCGCGTTATCCCAGTGCTCGACTCGCACGCGTCGACCGAGCACGGGATGAGCCTGACTGGCGATGTCTCCGACGGCGAGAACGTGCTCATCAGAGGTGCGTAGGAGTTCGTCAACAAGGACACCGTCATCGACCTCGAGCCCCGCGGCGGAGGCCAACGCCGTCCGCGGAGACGCACCGATCCCCACGACGACGAGATCGGCATCGGACAGATCGTCCGCCGTGACCGGTGCACCGAGCCGCAGATCGACACCATGGCCGCGGTGCAGGTCGGCGAAGAGCTGCCCCACCTCCGGGCCGAGGACGGCGAGCAGCGGTAGATCGGCACCCTCGTGAACGGTCACGGCCGCCCCAGCCTGACGTGCCGCCGAGGCCACCTCGAGCCCGATCCAACCACCGCCGATGATGGCGATGCGCGCGCCGTCGGTCAGCGCTGCTTTGAGGGCGAGCGAGTCCTCCAGCGTGCGCAGATAGTGCACGGGCTTGCCCGACTCATCGGCCAGGCGAAGGCGGCGTGGCTCGGAGCCGGTCGCGAGGACCAGCCATTCGTAGGGCTGCTCACCAGTAGTCGTCACGACTCGGCGACCGGCCAAGTCGATCGACTGGACCTCCGTGCCTGTGCGCACGTCGATGTCATGCTCACGCCACCACGCGTCGTCGTGGACGAAGGCGGAGTCCGACTCCTTGTCGCCGAGCAGAACGCCCTTGCTCAGCGGTGGCCGCTCGTAGGGCAAGTGCCGCTCCGCGGCAAAGACGACAATCTCGCCATCAAAACCCCGCTCGCGCAGCGACTCCGCGACGGTGGCTCCAGCCAGACCGCCACCGACGATGGCGACGGGCCCGCCCGTGCTCATGCCTTCCACCAAGGACGCAGCGGCACGTTGGGCAGTTTCGACTGGTCAAGTTTGGTGGCCAGCACCTGGTGGAGCTGGACGACGTTGCGCTCGAAGCCGCGACGCGATCCCGCGAGGTAGAGACCCCAGACCTTGGCCGTGGCCTCACCGACCTCGTCGACGCACTCGTTCCAGTGCTCGACAAGGTTCTCGCACCAACCGGCGAGGGTCAGCGCATAGTGCTCACGCAGGTTCTCCTCATGCAGGACCTCGAACCCCGTGTCCTGCATCGTCGTGATGATGCGACCCGATCCGGTGAGTTCCCCGTCGGGGAAGATGTAGCGGTCGATGAAGGGACCGGTGCTCCGGGGGCGGTTGTCCGGACGGGTGATGCAGTGGTTGAGGACCATCCCGCCCTCCTTGACGTGGTCGAGCATCCACTGGAAGTACGCCGGGTAGTTGCGGATACCGATGTGCTCGGTGATGCCGATGGACGAGATGGCGTCGAACCCGGTCTCAGCTACGTTGCGGTAGTCGTCGAACCGCACGGACGCGACATCGGCGAGTCCTTCGCGCTCAATGGCCTCCTGCGCCCAGGTTGCCTGCTCCCTCGACAGCGTGACTCCCACGGCGTGCACACCCTGACGCGCGGCATACCGAACCATGCCTCCCCAACCGCAACCGATGTCGAGAAGCCGGTCCCCCGGCTTGAGTCCCAGCTTGTCGAAGACGAGGCGGTACTTGTTTTCCTGAGCGGCATCCAGTCCGGCATCACGCTCGGGGAAGACCGCACACGTATAGGCCATCGACGGGCCTAGCACGAGTTCATAGAACCGGTTCGAGACGTCGTAGTGGTGGTGGATCGCTTCCTTGTCACGGATGAAGGAGTGCCGCAGACCCTCCGTGACCCGGCGCCAGCGTGGCAGCGCCTCCTGCGGCGGGGGCGGTGGCGGGGTGAGGCCGCGCGGCCCGAGGATGCGCGCGAGGTCGAGCACCAGCCGTGGATCAGGCCGACGGAAGTTCAGCCGCTCAAGATCCACGATGGCCTCGTAGGGGTTGCCCGGGTGCACGCCTTCGACGACGAGGTCGCCGGTCGTGTACGCACGAGCCATCCCCAAGTCGCCGGGAGCCGTCGCAAGATAGGAGAAGGCGCGGTGGTTGGCGATGTGGAGCGCGCGCGGCGAGCTGTCCGGTCCGGCCTTCGATCCGTCGTATGCCGTGATGCGCAGCGGGAGGGGTCCCTCCACCGCCGCGTCGATGAGTTCGGCAATCGTCGGGGTCTCGCGGGTCGTGCTGCTCATGCGTGTCGCACCGCCTTGTCGTAGAGATGGGGGAAACGTCCGAGAGGGTCGTAAAAGTCCTTGAGGCCGGCATACCCGTCTGCGCCGTAGAGGGCGTCGAAGTCCTCGCGCGAGTAGTAGGAGTCGGAGTAGAGAGACTTGTGCCCGTCGAGCTCGCCGACCCGTCGCTCGATGGCCTTGTTGGTCGCGCCGGGCTCTCCCCCGGGGACGGTGGACCAGAAGCCGACGTTGACATAGGTACGGCGAGGAGTCAGTGGGTAGAGATCCCAAGTGGTGTCGCCGCGAAGGCGCAACGGGCACAACCAGATTGGCTCGATGGGCACCTCGTCGAGGAACCAGTGGAGAAACTCGGCGGTGTGCTCCAACGGGACCTCGACATCCTGGACGACCCGTTCGCGCGCAGGGTTGCCCTGGCGAGCTTCGAGCCGGTCAGAGATGCCGTGACGCTGATCGAGGGCGACGAGCTTCCAGTAGACGCTCGAGCGTCGCCACCGGCTCGGCCACAGACGACGGATCCGCGGGTTCTGCGCGCCGAACGCCCGCGAGCACCAGAACCAGTCGGTGTCCCAACGCCACAGGTAGTCGAGGGTCGTGAGCAGGTCTCTCTTCGGCCCGACGCCGTCGTGCTGGATCGAGCGATAGAAGACCTGCTGGCCGGTGTAGTCACTCGGGCGGCTCGGCCCACCGGCGGGCGGCTCGTCGACCTGCTGCCCCAGCGTCAGGTAGGCCTCGTCGCGGGTGAACACCACGCCGTCGATGTAGTCGACCTGCTCACCGTCGTGGGTCCCGGCGTCGACGATGGTGTCGATTGCTGCGCACAAGGTGGTGATGTCGTGGAAGCGGAGGTGGCGCAGGGCCACGAACTTCTTGACGGGTTCGAGTTCGATGCGCAGCCGGGTGGCGTAGCCGAGGGAGCCGTAGGAGTTGGGGAACCCGTGGAAGAGGTCGGCGTGCTCGTTGTCCGGGCGCGCCGTGACGATTTCGCCTGACCCAGTGAGGATGTCCATCTCGATGACGGACTCGTGGGGCAGCCCGCTACGGAACGATGACGCCTCGATGCCGAGCCCGGTGACGGCGCCACCGAGGGTGATGGTGCGCAGCTGGGGCACGACCAGTGGCACGAGGCCCAGCGGCAGGGTGGTGGCGACGAGGTCCTCGTAGGTGCACATCCCGTCGACGTCGGCTGTGCGAGCACCAACATCGACGACCCGCACGCCCGTGAGGCCGGAGGTGTCAAGGCCCGGTGTCGTCGTCCGCGTGCGTTCACGGAACAGGTTCGACGTGCGTTTGGCCAGACGCACGCGCTCGGTCGGCGGGATGGCGGCGAAGCTGTGCAGCAGCCGTCGCTCCCCTGCGGTGTGCGTCGAAACCGGGAGGGTTCTCTCCATGTTGCGCACGTTACGCCTCTGGTGTGACGTCCGTCGCGTCAGTTGTGCGTGTCGGACTGGACAGCTTGTGGGACAGGCCGCTGACGTGCGCGTATGCCGTTCTGCTGGTTCTCAGCGCGGCCGCGCGTGCCTTCGGACATGCAGTGCGCCGCCGGTCCAACCGCTCCCGTGCGGGGCCTAGGCCGAGACCAGCCCCTCTGCATGTCCGTTGGTGCAGAGACCGGGTCGTGAGGGGTGGAGTGAAGGCGGGCCTCAACACGTCCGCCCACGAAGAAGTCCCCATCGCGCCGGCGACGACGTGAAGGCGGGCCCCAACACGGACACAAGAAAGACCTGGTGGCGCGCCAGCGCCAACCAGGTCTTGATTGTGGACGTGAAGGGACTCGAACCCCTGACCTCTCGCGTGTGAGGCGAGCGCTCTAACCAGCTGAGCTACACGTCCGGCACCCGCTGCTGAGCGGGCGGACCGAGAATACCCGGCGCCTCTCCCCCGACGAAATCAGGGTCCGAGACGCCGAGACCCCTCAGATCCTGGCGGTCGTCCGCATCCAGCTCGCGAGGTCGTCGGGGAAGAACCCGGGGATGCCGGAGAAGTGGAACGTCAGCCACAGGACCGTGGCGATGAACGCGACCCCCACGATGCCGACGATGCCCTTGACGAACAGGTTCTGGCGCTTGACCCATTCCTCCCAGATGCGGAGCTTGCTCTTGACGAACTCGAGGACACGCTGCGCCTTCTCGAACTCGGTGGCCCAGATCGCGAGGCCGGCGATGACGATGAGCCAGCCGGGGCCGGGGAACGGGATGAGCAACAGACCCACGACGACGATGATCAGTCCGACGATGAACACGGCGACGCGATAGACCTTGGCCGTCGCGGGGTTGGCGCGGATGCGTCGGCGCCAGGCCCAGTCGTCCTCCTCGGCGTCGATCAGGGCATCCCTGTCGAGGTCCTCGTTCGCAGCGCGGGCCTCAGGCGAATCTCCTGACGCAGGGGGCTGGCTCACGGGTCGATCCCCAGGTCGGCCTCTGCGGTGCGCCACACGTCGACCGCGCGCGCAGTCACCGGCCCGGGCGCCACGAGCTGGCGGTCATCGATCAGGTGGACCCCCTGGACGTCGCGTGAGGAGTTGGTGATGATGACTTCGTCGGCCGTCCTGAGCACGTCGAACGGCAGGACCTCCTCGACCACCTCCATACCCGCGGCACGGCACCACTCGATCGCCAGCTCGCGGGTGATGCCAGCCAGACATCCACTGTCGAGAGGCGGGGTGCGCAGGACGCCGTCGGTCACGACGAAGACGTTGGACGCGGTGCCCTCGCACAGCTCACCACGCGTGTTGGCGAGCAGCGCCTCCTCGGCGCCCAGGGATCGGGCATGGGTGACGGCGATGACGTTCTCGGCATATGAGGTTGTCTTGAGGCCGACCGTCGCGGCGCGTTCGTTGCGGACCCACGGGACCGTGACCACGGCCGCCGACGGTGCATGTGGCGCTGATGGCGTGGCCGCGACGATGATGGTGGCCGGTGAGTCGTTGCGGTCAGAACCCAGCGGACCAGCCCCGCCGGTGACGGTGATGCGCACGCGCCCGAACTCGATGGGTTCCCCGGCCCCGAGGACGGCCGCGACACCGTCACGCACCCGACCCTCGTCGACAGCGGGCAACCCCAGCCCAGCCAAGGTCCGTCCGAGTCGGCGCATGTGGCGCGTCAGCGCAAACGCCTCACCGCGCACGATCTTGCACGTCTCGAAGGCGCCGTCCCCGACGGTCACCCCATGGTCGAGCGCGCGCACCGACGGCACGTCCGCATCGACGATCTGACCATCCACCCACACCTGGATCGTGTTCATGCTCCTACCCTTCCAGATGGCCCTCGCGCGAGAGACACGAGTCGGGATGCCTTGAGCTCGGTCTCGCGCAGTTCCCCTTCAGGATCCGATCCCCAAGTGATCCCGGCGCCGGTGCCGAAGTGCAGCATCCGCTGACCCGATGCCTCTCGCTCGATCCAGAAAGTGCGGATCCCCACGGCCAACAGCGCCTCGTCGCGGTCGGCGTCGATCCACCCGATCGCACCGCAATACGGCCCCCGCGCGACCGGCTCCAGATCGGTGATGGCCTGCACCGCCGTGTGCTTCGGCGTCCCCGAGACCGACCCCGGCGGGAACGACGCGTCCAGGATCTCGTGCCACGTCGCACCGTCACGCAGCTCCCCCGTCACGTCCGACACCAGATGCACCAGCCCCGGGTGCTGCTCCACGCGGCACAGGTGGTCCACACGAACGGTGCCCGGACGGCATACGTGCTGGAGGTCGTTGCGGACGAGGTCCACGATCATGACGTTCTCCGCAAAGTCCTTGGGCAGCATCTCGCTCGCCGTCGCCGCCGTGCCCTTGATGGGACTCGACGTCAGGGTGTTCCCGCGTCGCACGAGGTAGGCCTCCGGCGAGGCACACGCGATCTCCAGTCCGGCTTCGGGGATGTCGATCGTCGCGGCATACGGAGCCGGATTGCCCTGTGCGAGAACGCCTCCCAGCGCTCGGACACTCACGTCGCCGACAGCAGCGCTCAGGACGCGACACAGGTTGACCTGGTAGACCGTGCCGCGCGCGATCCGCTCGCGGATCTCGTCAACCCCTTCGACGTATGCCGTGTCGTCCAGGCTGTTGGTCCACTCGCCTTCGGCTCCCGGCCAGGTGGCGTCCGCCCGGCCCGACGGCGCGCCAGCGCCACGACGCGAGACCTCGGACAGGCGAACTGCGGTGAGGTGGCCCTCGAACGTGACGGTGACCGCCCAGAAGCCAGCGGTGAGGTCGTCGATGTCATGAGTGACGGCCTCGACGCCGCTGCCCTCGATGACTCCCCCATCGAGGGAGCTGAACCTCGCCCATGCCACGCGTCGATGCTAGGCGGTGTCCACGGCATCGGCGGACCCGTCACCCATCAGGCGATAGCCCTGCCCGGGCTCGGTGAGGAGGTAGCGCGGATCGGACGGGTCGGGCTCGAGCTTGCGCCTCAGTTGGTTGGCGTAGACGCGCAGGTAGTTCGACTCGCGGCCGTAGTGCGGCCCCCATACCTCCCGCAACAGGTCCTTCTGCGGGACGAGGTGTCCCGCGTGCCGAGCCAGGACCTCGAGGAGACTCCACTCGGTCGGGGTGAGACGCACGAGTTCTCCCGCGACGACGGCCCGTCGCTCCGTGAAGTCGAGGACGAAGTGCTGCGTCACGAACGCTGCGATGGGAGGGATCGTCTCGTCGTGGGTTCGCCTCAGCGCCACCCGGATCCGGGCCAGGAGCTCGTCGACAGCGAAGGGTTTGGTGACGTAGTCGTCGGCGCCGAGGTCGAGCGCCTCCACCTTGTCGATGGAGTCGGCGCGCGCGGACAGGACAATCACGGGCGTCTGTGACATCTCGCGGATCCGGCGCAGCACGTCGACACCGTCGATGTCGGGCAGGCCCAGGTCAAGGATGACGAGATCGGGCAACTGATCGTGCACGGCCTGCAACGCAGAGCGGCCGTCACCCGCCGTCTCGACCTCGTAGTCCCGGGCGCGCAGATTGATCGCGAGAGTGCGGACGAGGTGCGGTTCGTCGTCGACGACGAGGATCCGGCTCATGACCACGTCTTCCGGGCGGCGACGTTGCGGGCCGGTTCGAGCCGAGGCAGTTCGATGACGATCGTCAGGCCACCACCGGGGGTGTCCTCGGCCGTGATCGTCCCGTTCATGGCCTCCATGAGACCACGCGCAACGGCCAGACCGAGGCCCAGACCGTTGCCCTGTGGCGCGTCGCCCAAGCGTTGGAACGGGGCGAAGATCGACTCCTTGGCGTCCCGCGGGACCCCCGGCCCACGGTCGACCACCCGCAGCTGGATCCGCTCGGCCATCGCGGCGGCGGTGACCACCACCTCACCCGAGGAGTGCCGGTGGGCATTCTCGATGACGTTGACGAGGACGCGCTCCAGCAGACCGCGGTCGGCCTCGATGAGTGGCGTGTCCGCTGCAGCGGTCGATCGCAGCCGACCCGAGGTGGTGAGGAGCTGAGTCACGTCGGACAGGACCTCCGCGACGTGCAGCGCCTCCAGACGCGGAGCCACGGCTCCGCTCTGCAGACGGGACATGTCGAGCAGGTTGGCAACGAGGCCGGTGAGCGTGTCCGAGGACTCCTCGATGGTCTCGAGCAGGTCGTCACGGTCGGCCTCGCTGAAGGAGACGTCGCTGGCCCGAAGGCTCGATGCCGCTGCCTTGATGGACGCCAAGGGGGTGCGCAGGTCGTGCGACACGGCAGCGAGCAGGGCGGTGCGGGCCCGGTTGTCCTTGGCGAGCGACTTGGCCCGCGCCGCCTCACGCACGAGGACGGCGCGGTGCAGGATCGCCTCGGCCCGGGTCGTGAAGGCCGACACCAGACGGCGATCGTCACCGCTCAGGACTCCGCCGATGAGGACGAGGGAGTTCTCGTCATCGATGCTCGCCTGGACGGACGCCCGCCGGACCTTCTCGATGTCGAAACCGTCCGTGGCCCCCACCACGGCCCATTCCTGCCGAACGCTGGCTCGGGACAGCACCGCTGCCGACTCGAGCCCGAAGAACTCCACCGCCTGGACGAGCAGAGCCCGCAGCTGATCCTCCTCACCCAGCAAGGACTCCGCAGACGAGGCGAGGGCAGCCGCTTCACGTTGGGCCGCTCGGGCCGCCGCGGCACGGCGTTCGCTGAGGTGCACGACCGAGGACACCGCCACGGCCACCCCGAGGAAGACGATGAGCGCCACGAGGTTCTGGGGGTCCGAGATCTTCAGCGTGGAGACCGGCGGGGTGAAGAACCAGTTGATGAGCAGACTCGACACGGCGGCAGCGGCCAGCGCCGGCCACAGACCACCCACGAGGGCCGTGCCGACCGTCAGCACGAGGAAGAGCAGGACCTCGAGCGGCAGGTCGTGCCACTCGTCGGTCAGGGTGAGCAGCCAGGTGAGGAGAGGCGTGCCCAGCAGGGCCATGGCCCAGCCGACCGACGACCTCGCATGACCGAGCTCGGGTCCGATCCGCAGGGGCGCTCGCACCGAGCGCGTCCAGTCGTGGGTCACGAGCTGGACGTCGACGTCCCCGGACTCCTCGACGACGCGCTGCCCGACGCCGGGACTGAACAGCTCCTGCCAACGCTTGCGGCGCGAGGCTCCGAGGACGACCTGACGCGCATTGACCCCACGAGCGAACGCGAGGATCGCCTGGGCCGTGTCATCGCCCTTGATGGTCTGGAACGTCCCGCCAAGCTCACCCGTCAGCCGTCGCAGAGCCTCCATCTCGTTGATCTCGGCGGCCACCAGGCCGTCGGACCTGGTGACGTGGACGGCGATGAGTTCACCGCCAGACCCCCGAGAGGCGATCTGGGCACCGCGTCGCAGCAAGGTGCGACCCTCGGGACCGCCGGTGAGGGCCACGACGACGCGTTCGCGGGTCGGCCAGGACTCGGTGATCCCCTGGTCGGCGCGGTAGCGGGTCAGGCCCTCCTCGACCCGATCTGCAACCCACAGGAGTGACAGCTCGCGCAGCGCCGACAGGTTGCCGACCCGGAAGTAGTTGGCCAGGGCCGCGTCGACCTTCTCCGCGGCATACACGTTGCCGTGAGCGAGCCGTCGACGCAGGGCTTCAGGGGACATGTCGACGAGCTCGACCTGGTCAGCGGCTCGCACGAACTCGTCGGGCACGGTCTCGAGCTGGCGCACGCCGGTGATGGATTCGACGACGTCATTGAGGGACTCGAGGTGCTGGATGTTGACCGTGGAGATGACGTCGATCCCCGCGTCGAGGAGCTCCTCGACGTCCTGCCACCGCTTCTCGTGCGGCGACCCGGGGGCGTTGGTGTGGGCCAGCTCGTCGACGAGGACGACCTCGGGCCGCCGTTGGATGGCGGCCGGAACGTCGAGCTCGGTCAGGGCGGACCCTCGATGGGTCACAACTCGCAGTGGCAGTGCCTCGATGTCGGCCATCATCGACGCGGTGTAGGCGCGGCCGTGGCTCTCGCACACCCCGATGACGACATCGGTGCCGCGCTCGATCCGGCGCTGCGCCTCGGAGAGCATGGCGACGGTCTTGCCGACACCGGGCGCGCTTCCGAGGTAGACGCGCAGCACTCCTCTGGTCATGGGTTGATTGTGCCTGTCAGCGAAGGCGATCGAGCGCGAGGTTGAGCTCGAGGACGTTGACCCGCGGCTCACCGAGGAATCCGAGCTGTCGTCCGGCCGTGTGCTCCTCGACGAGTCGAGCCACCCGGGCCGGGTCGAGGCCGGTCGCGGTCGCGACCCGGACCACCTGTGCCTGAGCAAACTTCGGGCTGATGTCGGGGTCAAGCCCGCTGGCTGACGTGGTCAGTGCGTCTGCCGTGGGCTCGCCTTCGGCGACCCTTGCGTATGCCGCGTGCCGCTCCGCGACCGCGGTCGCCTGGTCCTTCGACGACTCGGCGAGGTTGGAACCGCCACTGGTGCCGCCGGCATACTCGCTCGTCGAGGGACGGGGGTGGAACAGCGTCGGGTCCGTGACGGCCTGGCCGAGCAGGCTGGAGCCGATCACCTGGCTGTTGCGCGTGATGAGCGAGCCGTCTGCCTGGGCGGGGACGGCGCGGCCGATGCCCCACACGAGCGCGGGATAGAGGACGCCAAGGGCGAGCGTGAGGACGAGCATCATGCGCGCGGAGGCGACGAGCTGGCGGATGAGGGGCATGGCGATCACTTCATTCCAGGAAGCAGGGAGACGACGAGGTCGATGAGCTTGATGCCGATGAACGGCACGATCACTCCTCCGACTCCGTAGACGAGGAGGTTGCGGCGCAGGAGTGCGGCCGCGGAGGAGGGTCGGTAGCGAACTCCCCTGAGCGCCAACGGAATCAGCGCAAGGATGATCAGCGCGTTGAAGATCACGGCCGAGAGCATGGCGCTCTTGGGTGAACTCAGATCCATGATGTTGAGGGCATCGAGCCCCGGGAAGAGAATGACGAACATCGCGGGGATGATCGCGAAGTACTTCGCGATGTCGTTGGCGATCGAGAAGGTCGTGAGGGCGCCGCGGGTGATGAGCAGCTGCTTGCCGATCTCGACGATCTCGATGAGCTTGGTGGGGTCCGAGTCGAGGTCGACCATGTTGCCGGCCTCCTTCGCGGCCGAGGTCCCGGTGTTCATGGCCACGCCGACATCGGCCTGGGCCAGGGCGGGTGCGTCGTTGGTGCCGTCGCCGGTCATCGCGACGAGCCGGCCACCCTCCTGCTCCTTGCGGATGAGGGCCATCTTGTCCTCCGGTGTGGCCTCGGCGAGGAAGTCGTCGACGCCGGCTTCGCGGGCAATGACGGCAGCCGTGCGCGGGTTGTCGCCGGTGATCATCACCGTGCGGATACCCATCGCCCGGAGCGTGTCGAAGCGCTCCTTCATGCCGGGCTTGACCACGTCCTTGAGGTGGATGACGCCGATGGCCTCTGCCTGCTGACCCGGGCGCGCGAGGGCGACGACCAGCGGGGTCCCACCCTGCTCGGAGATGCCGTTGACCAGTTCGCCGACCTCGGGAGGAACCGTGCCGCCCTGGTCCGTGACCCACGACGCGACCGCCGAGGACGCGCCCTTGCGGACCCGGGTGCCGTCCGGCAGGTCGACGCCGCTCATGCGGGTCGTCGCCGTGAACTCGTGGAAGAGGGCGCCTTCGCGGGTGAGCGACTCGGCCGTGCGGCCGTCGTCGACCTGCCCGTCGATGCGGCAGAGGTCGATGATGGACCGGCCCTCTGGCGTCTGGTCCGCCAGCGAGGACAGGAGCGTCGCCTCCGTCAATGACATTCCGGCGACCTGCGATCCGGGCACGGCCACGATGTCGCGGGCCTGCCGGTTGCCGAAGGTGATCGTTCCCGTCTTGTCGAGCAGGAGCGTCGACACGTCACCGGCGGCCTCGACGGCACGACCGGACATGGCGAGCACGTTGCGCTGCACGAGTCGGTCCATGCCGGCGATCCCGATGGCAGAGAGCAACGCGCCGATCGTCGTCGGGATGAGGCACACGAGCAGGGCGACGAGCACGATGACCGGCTGCAGCTCGCCGGAGTACGCAGCGAAGGGCTGGATCGCCATGACGCTGGCCAGGAAGATGATCGTGAGCGTCGTGAGCAGGATGGTCAGCGCGACCTCGTTGGGCGTCTTCTGACGTTCGGCACCCTCGACGAGCGCGATCATCCGGTCGATGAAGCTCTCCCCCGGCTTGGTCGTGATCCTCACGACGATGCGGTCCGAGAGCACCGTCGTGCCACCGGTGACCGCGCTGCGGTCGCCGCCTGACTCGCGGATGACGGGGGCGGACTCCCCCGTGATGGCCGACTCGTCGACCGTGGCGACACCTTGGACGACGTCACCGTCACCGGGGATGACCTCGCCCGCCTCGACGACGACCTCGTCGCCGATGCGGAGCTCGCTGCCCGGGACGCTCTCCTCGCCGGAGGCGGTCAGACGGCGAGCCACGGCGTCACGCTTCGACGCCCTCAGGCTGGCTGCCTGGGCCTTGCCGCGCCCTTCGGCGACGGCCTCGGCCGCGTTGGCGAAGAGCACCGTGGCCCAGAGCCACACAGCGATCGACCACGCGAAGATGCTCGGGTCGACGAGGGCCAGTGCTGTCGTGAGAACCGATCCGATCCACACGACGAAGATCACCGGGGACCTCCACACGTGGCGGGGGTCGAGTTTCAGCAGGGCTTGGGGAGCGACAGCGGCGATGGTTGAGGTGTTCATGCGAGTGCCTCCGCGAGGGGACCGAGTGCGAGTGCCGGGAAGAAGGTCAGGCCGGCGAGGATGAGGGCGATTCCGATGAGCAGTCCGACGAAGAGCGGCGTGTGCGTGGGCATGGTGCCCACCGTGTCCGGCCGCTTCTTCTGCTCGACGAGCAGGCCGGCGAGACGGAGCACGAGCAGCATCGGGAGGAGCCGTCCGAGGAGCATGCAGAGTGCGAGCGTGAGGTTGTACCAGGGGTTGTCGGCACCCAGGCCTGCGAAGGCACTGCCGTTGTTGTTGGCGGCCGACGCATAGGCGTAGAGCACCTCTGACAGGCCGTGCGGCCCACTGGCGGTCATCGTCTCGCGCGGACCGGACATCGCCAACGAGGCACCGGTGAAGCCGAGGACGAGCACGGGCATGACGAGTGAGTAGAGCGCGGCGCAGGTGATCTCGCGGCGTCCGATCGTCTTGCCGAGGTACTCCGGCGTGCGGCCCACCATGAGGCCAGCGACGAACACGGACAGGATCGCGATGATGAGGATCCCGTAGAGGCCCGAACCCACCCCACCGGGCGAGATCTCGCCCAGGAGCATGTTGCCGAGCACGACCCCTCCGCCGAGGGGGCTGTAGCTCTCGTGCATCGAGTTGACCGCACCCGTCGACGTGCCCGTCGTCGAGGCGGCAAAGATCGTCGAGCTCCAGAGGCCGAACCGCACCTCCTTGCCCTCCATCGAACCCGTGGCACCAGATGCGGCGCTGACCTCGGCCCACGTGGTGAGGGCGATGCTGCCCAGCCAGAGGATGCCGGCGAACGCGCCGAGGGCCCAGCCCTGACGGCGGTCGCCCACGACGATCCCGAAGGTGCGGGTCAGCGCGAAAGGGATGACGAGCATGAGGAAGATCTGGAAGAGGTTGGTCAACGCGGTCGGGTTCTCGAAGGGGTGGGAGGAGTTGGCGTTGAAGTAGCCGCCGCCGTTGGTGCCGAACTGCTTGATCGCCTCCTGCGAAGCGACGAGCCCGCCGCGAATGACCTGCTCGACCCCGTCCAGGCCCGTCACCGTCAAGGGAGACCGCAGGTTCTGGATGACCCCACCGACCATGAGGACCACAGCAGCGATGAACGCACCGGGGAGCAGCATCCGCACCACGATGCGGGTGATGTCGACCCAGAAGTTGCCAATCGTCTGCCCGCTGGAGCGCGCGATGGCACGCATCAGGGCGCCCACCACCGCGATGCCCACGGCCGCCGAGACGAAGTTCTGGACGGTGAGCCCCACGGTCTGGGCGAGGGGACCCACACCGATCTCACCGGCATACGACTGCCAGTTCGTGTTCGTCACGAACGAGACCGCCGTGTTGAGCGCCGTGTGCCAGAACATGCCGTCGGTTCCCTGCGCCAGGGGCAGGTGACCCTGGCTCGTGATGAGCGCGAAGAGCACCGCGATTCCCATGAGGGAGAACGCAATGACGCTCACGGCATACGACTTCCAGCTCTGTTCGGCGGACGCGTCCACCCGCACGAGGCGGTGCACCATGCGCTCGACCCTCCAGTGCGAGGTGTCGGTCAGCGTCTTCGCCAGCCACGCGCCGAGCGGGAGCCCCGCGGCCACGAGCAGGGCGATGAGCACTCCAAGGGTGAGCAGACCGCTCACGGTGTCGCTCATCAGAACTTGTCCGGTCGGATGAGCGCATACACGAGGTAGGCCAGGACGGCGATGCCGGCGATTGCGCCAATGAGGTTTTCGATCACCTCTGCAGTCAACGACTCCGCGACAAGGGCCGGACCGCCCTTGACGGCTCCCTGACAGGCGTTGACGACTTCTTGACGTGGGGGCGTACAGATGGCGTCAAGGCCCTTGACTGCCAGTCGCTCCGGGGCGCGTCATGGCCTCATGAGACTCACGCAAACCTGGGAGTCACGCTTACCGACGATCGTTGCGTATGCCGTGTTCGCACCGCTCGTCGTGAGTGGCACTCTCGCGATCTGGCGCGACAGCATCCCGCACGCCACGGTGGTCCTCGCGCTCGTCGTCGGTGTCGCGGTCACCGAACTCGCGCTCTGGGGGCAGCGGTGGCACGCCGACGCAGCCGAGAACGCGGCACGACTGGAGGTCCTCGTGGCCACCGCCCGTTCGGTCGCTGATCACCAGGAGAGCGAGCTCATCGTGCGAGAGGTCGAGGAGCAGCTCACGGCACTGCTGGACCTCGACCGGGCGACGTGGATCCCGAGCACACCGGCCGCCAGTGCTGCCGTGCTGCGCCGCGACGGTGTCATCGTCGGGGCGGGGGTGGCTCAAGACGGCGGCCACCAGGGGTTCCCCACCGACACGGCCGTCTCGCTTCCCGGTCAACCTGACGGGCCAAACTCTCGGCCGCGTCGACCTGGTGGCGTCGGCTCACGTCTCTCGGCCCTCCGAGGCCTCGCTCCGGATGGCCTTCCTCCTTGCCGACCAGCTCGCCGTCGCGTGGTCACGTGATCACGGTCCGCAGAGCAGCGAGTCCGCCCCTCAGCCTGACCTCGTGTGAGAGCGTGGCGCCGTGCGCGACACTCCGGCCCGGGCAGCCCTGCGGCAGATGGGCTTCCTTCGTGAGGCCGATGGTCGGTCCTGGCTCGAGCTGAGCACCTCCGGGACGGCCGCAGCTCCCCGGACCGTGCGTCGCTCGCTCGCGTCGTGGGAGAGGAGCTTCGACCACGTCAGCCGCCTCACCCGGACAGTGGCGTCGGACGTGGTGCTGGTGCCCGCACCGCCGAGCGGCTCGATGTTCGCGTTCGCGCACGCACATGCCGCCCACGTCGGCGCCGAGGTCGTGGCTCTGGACCGGTGGAGCCTGCGCGACGCCGAGGCTGCACTTGCGTCCTGCACGATCGCCCACGTCACCCCGGCGATGCTCACCGGTCTGCTCGACCGAGACCTCGGGCGGCTGCGCACGGTCGTGTGTGCAGGGGCGGCACTCCCCCGGTCCGTGCGCGAGCGGGCTCAGGACGCCGGCGTCGAGGTGGTCGACTACTACGGCGCTGCCGAACTGAGCTTCGTGGCAATGCGGGTCGGGGCTCGGCTGGATCCGTTCCCCGAGGTTGAGGTGGACCTGCGCGGCGGTGTCATCTGGGCGCGCAGCCCATGGCTCGCTGACGGATATGCACACGGGCAGACAGTGCCCCTGGTGAGCGATGCCGACGGTTGGGCGACCGTCGGTGACCGTGGGTGCTTCCATGACGAGCTGGGCCTGGTCGTTCTCGGTCGAGGCGACGAATCCGTGACGACAGGCGGTGCGACGGTGCTGTGTGCTGACGTCGAGGCCGCCGTCCTGGCCTTCCCGGCGGTGACCGCAGCCGTGGCCATCGGGACCCCTCACGCAGCGCTCGGTGAAGTGCTCGAGGTCGTCGTCACTGGCGCATTCGCCGATGGGTTTGATGAACTGCGTTCTCACACAGCCGAACTCGTGTCACGCACCCACATCCCTCGACGCTGGCATGTCTGGTCCGAGCTGCCCCTGACGCCCGCAGGCAAGGTCGACCGTGCCGAGGTGCGACGTCGTCTCGCGGCAGATCGAGCTCTGGAGGCGTCACCGTGATCGACGACCGCACCCCCGTCATCGTGGCCGCGCGCCGGACTCCGATCGGCACGGCCGGACTGGCCCTGCGAGACGTCGACGTCGTGGGCCTGGCCGCTCCGGCTCTGCGCGCGGTCTCCGATGACGCCAACCTCGCCGCACCGTCACAGGTCGTCCTGGGCAACTGCATGGGCCCGGGCGGAAACGTCGCCCGCGTCGCCGCGCTGGCCGCCGGGTTCGACGTCACGACCCCGGCGATGACCGTTGACCTGCAGTGCGGCAGTGGACTCGCCGCACTCACGACGGCCTGCGCGCTCATCAAGTCGGGCTCTGCCGAGTCGGTCCTTGCCGGAGGCGCTGAGAGCGCCAGCAGCGCACCGTGGCGCCTGTGGCCGCCCATCGATGGCGCTGAGCCGCGGCGCTATTCACGCGCGCCCTTCGCGCCGGCCGAGATCGGTGACCCGGAAATGGGCCCGGCCGCCGACGACGTCGCCCGCCGCTGGGGCATCACCAGAGAACGACAGGACGCGTATGCCGTCCGCTCGCATTCCCGTGCCGCCGCAGCTCGCGCTGCCGGACGGTTCGACGACGAACTCGTGCCGCTCCCCCACCTGGCTGGGGACCAGCGCATCCGGGCCAACCTCACCCCCGGCACTCTGTCCCGCCTGCCCGCGGCCTTCTCACCCGCCGGCACCGTCACCGCAGGCAACGCCTGCGGGATCAACGACGGAGCCGCCGCAGTCGCGATGGTGACCGAGGCACAAAGGCGGGCGGACGGCATACCCGGCTTGGCCTGTCTCGACTGGGCAACGGTCGGGTCGGACCCCAACCTTCCCGGTGTCGGCCCGGTTCCGGCGGTGCGAACCCTGTTGCACCGCAACGGTTTGACGCTTGCCGACATCGACTCGATCGAGATCAACGAGGCCTTCGCCGCCCAGGTCCTCGCGTGCTGCGACGAGCTCGGCCTCGACGAAGACCGGGTGTGCATCGAGGGTGGCGCGCTTGCCCTGGGACACCCCTGGGGCGCGTCCGGCGCGGTGCTCGCGGTCCGACTGTTCAGCCAGATGCTGCGCGTGGACAGTCGCGAACTGGGTCTCGCGACCATCGCCGTGGGCGGCGGGCAGGGCGTGGCATTGCTCGTGCAACGCGTCGGATGACTGAGATGGGTACGGTCGGGGCATGGAGTCCTCACCGCTCGACAACGATCGTCATGAGACGCCCACGGAACGCCTCGACCGCAACTGGGACGAGTTGCTGCAGGAGCTACGCGTCACCCAGACGGGCGTCCAGCTCCTCGCCGGCTTCCTGCTGACGCTGCCCTTCCAGCAACGGTTCGCGACGATCACCGAGTCGCAACGCACTGCCTATCTCGTGGCGCTCGCGTCCGCCATCGTCGCCACGACACTGCTGGTCGCGCCGGTGAGCGCCCACCGCCTGATGTTTCGTCGCCACGCCAAGCACCAACTGGTCGGGTTCGCGGACGTGGCAGCCAGGGTCGGCCTGGCGACCCTCTCGATCAGCATCGTCTCGGCGACGTACCTCATCTTCGACGTCGTCGTCGGCCGCGGAGCTGCGGTCACCGCTGCTGCCGCGGCCGGCGTCGTGTTCGTCGTCAACTGGCTCGTGATCCCACTGCTCGTGCGGTCACGGCTCCCGCGAGTGGGGTCCTGACTACTTCATCGTTCCTTGGGACAGGGAACCCTGGAGTTGTCGCTGCGTGAAGATGTAGACCGCGAGGACCGGGGCGATCGTGATGACGACGGCCGCGAAGAGCTGGCCGAAGTCCACGGCATACCCAGCTTGTGACGCGAAGCGTGCCATGCCCTGCGAGAGGACGTAGTTGCTCTCGTCGGTGTTGAGCGCCACCGGAAGCAGGAACTGGTTCCACAGGCCGAGGAAGTTGAAGATCGCGATGGCGATGATGCCGGGCTTGGCCATGGGCAGCATCACCTGCGCGAAGATCCGCCACTCCCCTGCGCCATCGAGCTCGGCGGCCTCGGCGATCTCCTCGGGCAGCGCCCGGAAGAACGGATAGAGGAAGAACACGGTGAACGGGAACGCAAACGCCACGTAGGTCGCGATGAGCCCTGGCAACGTGTTGAGCAACCCGAGGTTCTTGAGGACGAAGAACAGCGGCACGATCGCGAGGAAGACCGGGAAGGTCAGGCCAGCGAGGATGAGGTAGTAGACGATGCCGCTGCCGGGGAAGGGATAGCGAGCGAGCGAGTATGCCGCCGCGGATCCCAGGATCATGACGATGACCAACGAGACGGTCACCACGATGACCGAGTTGAGCATGTAGCGACCGATGTTGGAGTCGGTCCACGCCTTGATGTAGTTGTCGAACGACCAGTGCTGAGGCAGGGCCAGCGGCGACTGGAAGATCTCGCCGGTGGTCTTCCAGGACGACAGGAAGACCCACAACAGGGGCAGGACGACGATGATCGCCCAGATCGTCAGAACGATGTGGGCCACGATCGTGAACTTGCGGTCGCCCTTGCCGAGGGGCACCGGCTTGTCACTGTGAGCAGTGGTCACGGCGCTGCGTACGTCGGATGCGGTGGACATCAACGGTCCTTTCCGCCGGTGAAGCGGTTGATGGTGAAGACGATGCCGGCGAAGCTCAGCGTGAGGACTGCCAGGACGACACCCATCGCGCTCGCCAGGCCGAACTGGCCCTTCTTGAACGCCGTGTTGAACAGGTCCTGCGTGATCGTCAGGGTGGAGTTCTGCGGACCACCGCTGGCGTTGAGGGCCGCCATGTAGACAAAGGCGTCGAGGGCGAGGATGCCGAGGTAGATGTAGGCGGTCTGGATGGTGTCACGCACCATCGGCAGCGTGACCATCATCGTCATGCGCATGCGCCCGGCGCCGTCGACGCGCGCTGCGTCATAGAGCTCGGCGGGGATGCCCTTGATCGCCGCGATGAACAGCACCATGTAGAAGCCGACGAAGCCCCAGATGATGACGAACATGGTGACCGGCATCGCCGTGGAGACCTCGCCGAGCCACGCGAACGACTCGAACTTGTCCAGGCCGATTCCCGTCAGCACGGCGTTGACCAGCCCGCTGGAAGGGTCGAACATCTGGGCCCACACGAGGCCGATGACGATCGCGGGGATCGTGTAGGGGAAGAACGAGACGACCCGATAGACCGAGGACTTCGACAGACCCTTGACGGTGCCGGTGCTGGAGCCGCCGACCGTCACCATCGTCGCGAGGGCGAGCGCGAGCACGATCGTCACGAAGGGGACGACGAGGGCGAGCAGCAGGTTGTTGCGCAGCGCCTTGAGGAAGATGTCGTCATGGAGCAACTTGGTGTAGTTCTCGAAGCCGATGAAGGCGAAGGTGTCGGTGAACCCGCTCCAGTTCGTGAGCGAGTAGATGAACGCCTGGACGAACGGCCACAGGACGAACACCGAGTAAAAGGCGAAGGGGAGTCCCAGGGTCACGAGAAGGAAGATCTTGCGCGCCAGCGGCATGCGCTTGCGTCGGACCTTCACCTTCTTGGAGCTCTTGGGAACGACTACTGCGGTCATGCGAGTCCTTGTCTGGATTGCGCCGGGTCGGCACGTGATCGTCGCGCGTCAGAGCCCGGCCCCCGACCTACCACGCACCGACGGGCACACGGATGGGGCGGCGGATAGGAGTGTGCCCGGCCCGGCAGTGGTACACCGGGCCGGGCACAGGGGTCAGCTGACCTCGACCTTCTTGACCGAGGAGTCGTTCGCGACCTTGTCGGTGATCTTCTGCAGCTCGCTGGTGAGCTTGGCCGCATTGATCTGACCCGAGAGGAACGCGTTCCAGGGAACCAGCATGTCCTGGTTCATGCCGTAGTTGTCGATGAAGTTCCACGTGAAGACGTCGGAACCCGCCTCCTTGAGCATCTTGCCCTGCGCCTGGAGGGCCGTGGAGCCGAAGCCGTCCTCGGGGACGGTGTCCTTGACGATCGTCGGCGACAGCTTGGTCTTCGCGAAGTTCGTCGCCGCCTCCTTGGACAACATCACCCGGAGGAGCTCCTTGCCACCAGCAGCGCCCTTGGCCTTCGACGGCACGATGAAGGGCTCGCCCGCAGCGGAGTGCAGCGCCGTGTAGGGAAGCTTCGAGCCGGCCGTGAGCGTCATCTCGGGCGCGCCGGTCATCTTGAAGCCGTCCTTGGTCTGCTTCTTCATCTCGTTCTCGATCCACGAGCCCGAGGGGTAGAGCAGGGCGGCCTCTTCGCTGCTCCACTGAGCCTGGGCGGCGGTGAACTGCGTGCCACCACCACCGGGCTTCATGTAGCCGTTCTTGATGATCGTCTCAAGTGCCTTGAAGACACCCTGGACGGCAGCGTGGGACCAGCTGTCGGGCTTGAGGTTCTCCAGGCCGAGGCGGACGTCGTCGCCACCTTCCTTGATTGCCGAGGCAATCGCGAGGGTCTGGTAGTACGTGGCGGCTTCCTTGCCCCAGAGCATGAGGAACTTGCCCTTGGCCTTGGCCTTGGCGCCGAGCTCGATGGCCTCGTCCCACGTCTTCGGTGCGGTCCAGCCGTTGGCCTCGAAGAGGGCACTGGAGTACCAGATCGCGTAGACCGTCTGCACGTAGTTGATCGCGACGAGCTTGCCGTTGATCGTGCCGGGGGCCTCGACACCGGGGTACAGGGTGTCCTTGATGACCGTGCCCTCGAGGTTCTTCGACTCGAAGACCTCCTTGAGGTCCTCGAGCTGGTCCGCGATCGTGTTGAGACCGATCGCGTTCGCGCCCGAGTTGTCGATGAGGTCGGGCGGGTTGCCACCCACGAAGCGCGGCTGGAGCTCCTGCGCGATCTGCGTGGACGGCTTGACCGTGAAGGTGCTGCCGGCGTGGTTCTTCTGCGCCAGGGTCGCGGCGAAGGTCACGTAGTCGAAGCCGTAGCCACCGTTGAAGATGACTGCCTCGACAGTGGCCTTGTCGGCGATCCCGAACGGGTTGGTGTCGCTCTTGGCGCCACCAGCTGCCGTGGCGGTGGGCTCGTCGCTCCCGCCTCCCGTGGCGCATCCAGCGAGTGACAGTGCAGGAACTGCGAGCGCCCCCGCCGTGACCAACTGAAGGATCGTGCGCCGTTCTACCTGCTTACCTCGAGGGTTCATCCACTGCCTACTTCCAGTCGAGGGCGGGCGCTCTAGGCCCGTCATTGGGCAACACATGGTGATGTGTCGTAATGGCCACATCGTGCTGTGCATGATCGTTTGTGTCAAGGATATTGACCAAACCACTCACAATCAATCACTCTAGGCGCGTGACAATCCCCCGAACGACGCACGCGCGCATCCGGCCCCTGGCCCTTATGGGCACGCTACCGGGTGAACCGAGCGTGATGGCTGCAGTTGCCCCGGTGCGTCGAATCACGACGTCGCAGGTGAGCGACGAGGCCCCGCACGACATGGTTCAGCGCATCAACCAGGGCCGCCTCTCCTCGCCGTTGCCGTACGGCGTCCTGAGCGACTACGACCGCGCCGACGACGAGGTGCAGCTCCAGGCCATCGAGCTCGACAACGGATTGGTCCATACCACCATACTTCCCTCCCTCGGCGGACGGGTCTGGTCGCTGACCCTGACCACCGACGCCGGCGCTCGCGAGCTGGTCCACGTCAACCCGCAACTGCGTTGGGCCAACTTCGGCCTCACCGACGCGTGGTTCGCCGGCGGCATCGAGTGGAACCTCGGCTCCACCGGCCACACCACCTTGGGCAACCAGCCCATGCACGCCGCGATCGTCGACACTGCCCTCGGGCCGGTCGTGCGCCTGTGGGAGTGGGAGCGCACCCGCGACCTCATCCTCCAGGTCGACCTGTGGCTCAGTGGCGCCCGCTTGATGGCGTCGACCCGCGTCATGAACCCCGACCCCGAACCCAAGCCCCTGTACTACTGGACCAACATCGCCGTGCCCGAGACCCCGGGGACCCGGGTGCTCACGCCCGCCGCCACCGCGTGGCGCACCGACTACACCGGTGTCCTGGAGCGCGTGGCCGTTCCCTTCCCGGACGGTTCGGTTGACGTGAGCGTCCCCAGCGCGAGCCGCTACCCCGCTGACTACTTCTACGAGGTCGGCGAACGTCAGGGCCGCCTGATCTGCGCCGTGGAACCCGATGGGCGTGGCCTGGCGCAGACCTCCACCGAGGCCCTGCACGGTCGCAAGCTCTTCCTCTGGGGGCACGGACCCGGTGGGCAGCGATGGCAGGACTGGCTCGGCGCACGTGGCAGTCGCTACCTCGAGATCCAGGCCGGGGTGTGCACGACCCAGATGGAGAGCGACCTCCTCGACGGGAACGCGAGCCGGTCGTGGACCGAGGCGTTCCTGCCGATCGAACTCTCACCTGCCGAGGTGGCAGCGGACTACGACACTGCCGCGTATGCCGTCCAGCGGGCTGTGCATGCTGCCGCACCACCGGCGTGGCTCGCCGAACAACACGACCGGTGGCTCTCGGAGGTGGCTGACGTCGCTCCGACCGAGCTGGTCCACACCGGATCCGGCTGGGGTCGCGCGGAGCTCGCCCTGCGCGGGGCCGCGGGCCCCACAGGCACACCGTTCCCGGAAGTCGACGACGAGAGCATGCCGTTGCTTCGGTTCGCTCAGGAGGGCGATTCCGTTGCCCTGGAGCACATTTCGGGGCACCGGCCGACGCTGCCGGTCACCTCGGACCGGTGGCTGGCCCGGCTGACGGCAGCGGCAGTGGCCGACTCGGGAGCCGGGTGGTGGGCCCACTACGCCCTCGGCACCGCGCGGCACGTGCGGGGCGACACGGAAGGTGCGCACACGGCATACCGGCAAAGCATTGAACTGGCCCCGACGGCAGTGGCACTGAGAGGACTGGCTCTCCTCACCGCGGACGCGACCGAGCGCGCCGACCTCTACCGGCGGGCGCTCGCCCTCGCGCCGGACGACCGTCGCCTGGCCGTCGAGCTGCTCACCGACCTGCTCGACTCCGGACGTGCCGACCAGGTCGTGGCCACCGTGGCAGCGCTCCCGGACCCGGTGCGCACCCACGGCCGCAGCCAGATGCTGCTCGCCGAGGCCCTCGCGATGGCAGGTGCAAACGCAGCAGCACTGACGATCCTCGAGGACATCGAGGTGCCCGACCTCGCCGAGGGCGACCAGACCCTGTCGCAGCTCTGGGAGCGCCTGTGCCCGGGCGAACCCGTGCCGGCGCACCTCGACTTCCGCATGGCCCCCAAGTCCGGTGGCGGCACCTCCTGAAATGAACTGTGATCACTCCAATCCGCACCCCGTCGGTTCCGAATGTGAGGTGGGTCACTGCACGCGCGAGCATCCCCGTTCGAGCTCATTGGCCCGGTAGCCCAGCCGAACATCTCGGCTGCGCTCGAGCGGAGGAGAACAATGAAAGACACGAACAGACGGTCGTTCATCGTCGGAGCCGGAGGCAGTGCCGCTGCTGCTGTGGTGACGACGGCTGCGTTCGCGGCCCCCGCGCAGGCCGCCTCCACGACCGAGTCCGGCGTTGCACTCGAAAAACTCGTCGCCTGGGTCGACGATCCGCACACCGGTCGATTGACCCTCATGCTCGGGGAGGACGAAGTCACCGTCCATGATCCCGACCTCATCGCTCGCCTGACCCGCGCGGCAAGGGGCTGACGCCATGTCCTCCCACCGCGAAGCGCCCGAGGTCTCCAAGGACCCTGTCGCCGACAACACCGACGTCTACGCGTTCGTCAGCCCGGACGCGCCCGACACCGTGACCCTCGTCGCGAACTTCATCCCGTTCCAGAACCCCCAAGGGGGACCGAACTTCTACGAGTTCGGCGACGACGTCCTCTACCAGATCCACGTCAGCAACCGGGGTGATGCTCGTGCGGACGTGACGTACCAGTTCCGGTTCAACACCACCATCCGCAACGAGAACACGTTCCTCTACAACACCGGACCGATCGGCTCGATCTCTGACCCGGCCTGGAACCGGCCGCAGCACTACTCGGTCACTCGGCTGACGCGAGGCAACCGGCGCAGTGTCCTGGCGAACAACCTGCCCTGCCCCCCGGTCAACATCGGGCCCCGCTCGACGCCGGACTATGCCCGGTTCACCGATCAGGCAGTCCACTCCATCCAGGGTGGCCGCAAGGTGTTCGCGGGCCAGCGAAGCGACGGCTTCCACGTGGACCTCGGCAGCATCTTCGACCTCGGGACGCTGCGCCCCTTCCAGATGGCTCACCTCATCCCGTCCGCGACGGCAGCCGGGGTCAACGGAACCCAGGGCCTCAACGTCCACAGCATCGCCATCCAGGTGCCGATTCGCGACCTCACGCGTGGCGGCATCCGGCCCACTGATGTTGCGGCGGCCACCTCGGTCATCGGCGTCTGGGCCACGGCGAGCCGACAGAAGTCCCGCATCTGGGACGGAAAGCGGGCCAAGCACGTCTTCCAGGGCCCGTGGAGTCAGGTGTCCCGTCTCGGCAACCCGCTCTTCAACGAGGTCATCACCCCGATGGCCCGCAAGGATGCGTGGAACACGTCGAGCCCGTATGACGATTCCGCCTTCGCGAAGTACGTCGCGCAGCCGGAGCTCGCCCGCCTCCTCCCCGTCCTCTATCCCACGGTGTTTCCCAACCTCGCCGCCTACACGAAGGACCGCGCCGACCTGCTTGCCATCCTGCTCACCGGCATTCCTTCCGGCGTGGTTGCGGGCTTCCAGAACTACACCGGGCCAACCCAGGCGGACATGTTGCGCCTCAACGTGGCCGTCCCGCCCACCGCGAACCCGAACCCCATCGGGCTGATCGCGGGCGACGCTGCCGGCTTCCCGAACGGGCGACGGATCATCGACGACGTCGTGGCCATCGAGCTGCGCGCCGTGGCCGGGGCGACGATTCCCCTCGTCGACCCGACGTTCACGCCCGACGCGGCCAGCGGTGGTCTGACGGACGGCACCACCAACACCAACCTGCCGTACCTGGATCACTTCCCCTACCTGGGCGACCCGGCGGGCGGCTACCAGTCCGCGCCCGGCGTGCCGGCCGCCTGACGCAGGGCGGAGGTCATCATGCCCAGTTCGGAGAACCCGTGGGCGGGCCAAGGTTCGGTCCTGCTCGACATCGGTGGGACCGTCGGCGCCCTCATCGTCACGATGCCACCAGAGACCGAGGGCCTCGAGGTCGAGATTCGATCCGTCGAACGCGACCACGCCCATGATCACCACACCGATCACCACCACGACGGGCAGGAGGGCCGCTCCCACAGCCACGAGGGCGGCCATCAGCACCACCCGCACGTCGCTGTCGTGGCCCGACCGGGCCCGTCCCAGCCGGTCCACACGTTGGTCTACCCCAGCCTGGAGGAGGGACGCTACGACCTTGTCCCGATTCCTGGCGACCGGGTCGTCCTCACCGCAGCGGCGCGTGGTGGCGAGGTGACCTGGGTCGACTGGCCGACGGTGTAGCAACAGTCCTCGACACCCTTGGTCTGCGGGATCCGCGCAGACCAAGGGTGTCGTTGTTGCCCCGAACTCACCCGGGTTCGCACGCGACGAGGTGCATATTGGCAGCATGACCTCCACTGACCCAGCGAGACCGGTACGCCATCCCGCCGCGGCAGCCATGGCTCTACGGCGAGCCGAAAGCCTGCAGCTCAAAGCGGCCGATGCGATCACGACCTTCGCGGGATCGATGCCGTTCGTCTACCTGCACGCACTCGCCTTCGGCCTCTGGATGACCCTCGTCGAGGGCAGTCCGTGGCCGACCCTGACGCTCGTCGTGTCCCTGGAGGCGATCTTCCTGTCGACGTTCGTGCTCATCGGGCAGAACCGTCAGGCCGAGTTCCAGCAGGCCAAGGCCGACCACGACTTCATCGAGTCCGAGCTCGAGCTCAAGACCAACACCGAGCTCACCCGACAGATCCACCGGCTCACCACGGAGCTGCATCGTCGAGTGATCCCTGAAGGCAATCACTGACATCGCCGATGACGGGCCTTTGGTCCCTGTCGCCATGACCGCCGCCACGACAAGGTGAACCCACCAGCACAAACCTCGCTGGCTTCACCTAGGAGGCATTCGATGAGCACAACAGTTCGCACCAGGCACGATGCCAGCGACGTCCACGTCCAGTCCAACCACGCAGTCGCGGCAGAGCCCCACTCCCGCGCCGTGGTCCGTTGGTCGGCAGCAGCTGCCCGACTGGCCCTCGGTTGGGTCTTCCTCTGGGCCTTCCTCGACAAGCTTCTCGCCCTGGGCTTCTCGACGGGACGCGACGCGGAGACGGGCGCCGTGGACACCTTTGGTCCGGCAGCCTGGATTCACGAGGGATCGCCCACGCTGGGCTTCCTCAAGTTCGGTACCAAGGGCCCGCTGGCGGACTTCTACCAAGGATTCGCCGGTGCCTCCTGGGCGAACTGGGGATTCATGGTGGGACTGGCCGGCATCGGCGTCGCGCTCATGCTCGGCGTCGCCATGCGCATCGCGGCAGCTTCGGGAACCCTCATGCTCGTCATGATGTGGAGTGCCGTGCTCCCTCCTGAGAACAACCCCTTCGTGGACGACCACCTCGTCTACGCCATCGTCCTCATCCTCCTCGCTGGGCTGGGCGCGGGACGCACCCTCGGCCTTGGTGGATGGTGGGAGCGCCTGATTCTCGTGCAGCGCCACCCCATCCTCAAGTAGGCCGCCCGAACGACAACGCCTCGGTTCCTGACAGGGAGCCGAGGCGTTGTCGTGCGTTCCTCCCGCACTCGTCGGGCGGTACCGGGACCTTTGACCCTGTGGAAGCGGCAGCCACTGGCGGAGCATGAGGACATGAACACCAACCAGCCGCAGACCGAAGCCCACAGCGTGAGCGCTGTGGGCGGTGTGGGCGCTGTGGGCACCGGGAGCACTGAGGTCCCCGAGAGCACGCACAGCATCGCTCCCCGCGAGTCGTGGGACCTTCTGCGAGGGGCCGTCGTGGGGCGCCTGGCCGTGGTCCACGACGACGTTCCGGACATCTTCCCGGTGAACTACGTCGTCGACCACGGCACGGTCGTACTCCGCACGGCCGGCGGCACCAAGCACGCAGCGGCGCGCAATCGCGTGGTCGCCTTCGAGGTCGATGGGTGCGACCTCGACTCCGCCATGGCCTGGAGCGTCGTTCTGCGCGGCCGAGCCACCGAGGTGTATGCCGTGGACGAGGCGATCAAGATCATGCACCTGCCGCTGTTGCCCTGGTCTCCCGGCAGCAAGCCGCACCTCCTGCGCATCACGCCCGACTCCATCACTGGCCGTCGCTTCGCCCTGTCCGGCGAATGAGCCCTTCCACCAGCGGTTCGGTGGCGAGGGCGCTCCGTCGGGCGGCCACCAGCTGCGACCGACCGCTACGCGTGGTGGCCAGTGGCAACGCCTCCGCACCCCGGGAGCTTCTCCGGCTGTTGGACGGGGCCGTCGAGCGGTACGAGCTGTTCATGCTCAACGCACCCCACGGCATACCGACGCGGTCGGGTGTCACCCACGTGACGCCCTTTGTCGGGCCGGGAATGCGGACACCTGACGTTTCCTACCTCCCCGCACGACTGTCCCACGTGCCGACTCTGCTCGCGCAGCGATTCGTGCCCGACGTCGTCCTCGTCACCGTCTCTGAGCAGATCGCGGGTCGCTGGTCGCTCGGGTCCGAGGTCAACATCCTCCCGGCCGCGATGTCGGTGTGCCGGGCGGCTGGCGGTCTGGTGTTCGCCGAGTCCCACGCGGCCATGCCCTTCACCTACGGCGACGGTGAGCTGGACGCGCACGACCTCGACGGAGTCCTCACTGCCCCAGCGGGACAGCCGAGCCGGGAGTCCTCACCCGCAGCGACGTCCGAGGCCATCAGCCTCATTGGCGGACACGTCGCGGCACGCGTCAGCTCCGGTGCCACCCTCCAGCTGGGCATCGGTGCCATTCCCGACGCCGTCGTGCCACGGCTCAGCGCCCGTCGCCGCCTCGGGGTGTGGAGTGAGATGGTCTCCGACGGGATCATGGACCTCCACGACGCCGGCGCCCTGGACAGGGGGCGGCAGGTTGTGGCCTCGTTCGCGGTGGGTGGTCCTGCACTGATGACGTGGTTGCACGCGAATTCGAGGGTGCGCATGCTGCGCACCGAGACGGTGAACGACCCGGGCCGGATCGCTGCTCAACCGACCATGACGAGCATCAACACTGCCCTGTCCGTCGACCTCTTCGACCAGGCCAACGGCAGCCATGTCGGATCTCGGGTCCACTCGGGATTCGGCGGCCAGTGCGACTTCGTCGTGGGCGCGATGGACTCCCCCGGCGGTCAGGCCCTGATGGCCCTTCGCTCGTGGCACCCCCGGGCCAACGTGTCGACGATCGTGGGTCTTCTCGAGGGCCCGGTCACCTCGTTCCAACACACGGCCGTGATCACCGAGAACGGCACAGCCGAGATCATGGGGTGGGACGCCAGGGCCCAGGCGAGACACCTCATCGAGCAGGCGGCCCACCCCTGCGTTCGGGCCGACCTGTGGGAGGACGCACGGGAACTCCGGCTCATCTGAGACCCCTTGGTCCCCGTGCTGAACCGGGACCAATTCCCCTGTCACCCAACGTGAAGACGACGAATGCTGGAACGAACGAGACGAAAGAGGTGGGACCCGTGCTTGTTGCCGAGGTCATGACCACGCCCGCAGAGAGCATCCGTTCCGAGGCGACGCTCGAGGATGCCATAGCCAAGCTCGGACGGGCTCGCATCAGCGCCCTTCCGGTGGTCGACAGTGACCAGCGGGTCGTGGGAATCATCTCGGAGGGCGACGTCCTGCGTCATCGCCTGCCGGCAGACCCGCGAGCCCACCTGCGCCCCACCGCGCCAACCTCGGCGGCCGAACCCACGATCGAGGCCATCATGACGGCCGATCCCAGCTGCGCCACTCTGCGGCAGGACTGCGCAGAGGTGGCGTTGACCCTGGCCCGCCGCGGCTGGAAGAGCATGCCGGTCGTCGACGACGAGCACCGCCTCCTCGGGGTGGTGAGTCGCAGCGACTTCCTGCGTACCCTGTCCCAGCCGGACGCAGTCCTCAGCACCGCCGTCCATTGCGCGTTCGCGCAGGCAGGGCACCCGGAATGGCGCGCGACAGTGCATGACGGCCACGTCACCGTGAACCCACGAGTCGGCAACCTCGCCGACGCCGCAATGGCCACCGCCGCCACCGTTGCCGGCATCCGGAGCGTGGCACTCGGACAACGGACCTGGGCCGATCACGGAGACCGGCGACCGCCGTGGGGCACCTGAGTCGCGACATAGACGGCAGCCTGGGTTCGGCTCTCCATCCCCATCTTCATGAGCACTGCGGTCACGTAGTTCTTCACGGTCTTCTCGGCCAGCGACATCGAGGCACCGATCTGCCGGTTCGTCAGCCCTTGGGCGATGTGGTCGAGGATGCGGCGTTCCTGCGGTGAGAGCGGCGCGAGTCTCGGGTCCTGCGCGTCCTGGCCCCAACCTGCGCGCAGTCGCGCCACCACATCGGCATCGAGCAGATTGTCACCGGCTGCCACCCGGCGGATCGAGTTCACGAGGTCGACTCCCCGGACGTCCTTGAGCAGGTATCCCGCCGCGCCGGCAAGCACCGCCGCCCTCAGCGCGTCGTCATCGTCGTAGGACGTCAGGATCAGGCCGGCGATGGACGGATCGACCGACCGGACATCACGACACACGTCAATCCCGGATCCATCGGGAAGCCGCGCGTCGAGCACCATGACGTCCGGTCGCAGTGCCGGGATCCGACGGGTGGCTTCGAGCGCACTCCCGGATTCACCGACGACGACGATGTCATCCTCGACCTCGAGCAACTCCCTCAGACCTCGGCGAACCACCTCGTGGTCATCGAGCAGATAGACGTTCGCCATGCTGATCACACTCCCTGACGCACAGGCTACGGCCCGGGCGTCACAACCCGCCATTGCGGACGACAGCGACCGGGATCTCGGCCCGCCGGAGCACCGCCCGGCTCACCGACCCCAGCATCAGACCGGCGAACCCGCCCCGCCCCCGTGAGCCCACCACGAGGAGGCCCGACCGAGCCGACCCCTCGATGAGGGCGTCAGGAGCCCGTCCCTGGTGGACGCGATGGATCGTGGTCACGTCGGGGTGCCTCTCGTGGACCAGCGCCACCGCTGCTCGCACGTGGCGCCCAGCCGCTTCCAGCTCGCCCGCAGCAGCGACGTCGAGATGCTCGTCGACCTCGGTGGGCTCAGGCATCCACGGCTCGGGACGAGGCCGGACCCAGGCAGAGAGGACGACGAGGTCGGCCCCAGCACGGTCGGCTGTGGCAGCGGCGAAGAGCAAGGCCTCCTGTGATGACGCCGAGCCATCGACGCCCACCACGACCGGGCACCCCGGCCCGAGCTGACGATGCGTCTGCAGGGGAACCACCACCACCGGGCAGCGCGCGTGGGTTCCCACAGCGAAGGAGATCGACCCGAGGCTGTTGGTGGGCCGAGTGGTGCGTCGGCCGACGACGACGACCGAAGCGCTGGCCGACTGCATGATGAGCTCGGCCGCGGGGTTGCCGATGGCACCCTGACCATGCACCTTGAGGTCCGGTTGAAGCTTCCTGGCCCGGTCGGCGCCGCGGCGCGCCACGAGAGCAGCCCGGCTCAGCCGTTCGGCGCTCTCAACCCGGACCGCATCCCCACGGGACGTCGCCAACTCGGGTGCTCTCGCGGCATACACGACCTTGAGCGGAACGCCGAAGGCTTCCGCGTGCGACGCCGCCCACCCGAGAGCGTTGGTGCCCTCGCACGACTCGTCGTAGCCGACGACCACCGCCCCACCATCCCTGGCGGACAAGGGTTCTGCGAAGGTGCCACGCATGGCGTGAACGTCGGTCATGCCACAACCATGCCTGTGATCCCAGGCTGGCCACAGGGCCATTGGTCCTTCAGGTGGCCTCGTCCTCATCAAGCGGAACGCTCCACACGAGACGAGTTCCTGACGGCTCGTGGGGCTCCAGCACCAGCGTGCCTCCACGCCGCTCAGCCCGTCTCGCAAGGTTGTCGAGACCGGATGACCGCGTGGGGTTGGGGTCGAGCCCCCGCCCGTCGTCGACGACGCTGACGGTGACCCCGCCGTTGACCTCGACGGCAACGTTGACGGTGGTGGCCCCGGCATGCCTGGCGGCGTTGCTGAGACCTTCGCGCAACACCGCGAGGACGTCTGCTTCCAACTGCCCCCCAAGTCGTTCGTGCGGCCGGAAAGCCGAAGGTCCGGAGTGAAGCCCAAGGTGACAGAAGCGTCGCGACAGACAGCGGTGATCTCGCTGGCGAGTTTGCGGACCCCCATCGGTCGGTGGAGCGCGAAGATCGTGTGGCGGATGTCCTTGATCGCCGCGTCGAGGTCGTCGACGGCTCTCTCGAGGCGAGGACGCACCGACTCGTCGCTCATCCTGACGATCGACTGCAGGGACATGCCGGTGGCAAAGAGCCTCTGGATCACGTGGTCATGCATATCGCGTGCGATCCGGTCCCGGTCCTCGTAGAGCTCCGCGCGGGCCTTGTCCGTCTGAGCCGTTGCCGCCACGAGCGAGACAGTCAGTCGCTGCGCGAAGGTGCTCAGCTCGCCCAGGTGGTCGGACCGTTCGTCCCCGGTCCAGTCCACGACGATGAGACCCAGCGAAGCCTCGCCCAGGACCAGTGGCGCCGTGGACCTCGTGCCACTGGAGCCCGTCCGGTCGGGCACGCTGCGCACCTCGGCCAGCATTGCTGCGCGAAGGCTGGGGTCACTCACCGAGCTGCCCAGCGCCGGCTCCCCATCCGTCGACGCCACGACGACGAGGTCAGTGCCCCGAGTGAGTGCCACGAAACACGACGATGCCTCGGTCAGCTCGGCCACCTGAGTGACGACGTCGGCCAGGACCACGTCATGTGCCTCGCCGGCGAGCAGGCCCTGCGTTGCACGACCCGCCACATCGGTCCACAGCTGCTGTCCCCGGGTGCGGTCGTACAGTCGGGCGTTCTCGATCGCGACTCCGGCCGCTGCGGCGAGCGCCACGAGGATCGCCTCGTCGTCCTGGCTGAACTCCGTGGCATGCCTCTTGTCCGTGAGGTAGAGGTTGCCGAAGACCTCGTCACGGATCCGCACCGGGGCGCCGAGGAAGCTCGTCATCGGCGGGTGGTTCGGCGGGAAACCGAAGGACTTGGGATGCTCACCGATGTCGGTCACCCGTTGGGGCTGTGGGCTCGAGATGATCAGCCCGAGAAGTCCGTGTCCGCGCGGCAGTGTCCCGATGTCGGCACGCTGGTCGTCGGTCAGGCCGTGCGTGACGAACTCGATGAGCTCCTCACCGCCGGGCCCCAACACCCCCAGGGCGCCATAGGTCGCGTCCACCAGGTCGCAGGCAGACACGACGATGCGATGAAGCACGTCGGCAAGATCGAGGTTCGAGCTGACAGCCACCACCGCGTCGAGCAACGACGCCATGCGCTCCTGTGACTCCCTCGCGCTGCCCGCGCGGGCGCGCAGCTCGTCGAGCAGATCGTCGAGCTGCAGAGCCGACAGCGACCAGAGCGCCGCGGCGGTCGACTCTGGCGTGCTCATCGGGGTCTGGTTCACCGGGGTCTGGCCTCGCACGCGCTTTTCGGCCATTCGCACAGGGTATGCCGCATCGGTCGGCGCCGACGGGCGGATGTCAGTTGAGCTTGCGGGTCCCCTCGGGAAGTGCGCCACCGGAATACACATCTTCGGCGAGCGAGGCCAGCGCAGTGAGAGCCACGTTCTGGCTCCACGGCCCGTAGGAGACCCGCGCAACACCGAGCCGCCCGGCGTCGGCCAGGCTCAGCGAACCCGGCACACCGATCAGGTTCACCTTCTGGGGACCGAGCGCCTCGACGAGCGCGGTCACGGTGGGCTCGTCCAGCTTGCCGGGGCAGAAGAAGGTCGCGGCGCCGGCACCGAGATATGCCCTGCCCCGCTCGATCGCGTCGGCGAGGACGGCTGCCGGGTCCTTGTCGCCAGCCTTGATGAAGGCATCGGTGCGGGCGTTGAGGACGAACGGCACTCCCGCCTTCTCCCCTGCCGCAACGGCCGCCTCGACCGCTCGCACGGCATCTGGCAACGGCCTGAGCTGGTCCTCGAGATTGGCGCCGACGATGCCGACGTCGATGGCCCGGCTGATGGTCTCGCCTGCGTCGCCGTACCCGGCCTCGAGGTCGGCACTCACGGGGAGGTCCACAGCTGCGGCGATCCGTCCCACGGCCTCGATCATCAGGTCCCGAGGAATCTGCTCACCGTCGGGATAGCCATAGGCCGCCGAGATCGAGTGGCTCGCCGTGGCCAGCGCCTTCGTCCCCGGGGCGTCCGCCACGACCCGCGCGGTGATGGCATCCCAGACGTTGACGACGACGAGAAGCTCCGGCACCTGGTGGAGGCGCAGCAGCTCTTGGGCCTTTTCGACATTGGTGGTCATGCATTTCAACCTACGCCGACCGCCGGAGTCCCCGGGCGTCCCCGGGCGGCTACGGCTCGGACGTCATGGAGCTCAGGTCCGGAGGGACATCGACGGCATGGTCCTGCAGGACCTTCAACGGCACGACTTGGAGCACTGCCACGTTGGTCGCGGAAAGGACGACGTGCGCGGCAGCTCCTTCGCGGTGTGCTCGCGCCCAGTTGTGTGCAGTCACGCACCACCGATCCCCGGGCACGAGCCCAGGGAAGCGATACTCCGGCATCGGGGTCGACAGGTCGTTGCCGATGCCCTGCTGGTGCTCGAGGAACTCGGCCGTCACCACCGCGCAGATGGTGTGGCTGCCAAGGTCTTCCGGGCCAGAGCTGCAGCATCCGTCGCGGAAGAACCCCGTCAGGGGCTCGGTGCCGCACACCTCCAGCTCGCCGCCGAGGACGTTGCGCTCCGCCATGTCTCAGCCGTCCGGTCAGGCCAGCGGGGCGGTGAGCTCGAGCGCGACACCGTCTGGGTCGCGGAACTCCAGGATCGCCATCTGGCCGAGGTCCTTGATCTCCTCGTGCGCGACGCCGAGCTCGTCGAGGGTGGCAGCGGATGACTTCAGCGCGTCCAGCGACGCGACCGAGAACGACACGTGGTCCAGCCCGACCCGATCCTCGGAGAACTCGTCCGACGACGGCGCCACGGGTCGCAGGCCAAAGAGCCCGCCGCCGAAGCTGTAGATGACCCCACCGAAGAGGAACCCGAGCTGCTCACGGGTTTGGTCATCGGCGCCGTCAGGTATCTCAAAGGCAACGTCCCAGCCGAACACCGACTCGTAGAACGCCCGGGAGCGGGCAATGTCGGTCACGGTGAGGCGGACGTGGGCGAAACCTTCAATGGGTAGGGGCATCCCTGCACACTCACACAGGCCCAGCCGCAAAACAACTGTCGCCCTTCACCGGCGGAGGACGGCGTCAGTTCCCTTCAGGTGCCCCGACTCGGGAGCAACAGGGACCTTTGGCCCTCGTCATTCTTCCTCGGTCCCGCTGTGATGGTTTCCGTGTGGCGTCGCCATCACGGGTGGGCCAGTGAGGAGATCCGAAAACATGAGTCCGGCCATTGCCAAACCCGACAAGGGGGTCCATCGTGGGCCGGGAGCGCCTCGAGGGGAGGGCACGATCGTGACAACCGCAGGGGCGCCAGACGGCGCAGCTCCGGAAGCCACCAGATCGCCCTGGGCGATGCTGGCGATGGCGACCCTCGGTTTTGCGGTGAACTTCTGGGCCTGGGCGCTGATCAGCCCCCTCGGTCCGCTCTTCCGGACGACCGGCGCCCTGGGTCCCCTCACCGAGTCGGACGTGGCGTTGCTGGTCGCAGTCCCGGTTGTCGTGGGCTCCCTCGGTCGGATCATCGTGGGTGGACTGACCGACCGGTACGGCGGCCGCGTCATGTTTCCCCTCGTCTCGGGCGTGACCATCGTCCCCACCCTGTTCATCGCCTTCTTCGCCCTCGACTCCTATGCCCTGCTCCTGGTCGGCGGCTTCGTCCTCGGGATCGCCGGGACCTCCTTCGCCGTCGGCGTGCCCTTCGTCAATGCCTGGTTCCCTCCCGAGAAGCGCGGCCTCGCCATCGGCATCTTCGGTGCCGGCATGGGCGGCACCGCCATCAGCGCTCTGACCACCGTCAAACTGACCGACCAGCTGGGCGCGAAGTCCCCCTTCCTCATCACCGCTGCGGTCCTTGCCGTGTATGCCGTTGCGGCCTGGCTGATCCTGCGTGACGCACCCGGCGTGGTCGCGCCCACCACGTCCTTGGCCTCGCGGATCTCGGCCAACTCCAAGCTCCCCATCACGTGGCAGGCGTGCCTGCTCTATGCCGTCGCCTTCGGTGGGTACGTCGCGTTCTCGGTCTACCTCCCGGCATACCTCAAGACCGCCCATGGGCTCACCGCTGCCAACGCGGCCAACCGGATGGCCGGCTTCGTCCTCGTCGCCGTCATCATGCGACCGGTCGGAGGCTGGCTCGCCGACAAGGTGGGCGCGATCCCGGTGCTGGCCACCGGTTTTGGCGTCGTGGTCGTGGGCGCCGCCATCTCGGCGGGCACACCGCCACTGCAGGGCATCGGCACGATCGCGTTCCTGGCCATGGCTGCCGCGCTGGGGTCCGGCAGCGGTGCCACCTTCGCTCTCATCGCCAAGGTCACCGAGCCGTCCCGCGTCGGTGGCGTGACCGGGCTCGTCGGCGCCGCCGGAGGTCTGGGCGGGTTCGTCCCGCCCCTGATCATGGGCTACGTCTACGGCCGAACCGACTCCTACGCCATCGGGCTCTGGATGCTCAGCGCCACCGCTGCCCTGGCCCTGCTCCTCACCATCACCATCGTTCGACGAACAGCCGCCCAAGGACAGGAAACTCGTTGACCCCCTCCCGCAAGAAGTCCACGCCCGACGTCGGAATGGATGGTTCCCTCACGGAGGCCCTCGTTCGCAGCAGGAGGTTCTTCACCAAGGGGACGGTCTCCAAGGACCTGCGGACGATCTCGCAGGTCGGGGGGCGGGAGGCCGACGACTTCTATCGCGACCGCTGGAGCCACGACAAGGTCGTGCGGTCCACGCACGGGGTGAACTGCACCGGCTCCTGCTCGTGGAAGGTCTACGTCAAGGACGGGATCATCACCTGGGAGACTCAGCAGACCGACTACCCCTCCGTCGGCCCGGACTCCCCTGAGTACGAGCCGCGCGGCTGTCCACGTGGAGCAGCGTTCTCCTGGTACACCTACTCCCCCACTCGGGTCCGCTACCCCTACGTCCGTGGCGTCCTGCTCCAGATGTTTCGTGAGGCAAAGGCCCAGCACGACGGCGATCCGGTCCGGGCGTGGGAACACATCGTCGAGAACCCGTTGCGAGCCAAGGCCTACAAGTCGGCACGCGGCAAGGGTGGTCTGGTGAGGGCGACCTGGGACGAGGCCAGCGAGATCATCGCCGCGGCGCACGTCCACACGATCAAGAAGTACGGGCCTGACCGGGTCGCCGGATTCTCGCCGATCCCCGCGATGTCGATGGTCTCCCACGCCTCCGGCGCCCGGTTCGTGAACCTCATCGGCGGCTCCATGCTGAGCTTCTACGACTGGTACGCCGACCTGCCCGTCGCCTCCCCGCAGGTCTTCGGCGACCAGACCGACGTCCCCGAGTCCGGTGACTGGTGGAACGCGGGCTACCTGATCATGTGGGGCTCCAACCTGCCGGTCACCCGCACACCGGACGCGCACTGGATGGTCGAGGCCCGCTACCGCGGCCAGAAGGTCATCGCCGTCGCCCCCGACTACGCGGACAACGTGAAGTTCGCTGACGAGTGGCTGCCCGCGAAGCCCGGCACCGACGCGGCACTCGCCATGGCCATGGGTCATGTCGTGCTCAAGGAGTTCTTCGTCGACAGGGCGACGCCCTACTTCACCGACTACGTGAAGTCCTTCACCGACCTCCCGCACCTCGTGCGCCTCGAGCAGGCGGCTGACGGCGAGTACACCGCCGGCAAGTTCCTCACCGCCGCAGACCTCAGCGACCACGCCGACGAGGAGAACGCCGCCTTCAAGACCGTGCTCATCGACTCCAGCACTGGCGAGGCCGTCGTGCCCAACGGATCCCTGGGCCACCGCTACGGCGAGGCCGGGGTGGGCAAGTGGAACCTCGACCTCGGCGAGGTCGACCCTGTTCTCTCCCTCCTGGACACCGCGACCGAGTCGGTCGTCGTGCGTATGCCGCGCTTCGACACTCCCGATGGTGCCGCCGCCGACCTGCCCCGCGGGGTCCCCGTGCGCCGCGTGGACGGTCACCTGGTCACCACGGTCTTCGACCTCCTGCTCGCCCAGTACGGCGTCGGTCGATCGCACCTGGGTCAGCCGCTCCCGGGGGCCTGGCCCACCGGGGACAACAAGGGATACGACGACGCGCAAGCGCCCTACACGCCCGCGTGGCAGGAGACGATCACCGGTGTGCCGGCGGCAACTGCCGCCCGGATCGGACGTGAGTTCGCGCAGAACGCCGAGGAGTCCAAGGGCCGATCCATGATCGTCATGGGCGCCGGCACCAACCACTGGTTCCACTCCGACACGATCTACCGCGCCTTCCTCACCCTGACCAACCTCACCGGCTGCCAGGGAGTGAACGGTGGCGGCTGGGCGCACTACGTCGGACAGGAGAAGGTCCGCCCGATCACCGGCTACACCCAGATCGCCAACGCGCTCGACTGGAATCGCCCTCCCCGCAACATGATCCAGACCGCCTACTGGTACCTGCACACCAACCAGTTCCGCTACGACCAGTTCGGCGCTGACACACTTTCCGCCACCACCGGCAAGGGTCAGCTCGCGGGCAAGTCGACCGCCGACGTGATCGCCCAGAGCGCGCGGATGGGCTGGATGCCCTCGTATCCGACCTTCGACCGCAACCCCCTGGACCTCAGTGACGACGCCGCGGCCGCAGGCAAACCCGTCGGTGAGTACGTCGTCGAACAGCTGAAGTCCGGCGACCTCGACTTCGCTGGCGAGGACCCCGACGCACCGGGCAACTACCCGCGGATCCTGTCGATCTGGCGGGCCAACCTGCTCGGCTCCTCCGGGAAGGGCAACGAGTACTTCCTCAAGCACCTGCTCGGAACCGACTCCTCGGTGCGCGCCACCGAGACACCCGAGGGGCAGCGTCCGGTCGACGTGACCTGGCGCGACGAGGCACCCGAGGGCAAGCTCGACCTGCTGATGACGATCGACTTCCGCCAGACCAGCACGACGATCTTTTCGGACGTCGTTCTCCCCGCCGCCACCTGGTACGAGAAGCACGACCTCAACACGACCGACATGCATCCGTTCGTGCACTCGTTCAATCCCGCCATTGCGCCGCCGTGGCAGACCCGCACCGACTGGGACGCCTGGCAGACGATCGCCGAGAAGTTCAGCGAGCTCGCCGCCACCCACCTCGGTGTCCGCAAGGACGTGGTGGCGGTGCCCCTCACCCACGACACCCCGGACGCGATGGCCAACCCACACGGGATCGTCCGCGACTGGAAGAAGGGCGAGTGCGAGCCGATCCCGGGGGTGACCATGCCCAAGCTGGTCGAGGTCGAACGTGACTACGGAGCAGTGGCCGAGAAGATGAACGCGCTCGGGCCACTGGTCGACACGCTCGGTGCCACCACCAAGGGCGTCACCTTCGAGTTGAGCAAGCAGGTCGACTACCTACGGGCCAAGAACGGCACCGTGCGTGGCGGAGTGGCCGATGGCCGACCGTCGCTGAGGAAGGACGTCAACGTCTGCGAGGCGATCCTCGCGCTGTCCGGAACCACCAACGGGCACCTCGCGACCCAGGGTTTCAAAACCCTGGAGAAGCGCACCGGCGTCCAGCTCGCTGACCTGGCGCAGGAGCACGAGGGCAAGCAGATCACCTTCGCCGACACCCAGGGTCCACCCGTCCCCGTCATCACCTCACCGGAGTGGTCGGGCTCCGAGACCGGTGGCCGCCGCTACTCTCCCTTCACCATCAACGTCGAGCGCAAGAAGCCTTGGCACACCCTGACCGGGCGGATGCACTTCTACCTCGACCACGACTGGATGACCGAGCTCGGTGAGGGCCTGCCCGTGTACCGACCGCCGCTCAACATGGCGGCGCTGTTCGCCGAACCCGTTCTCGGCACCGTCTCGGACGGTTCGGCCGGACAGGTCGAGGGACTGGCCGTGCGCTACCTGACACCGCACAACAAGTGGTCGATCCACTCGGAGTACCAGGACAACCTGTTCATGCTCTCGCTGTCACGCGGGGGCCAGAACATCTGGATGAGTGATCGTGACGCAGCCAAGGTCGGCATCGAGGACAACGACTGGATCGAGGCGGTCAACCGCAACGGCGTCGTCGTCGCCCGGGCGATCGTCTCGCACCGGATGCCCGAAGGAACGGTGTACATGTACCACGCACAGGACCGGCTGATCGACGTACCGCTGGCCGAAACGTCAGGCAAGCGGGGCGGCATACACAACTCACTGACGCGGCTGCTCGTGAAGCCGTCCCACCTGATCGGGGGCTATGCCCAGCTGACCTTCGCCTTCAACTATCTCGGCCCCACCGGCAACCAACGTGACGAGGTCACCATCATCCGCAAGCGAAGCCAGGACGTGACGTACTGATGAAGGTCATGGCGCAGATGGCGATGGTCATGAACCTGGACAAGTGCATCGGGTGCCACACCTGCTCGGTCACGTGCAAGCAGGCATGGACCAATCGCTCGGGCACCGAGTACATCTGGTTCAACAACGTGGAGACCAGGCCGGGGCTCGGCTACCCACGCACCTACGAGAACCAGGAGAAGTGGAAGGGCGGCTGGGAGCTGGACAAACGAGGACGCATGAAGCTCAAGGCCGGCGGGCGCCTGAAGAACCTCATGACGATCTTCTCCAACCCCGTGCTCCCCTCGATCGGTGAGTACTACGAGCCGTGGACCTACGACTACTCCACCCTCACTGACGCGCCGGCCCAGGAGCACACTCCGGTGGCCCGGCCCAAGTCCCTGATCAGTGGCAAGAACATGAAGATCGAGTGGTCGGCGAACTGGGACGACGACCTCGGTGGCTCGACCGCGACCGCCCACCGCGACCCCATGCTCGCCAAGATCGCCGACAAGGTGAAGTTTGAGTTCGAGCAGACCTTCATGTTCTATCTGCCCCGGATCTGCGAGCACTGCCTGAACCCGTCGTGCGCGGCATCGTGCCCCAGCGGCGCGATCTACAAGCGCGAGGAGGACGGCATCGTCCTCGTCGACCAGGACAAATGCCGTGGCTGGCGCAAGTGCGTCTCGGGCTGCCCCTACAAGAAGATCTACTTCAACCACCGCACCGGCAAGGCCGAGAAGTGCACGTTCTGCTTCCCGCGCATCGAGGTCGGACTGCCGACGGTGTGCGCCGAGACCTGCGTGGGCCGACTGCGCTACATCGGCCTGATGCTCTACGACGCCGACAAGGTGCTCGCGGCAGCCTCCACCACTGACGACCAAGGGCTCTACGAGGCCCAGCGCGACGTCTTCCTCGACCCCTTCGACCCCGAGGTGATCCGCGAGGCCGAGAAGGCAGGCATCGCCCGGGACTGGATCGACGCAGCCCAGCGCTCGCCCATCTACGCGCTCATCAACACGTTCAAGGTCGCGCTGCCCCTGCACCCGGAATACCGCACCATGCCGATGGTCTGGTACATCCCACCGCTGTCGCCGGTCGTCGACGTCGTTGCCGAGACCGGGGAGGACGCCGAGGACAAGGGCAACCTCTTCGCTGCGATCGACGCCCTGCGGATCCCCGTCGAGTACCTCGCCGAGCTCTTCACGGCCGGCGACGTGGCGCCGGTCGACGCCGTGCTCAAGAAGCTCGCCGCCATGCGTTGCTACATGCGCGACATCAACATGGGTCGCGATCCTGACGCCTCCATCCCCGCCGCAGTCGGGATGAGCGAGGAGGAGATGTACGACATGTACCGCCTCCTCGCGATCGCGAAGTACGACGAGCGCTACGTCATCCCGGCCGCGCACGCCGAGCAGGCCCACTCCCTGGAGGAGCTGTCCACGGAGTGCTCCGTCTCGGAGTACGGCGGCGGGCAGCAGGACCTGTTCGGCGAAGGTTCTGGAACGCCGACGCCGATCGCGGTCGAGAACTTCGAGATGCTGCAGGCCCGCCAGACCTCCGACTCCCTCACCGGCCCCGCCAACAAGCGAAGTCGCGTCAACCTTCTCAACTGGGACGGCAAGGGCTCGCCACCCGGGATGTTCCCGCCGACGGGCTCCGACTCGTGACTGCGCGACGACCCAGACCGGCACTGCCTCCCGACCAGCTCACCATCGTGTGGCAGTCGGTCTCCCTGCTTCTCGACTACCCGGACCAGGACCTGCTGCGCCGTGCCGACCTGCTCAGGTCGGCGTCCCACCGTCTGCCACTCGCGATCGGGGACTCCATCAGGGCCCACCTCGACCATCTCGAGGGCACGCCACTGCCCGAGCTCCAGGCCGAGTATGTCGAGACCTTCGACACCAGACGTCGGTGCAACCTCTTCCTGACCTATTTCGCTCACGGGGACACCCGTAAACGCGGGATGGCGTTGCTGCGCTTCAAGCAGACCTACCTGCGCGCAGGGTTCGAGCTCGACGATGCGGAGCTGCCCGACCATCTCTGCGTCGTGCTCGAGTTCGCCGCCACAGTCGACCAAGGGCTCGGCCGCGACCTCATGCTTGACCACCGCGCCGGACTTGAGCTCCTGCGAATCTCGCTGCGGGATCTGGCGTCACCGTGGGCGAGCCTGATCGACGCGGTCACCGCGACGCTGCCACCGCTTCGCGGGGAGGAACGAGACGCCGTCCGTCGCCTCGCAGCAGAAGGGCCACCGGAGGAAGAAGTCGGGCTCGCCCCCTTCGCCAACCCGCAGTTCAGCCCAGGGGCACCCACCGCCACCAGCGCCGTCCCCGAGCCCATCTCCCTACCCATGCCGTCGTTCCCAGGAGCCCGCACATGAACGAGTTCCTCTTCGTCATCTTCCCCTACCTGTGCCTGACGACGTTCGTGGTCGGCCACCTGTGGCGCTACCGCTACGACAAGTTCGGGTGGACCACCCGGTCGTCCCAGCTCTACGAGAACCGCCTGCTGCGCGTCGGGAGTCCGCTGTTCCACTTCGGGATGCTCGGCGTCGTCGCTGGCCACATCATCGGCCTTCTCGTGCCGCAGTCCTGGACCGACTGGGCCGGCATCAGCGAACGCACGTACCACGTGGCCGCCGTGGGGGGCGGTCTCCTGGCAGGTGTCATGACCGTCGTCGGAATGGCGATCCTGATCTACCGACGACGCACCGTCGGGCCGGTCTTCTCCGCAACCACCGTGATGGACAAGGTGATGTACGCCTTCCTCGGCGTCGTCATCGTGCTGGGGATGTGGAACACCATCGCCGGGTCGATCCTGACGATCGGCGGCGAGTACAACTACCGCGAGGGTGTGTCCGTCTGGTACCGATCGTTCCTGGCCTTCCAGCCCGATGCCGCGCTGATGGCCGAGGCCCCACTGGGATTCCAGCTGCACGCACTGGTCGCCTTCGGGCTGTTTGCGCTGTGGCCGTTCACGCGACTCGTGCACGTCTTCAGCGCCCCACTCGGGTACCTCACCCGCCCCTACATCGTCTACCGCAGCCGCGACGACGCCCAACTGGGCAGCCACCGACCACGTCGAGGCTGGGACCGGGTCGGCTGACGTCTCCTCAGTGCAGGGCCACGGTCAGCAGCACCACGGCATCGGTGATCGCCCTCAGGGCGTGGCGCTCAGGGGGGATGGCGACGATCTCGCCGTCGCGCGCGAGCCACACGCCTCCCGCGGCGCTCAGTCTGGTCTCCCCCACCAGCACCTGGAGCGTTGCGGCGGGAGGGGACTCGTGCTCCGCCAGTTCGGCGCCGGCAACGAGGGCGATGACGGTGGCTCGCATGGACGGCCCGGAGGTGATGGTTTCCGCGGCTCGTTGAGAGTTGTGGGCGTGCGCCTCCTCCAGGAGGCGGGCCGCGAGATCGGGCAGCCGCACCACGCCGTCGCTGCCTCGAGTGTGGACATGGGTGGTCTCGGTCATCGTGTTCTTCCTTCCGCTCCCCTCCACCGTGCCGCATCACAGCTCGGGGCGACAGGGACCAATGGCCCGTTGCACGGGACCACGGGCACATGAAAAAGAACCGCAGCTCAGGTGGCGAGACCTGTGCTGCGGTTCTTTGGTGGGCGATACTGGGATCGAACCAGTGACCTCTTCCGTGTCAGGGAAGCGCGCTACCGCTGCGCCAATCGCCCGCGAGGGGTACTACTTGAGGTGGAGACGGGATTTGAACCCGTGTAAACGGCTTTGCAGGCCGCTGCCTCGCCTCTCGGCCACTCCACCATTTAAGGGGTGGCTAACCCTCCGAGCGGATGACCGGGTTCGAACCGGCGACCTCAACCTTGGCAAGGTTGCGCTCTACCAACTGAGCTACATCCGCGAAACGCTTCGAACTTTCGTTCTTGGCGTGCGGAGAGACATTAACTGATCCCAGACGTGAACTCCAAACCCACCCGTTTCAGCGGCCCGATCCGACCCGGATCCGGGGGATCACGAGAGTTTCGTCGTCCTGGATCGGAGTCAGTGGACGGCGTGCAGCTTCGCGTATGCCGCGAAGGTCCAGGTCGTCGTCCTCGGTGCCGTCCTTGGCGCCCGCGTCCACGGGGGAAGCCCGCTCTGCGGCGCGCTGGGGCAGCAGGAAGGCCGCGAGACGCTCCCGGAGCCCTCGCTGCTCCCCCGACGGCCAGAGGTTGCGGATGGCGGCGTTGAGGGCGGCACCGATGAGCACCGCAATGGCGAGCATGTAGAGCCAGATGAGCAGGACGATCGGCGCACTCAGCGGACCATAGATCGACGACCCACCCAGGGAGGCAGCGATCGACCCCCGCACCGCGAATGACGCGATGACCCAGATGAGGAGGGTCAGCACGGCACCGGGGAGGTCTCGCGTCCAAGGACTCCGAAGCGGCGTGGAGACGTGATACAGGCTCGTGAAGGCAGCAATGACGAGCAGGGAGACGACCGGCCAGTAGAGCAGGGTCAGGAAGTCCCACGCGTCGGGAAGCACCTCTCCGAGCAACGTCGGTCCGATGAGCACGAGCGGGATGGTGATGACGCCGACGAGGAGAGACACGACATACAGCGAGAAGCTCAGCGCGCGGGTGGGGACGATCCCGCGCAGTCCCGACTGTCCATACATGATCGAGACGGTGTCGACGAGGACGTTGAGGGCGCGCGAACCCGACCACAGGGACAGCACGAAGCCGACCGAGATGAGGTCGAAGCGTCCGTCCTGGAAGACGTCGTCGACGGTGGGTGACAACGTCCTCGAGATGATGTCGTCGGTGAGGAAGCGCGCGGCATACTCGGCAATGGCGAGGCGCACCTGCTCGACGGTGTCCTCACCCAGCCAACGCCCGACGTAGCCGACCCCGCCGAAGAGCCCGAGCACGAGTGGCGGCAACGACAGCAGCGCGAAGAAGCCGGCTTCGGAGGCCAAACCCGTCACGCGATAGCGCAGGCAGATGCGGATCGTCTCCACCGTGAGCCGCGCCAGCGACTCCAGGGCAGGGAACCGCGCCAGCCACCGCCGCAGGCGTCGCTTCGCATCGATCACCCGGGTCACGCTATCTGCCGCGCTCCGGGCGGGTCGCCCATGACACGACGCTTGCGCGACACGAGCCGGTCACAACTCTCTCTCGCCCACTGTGTCGCGGGTTAGCGTTTCGCCCGTGCACACCCACGACGTCGTGAACCAGGTGCCCGATTTCGTCGGTCACAACCTCTTCACCACTGATGCCGTCGCCGTCGAGGCGATGAGCCGGTGGGGACGAGCCGAGGACGTCGCAGAAGTCGCCGCCCTCGGAGCGCTCTCTGGCGCCGTCGAGACGCAGGCGTGGGCCGACGACGCCCACCGCAACACCCCGCGTCTCGTCTCGCACGACCGCGTCGGCCACCGCGTCGACGAGGTCGCCTACGACCGCAGCTATCACGACCTGATGCGCATCGCCGTGGGTCATGGGCTCACCGCGGAAGCGTGGACGCAGCCGGCTGACACCGGCGCCCACCTGCGGCGTGCTGCCGGCTTCGTGACGTGGTCACGTGCCGAAGGGGGTCACCTCTGCCCCATTTCGATGACGTATGCCGCCGCTCCAGCCTTGCGCTCCTCCCCCGCCCTGGCTGATCGCTGGCTTCCCCTGCTGGCGTCACGCGACTATGACCCTGCGCTGAAACGGTTCTCGGACAGGCGATCTGCGATCGCGGGTATGGGGATGACGGAGAAGCAGGGTGGCTCCGACGTCCGGGCCAACGTCACCCAGGCCGTCGCGACACCGGGAGGTCCGGTCGAGGGTGGCGACACCTATCGCCTCACGGGCCACAAGTGGTTCTTCTCGGCGCCGATGAGCGACGTCTTCCTGGTGTTGGCGACGACCGAGGCCGGAGTGACGTGTTTCCTCGTGCCTCGCGTGCTCGACGACGGGACGCGCAACGCCCTGCGGCTGCAGCGGCTCAAGGACAAGCTCGGCAACCGGTCCAACGCCTCGTCAGAGGTCGAGTTCGAGCGGGCCTGGGCGGTCCGTGTGGGAGAGGACGGACGCGGCATACGCACGATCATCGAGATGGTCTCGTCCACCCGCCTCGACTGCATCCTGGGTTCGTCGGCCACGATGCGCCAAGCGGCAGTCCGTGCCGTGCACCACGCCCGACACCGCTCGGCGTTCGGCGCGCGGCTGATCGAGCAACCGCTGATGCGCAACGTCCTCGCCGACCTCGCCGTCGAGGCCGAGGCTGCGGAACTGCTCGGCTTCCGGCTGGCGCACGCGGTCGATGCGGGCGAGACCGAGTTCGCCCGCCTCGGCGTTGCGCTGGGCAAGTTCTGGGTGTGCAAGCGCACTTCCCCGTTGGTGGCCGAGGCCCTCGAGTGCCTCGGTGGGGCGGGATATGTCGAGGAGAACGGCTTGGCGCGTCTCTATCGCGAGGCGCCGCTCAACTCGATCTGGGAGGGCTCGGGCAACGTCGGGGCCCTCGACGTGCTCCGCGCGATGACGCGGGAGCCGGCCAGCGTGGCCGCACTCGACAAGGAGCTCTCGCTCGCGCGCGGGCACGACCGCCGTCTCGACCGCGCGATCGATGCCGTCCCCGAACTCGTGGCGGTCGCCGGGAGCGATGACGGCACTTGGCAGGCTCGGCGCGTCGTGGAGCGCCTTGCGGTCACGTTCCAGGCCGCACTGCTCGTCCAGCACTCCCCGAACGCCGTCGCCGACACGTTCATCGCGAGCCGGCTGGGTGAAGGTGGGCCGGCGGCGACGTTCGGCACCCTCGACGACGTCGGCGCGGCCGAGGTCACCCAGATCCTCAACCGCGCCTGGTCGTAACATCCTCGGCAGCACTGATCGACGAGAGCCGGGGGCATCACCACATGAATTCTCACCACGTCGCGATCGGCGTCGGTCGCCTTGGCGCGTCCGTCGCGATGGCACTTCTCGCCCTCACCGGCTGTTCGCAACCGGACGAGGGAGCCGGCACGACAGCCTCGAAGGGCACGGCCGAAGCCGCTGACGCACAGTGCGAACTCCTCACCGCGGCTGAGCTTGTGTCGCTCACCGGGAAGAAGCTGGAGGGTCGTGGGACAACCATCACGGGGAGCACGATTCGGGCGTGCCAGTACGGCGAACTCGAGACCGTGGGACTGCAGGTTGCCAAGGTCCCGGCTGATGAATGGGCCAAGGCTCTCCCCGGCGTCGTGGAGCAGTTCAAGGCCAATGGCGCAATGGGGAGCAGCGACGTCCTGGCCCAGCTCGAGAAGGCAGCCAAGGTCATCGAAGAGGGCAACACCCTGCCGCCGGGCAAAGCCTGTGAGTTCTTCAGCACACTCGTCGAGGTCCAGGGCAAGCCACCGCAGACACGGAGCATCACGGCGTACGTCCCGACCGCCGACGATCCGGTCGCGATCTCCGCTCAGAGTTGTCAGGGCGACACGTATGTTTCGCTGCTGGTCGGTCGCCCGGACATCACGCCCGGGTCCGAACTGGAGTCGCTCATCACCCAGACGCTCGACCGACTGAACCCCGAGAAGGGCTGACGGCGGGGCGAAACCGATCAGGGGGTTTCGGCGAGCCGCTTCTGCTCGGCCTCGACGTCGAAGTCGGCCTTCGGCCACTGCGGGTCAAGCGCCCTGAGGTGCTCCAGGACGAGCTCGGTGACCGCAAGGCGGGCGTACCACTTGCGGTCGGCCGGCACGACGAACCACGGCGCAGCCGGCGTGGAGCACTTCTCGATCGCTACCTGGTAGGCCTCCTGGTAGGCCGCCCAGTGCGTCCGCTCGTCGAGGTCGCCGGGGTTGAACTTCCAGTGCTTGTCGGGACGTTCCAGGCGCTCGACGAGGCGGGCCTTCTGCTCGTCGCTCGAGATGTGGAGCATGACCTTGATGACTGTCGTGCCGGACTCCACGATTTTCTTCTCGAAGGCGTTGATCTGGGCGTAGCGGCGCGACCACTGGGACGGCGGCACGAGATCGTGGACGCGAACGATGAGGACGTCTTCGTACTGAGAGCGGTCGAAGACACCGATCTGGCCGGGCATGGGCAGGGCCTTGCGGATGCGCCACAGGAAGGGGTGCTTGCGTTCCAGGGCCGATGGCGCCTTGAACGAGGTGATGTGGACGCCCTGGGGGTCAAGGGCCCCGACGACGTGGCGCAGGATGCCACCCTTCCCCGACGTGTCCATGCCCTGAACGATGAGCAGGACCGACCGCTTGCCGCCGCCCTTGGACTCGGCGAAGAGTCGCTCCTGCAGCTCGGCAAGCTGGTCGCCGAGGCACGCCAGGGCTTCCTCTCCGGCTGCCTTGTCGCCGTCGAAGCCCGGGGTGGATCGGGGATCGAGGTCAATGAGCTCGAAGCCGTCACCGGCGCGCAAGGCCTCCGTGAAAGACACAGGGGTGATGCCCTCGGGCTTCGCGTCCTTCGCGTCCTTGCTGCTCCTCTTGTCCTTGCTGCTCTTCTTGTCCTTTGCACTCTTCTTCGCCATTCCCGCATCCTGTCAGGCGAGGCGCCGCGCGTGGGTGTCAGACTCACGAGGTGCGCCTCCTCCTCGACAACCGCTCCCGCTCCTTCTCCCCCGGCCTGCTCAGTGAGGACGACCTGTCGCGGCTCTACGCCTGGCCGGAGGGCGGTGGCGTGCGAGCGAACTTCGTCAGCACGCTCGACGGTTCTGCAGTGGGTGCCGACAGCCGGAGCGGCTCCATCAACACCGAGGCCGACGGGCGCATCTTCCACCTCCAGCGAGAGCTCGCCGACTGCGTCCTCGTTGGCGCGGGAACCGTTCGCGCAGAGGGCTATCGGCGTGGCAGCAAGCCTATTGTGGTCGTCAGCCGCAGCGGACATCTCCCCGAGTCCCTTGCCTCCGGTGAGGGTGACGTCGTCCTCGTCAGCTGCGCTGCGTCAGGTCGCACGGCCGCAGACGATGTCTGGATCGAGGGAGACGACGAGGTCGACCTCCCGGCCGTCGTGGCTCGCCTGCGCAAGGCGGGTATGCCGCGAGTCCTCGCCGAGGGCGGTCCGCACCTCTTCCACAGCCTCCTCGACGCCGGGCTCGTCGACGAGTTCGCCCTCACGCTGGCACCCCGCCTCGTCGGCGGAGACCACTTGCGCGTTGTCGCCGGCATACCCCTCGGTGGGGAATCCGGGCTCGACACCGAGGTCGTCCACCTCCTCGAGGAGGACGACTCCCTCCTCGGCCTCTGGAAGGTCAGGAGCTGAGAAGTTCGAGGGCTCGAAGGCGGTTGTCGAGACCGGGTGCGCCGTTGTTGATCATCAGCTCGTCGGCTCGGGCCAGGCCGGCGAACTGCTCGAGGTAGCCGCGCACCGCCGCGATGTCCCCGACGCCGGTGTAGGTCATCATGTGCCGGGCCTGTGCGGCCACCGGTGACGCCATCAGGGTGTCGACGGTCGCCTCGTCGAGCTCGCCGGCATACGCCGGAACGCGGGAAGCGAGCGAACGCACACGAGACCGAAGCACGGAAGCCGCCAATGCCTCGGCGTGCTCCTGCTCGTCGGCGACGACGACGTTGAGCGCGGCGATGACGTAAGGCTGAGCCAGCTGCTCGGACGGCTGGAAGTCACGGCGATAGACGTCAACGGCCTGCTGCAGCGCGTCCGGGGCGAAGTGGCTCGCGAACGCGTAGGGCAGACCGAGGCGGGCCGCGAGCTGGGCGCCGAAGAGCGAGCTGCCCAGGATGTAGAGCGGCACCTTGGTCCCGCGCCCGGGGAAGGCGTGGATCGAGGGCACGAGGCTCTCGTCGGCGAGGTATCCCTGCAGCTCGAGGACATCGTCCGGGAAGCCGTCGGACGCGCGCGGATCCACCCGGAGAGCCCGGCTGGTGATCTGGTCGGTGCCGGGCGCCCTGCCGAGTCCGAGGTCGACGCGACCGGGATGGAGCTCGGCCAGCGTGCCGAACTGCTCGGCGATGACCAGCGGTGAGTGGTTGGGCAGCATGACGCCGCCCGAACCGACGCGGATGCGCTCGGTCCGGGCAGCGACGTGCGCGAGCAGGACCGCGGTGGCCGCCGACGCGATCGACGGCATGTTGTGGTGCTCGGCGAACCACAGGCGCTCGAACGTGCCGAGCGAGTCCGCCTTCTGCGCCAGGGTCACGCTGGTCTCGAGGGCCTCACCGATGGACTGGTCACGGCCCACCGTGGCGAGGTCGAGCAGCGAGAGCCGCGGTCCTGCCGTGGTCACGCGGGAACCGCGATGCGGGTCTCGTCGGCGGCGGGGGCCACCGTGACTTCGTCCTCGTCCAGTTCGAGTCGGGCATCGGCCCCACCGAACGTGTTGCTGTCATAGACCGACTGGTCGAGCAGACCGTTGCGCTTGGCGACGATCGTCGGGATGAGAGCCTGTCCGGCCACGTTGGTGGCGGTGCGGATCATGTCGATGATCGGGTCGATGGCGAGGAGCAGGCCGACGCCCTCCAGCGGGAGACCGAGAGTCGAGAGGGTGAGCGTCAGCATGACGACCGCGCCGGTGAGGCCTGCCGTGGCCGCCGAGCCGACGATGGAGACGAAGGCGATGAGCAGGTAGTCAGTCAGACCGAGGTCCACCCCGAAGAGCTGGGCGACGGTGATCGCGGCCAGTGCCGGGTAGATCGCCGCGCAACCGTCCATCTTGGTCGTCGCACCGATCGGCACGGCAAAGGACGCGTAGTCACGCGAGACGCCGAGGTTGTGCGTCACGACGCGCTGGGTCAGCGGCAGGGTGCCGATCGAGCTGCGCGAGACGAACGCGAACTGGACCGCGGGCCACGCACCTGCAAAGAACTTCACCGGGCTCAAACCGTTGGCACGAGCCACAATCGGGTAGATGACGAGCAGCACGACGGCGCAGCCGATGTAGACGTCAGCGGTGAACAGGGCGAGTGGTCCGAGCAGGTCCCAGCCGTAGTTGGCGACGGCCGAACCAATGAGGGCAGCGGTGCCGAGAGGCGACAGCTTGATGACCCACCAGACGAGCTTGCTGAAGACCTCGAGGGCGCTGCGGGTGAGGTTGATGAACGGGTCCGCCTTGGCGCCGACAGCGAGTGCTGCCGCGCCGATGGCCAGGCCGAGGACAACGAGCTGGAGGATGTTGAAGTCCGGGCTGGAGCTGAGCGCTCCACCCTCTTCGGCGGACGTCGACACCTCGAGGCCGAGGAAGTTGCCCGGCACGATCGAGGTGAGGAAGTCGAGCCAGCTGCCGGTGTGGCTCGGTGCCGCACCTGCACTCGTGTCGAGCGTGGCGTGGGCGCCAGGGTTCGTGATGAGGCCCAGGGTGATGCCGACGACGACCGAGGCTGCGGCCGTGATCGCGAACCAGATCAGGGTCTCCCCCGCGAGGCGCGCGGCGTTGGTCACCTGCCGGAGGTTGGCGATCGAGACGATGATCGCCGTGAGGACGAGCGGGACGACGATGACGCGGAGCAGCTGGACGAAGATCCCGCCGACGGTCTTGAGCGTCTCGGCGAGCCAGGCCTGGTCGAACTGACGGGCGATGAACCCGAGCAGGACGCCGACAGCGAGGCCGATGAACACCTGCGCCCAGAAGGGGACGCCGGAGCGTTTGCGTGGGGTCGTGGTTGCTGGCGCGGACGCTGCGGCATCAGGGGTGGTGCTGGACATGACGGGACTCCTGAACACTGAATGGGCTGAGGGCGGAGGCGGTCAGCGCAGACAGCGGTCGCTGGCGTCCAGCTTCAGATCCACGGGGAGCCTGCGCCACAGGACAGGGGTCGTCGACGGGGTGCACACGTGGGCGCCAACGGCAGCCCTTGCCGGGCTATTCCCCCGCCCACAGATCGGCCTATCGGGCGAAGTCGGTCACGAGCTGCTGCCAGCGCTCCGGGTCGGTGTTCCACTCCTTGCAGTGACGAGCAACCCGCCACTCCTCATAGCTGACGATGTCGGGTCGGTGTTGAGCAAGCAGCCGCGACGGGCCCACGGGCACGAACTCGTCGTCGGCGGAGTGGATGAGCAGCATCGGGTGCCGCAGCTCGTCGGCCCGGCGCACCCAGTCGGTCTGCGCGACATCGACCGACTCGTGCACCCCCACGAGGCGTTTGCCCCAGCGACGACCCATCATCGAGCGTGAGAGCGCCCCGACGGCCTTGGGCACCCGGTGCATTCGCGCGTGGTGGTCGAGCACGTCGCCCCAGTCGATGACCGGCCCGTCGAGGATCACCTTGGAGACGAGGTCGGCCAGGGGCGACCGATCAAGGAACTGCAACGCGATGGCGCCACCCATCGACCAACCGACGACGAGGACCTCATCGGCACCGGACTCCACGGCATACTCGACGGCCGACTCGATGTCGCGCCACTCCGACAGGCCGAGGTTGTAGCGACCGTCCGGCCCGGCCGGGACGTCCTCGTCGTTGCGATAGGTCGGCACCAGTGAGGTCCATCCGGCCTCGTGCAGCGAGGGCAGCGCCCGCAGGACTTCCTCGCGACGGGCGCCGCGTCCGTGGACGAGGACCGCCCACCGCGACCCACGACCGCCGCTGGCCGGCACCACCCAGGCCGGCATGCTCCCGAGTTCTCCCACGATGTCGACGTGCTCGGTGGGCAGCCCCAGGGCGACATCCGGAGTCCCCGCGTAGTGGTAGCCGTTGAAGCGGGCACCACCCACGACCAGTTCGCCCGAGTCGACGCCGAGAACCTCGCGCTCGACGGTTCCCTCCGCCACGTCCGACCCGGTGAGGCCACCGAGACGCACGTGCCCGAGCCCGTTGTCGAGCCACAGCCCGTAGCGGCCGGGCACCACCGTCTCGGCCGTCGCGGACAGCAGGACCCGCTCGCCGCGGACGTCGAGGATCTGCACGTCGTCGGGCCGGTCGCGTTCCGGGGTGAGGACACGACGAGCAAAGTATGCCGCCGCGGCCAGTGAGCCTGCTGCGCTCGCGATCGTGGTGGTCGCCCCCACAGCAGCTGCCGCACGGACCGCCCGGCGGGTTCCGGCCGGTTCAGGCATCGAGGACGTCGGCGAGGTCGTAGGAGACGGGTTCCTCGAGCTGGGCATAGGTGCAGGACTGCGGGTCACGGTCGGTGCGCCACCGGACGAACTGGGCCGTGTGCCGGAAGCGCACACCCTCCATGTGGTCGTAGCGGACCTCGACGACGCGCTCGGGGCGCAGCGGGGTGAACGACAGGTCCTTGCCTGCCGCCCATCGCGAACCGGCGGAGTTCTGCGGCGTGCGTGTGCCCTCCTCCTGCTTGGCCCAGGCCCATGGGTGATCGTCGAAATCCGTCACCCACTCCTGCAGCTCCTCGAAGAGTTCCTTGCGCCGAGCCATCGGGAAGGCCCCGATGACGCCGACACTGGCCAAGCCGCCCTCCTCGTCGTAGAGGCCGAGCAACAGTGAGCCGACGAGGTCGTCACCGCTCTTGTGCGTGCGATATCCCGCGACGACACAGTCCGCGGTGCGCTCGTGCTTGTACTTGTGCATCGTGCGCTTGTCCTGCTCGTAGGCGCCGTCGAGGGGCTTGACCATGACCCCGTCGAGACCGGCCCCCTCGAACTGCTGGAACCACCCTTTGGCCACGTCCACGTCCCGCGTCGCGGGGGTCAGATGGATGGGCGCCTCGACCGAGGCGAAGGCCTTCTCGAGTTCGGCGCGGCGCACCTCGAACGGCTCGCCCGTGAGGTCTCGCTCCCCCAGCGCCAACAGGTCGAAGGCGACGAAGGATGCGGGCGTCTCGGCCGCCAGCTTCTTGACCCGACTCGCCGCCGGGTGGATGCGCTGCTGCAGCAACTCGAAGTCCAACCGGTCCTCGCCGGGGCGGATGAGGATGATCTCGCCGTCGACGACGCACTTGTCCGGGAAGTTCGCGCGCACCGCCTCGACCACGTCCGGGAAGTAGCGGGTCATCGGCTTCTCGTTGCGGCTGCCGATCTCGACCTGGTCGCCGGAGCGATAGATGATCGAGCGGAACCCGTCCCACTTCGGCTCATAGCTCACCTCGCCCTCGACCAGCTTCTTGGAGGGCTTGGCGAGCATGGGAGCGATCGGTGGCACGACCGGCATACCCCACTGCGTGCGAAGGTCCGCGTCGCGCTCGGCCTTGGGCTTCATGTAGTCCTCGTCGGCCCGATCGGTGCGACGTTTGCTCGGCTGCACGCGCGGCGGCTCGCCTGGCATCTTCGGGTAGTCCGGCGGGAAGTTCAGCTCGCCCAGACCCCGCTCGACGTCCGCATCCCACAGGGCGAGCGCGGGTGCGATGTCGCCGACCGCGACGTCCATGCCCTCCCAGGCGTCACCGCGGTCGGCAACGATCTCGGGGACGGTGAGGATGGTGAAGTCGCCCGGAGCCACGGTGGCCAGGTCCTCCCACGAGACCGGCATCGAGACCGGCGCGCCCTCGAGCGGCCGCGGGCTGTAGGCGGACGCGATCGTCCGGTCGCGACAGGCCTGGTTGAAGTCGACGAAGACGCGCTCACCCCGCTCCTCCTTCCACCAGGACGTGGTCACGAGGTCAGGGAGGCGGCGTTCGAGCTCCCGAGCGATGCCGATCACGCCGTGGCGAACGTCGAGGAACTCGTGGCTCGGCCTGATGCGAGCAAAGACGTGGACGCCGCGGTTGCCGGACGTCTTGGCCCAAGCGGTGAGACCCACCTCGCCGAGCACCTCACGCAGCGCGATGGCCGCCTCGACCGCGTCGGTGAAGTTCCGGCCCGGTTGCGGGTCGAGGTCGATCCGCAACTCGTCGGGATTGTCGTTGTCGGCGGTGCGGACCGGCCAGGGATGAAACGTCACAGTGTTCATCTGCACGGCCCACACCGCAGCGGCGGGCTCATCGACGACGAGCTGCGAGTGGCGGCGCCCCGACGGATAGCGGCACGACACGGTCCGGATCCAGTCCGGCATCCCCTTCGGCGGGTTCTTGGACCAGAACTCCTCGCCCTCGATCCCCTCGGGGAAGCGTTGCAGCGTGACCGGTCGGTCACCGATGGCGCGCACGAGCGGTTCACCGACAGAGACCATGTATGCCGCAAGGTCACCTTTGGTGATCCCGACACCGGGCCACATGAGCCGGTCGGGGCTCGACAGGCGCACCTCGCGGACACCATCGGGGCCGTCGATCTCCATCGTGGTGGGGGTCGCCATGCCGCTCAGCCTAGTCATCGAGACCTGTCCGACTGCTGAGCTCTCTCGTCCGCGCAGGGCGAGGCCCCGGGAACGTTCCCGAGGACTTCGTGGTTTGCTCTTGACATGGAGCCCACGAACCGCACGTATGCCGTCACCAAGTCCGACGAGGAGTGGCGTGCCGAGCTCACCCCCGAGGAATACGCCGTCCTGCGTCAGGCCGGCACGGAGCGCCCCTACGCCGGTGAGTACACCGACACCAAGACCGAGGGCGTCTACTCGTGTCGCGCCTGCGGTGCCGAGCTGTTCACCTCGGGCACGAAGTTCGACAGCCACTGCGGCTGGCCGTCCTTCTACAGCCCGCTCGCCGGCGACTCGGTCGAGTTCATCGAGGACGCCTCGCTGCCGGGCCGCCCGCGTGTCGAGGTTCGCTGCGCGAACTGCGGCAGCCACATGGGCCACGTCTTCGAGGGTGAGGGCTATGACACCCCGACGGACCAGCGCTTCTGCATGAACAGCATCGCCATGACCCTGCGTCCGGCCACCGACGCCACCAACTGAACCCACCAGTCACCCCTTTCCCGCCGCCCCCGGAAAAGGGGTCTCAAACAAGGGAACTGATCTCTTGCTCGGGAACTCTTTCCCTTGCGAACCAGTCTGGCCTCACGCGCTCTCGGCCAACATCGCTCGGCGGACTTTCGCCGACGACTTTCCCGGTGTCTCGAGGTCGGCCCACGTGATTCGCACAAAGATCTTCCCCTCGGCGCGCATGTCATCCTCCCTACGCTTCTCCTTCCAGAGAACCTGAGGATCCCCGTCGGCATACTTCACCTTGCCGTCGACCTCGACGAGCACGTTTGTCCCCTCGACACCGAAGTCCGCACGTCCGATGAGGGACCCGTCGGCTCGCCGCACTTCCACCTGCGAAACAACGTGTATGCCGTGTGAGCCGAATTCGAAGCGGGCTCGGCTCTCTGCCACGGACTCGCACTTGGCATCGACGTGGGTCATCATCGCTCGCGGACGGTGCGACCCCGACCAGGCGGCAACCGCGTTGACCGCCGCTGTGAGCTCGTCCAGCGTGACCAGCTTCCGGTGGAGAGCAGCGTCAGCCGACACGACTCCCTGAAGGATGCCGTGGTCCAGGCACAGCTGGACCAGGGCCTCCGCCAGCGGCACACAGTGACCCCACGGCCCGTCCACCCGCTCGGTTCGCAGTGGCCGGACGCGAAACGGCTTCGCGCCCGCCTGCCGCTCAATCGGCCGCAGTATTTCCGGACGGCCGAGTTGGCATCCCCAGACAGGCAACTCGTGGGCCAGCACGGCCGTCACACCAGTGAGTGCCGCGTCGGAGTAGAGGAGGTGCGCGCCCGCGGCCATGTGGCGTTGCCACGCAACGGGAGAGGTGTCGACAAGGGAGGACACGGCATACAAACCGCGTGAAGGGTGGAGCAGCACCCCGGCTCGGACCCAGTCGCGCAACGCTTTGCGACCGATCCCGAGGGTGTGTGCCTGTTTCGTCGTGAACATGCCGTGCTGGGTGCTGGCGATCCGCACGAGGTCGTCGAGAGTCATCCCACGACACTCAGGTCCGACAGCCCGCTGCCGGTAGGGGTCGTTCCGCATCTGTGGACAACGGAGCACCGCAAGCCCGGGCTGGGGATGACGCAGGGCCGACGCATGCCCCGACCCAAGCAAGGTAAACCGTTCCCGAGCAAGACAACAGTTCCCTTGTTCCGGACCCGTTTTCCGGGGGCGGCGGGAAACGGGCGACGGTTGGGGTCAGCGCTGGCGGGCGATGAGGTCCGCGACGGCGACGCGGGGGCCGGTGAAGAACGGCACCTCCTCGCGCACGTGCAGCCGCGCCCGCGACGGGCGGAGCTCACGCATGAGGTCGACGATGCGGTGCAGCTCATCGGCCTCGAACGCGAGGATCCACTCGTAGTCGCCGAGCGCGAACGACGAGATCGTGTTGGCGCGCACGTCGGGGAACTCGCGTGCCATCTGGCCGTGCTCGCGCAGCATGTCGCGACGCTCGTTCTCCTCGAGCAGGTACCACTCGTAGGACCGCACGAAGGGGTAGACGCAGACATAGGCGCGGGGGTCCTCACCGGCCATGAAGGCGGGCACGTGGCTCTTGTTGAACTCCGCCGGCCGGTGGATCGCCGCGTTGGACCACACCGAGGACAGGTGCGCGCCGAAGTCCGTCCGGAGCAGGCGGTGATAGGCGTCCTGGAGGTCCTCGATGCGCTCCGCGTGCCACCACACCATGAGGTCGGCGTCGCCGCGCAGCCCCGCAACGTCATAGAAGCCGCGCACGACGACATCGCCGGACTCGAGATCGGCGACGAGCTCCTCGACCTCGGCCGTCATCGCGGCCCGGTCGTCCTTGCCGAGCGGCTCGGTCACCTCGAACACCGACCACATCGTGTAGCGGATCGACTCGTTGATCTCGCGCATCTGGGTGGGGGTGGGCTTGGTCGGGGCGGGACGGCCGGTCGGGGTGCTCATGCCCTCATTCTCCCGCGCGCGCCGCGACCGCCCTCAGGTGGGTCGTCGTGGCCGCGGCCGCTGCGTGGGCGGACGCGATGACGGCCGGGATCCCGATGCCCCGGTAGGCCGCGCCCGCGACCTCGAGACCAGGAACCTCCGAGACCGCCTGGCTCACGCGGGCGATGCGGTTGACGTGTCCCACGGTGTACTGCGGCAGACCGCCACCCCACCGTTGGACGTGGCTGTCGACGAGAGTGAGCGGTGGGGCGCCGACCGCCTCGGAGATCTCGCGAACGGCAAGGTCGACGAGTTCGGCATCGTCGCGCTGCAGCGACGCCGTCTCGCCCGCGCGTCCCACAGACGCCCGGAGGTATGCCGTGTCGTCACCTTCCGCTGCGAGCCAGCCCCACTTGGCGGAGCTGAACGTGCTGGCCTTGATGCCACGACCATCGACCGGAGGAACGAGGAAGCCCGAGCCCTCCCACGATGCGACCTCGGCCTTCGGAACGGCAAGGGTGATGACGGCGACCGAGGCCATCTCGATCTCGGCCAGGGCGGTGCTGGCCGATGCGGAGACCGGCCCCAGCAGCCGCGCGGCGGCTGGCGGGGGCACGGCCACGACGACCGCATCCGCCTCGAGCCGGCGCGGCTGGGTCGTCGGTCCGCTGAGGACGGACCATCCACTCTGGGTGCGCTCGAGACCGCGCACGATCGTGCCCGACTCGATGACTCCCCCGCGCTGCTCGATGTCGGCGGCGAGCAGGTCGGCCAGCCTGCCCACGCCACCGGCAATGCCGATGAACGGCGGCCGCGCCGTGCCCGCCTGGGGGTCGACGACCGGTGGCGCGAGCAGGGATCCGCGAGCCTGCGCGATGGCCCAGACCGCGGGCATCGTGGCCCGCAGGGACAACCGACGGGACTCACCGGCATACACACCGCCGAGGAGTGGCTCCACGAGACGGTCGACGACAGCGGAGCCCAACCGACCACCGATGTAGTCGGCAACGGACACGTCATCGCCCACGTCGGGCGCCTCGGTCTCGGCGCGCATGCGCGACTCCTCGTCGGTGGTGAGGAGCCCGGCCACTACGGAATCGGCGAACGGGACGCCAATTCGGGTGCGCGGCAACGGATGCAGCCCATCGCGCGACCAGACACGCGCCGAGGTCGTGGTCGGTGTCACGACATCCGCCGGGTCGGCCAGCCCGCTTACGAGATCGAGGGCCTCGGGTCGCACGGCCAGCATCGCCTCCGCACCGACGTCGACGAGGTGCCCGCCGATCTCCTCGCGACGCACCTTGCCACCCACCCGGTCGGAGGCGTCAACGAGCACCACGCTGGCTCTCGGCATCGACACGAGCAGATCGCGCGCCGCTGTGAGCCCGGCGATGCCACCCCCGATGACGATCACCCTGGGGCGCCACTCAAGGGGCTCGGTCGACACGATCACGCGCTCAGCCTGCCACGGAGCAGGAAGGACGATCTCAGGCGGCAGCGGCCCGGCGAACGTGGGTCGCGACGCGACGCGCACCGTCCGTGCCCACAGCGGCGACCCGGTCGGACAGCCAGGAGTCAGCGTCGACGAGGCGATCCGCAACTTGCGCGAGCACCCAGTCGGACGCTTCGGGGCGGTCAGCGATGCGTTCGATGCCGGCGTAGATCACGTCGAGCGCGGCTTCCTCGCCGTGCATCCGGGCCGCCTCGACGGTCGCTCGGCTGAGCCACTGGTCCGGCCAGTCGATACGACGGTGCGAGACCTGGCCAGCGAGGCAGTCGGCGTTGAGGATCTGGCTGAGGTTCTGGGGCGGAAGCAGGATGGTCGGCGTCCGGGCGGCACCGGCTTCGAGCATCGCGGTCATGCCGGGCGAGGTGACGAGGAGGCCGGCGCACCCGACGAGGGTGAGGAAGTCGGGTCGCGCCATGACACCGGAGGGGACGCCGAGTTCTGTCAGGGCCTCAGCCACGGGGCCACCGACGTTCCCGGCCACCCGGACCGTGCGGCCAGCCGCGAGCAACGCGTGGACAGTGGGGAGGACGACGGTGGCGACGTAGGGAGACGTGCCACCGACCAGATGCGGAGAGTGCACCCCGCCGACGTTGACGACCGCGAGTTCCTCGTCGCGCTCCCCCGGCTCCCGCACGCTGATGATCGGCTCGACCCAGTCGAGTGCGTGCACGTCGGCCAGCGCCTCGAAGCGCTGCTCGCCTTGTGTCGTCGCCTGTGCGCAGTAGGCGAACACCTCCGTGCAGATCGGATCGGCCGGCCCCCAGATGTGCGGCAGGCTGTCCACGTAGACCACCGGCAGACCCCGCTCGGTGAGCTCGGTCGCGAGGACGGGGTCGAGGATGACGAGGGCGGCGTCGAAGTCCTCGACCCGGATGTCGTCCTTCTCGATCCACTCGAGCGCTGGCCCCAACGCTCCGTCACCGGGAGTGGAGGTGATGCTGGCCAGGAGCTCCGAGCCCACGACGGTGAGTCGGCAGTCCCCCAGGTGCTCGAGGATGCTCAGCATCTTGCCGGCAGAGCCGAAGCCGAAGTCGACCGAGCTGCACAGGATGCGCCGGGTCGGCCCCGCGGTCGTCGTCACTGTGGTCTCCATGTGGATGTCCCCTCCTGGGGTCGAAGCATCAGAACGGAAGGTATGCCGCTTGCCGCAGGAGACGGGCCACGCGCGGTCCCGCTCCGGCATCGGCCTTGTCGCGTGCGGTGAGTGGTGTGAACGTCTGGCGTACGTGCCCCAGAACCTCTGCCGAGTCCGCGAGATCGAGGTGCTCCGGCAGCACGTCCCAACCCGTGTCGGGTCCTTCGTCGACGTGCACGGTCAGCCCGAGCGCCAGCGCGACGGACACGACCGGGCTCGCGGCATACGTCGTCACCTCGGTCGCTGCGCCCAGCAGCGCCAGAACGTGGTGTTCACCGACGGCATCCGGGTCGACGAACCACTGGGCCGTGAGGTCGAGCGGTCCCGTCCGGGCAGGCGTGCGCGCAATCGGCGGAAGGAAGTTGCCGACGTGCTGCATACCCGAGGCGTAGCCCGCGCTGGACGACATGCGCGGTGACGCATCCGTGCACACCTGCAGTCCTCGGATCCCGTCCTCGCCCGGGACCGGCCGGGATCCGCGCACGAGCAGTGGCGACGGGGCGCTGAGGTCGGGCAGCGTGCCGATGCACAGGACAGCGGAGGCCTTCCCCTCGTCGTGGACGCGCGCAGAGTCGATCTCGAGGTCCTTGGCCGAGGCACCGATGATCTCGACGACCAGGAGGTCGGCCACCGACGGCGTGGCGGGCAGGCGGACCGCAGTGAGGAGGCGGTTCATCCCTCGCTCCCGAGGGTTGCAGTGAGGGTTGCAGTCCGGATCGGTCCCGGTGTCAGTAGCTCCACAGCTCGACACCCCCGTGCGCGTCCACGGTGTTGCTGTAGCCCGCAGCCGTGGTCGAGCATCCCTGGCACACCTGGGGACCGCGCTCGCGGAAATGCTCCTGGTGGAGTCGGAACGAAGGCGTGCCCAGGTCGATGACCCCACCGTCGACGCCACCTGCGTCACCGCTCTCGATCCCGGTGGGGTCGCGGTGCGGCAGCAGGCTGCAGGCAAAGAGGCGCCCGTTCTTGGGATCGAGGAAGCGCACGTCGTCCGTGACATGGCAGACGGCTCCGTTGGGGCGCGGCACCTGACCGGTCTCGAAGTAGGCCTCCTGCTCCATGGCCGTCGCACCATAGAAGGGCTCACCCATGGGGATCAGCGCACCGGGGCGCGAGGCGTCATAGATGGATGCACAGGTCTCGATGACGTGCGCCGGATCGGGGTAGCGCACCGGGCGCGCGAGCTTGATCGGCGACAGCTCCCACTGGGCGACGCCGAGGCCCTCGAGCACCTCCTGCATGCGGGTCATGTCGGCGTAGTTGTGCGGCCCGACCACCGTGTTGACGCGCGCGAGGACGCGTCCGTCCAGCGCGGCCAGTCCCTCCACGGCCTTCTCGAACAACTTCGGCGTCCGGCGGTAGGTGTTGTGGGTGTCCGGGTCGGGACTGTCGAGGCTGATGATCACCTGGCTGAGTCCGGCCTCGACGAGTTCATCGGCGTAGCGAGCCAACGCGACACCATTGGTGATCATCGAGACCTCGTGTCCCTGCTCCGAGCAGGCGCGGACCAGTTCCAGGACCTGCGGGTGCATCAGCGGCTCACCTCCGGTGAACCGAATGACGCCCACCCCCTGCTCACGAGCCTCGGAGGCCAGCTGCTCCATCTGGCTGAGTGGGAACCGGTAAGGGTCCTTGGACAGAGCGAACTCGCAGAAGAAGCAGTCGGCGTTGCAGGCCTCCTGCACCCGGATGAACAGGTACTTCGAGCGGTCGCTGCGCGGCGTGGTGCGGGCCTGCGTGAGGGTGATCGTCACAGTGCAGTTCCTTCGGGGGCGATCGGCGTTGGGCAAAGGGACGAGAGCGTTCGGACGGGGGTCATTCGGCGTTCGCCGTCACGAGGTCGGCCGCCGAACGACCGGCGGCGTCGCCGATCGCGCCGAGCAGGATCGCCGGGTCGGCGAAGAAGTCGTCGAGGTCGACGAACACGACGGGGCTCACCGACGGCAGGCCCTGGACGAGGAACGAGTAGGCGTCGGCGTGCTCGCGGTCCCACATGATCACGCAGCGAGCGCCACGTGCAGACATCCACCCGAGCTCGATGTGGGTTCCGTCGCTGCGGTAGGGCCGGCCGTCCGACATGGGCAGGCAGGCAACGTAGACGTCGCAGTCGCGGGCAAAGGTGAAGTCCCGTGTCGTGACGTGGTCCGGGGTCGGCACGACTCCGTCGCCGTAGTCCTCCGCGACGTGGGCAGACGTGACCTCGTGCCCGGCGTCGCGGAGCACGTCATGGACCCCGTCGAGCAGGGCGCGCAGGCGCAGGTCGAAGTGCGAGGCACCGGGAAGTCGGGCGTACTGGATGGGGCCGCCCACGAAGACGGTCTGGGGCGCACTCATGCCACGGCTCCCGTCGCCTGGCGACCGTCGATCTCGATGACGTAGTTGTCCAGGATGTTCTGCATGCGTTCGATGACCTCGGCCACGTTCTCCCCTTCGACGTGCACGTATCCGCTCGACGCCATGGAAGCGCGCGGCGGGCTCAGTTCTTCGCCCTCGGTGACCTTGATCCGGCCGCCGGTCACACCCTCGAGGGCCTCGAGGTCCGCCCAGTCGGAGACGCGGGTGACCACGCCGTGCCCGGTCGGCAGCAGCAGGTCGCCCACCGACCGATCCCGGGAATAGTCCAGCGTCGGCTCGAGGCCGACATAGGTGTCGAGGATGGAGCGGTGGACGTCCCAGCCATAGGCCCGCCCATGGTTCTCGGGGACCTCGCATCCGGAGATGCGCGCGGCGACCTCTCCCATGACGAACTCACCCTCCTCGGTGACCCAGCACTCGCCGTGGAAGTAGCCGTGGTCGATCTCGAAGGCGTCGACGAGTCGTTGGCACAGCTCCACTTCGTCGACGGGGTGCACTTCTCCACGGGCGAAGGTGATGTTGGCGTTCATCGCCCCGTCGAGGACCTCGAGGATGGGGCGCGGGTTGAGGGAGAGATAGGCAGCCGTCACCCGGCCGTCCAACACGAGAGCACAGAGCTGGAACTCGCGGCCCTGGATGAACTCCTCCACCGTCCAGTCCCGCTCGCTGCGCAGCTCGGGGATGCCCTCGGGTCCCTCGACGCGATAGGTGTCGATGCAGGCGAACGAGTCCGTCGGCTTGACGATGACCGGCCACCCAGTGCGGTCGGCGAAGTCGACCACGTCCTGCGCCGTGCTCACCGAAGCAAACGCTGCACACCGCATACCCAGTTCGGCGTAGCGCTCCTTCATCGCCGGCTTCTTGCGAACCCGCTCCACCTGCAGCGGGCTGAGGTGGGGAAGGCCGACCAGACCGGCAAACGCCTGCGCCTGCGCCTGGAGCGGCTCATGCGGGTTGCAGAAGTACGTCGGGGCCTGGGGCAGACCGGCAGCGAACTCGGTGTAGCGATCGGCGTTTGCGGCGTCGCTCTCCTCCGCCCGAACCTCGAAGCACGGCAGGTGCTCGGTGCGCTCGCGGTAGGTCGGGTCGATCTCACCGGGGAAACGCAGGAGGACGATGTCCACGTCGGTGCGTTCGTACGCCCGGTCCGTGAAGGTGCCCGGTCGCGCGTCGACGACGAGGACGCTGCGACGGTGCTCGGGGCGGCCGTTCGCGGCGGACACTGGACGTGAGTCGAGCAGGGGCTGGGTCATCCGATGATCCTTCTTTCGAGGTCATGCCGTCCGGCGGCGGTGCGAGTGAGGTCGACGACGACGTTGACCCGCTTGAGCCATCGATCGGTGCCGTCGTACCTGGGGGTGAAGGGGCGCCGACCGTGGACGACCTTGCGGTTGTCGAGGAAGACCATGTCTCCGGGCCGCATCGGCACCTCGACGATGCGCTCGTCGAGGTGGGCGCGAACGTGGCGCAGAGCAGCGTGCGCGACGTCGTCATCGGCCGTGTGGACTTCGGTGAAGTCGCGGTCGATGCGCAACAGAGGTGCCTCCCGGTGACCGGACAGGATCGGCGTGGGTCGCAGTCCCGCGCCCGCCTCGCTGTCGTGGGCGTCGTCCGGGTGGGTGATGAAACGCTCCTCGAAGAGCGTCGCTCGGACCGCGGCGGGGAGCTCGTCGACGTCGACGGAGGCGATGGTGGTTGCGGCCGCGCCGGTGTCGCGAAGCCCGAACAGCCCGACATAGTCGGCTCGGTAGTCGCTGAAGGCGTCCTCCGTGTGCCACCCGAGCTCGAGGGCACTCGACGAGCTCACGAGGCTCTCCTCCATCCCGCGAGTGGGGACGATGTCGGTGATGAGTCGCCCGGCCTGCTGGGTGCCCCACCCGATGCACTCCCCCAGGGCGGACGCCACGAGCGCTGCGGTGAAGGCGTGGTGCACCCCCACGGTGCGGGCCTGTGACCAGGACGGAGGGGTCGGCTCGAGCGCCTCGTCGTCGACGGTGAGCCCGCGGACGATCAGCGTCTCTGCGTGGACCGAGGTGCGGAACCGGCGCAGGCCACGGCGCAGTGCCGGTGGGCAGTGCTCGGCGAGCTCACCCAGGTCCTCGTGGAACTGCGGGTCCTCGGTGTTGGCGTACCTCGCGGCACAGTCACGGGCCTGGCTGTGGATCTGCTCCGCGTCGCCGATGCCGAGGTCGAGGACGTGGTGGGCCGAGGGCCCGGCGACACGTGCACCCGACTCGATGTTGGTCGTCGTCGTCATCGGGTTGCCGTCACCTCCTCCGCGTCGGCGGGCGCCGGGATCGCTGCGGCGTTCCAGACCTTGGCCAGGCCGAGGGTGAGGAGGACGGCGACTGCGCCGCACAGGGGCGCCAGCCAGAGTCCGGCCGTGATGCCCTTGGCGGCCACCACCAGGCCGGTCACCTGGGCGCCGATCGCGCTGCCCCCGACGTTGGCGGTCTGCACCCAGGTGAAGGCCTCGGTGATGTAGGCCTTGGGTGCCATGCGCTGGATCAGCTCGTACTCGACGATGCTCAACGGTGCAATGGCCACACCACCGACGGCGAGCGCCGCGATCATGGTCGGGACGTCGCGCGCCAGGATCGGGAGCGCCAGCCCGATGGTTACGAGGCCGAGGGCGATCAGGAACTGCCGGGTGATCGGTGTTGTGGAGGGCTTGCGCCGCCCGAACCAGAGGCCACCGATGACGCTTCCGATCCCCCAGCAACCGAAGAGCAGACCGGCCTGGTCGGCCGAGCCCTCGTTCTCGGCGAACACGGGGATGAGTAGTGAGAACGTCCCGGCCGCTGCTGCGGCGGTGAGCATCACGGCGAGGAGACCGACGAACGCCGGCTTGGACAGCGGTCCGAGGATGTGGCGTCCCCCCTCGCTCTCTTCGGCTCGCCAGGCACGCGAGACCCCGGTCGTGGCCAGGCCCATGGCGCCTGCGGCGGTCATGCAGGACCCGACGATGAGCGCCACCGTGGGCGTGGACACGAGCAGGGCTGCTGACAGACCGATGGGACCCGCGATGACGAAGACCTCACCGAGGACGGCTTCGAGGGCGTAGGCACCTCGTCGTCCGTCTTCACCGAGCGGCAGGGTCCCCCAGAGCGCACGCACACTGGCCGAGGTGGGCGGGATGGTAGCGCCGGCAACAGCCATGAGCGCGACCTGGCCAACCGTCGGAGCGACGGTCAGGCTGAACGTCGCGAGGCTGACCACATGGGTGACGGCAGTGGCGATGAGCGGCACGGCCTGACCCCGCCGATCCATCCACCGGGCCACCAGTGGTCCCGCCACGGCACTACCCACGCTGTATGCCGCGAGGAGACCGCCCGTGGTGACGAGGCTGTCCTTGCGCTCGATGCTCAAGAGGGCAACGGCCAGGGCCGTGAGATAGAGCGGGAGCCGGCCGAGGACGGACCACCCCATGGCGGTGCGTGGCCCGGGTTTCGACAGGAACTGGCGATAGGTGTCGGGGAGCTGCATCAGGGGGTTCCTCCACGGGGGTGGATCGCGAATCGCTGACGGACTGTGACGAGCGAAAGGTCGCTGACGGCATAGGCCGTCGCGTAGTAGGCCTGTGGGGTGACGTCCTCGTGGGCCGCGAGGACGAGCTCGACGGTGGCGCTCTCGCCGCCCCGGATCTTCACCTTGATCGGGGCCGGTGTCGGGTAGGCCTCGCGCATGTAGCGAGGGACGAACATGCCGACGTGGACCACGCGGTCGGTCGGTGACGACAGGGTCAGCTGCCCCGGGATCGCGTCACCTGCGGTGAGGTCGGTGGGCATGGTCACGGACACGTCGGGTGCCCCCGGCGTGCTGAAACGCACGTCGCCACAACGGGGGCAGACCATGGCGGTGGTCACCAACAGGTGTCCGAGTAGCGGGCGTCGCTTCCACTCCACTGCTTCGAGCCCACACATGCACGTCACGTCCGCGACGGTGTCGGGGTCAACTTCGCTCCGGTCGCCGAAGTACTGGGGGAAGTCGAGGATCGGGTCCTCGGGGTCGCGGGCGATGCCCTTGGCGATCCGGAGGTCGAGGGACTGCACGTCTGCGCGCAGCGAGGTCGTGAACTCCGCCCAACGGTCGGCCGTCCCTCTGACGCCGCGGGCCATCTCGGACTCGATCTTGCGGGCGAGCGCGAGCAGACCCTTGTGCATCGGGTGCGATGCCGACAGCAGTCCACTCGACAGCAGGCCCTGCACGGTCGTGCTGAGCTCGGACACACGGGTGGTGTCGGGCAGGTCGAGGGTGGTCGGCGCCACCGGCTCCCCCGGCGTCGGTGGCAGGCCGATGTTGACGAAGGGTGTGAACGGGTGGATGTCAGACATGGCCGGACCGGACGCCACGAGCTCCTGCCGACGCATCGCCGGAAGCCAGGAAGCCAGCTCGGCGTGATCGGCGTCGTGGACCATCGGCGAGACCAAGAGACTCTGGGCGACACCGTCGATCCCGTTGAGCAGCAAGAGGTATTTGGCGCCGTACAGGCGGTTCGGCGCAAAGGTGGCGTTGCAGCAGGAGGCCATGACGACGTGCGAGGCGCGCAGCCGAGCGAGGGAGATGAGCGTGTCATCGGACTTGTAGCAGCCGAGTCCGTAGCCGCACTTGGGACGAACCGTGGTGGCTGCGACGTCCGCAACGGCGTCGTTTCGGCCGCACACGGTGAACTCTCCGAGGTTGATGCTGTCCTCGGTCCCGTGCCCGTGGAAGACCACCTGTCGCCAGGCCTGCCCCAGCAACAGCTGGTCCACGGGCTCCGTCTCGACGTCACGCGAGCCGATCACGACGACGTCGCCCTGGTCCAGTGGAAGGTTGGCGGTTCCACTGACCACGGCGGAACGGACGAGCGTGTCGCGCCGCCGGACCATCTGCTTCGCGAGCAACCACGTGAGCGATGCCGCGTCGCGGCCCGTGATGAGGCGGGCCGTCGCGCCAGTCGCCTGGGCCGTGACGCGCGCCCGGTCGAGGATCCCGTGGTCGAGTTGTGGGTAGGGCGCCACGACGATCAGGTCCCCGACCGGCTCAACGGCATACGCCTCGATGGAGTCGCGGAGCACCTCTACCCGCTTGGCCAGGAGCGCCTCGACGGCAGTGCGAACCTCACCGTCGAGACCCAGGACGACGGCGGTACCGGAGCGCGGCACAGTGCTGTCGAGCTCGTAGAGGTCCTGTGCCGCCGTCAGGCTCTCGAGCAGGTCGGCGCGATCCTCGGTGAGGACCGGAACGGGTGCACCCAGCACGTGGGCGTTCGCCTCACGGAGGAACTCGTCGACGTTGTTGCAGGCGCGCCACAACGGCTGGGCGAGCTGAAGGTCCTGTGTCACGTCGACGCTCCGAGGGCGGTGACGTAGCGCGCGACGAGGTCGTCCTGCTCCCCGTCACTCATCTCCGGGGCCAGTGGCAGCACGAGGCGGCGGGCCAGGTGCGCCCGCGTCGACTCGAACCCGTCGCGGGACACGTGGGTGGCCTCGGGGTCGAGCGACCACGGATAGCCGTCGGCGAACAGCGAAGCCTTGCTCGTGAGCACCGGGTGGTCGGGAAGGAGGTACTTGTCCAGGCTCCACGACGGAAGACCGGCAGCATCGAGCTCCGCCTGGACCTCCGTGCGGGTCCGGGGGTCGTCGAACTCGAGGTGGACCGAGACCTTGGGGTCACCGACGGTGCGGGGCACCACGCTCACCGAGTCGACTCCGGCCAGGGCGTACACCGCGGCAGTGTGATGGCGCTCGAGCCGCTCGAGGATGTGGTCGAGAGCGCGGAACTGCTGGAGCTGGACGGCTGCCACGGCCTCGTTGCTGGTGAGGTTCTCGCCGAAGAACGCACCCTCGTTCCACTGGGGGTACTTGCCCTGCTCCCGGGCCGAACCGTGGTCGGAGTAGCTGCGCATGAGGTCGCGTGCGTGGCTGAAGCGGCTGACGACCAGTCCGCCCTCACCCGAGGTGAGGACCTTGGCGTGGTGGAAGCTGAAGGTGCCCGCGAAGCCCACCGATCCGACGGCCTGACCGTCCGCGTGCCGACCGCCCATGGCCTGGGCCGAGTCCTCAATGACGAACTCGGGGCCCTGCGGAATCGGCGCGACCATGCCGTCCATGTGAGCGACAATGACCCGCTCGGCATCCTCCGGCAGCAGGGACGGGTCGAGAGCGAAGTTGTCGTCGACGTCGACACAGACGGGGATGAGCCCGAGGGAGAGCACTGCACCCGCGACGGCAACGAACGTGACGGCAGGGATGTGGATCCGGCTGCCCGACACCGGTCGGGTGGCGAGCAGGGCCAGACGCAGGGCCTGTGTCCCGTTGGGGCAGGTCAACGCCCCTGCGACGCCGAACCGCTCGGCAGCGTGGGCCTCGAGACGGTCCGAGACGCTGGGGTTCTTGGCGCTGTAGCGGAACAGGACGCGCTCATCGAGGGCCTCGAACAGCTCTGGGCTGTCCTTGGCCGACAGGAACTGGGCCCCATAGGGGTGGCTGCGCAGCATGAAGACACTTTCCGATCGGTGTGATGCATCGGAGCCGCGGGGGCGCAAAAGGGTCAACCACATCCCCCCGGATGAACTACGTCATCGTGGCTCGCCGGGAGCATACATAACTAGCCACTCCGGGCCAGCATCGGCCGCGTGGACCACCCGGTTGCCGACGTCATCAACTCGTGACCCGGATCGAGGGAACCCGTGACCTGCGAGGAGCAGTCTCACCACCAAACACGTTTCGAGCACCGGTTCCGTCCGGAGAAGTGGAGAGCACGATGAGCAAGCAGGTTCTGCGCCCCTCGGGGCTCCGCCGGCGCCGCATCGCCGGCGTCGCCCTCGCCGGCCTCCTGGCGATGGGTGGTCTCAGCGCGTGCGGGGGCAGCGGCGACGACTCCGCCAGCGGTAGCGACGGCGGGATGCCCGCCAGCGGGGAGATCGCGCCACAGGACAAGGCCGGGAAGACCTACGACGGGGACACGGCAGCCAAGTCCGAGTCGGCGAACCAGGCGCGAGCAAGCGTGGGGCAGAAGCTCGTTCGACGCGCCAACCTCCAGCTCAAGGTCGACTCGCTCACGACATCGGCCCAGCGGATCCGCACCATTGCCACGCAGCAGAGCGGAGCGGTGCTGTCCGAGGAGCTCTACGCGGGTGAGAGCGGGCGGGACACGACCGGATCCATCACGATCAGCGTCCCAGCGGCCTCCCTCGACGCGACGATCGCCCTCATCGAGAAGGTGGGAGAGGTGCAGGTCCGCAACAGCTCGAGCGAGGACGTCACGGGGACCTACGTCGACACCGAGGCCCGGGTGAAGTCGATGACCACCAGCGTTGCCCGGATTCGGGAGCTCCTCTCCAAGGCGACCAGCGTGGGTGACCTGATCGCCCTCGAGAACGAGCTGTCGCAGCGACAGGCCGAGCTGGACGCCCTCACCGCTCAGCTCGCCAACCTCAAGGACTCCGTGAGCATGTCGCCGATCTCGATCTCGCTGTCCACGGACGACTTCGAGCCGGTCGCGGCCGGTGGCTTCCTGTCGGGCCTGAAGGCGGGCTGGTCGGCGTTCACCGCGTCCCTGGCGGTCCTCGTCACGGTCGTCGGCGCGGTGCTTCCCTTCGCCGTCGCGATCGGCGTCGTCCTCGCACCCGTCATCTGGTGGATGCGTCGTCGTCGGACCGCCCGCCCCGCATTCGTCGCAGCGATGGCCCAGCCGGCCGGACCTGGACCGATGCCCCCGTCAGCGGGCTGAGTGCTCGTGCACGACCTCGACGATCCTCGTGAGGACGTCGGGGTCGGCGTGCGGCGGGACGCCGTGACCGAGGTTGAAGATGTGCCCCGGAGCGTTGCGGCCCTCGTCGACGATCGCGCGCACCCGCGCTTCGAGCACCTCCCACGGGGCACCCAGGAGAGCCGGGTCGAGATTGCCCTGCACGGCATACCCGTCTCCGATGCGCGCGACGGCGTCGGTGAGTGACACGCGGTAGTCGACACCAACAACCTCGGCCCCGGCCTCGCCCATGAGCTCGAGCAGCTCACCAGTGCCCACCCCGAAGTGGATGCGCGGCACACCGAGGTCGGCGACCGCGGCGAGCGCGGTGGCCGAGTGCTTTTGCACGTATGCCGTGTAGTCGGCTCGCGAGAGCGAGCCGACCCAGGAGTCGAAGAGCTGGATGGCGCTGGCTCCGGCCTCGACCTGGACGCGCAGGAAGGCGCCGGAGATCTGGGCCAGGCGCTCGCAGAGGTCGTTCCACAGCTGCGGGTCGCCGTGCATGAGCGCCTTGGTCTGCTCGTGGGTGCGCGACGGTCCGCCCTCGACGAGGTAGGACGCGAGGGTGAACGGTGCGCCGGCAAAGCCGATGAGCGGGGTCGACCCGAGCTCACTGACGAGTCGCTGGACCGACTCGGTGATGTCGGGGATGGCATCGGGCGTGAGGGCCGGTAGGCGGTCGAGGTCCGCGCGCGTGCGGAACGGTGCCGGCACCACGGGACCCGTGCCGGGAACGATGTCGAGGTCGACGCCCACGGCCGCCAGCGGCACGACGATGTCGGAGAAGAAGATCGCGGCGTCGACGTTGTGGCGTCGCACGGGCTGGAGGGTGATCTCGGTGACGAGGTCTGGGGTGCGGCAGGCCTCGAGCATGACCGTGCCCTCACGCAGCGCGCGGTATTCGGGCAGCGAGCGGCCGGCCTGGCGCATGAACCACACGGGGGTGTGCGGGACGGGCTGGCGGGTGGCGGCAAGGACGAGCGCGCTGTCGGAGATCACCGCGTGATCCTCTCAGAGGGAGATGATGCCGGCGCCAGCGAGGGCGCACACGACGCCGACCTGCTGGATGGTCCGCAGCCTCTCGCCCAGCACGATCCGGGCGAGCAGGATCGTCGCCACCGGGTAGAGCGAGCCGAGCACCGAGGCAATGCTCACCTGACCGCGCGACGAGGCCGTGGCGAAGAGCGCGTTGGCCAGCAGGTCGGCGCAGCCGATGAGGGCCAACGGCAACAGGTGCGCGCGCCCGGCACCGCCCACCGATCGCAGCGCGATCGCCGCCGTCGCAAACACGACGACGGAGGTGAACCTCATCCCCCACAGCGTCATGAGCAGCGAGTCGCGAGAACCCCGGTCGAGCGCGAAGAGCGCCATTCCGAAGCAGACCGCCGCGACGCCCGCAAGGATCACCGGCCGCGGCGAGACGGCGCCGGAGATCTCTGGACCTGAGGCCAGCACGATTCCGACGACAGCGACAACGATCCCGATCCACACCCACGACGAGGGCGTCTCACCCGAGGCCACGCCCAGACCGACGGGCACGAGGACCCCCATGGAGGCGATCGGTGCGACAACGCCCATGGTGCCGCTGGCCAGCGCGGTGTAGAAGGCGACCAAACCTGTGGCGCCGCTGAGCCCAGCCAGCACGGCCCAGCCCACCCAGTTGCCCCACTCCGGCGGGTGGCCGAGCACCCACCGGACGAGGACGACGGCGCAGAGCAGGAGGAACGCCAGGCCCTGCGTGATCCCCACGACCGCCACGGCCGGCAGCCGCTTGGCCATGAGGCCACCGAAGAAGTCCGAGGTCCCCCATACGGCCGACGACGCGAGGGCAAGGAGTGAGAGCACCCACGCAGCCTAGGAGCGCGCGCCCGCCAGTGGGTTGGCGATCCGACCGGCGAACGCCAGAGCACCGACGGGATCCGCCAGGTCGACCATCTGCTGGTTGTTGCGCAGCTGCAACCGGTTGAGGCAGGAGAGGTCGAAATCGGCCGCGCGCAGGTCGAGCGCCTCGAGCCTCGAGGAGAGCTCGGGGTGCGTGTCCTCGTAGTCCCGGAGCACGTCTCGTGCAATCGCCCAGAAGTCCTCCGCGTCAATCGTCCCGGCCTCGTCGAGCACGCCAGCGAGGAAGCGGAGGAAGCAGTCGACGACATCGGTGAGGATCGACAGCGCCTGCATCGACGGTTCGACCGCGACCCGCACGCGCTCCACGGCCGCAGGGAGCGCGACCTCCGTGTCGAAGATCGCGACCTCCTCGCCGATGTCCTTCATGATGACGCGCGCGACGACGCCGTCCTTGAGCAGGAGGATGAGGTTCTCGCCGTGGGGCATGAAGGCGAGCTGGTGGGCGACGAGGCAGTGGGTCACCGGCACGAGGTAGGCCTCGAGGTAGCGACGCACCCACTCCTCCGGGGTGAGTCCACTGGTCTCGACGAGGGCTGCGGCGAAGGACTCCCCCACCTCGTCGACGTGCAACAGGCTGGCCATCGTCGCCAGCGTCTCCCCGTCACGCAGCAGAGGCACGGGACTCTCGCGCCACAGGCCGGCGAGCATCTTGAGGTGCGGGTCACCCTTCTCGGCGACGGCGTCGTAGGTGGGGCTGCGATAGCCGACCGACGCGTGCTCGCGCAGCACGTCGAACCCGCTGCCTCGCAGCGTCTCGTCGCCGCGCACCAGTTCGGCGACGTGGTCGTTGATCGCCGGGGTGACTTCCATGTATGCCGCGGAGAGACCGCGCAGGAAGCCCATGTTGAGGACGGACAACGCCGTCTTGACGTAGCTGCGCTCCGGCGCCGAGGTGTTGAAGAACGTGCGGATCGACTGCTGAGGTCGGTGCACGTCGTCGCCGTGACCGAGCAGGACCAGGTCACCCCGGACGAGGTCGGCGGCAAAGGTCGTCGTCACCCGGTTGTCCCACTGCCACGGGTGCACCGGCAGCAGGTGGACGTCCTCGAGCGACATTCCGCGCTCCCCGAGGACGGCCTCGAAGCGGGTGCGGGTCTCGTCGGAGAACTCCTGCGCCAGCAGACGATCACGCGTCATGCCCGCACCCACGGCGAAGGTGACGCGCTCGCGCCGGGCGGCCAGCCAGACGAGCCTCACGTCAGGCGCCGCCTCGGGGGCGTAGCGCTCGTACTCGCTCGCATCGAAGCCGATCCGTCCCGAGTTGGCGACGAAGCAGGGGTGCCCCTCACGCATCGACGACTCGATGAGCTGGAAGTCGGCACCGACGAGTTCGCTGCTCTTCGGCTGGGGGACGGACCAGCGATAGGCCTGCGCACTGAGCGTTGCCGACACCTCCTCGAGGAGCAGCGGCAGGACCTTGGGGCCGAGGTCGAGGTCGGCGCGCAGGTCGACGAACAGCTCGAGCGCATCGAGTTCTCGCACCTCGCCGTCGACCGTCCTCATGATCGAGTCGGGCGCGATGAGCCAGTGGTCGAGTGGAAGGAGACGTGCCGAGAACTCGTATGCCGCACCGGAACTCGAGCGGACGGCATACCTTCCGCGTCCGAGGGCAATGGGCTCGAGCATGCGTTCGTGGGCGAACTCGGCCAACGCCTTGCGGACGAGCCAGCGGGTCGCACGGGCCCAGTGTTCGGGCTTCAGGTGCTGGGGCGAATGGGGTGCAGTGTTCATGCGGCGGCTCCTCGGCGGGCAGCGGATGCGGCGTGGTCGGCTCGGGTGCAAAAGCTCAGGAGAGCGTCCTTGCCGGGCAGGGACACGCGTGAGTGGACCGCGAAGCCGGCCCACTCGTTGAGGGCGTGGACGGCGCGGTTGTCGGCATCGGGTTCCACGACGACGCGCTGGACCGCGGGGTCCTCGAAGAGCCAGCGCATGATCATGGCGAACACCTCACGGGTGAACCCGGGCACCGGAGCGTCGGTCGGGGCGACGAGCACGTGCATCCCGACGTCACCCGGCTGCACGGAGTAGGCATCCCCCACGGGATCACCCGCCGGGTCGTAACGCTCGACGAGGAACACCGCTTCACCGTTGGCCATGCCGATGAACGCCTCGTGAGATGGGTTTACGTCGATCTCGACATAGGCGCTCTCGACTGCCGCCACATCGGAGTCGGCCATCTGCCAGAAGTGCCCCTTGGGGTGGGTCACCCAGGCGTGCAGGGTCGGTGCGTCCGCGACCGGGTCGACCGGGCGCAGCGTGAAGGTCGTCATACCGACACGTCCTGTCGGAGCGGCGCGACCTCGGGCAGGCCGAACTCCTGGTGCGCGATGCGTGTCTCGATCGGGTAGACCGCGCGGCCCGTGATCCCACGAACGATGAAGGAGTTCCGGTATGCCGCCATCCCGAGGTCCGGGGCGGCGAACCCGTGTGTGTGGAGCTCGGCGTTCTGGACCCAGATGGGCGGACCATCGACGTCGACCCGGTAGTCGCGGGTCACGTCGAAGCGGCCTCGCTCGTCCCAGCGGATGCGATCGGCGACGGGCGCAAGGAAGGCCGGGACCTCGTGCTTGTAGCCGGTGGCGAGGACGAGTCCGTCGGTCTCGATGTCGCGCTCCTCACCGGTGTCGGCGTGCTTCACCGTGAGCCGGTAGGTACCATCCGTCTCCTGGATCGAGCCCGTCACAGCGGTATTCGTGAAGAGGCGGGCGTTGGGTGGCCCATCGACACCCGCGGCATAGAGGGCGTCGTAGATGTCGTCCACGAGGTCACCCGAGATGCCCTTGTAGAGCTGGGCCTGTGAGGCGATGAGGGCTTCTCGACGCTCCGGCGGGAGGGCGTGAATGTGGTCGACGTACTCCGGGGAGGTCATCTCGAGGGTGAGCTTGGTGTATTCGAGCGGGAAGAACCGCGGCGACCTCGTCAGCCAGATGATCTCGCGCTCGCGACCGTCGTCGGTCGCGAGCAGGTCCTGGAAGATCTCGGCCGCGCTCTGGCCGCTGCCCACGACGACGACGCGACGGCACTCGAGCAACTGCGGCTTGCGCCGGAGGTAGGTCGAGTTGTGCACCTCGGCCGGCAGGCCGGCACAGCTGTCCGGGACGTGCGGCGGAGTGCCGGTCCCCACGACGAGCGAGCGGGCGGCATACGTCTCCTCGCCGTCAGGAGTCGACGCCCGCACGACATAGGCGAGCCGGTCCTCGTCGAACGTCACCGAGATGACCCGACGCGAGAGGCGGACGCTCTCGAGCCGCTGCGACACCCACCGGCAGTAGGCGTCGAACTCACGGCGCAGCGGATAGAACGACTCGCGGATGTAGAACGGGTAGAGGCGACCCGTCTCCTTGAGGTGCTGGAGGAACGAGTGACGCGACGTGGGGTCCGCCATCGTCACGAGGTCCGACATGAAGGGCGTCTGCAGCCGGCTGTCGGGCAGCAGCATGCCCGGGTGCCAGGCGATCTCGTCGCGCGCCTCGAGGAACACCTCGTCCACGTCGTCGATGGGGTCGAGGAGGGCAGCGAGGCCGAGGTTGAAGGGGCCGAGACCGATTCCGATGACGTCGTGCATCAGGCGACCTCCCTGCCCGTGACGACGAACTCCGGTGCGGCATCGAAGGCCCGCTCGGCATGGTCGGCGAGGAGGTCGACGACCTCGAGGACCTGGGCGAGGGTCGTCTCGGGGTTGAGGAGGGTGAACTTGAGCCACGTGCGGCCGTCGATCTTCGTCGAGGCAACGACGGCCTCCCCGCTGGAGAAGACCGCCTCGCGGGCGCCGGTGTTGGCGGCATCGACCCGAGGATCGACAGCCCCCAGGGTCTCGTGGGTGGTGGGGATCCAGCGGAAGACGACGGTGCTGAGCACGGGGTCGACCGCCACCCGGAAGCGCGGGTCGAGCCGGAGGTGACGCGCGGTCGCTGAAGCGAGGTTGATGACGGTGTCGAAGAGCTCACCGACCCGGTCCGGGCCCATGGCGCGCAACGTGAACCACAGCTTGAGCGCGTCGAAGCGTCGAGTCGTCTGCAGGCTCTTGTCGACCTGGTCCTCGATGCCGCGTCGGTCGGCGTGCTCGACCGGGTTGAGGTAGTCGGCCCGGATCGTGACATGGCCCAGCGTGGTGCGGTCCCGCACGAGCACCGCACTGGAGCTCACCGGCTGGAAGAACGACTTGTGGAAGTCGACCGTCACCGAGTCGGCGCGCTCGATCCCCGAGAGCAACGCGCGGCGCCGGGACACCAGGAGCCCGCACCCGTACGCCGCGTCGACGTGCATCCAGAGGTCGTGGGCGAGAGCGACGTCGGCGATCTCGGTGAGCGGGTCGATGCTGCCGAAGTCCGTCGTTCCAGCGGTGGCGACGACGGCGCACGGAAGGTTGCCGACGCGGCGCTCCTCGGACACCGCCGCCACGAGCGCGTCGACACACATGCGTTCGGAGTCGTCGGTGTGGACGGCGATGACCGCCTCCGGCGCGAGCCCGAGGAGTTGGGCGGCACGCTGCACACTGAAATGGCCAGAGGCCGACGCGAAGATCCGCAACCGGCCCAGGGCCTCGGCGCGAGGGATCTCGGCGTGAGCCCTGAGGGCCTCGTCGCGGGCGAGCAGGAGCGCCTGCAGGTTCGACTGGGTGCCGCCACTCGTGAAGATGCCGTCGGCATCGGGCCCGAGGCCGATCCGCTCGGTGGTCCAGTCCACGAGGCGACGTTCGATGAGCGTGGCGCCCGCGCTCTGGTCCCACGTGTCGAGCGAGGAGTTCACGGCGGTCAGCATCGCTTCGGCCGCCACGGCGGGGACGGCGACCGGACAGTTGAGGTGGGCGAGGTAGCGCGGGTGGTGGAAGTAGACGGCATCGCGCAGGTAGAGGTCTCGCACCTCGTCGAGCACGGCGGGCATGCCGCTCATCGGGACGTCGAGATCAATCGCGGCCACGGCGCGCCCCAGGGGCCCGGGCGTGGCACCACTGAACGGCGCTGGCGCTCCGGCGATCGCTTCGGCAGCAAGACGTGCGGTGGCGGCGACCGCGTCGGCGCAGGCCTCGGCGGTGCGTGCGGTGAGCAGGGACGTGGCGGGTGACGACTCATCTATGGTCATGTAGGTGAGCCTAACCTTAGTTAGGACGACCTAAGCAAGCCGGTGCATGGTGGCCACGGCGTCACCACCTCCGGCGTGGCCTCGACGCGAACCCATGCACCCGGCATACCCTCATCAGGTGGCAACCCGCTCTCTTCCTGGCCGCGAGTCTCCGCAGTTCACCGAGGCTCTCGAGGCACTCAGGCACGTCCGGTTGCGTCCCGAGGTCCGGATCACCGAGGTGCCTGCACCGCAACGGATCGCTCCGTATGCCGTGGCGCTCACCGCCGATGTGCTCGGCTCCGCCGCAGACGACGAGGACGAGCTGGCCTCGGGTCGCTTCGTTCTTCTCCACGACCCGTCGGCACCCGAGCCGTGGGGCGGCGAGTGGCGGGTCGTGACCTTCGCCCGTGCCGAGCTCGAACCCGAGCTGGCCGCCGACCCGCTTCTGGGTGAAGTGGGCTGGTCCTGGCTCGTCGACGCCCTCGGCAACCGCGACGTCGAAGCAATCAACGAAGCCGGCACCGTCACCCGCGTCGTCAGCCAGAGCTTCGCCGGCCTGGCCGATCGTCCGGCCAGCGTCGAGATGGAGGTGCGCGCGTCGTGGACCCCCGTCGGACCCGATGCCGGACTGCACCTCCTCGCCTGGTCCGACCTGCTCTGCACCATCGCCGGGCTCCCTCCCCTGCCCGAGGGCGTCGTCGCCCTGCCCGGGCCCCGCCGCTGACATGACCGACGCTCCTTCCGCCTCGTCTGCCTCCACCGAGGACGCCGACATCGCTCCGGACATCGAACCGGCCCAGCCGCCTCCCACGCCGCTCAACGAGCCCGCCGACGGCACTCCCGACGTCGTCGAGTCCGAGCGTCGACTCACCGAGGCAGCCGCGGCGATCGCCGCCGGCGAGGGACCGGTCGCGGTCGACGCCGAGCGGGCCTCTGGTTATCGCTACGGCCAGCGCGCCTATCTCATCCAGGTGCGCCGTGAGGGCTCCGGAACCTGGCTCATCGACCCGATCGCCTGCCCGGACCTCTCCCCCCTCAACGACGCCATCGGTCGCGCCGAGTGGATCCTGCACGCTGCGACCCAGGACCTTGCCTGCCTTGCGGAGGTGGGGCTGCGCCCGGTCCAGCTCTTCGACACCGAGCTCGGCGCCCGCCTGCTGGGCCTCCCGCGCGTTGGACTCGCAGCCGTTGTCGAGCACTACCTCGGCCTCGCCCTGGCCAAGGAACACTCGGCCGTGGACTGGTCGACGCGCCCCCTGCCCGAGCCGTGGTTGCGCTATGCAGCGCTCGACGTCGAGGTGCTCACCGAGCTGCGCAACCTCATGGGCGTCGACCTCGCGCGCCAGGACAAGTCCGAGTGGGCCCGCCAGGAGTTCGAGGCGCTACTCACCTGGGAGCCCACCGAGCGGGTCGACCCGTGGCGTCGCACCAGCGGACTCAACACGATCCGCAGCCGTCGCGGCGTCGCCGTCGTGCGCGAGCTCTGGTACGCCCGCGACGACATCGCCCGCGACCGGGACACCTCACCCGGACGGATCCTGCCCGACGCCGGCCTCATCGCCATCGCGGTCGAGGCACCGACGGTGCCGGCCGACCTCCCGAGCGGGCACCGGGCCATCTCGCGCTACGGCCGTCAGTGGGTGGCCGCGGTCAAGCGCGCCAACGCCGTCGACGAGGCAGACCTACCGCCCCGCACGATCCGCTCCGACGGTCCGCCGCCTGCACGTTCCTGGGCCGACAAGGACCCGATCGCCGCGGAACGGTTGGCGGCCACGCGAGCCGAGCTCACGGCATACGCCGAAGAACGTGAGATCCCGATCGAGAACGTCATCTCGCCAGACCCGCTGCGTCGTGCCGTCTGGCGCCCGCCGACGGAGCGTGACGAGGCCGGGTTCACCGATGCGCTCCACGACTACGGCGTGCGGCAGTGGCAGGCAGAGATCGTGGCGCCGATGCTGGCCCGGGCCTTCGCGGCCCACCCCGACGCCAGCTGACAGCCCTCGGGCCCCTCTTTACTCGGCAACCTGCGCGCTCACCCCGGCCGACCCCTTGCCTGCCCGGCGCGAACGGACAAACGCCACTCGATCACGCACCGACCCGATCCGCTCCAGTGGCAGGAAGGCGAGCAGGCAGACCGCCAACGGCAGGAAGTGGATCTTGAGCATGAGGTAGGTGCTCAGGTGGAAGCCCGCCCAGAACAGCAGTGCAACCTGGAGCGCCCTCCCCCGCAGCCACAGCATGACCGGCGCGCAGAACTCGGCGACGAGGACGATCCACTGGAGCGCGTGGGTCAGTGCTGGGTGTGACCCGACCCAGGGTCCGATGCCGTTGGGTCGGCGCGTGAGCGCCCAGATGAGGGTCGCCCCGTTGGCCCAGCCCCACCCGCCGAAGCGCATCTTGGCCCAGGCCGACAACGCATAGACGCAGACGGCGCCGATCTCGATCATGCGGATGGCCCAGCCCGCGGACTCCGAGCGAACATCCACATCGCGGGTGCTGGCTCGGCCCAGGGAGGGCAGCACGAACAGGGCCACGATGAGCGCGAAGTGGTCGTGGTCGACCTTGGAGTAGGCGAAGGCGTTGCTCACCCAGTCGAGCATTCCGACCGCGCAGACCAGCCCGGCCAACCGTGGCAAGCGCCCGAACGCCGCACACAATGAGCTGATGAGGATGAGCGCCAGGAGCACCCGGACATAGGTGGGAGACGGCGCCGGCATCCCGAGCAGGGACCGGACGCTGAGCCCTCGGTAGAGACTCGCCGGGATGTCACCGTGCGGAAGGGGATCGGTGACGATCCACAAGACGTCCAGCCACACGAACGCGTAGATGAACCGTCGCAGCCACGCCACTCGGGCGAGGGGCAGCGATGGGGCGAAGAAGGCGCGCACCGACCTCATCGTGCGTCCTGCGAGATGCCGCTCGGCGCGGGATCGGCGGGGTCGACGACGTCCCACGACACGAGGGTCTTGACCGTCGTGGTGCCCGTCCGGATGTCTCGCTGGGTGTTCTGCAACCAGATGGTGCGATAGGCGGGCTCGTGGCCGAGCCGGCGGCGGTGGAGCACCGCAACGTCCTGGAGCAGGCCCGGATTGTTGATGATGCGCGGAGCCTGCCCCTCGACCTCGGCGCGCTCGATGCCGATCTTCTCCTTGGACAACGGCACCCGAACCTCCTCGCCGTCCACCGTGAGTGCCCCCATGGTCAGTGAGTTGATGACGCCGTCGTTCTTCACCGAGAAGGCGTACTGCGACATGGGCGAGAACGGCCACCACCCGTCGTTGCCGATGAAGCTGCCCAGAGCGACGATGACGACGACCGCCACGCTCACGACCAACCGCCAGCACACGGCATACCAAGGAAGAGTTTCACGCGTCGGGGCCCCTGTCATAGCGCCATGGTGGCAGACGTCAGGGGCTCTTCCGGGGACCCTGCGCGTGGCGCGCAGAGTTGCGTTATCTCATATCTGACATACGCTATTCGGCATGACTGAGTCCAGCTACCTCACCCGGATCGGCACCCTCATCAGGGATGCACGACGCCATCAGGGCCTGACCCAGAACGAGCTCGCGGACAAGCTCGGCACGAGTCAGAGCGCCGTTGCCCGCATAGAACAGGGCCGTCAGAACCTCAGCCTCGAGATGCTCGCCCGCGTCGGCGAAACGCTCGGCAGCGAGTTCGTCTCCCTCGGCCACAGCGGCCCCCAGCATCTCCGGATCGTCGGCGGCGCCAAGCTGTCCGGCTCGATCCCGGTCAAGACGTCCAAGAACGCCGCCGTCGGCCTCCTGTGCGCCGCCCTGCTCAACAAGGGCCGCACGACGCTGCGCAACCTCGCGCGCATCGAGGAGGTCAACCGCATCATCGAGGTCCTCACCTCCATGGGTGTCAAGGTGCGTTGGCTCCCCGACAGCAGCGACCTCGAGATCATTCCGCCGGCAACGCTCGACCTCGACGCCATCGACGTCGCGGCTGCACGCCGCACGCGCACGGTGATCATGTTCCTCGGCCCGCTGCTCCACCAGTTCGACGCGTTCTCGCTGCCCTACGCCGGTGGCTGCGACCTCGGCACGCGCACCGTCGAGCCGCACCTCACCACCTTGAAGTCGTTCGGTCTCGATGTCGCGGCGACGCACGGTTTCTATGAGGCCAAGGTTGACAAGACCACGCGCCCCGAGAAGCCCATCGTGCTCACCGAGCGTGGCGACACGGTCACCGAGAACGTCCTCTTTGCCGCCGCCCTGCACCCGGGCACGACGGTCATCCGCAACGCGTCCTCGAACTACATGGTCCAGGACGTCTGCTTCTTCCTCGAGCGCCTCGGCGTCCAGATCGACGGCATCGGCACGACGACCCTCACGGTCACCGGCTGCGAGTCGATCGACGTCGACGTCGACTACTCCCCCAGCGAGGACCCAATCGAGGCCATGAGCCTCATCGCAGCGGCCGTCGTCACGGAGTCCTCGATCACCATCGAGCGTGCGCCGATCGAGTTCCTCGAGATCGAGCTCGCGACCCTGGACGGCATGGGCCTGCGGTACGAGCTGTCCGACGAGTACGTCGCCAAGAACGGTCACACCCGCCTCGCCGACATCACCATCCTGCCGAGCCAGCTCACGGCCCCGATCGACAAGATCGCCCCGATGCCGTTCCCGGGCCTCAACATCGACAACCTGCCGTTCTTCGCGCTCATCGCGGCCTGCGCCGAGGGCACCACGATGATCCACGACTGGGTCTACGAGAACCGCGCCATCTATCTCACCGAGCTGACCAAGGTCGGCGCCCAGGTGCAGCTGCTCGACCCGCACCGCGTCATGATCACCGGTCGCACCGCCAAGTGGCGTCCGGCCGAGGTCATGTGTCCACCGGCGCTGCGACCCGGTGTGGTCGTGCTCCTCGCGATGCTCGCGGCCAACGGCACGTCGGTGCTGCGCAACGTCTACGTGATCAACCGCGGCTACGAGGACCTCGCCGAGCGGCTCAACGCCCTCGGCGCCACCATCGAGATCTTCCGCGACATCTGATCATCGACATCTTGACGACTGACTGGAACGACCTGCGCCGCTGGCCCGATGTCGAGGCCTCCAACCTCCAGGCGTGGGACGCCAGCGACTCGCTCATCCTCGATGAGGCCAGGGAAGTGCTCGGCGCGCTCCCCGAGGAGGTCGTCGTCATCGGCGACCGTCACGGCGCCCTGACCCTCGGCGCCCTCGACGGTGGCGCAACCAGCGTGCGCGTGCACCAGGACGGCGTCCTCGGTGAACGCGCGCTCGATGCCAACGCCGCTCGCCGTCGGGTCGACGGGTTCGAGCACCACGCCCTCGATGCGGCGCTGGTGCAGGACGCCCGCCTCGTGCTGGTGCAGCTCCCTCGTTCGCTCGACGAGCTCGACGAGATCGCCCAGCTCATCGCGACCCACGCCCACCCCGACGTGCACCTCGTCGCGGGCGGCCGGGTCAAGCACATGGCGCTGACGATGAATGACGTTCTCGCGAACCACTTCACCGACGTGCGGCCCAGCCGCGCCCGGCAGAAGTCGCGCGCGCTCCACGTCACGGGGCCGCGCGAAGGTGTTGCCGAGTCCTGGCCGCGCGAGCAGCGGCACGACGACCTGGGCCTCACCCTTGCAGCGCATGGTGGAGTGTTCGCCGGCAACGGCGTCGACATCGGCACCCGCCTGCTGCTCGAGCACATCCCGGACATGCGTCAGGCAGAGCGGGCCATCGACCTCGCCTGCGGCAGCGGTGTCGTGGCGGCGGCTCTCGCCCTGGCTCGCCCCGAACTCCAGGTCCTCGCGACCGACCAGTCGGCTGCGGCCATCGCGTCGACCCTCGCGACAGCGGCCGCCAACGGTGTCAGTGACCGTGTCGAGGTGGTTCGCGCCGATGGACTCGAGACCGTCGCCACGGCTTCGGCGCAGCTCGTCGTTCTCAACCCGCCCTTCCACGTCGGTGCCGCAGTGCACACGGGTCTGGCCGAACGCCTCTTCGCGGAAGCAGCCCGGGCGCTCGAACCCGGCGGTGAGCTCTGGGTCGTCTGGAACACGCCGCTCAACTACCGGCCGATCCTCGACAAGACCATTGGCTCCACCAAGCAGGTCCAGCGCACGACCAAGTTCACCGTGACGAGTTCGCGCAAGCGCACCCCCTGACGACTTCGTGCCCCGGACGGACACGTTGCGGGGCCGTGGCCGACGTCTGTGTGTCCGTCTGGGGCACGAAGTCGGTGTGACCGTCAGTGGGCGGTCCAGCCGCCGTCCATGCTGAACGACGTCCCCGAGATCGACGCCGACGAGGGTCCGCACAGGAAGCCGATGAGGTCGGCGACCTCGGCCGGCTCGATGAGCCGCTTCACGGCCACTGGTGTCAGCATGACCTCCGCCAGGACTTCGGACTCGGGTATGCCGTGTGCTTGCGCCTGTGCGCTGATCTGCTTCTCCACCAACGGAGTTCGCACATACGCGGGGTTGATGCAGTTGCTCGTGACGCCCTTGTCGCCGGCCTCGAGGGCCACGACCTTGCTGAGCCCTTCGAGGCCGTGCTTGGCCGAGACGTAGGCCGACTTGAACTCGCTCGCCCGCAGCCCGTGCACGGACGACACGTTGACCACGCGACCCCAGCCAGCGGCATACATGTGGGGAAGGCAGGCACGCACGAGCCGGAACGGCGAGAGCAGCATGATCCGGTGGATCCGCTCGAACTCCTCGACCGGGAACTCGTGGACGGGTGCGACGTGCTGGATGCCGGCGTTGTTGACGAGGACGTCGATGTCCGTGGGCAGCCCCGCGTGGGCGTCGAGGTCGGACAGGTCGACGACCCACGGGGTGACCCGCTCGGCTCCGAGGCGGTCGACGAGCGCCTTGAGGGCGTCACTGTCGATGTCGACCGCGTGCACCCGGGCTCCCTCGGCGACGAAGCGATCCACGACAGCGGCGCCGATCCCGCTCCCGGCGCCCGTGACGAGCGCGGTGCGACCGTCAAGCATCACGCTTCCCCTGTGCCGCAGCTGCCGCGCGGCCGCGGATCCGGGCGACCAGATCGGCCACCGTGCCCCAGATGCCCTTGCGGAAGAGCAGGACGATGAGGACGAAGATCGTGCCGGTGATGATGCCGATGCCGTTGAAGCCCGAGGACGCCAGGTTGTCCTCGAGCAGGACGACGACAGCCGCTCCGAGCGGACCACCCCACAGGGTGCCGATGCCACCGAGGACGGTGATGAGCACGACCTTGCCGGACGTCTGCCAGATGAGTTCCTGCAATGACGCGAAGCCGTGGCTGACCGAGAACACTCCCCCGGCGAGGCCTGCGATACCGGCCGAGATGACGAACACCATGATCTTGTAGCGCTCGACGTCGTAGCCGAGTGCTCGTGCGCGGGCCGGGTTGTCGCGGATGGCGAGGAGGACCCGACCGAACGGCGAGGTCACCGTGCGCCAGGCGATGAGGGCCCCGAGCAGGATGAGCGGCAGCGCGGCGTAGTAGAAGTAGAACGGATCGGTCTCGACCAGCTCGACCCCGAAGAACGTCTTGGGGATGCCCTGCAGGCCGTTCTCGCCACCCGTGAGGTCACGCGCCTGGTTGGCGATGAAGAAGATCATCTGGGCGAACGCCAGCGTCACCATGGCGAAGTAGATCCCGGTCCGGCGCACGGCGAGATAGCCCGTGGGCACCGCGATGATCATGGCGACGACGGCACCACCGAGGACCGCGACATGGAACGGCAGCCCGGAGCGGGTGGCGATGAGTCCGGTGACGTAGGCCGACGTGCCCCAGAACATCGCGTGCCCGAAGCTCAGCAACCCGGTGAAGCCGAGCAGCAGGTCGACGGAGATCGCGAACAGACCCCACGCCATGATGTCCATCGCGACGGGCGGGTAGATGTACCAGGGCAGGGCGAGGACGAGGAGCAGTGCACCGACGAGCAGTCCGGCCCGCACGAACGGGTTGAGCTTGCGGTCGGGTGCCGCCGAAGCGGCCGTCTCGACACGCGTCGTCTCAGTGAGCTGGGCACTCATGAGGCCTCCTCGCGGCCGAAGAGTCCTGCCGGGCGGACGAGGACGACCGCTGCCATGAGGACGAAGATGAGGACCTGCGCGTAGGACGGTGCGTAGGCCTGGCCGTACGCCTCGACGAGCCCGACGAGGAACCCGGCGACGACTGCGCCGAGGATCGAACCGAGCCCGCCGATGACGACGACGGCGAACAGGATGATGATGAAGTTGCTGCCCATGTCGGCCGTGATCGCGCGAAACGGTGCCGCGAGCACTCCGGCCACACCGGCCAGGGCGATCCCGAAGCCGAACACGGGAGTCACCCACCGACCGACGTTGATGCCCAGGGCACGGGTGCGCTCGGCGTCCTCGGTCGAGGCGCGCACGATCATGCCGATGCGCGTCTTGGTGAGGAGCATCCACACGGCGACACAGAGCACCACCGAGAAGAACGCCGCGAACAGCTGGTAGCTCGACAGGCTCAGCCCGCCGATACTCACCCGCCCCTCGAGTCCCGCCGGCAGCTCGTACGGCAACCCGGAGACGCCGTACTTGCGCTTGACCAGGTCGACGATGAGCAGCGTCAGGCCGAAGGTGAGCAGGAAGTTGTAGAGCGGATCGAGCGTGAGGAGCCATCGCACGAGCAACCGTTCGACGAGGACCCCGAAGAGGAAGAGGAGGATCGGGACGATGACGAGCGCACCCCAGAACGGGATGTCTGCGACGTCGAGGAGCACGGCCGACCCAACGGCGCCGAGCATGTACATGGCGCCGTGACTGAAGTTGACCACCCCCATGACACCGAAGATGACCGCCAGCCCCAGGGCGGCGAGGGCATAGAAGCCGCCCGTCGCCAGACCCTGGAGCGTGTACTGGATGAATGCACTCATCAGGTTCTCAAAGACCCTTCATCACATCGAGCAGCCGGACTCGGCCACCGGCTTGAAGGCGTCGGCCGCGGGGATGGTGGCCACGATCTTCTCGAGGTCCCACTCCTCGGTGACCTCGGACTGGGGCTTGACCTCGGCAAGGTAGGCGTCGTGGATGACGCGGTGGTCCGCCGCACGAACCTCACCGTTGCGCAGGAAGAAGTCGTTGATCTTCTTGCCCTCGAGCTTGGCGACGACGTCGTCACCGGTGTCGGACCCGGCTTCCTGGACGGCCTCGAGGTAGTTGTAGGCCGCGGAGTAGTTCGCTGCGTGCGCGAACGACGGGCGGGTCTTGGTCTTGGCCTGGAACTTGTCGGCCCACGCGCGGTTCTGGTCATCGAAGTTCCAGTACCAGGCGTCGGTGAACGTGACGCCCTTGAACTGGTCCGCGCCGAGGCTGTGGATGTCGGTGATGAACATCAGGCCGACAGCGAGCTTGATCTGGTCGCTGATCCCCGCCTGGTTGTACTGCTTGACGAAGTTGATGAGGTCACCACCGGCGTGCATGGTGCCGATGACATCAGGCTTGTCCGCCGCAGCCTTGGTGATGTAGGTCGCGAAGTTGTCGTTGGGGAACGGCGTCGGGACCTTCTGGCCGATCGCACCGCCGGCCGAGCTGATCTGGCCCTCGAACGACTTGGTCATGTCCTGACCGAACGCGTAGTCCGGGTAGACGACGTTCCACTTCTTGCCGCCATCCTTGGTGAGCGTGCCACCCGTGCCCTTGGCGAGCATGTAGGTGTCGTAGGCCCAGTGGAACGTGTACTTGTTGCACTGCTTGCCCGTGAGGGCGGTCGTGCCGGCGCCGATGTTGATGTAGACCTTCTTCTTCGCCTTGGCCTGCGTCGCGACGGCGAGGGCCGCGGACGAGGTCGGGACGTCGAGGATGATGTCGGCCTTCTGCCGGTCGTAGAGCTCCTGCGCCTTGGTGTTGGCGATGTCGGGCTTGTTCTGGTGGTCGGCCGTGACGACCTCGATGTTCTTGCTCACCGCATCGTCCTTGTGGGCGGCCTTCCAGTCCTCGACGGCCATCTTCACGGCCTCGACCGAGTTGGTGCCGGAGAGGTCCTTGTAGACACCGGACTGGTCGTTGAGGACGGCGAGGACGATCTTGTCGTCACTGATCTTGCCGCTGGCCTTCGCCGGGCCGCCGCCTGCGCTGCCGCACGCGGTGAGCAGCAGGCCTGAGCTGGCCACCATGGCCGCAAGGCTGATCATCTTGGTGTTTCGCATGTTCCCCTCCTGGGGTGTGTATGCCGTGCCCGGCGGTCCGATGCTGGGGTGCAGTTCTGTGCGTTTCGGCTACATGCCGAGGTGCTGGAGCAGTTCCGTTGTGCGGGACTGGAATTCGGAGTTGTCGAGACTCTCGACGACCTCGCCCTGGGCGAGGAGGTTGTGGCGGTCGGCCACGGTCGACGCAAACTTCACGTTCTGCTCGACGAGAAGGACCGCGACCCCCTGCGCCTTGATGTCGCGGATGATCTGACCGATCTGGTTGACGATCACCGGCGCGAGTCCCTCGCTCGGCTCGTCGAGGAGCAGGAGCCGTGACCCCGCCCTCAGCGGGCGAGCCATGGCGAGCATCTGCTGCTCACCGCCCGAGAGCTTGGTGCCCGGGAAGTCGCGACGCTCGCGCAGCACCGGGAACTGTTCGTAGATCTTGTCCAGGCTCCAGGCTGCGGCCTTGTCGACGACGGGCGGGAGGCTGAGGTTCTCGGCGACGGTGAGGGTGGCGTAGATCCCGCGGTCGTCGGGCACCCAGCCGAGTCCCAGACGGGCCCGCTTGTCGGCGGAGCGGCCATCAAGGGTGGTCCCGGCAAAGGAGATCGAACCGCGAGTTCCCTTGTGCAGGCCCATGATCGAGCGCAGCAACGTGGTCTTTCCGGCACCGTTGCGACCGACGAGGGTCACGACCTCACCGGGTGCGACGTCGATGGAGACGTCGCGCAGCACCTGCGCCTCCCCGTAGAACGCCGAGAGCTTGTCGACCGTGAGCAACGTGTCACTCATGTGTGTCTCCAGACTCTCCGAGGTATGCCGTGATGACCCTTTCGTCGACCCGCACCTCGTCATAGGTCCCCTCTGCGAGCACCTCGCCCGACTGGAGGACGGTGACGTTGTCGGCGAGGGAGCCGACGACGTGCATGTTGTGGTCGACGAAGACGACGGTGCGCCCGTCGGAGACTGATCTGACGAGGGCGATGGTCCGATCGACGTCCTCGAGGCCCATGCCTGCGGTGGGCTCGTCGAGGAGGAGCAAGGAGGGGTCGAGAGCCAGCGCCAGCGCGATCTCGAGGGCCCGCTTCTGGCCGTAGGCGAGGGAGCCGGCTCGTTGGCCGCTGCGGTCGGCGAGTCCGACCTCGCCGAGGAGCTCCATCGACCGTTCGCGGAAGGCGCCGAGCCGCTTGCGGGACGTCCAGAACCGATAGCCGATCCCGGTCGGTGAGGCGAGCGCGAGCTCGAGGTGCTCCAGCAAGGTCATCTCGTCGAACAGGCTGGTGATCTGGAAGGAGCGGGCGACCCCCAGGTGGGCGATCTGCTCCGGCTGCTTCCCGGCAATGTCGTCACCGCGCAGGAGGATCTGCCCCGAGGTCGGCGTGAGGAAGCCGGTGAGCAGGTTGAACAGGGTGGTCTTGCCGGCACCGTTGGGGCCGACGAGCGCGTGGATCGTGCCCTCGGTGACGTCGAGGTTCACGCCGCCCACAGCGGTGAAGCCGCGGAAGTCCTTCGTCAGGTCGACGGTCCGCAGGATCGGCGTCAACGCTGCCGACGGGGACGTCGTTGTGGTCGATGGGCTCGCGCTCACCAGCACCTCCTTGTGCTCCGCGGTGCAGGACATCTGCAGGCGGTGAAGCCTCACCCTAGGCCGGACCCAAACGGGCTCACATGGCTTGGGGAACCATGGTCTGCCCGTTCTCATGGCGTGGAGGCCCATGCGGTGGCCGGGTGGGGCGCCTAGGATCGGCTTCATGCACGATGACGTGGACGTGGGCACTCGCCTGCTCGAGATGCTCGCCTCAGGAGCATCCGCCGGCGACCTGGCCTCCCTCGACGTCGATCCGCACGCCCGCGACCTCGCCATCCGGATCAGCGGCGCCTTCGATGTGCAACGCCGACGTGAGCAGCAGCTGGCCGCCCTCGTCGACACGGCTGGCGAGCTGGCCTCGATGAGCGACCCGTCCGTCGTCCTCGATGCAATCGTCCGGCGGGCCCGCGGGCTCATGGGGACCGACGTCGCCTACCTCACGCTCTTCGACCACGAGCGTGGCGACACCTTCATGCGCGCCACGGCGGGCTCGGTCTCGGCCCAGTTCCAGGTCGTGCGGCTGGCGTTCGGCGCCGGCCTCGGAGGCCTTGTCGCTCAGTCGCACAAGCCGTACTGGACCGCCGACTACTTCGCCGATGCCCGCTTCCGGCACACTCATTCGATTGACGGCGCCGTCGGCGACGAGGGCCTCGTGGCCATCTGCGGCACTCCTCTGCTCGTCAAGGACGAGTTTGTCGGAGTGCTCTTCGCCTCCAACCGCACTCCACGGTCCTTCACCCACGACGAGGTGGCCCTGCTCGGCTCCCTCGCGGCACTCGCAGCCGTGACGATCGTCCAGGTCCGGGCCGTCGAGGAGTCCTCACGCACCCTCGCGGCCCTGTCGAACGCCACCGACCGAGTGAGCCACTACGCCGCCGGGATCGAACGCGCCGCCGCCGCCCACGACCGGTTCGCCGAGATCGTCCTCGAGGGTGGCGGGGTCGACGACCTCACCGAGTCCCTGACCCAACTCCTCGGCGGGTGGGCACTCCTGCTCGATCTCGACGGTGCACCACGCAGCGTGGCGGGTGAGGCTCCGCCGACCGGTGAGGCCCTGCGCGACCTCATGACGCAGGTCGACGGTGGCGTCGACGGTGGACGGCTGTCCCGGCTCGGTGACGCGTGGGCGATCGGCATCGCCGCGGCCGGTGAGCCGCTCGGCACCCTCGTCATCGGTGAGGTGTCCTCGATGGACGACTCCGACGAACGCACCGTCGAGCGCGCCGCCGTCGTCACAGCCCTCGTCCTGCTCGGTGAGCGCAACCGGGCCGAGACCCGCCAGCAGCAACGCACCGACCTCGTCTCGGGCCTCGTGAGCGGTCACGCCGATCTCGGTCTCCTGCTCCCGGCCGCCCGTTCGCTCGGCCTCGACCTGCGCGAACCCGTCTGCCTGCTCGCGGTGATCGGGACCGAGGCGGCGACGGCCCGCTCACTCGTGCTCGCGGTCAGCGCCGCCCTCGGTGGCGTCGGCCTCGTCGGTGAGGTCGAGGGCCACGTCGTGGCTCTCGTGCCTGGCGTCGAACCCGGTTCTGCCGCAACCGATCTGGCGCAACGCCTGTCCCGCAACCAAATCGTCACCGTGGGAGCGGCTGGTCCCGTGAACGAGGCCGAAGGAACCTTGGGGACCGACCTCGCGGCGACACACACCGAGGCCGTCCGCACGGCCGAGGCGCTCGTCGCGCTCGGGCGTCGCGGCGATGGCGCGGCCGCCGCTGACCTGGGTTTCGCGGGACTCATCGTGGGCACCCAACCGGAGGTCACGGCATACGTGCACTCGGTTCTTGGTCCCCTGCACGACTACGACACGTCGCGGGGCACCGACCTCGTGGGCACCCTCGAGGCCTACTTCCTGGCCGGCGCCAGCCCGCGCCACGCGGCCACGCGACTGCACGTCCACACCAACACCGTGGCCCAGCGTCTCGAGCGCATCACGCGCCTCGTGGGCGACGGCTGGCAGTCCCCCGAACGCGCTCTCGAGCTGCAACTGGCGCTGCGACTGCGGCACCTCGCGTCCGCCACGGCCCGGTGAGAACCGCACATCACCCTGATCACCTGAGAGGCTGTGCGCGTGCTCACCCCCAACGACGTCGCCAAGTGCGAGCAGTGGTTCGACGACCACGGACTCCCCTATTTTGTCGAGGCCGGGCACGAGTCGATCCGCCGCGCCTTCGCCGCGCGGGTGGTCCTCCTGTGGACCGGAATCGCCCTCGTCATCGGAGTTGGCGCCGGGGTTCTGGCCAAGGTGGCCAACGCTTCGTGGCCGGACGCGGTGTGGGCTGCGATCGTTTCCGCCGCACTGGTCGGGCTGCTTCGTGGCGCACGAGTGTTCCGCGTCCCGCTCATCGGCCGATGGGCGCTCGCCCACGCCTGGGAAGGGCGGTCGCTCCTCGTCCCGCTCGCGACCCGGGCCCTGCCCTTCCTCCTGCTGTTCATCACCTTCCTCTTCATCAACACCGAGGTCTGGCAGGTGGCGTCGTCGCTGAGTCGACCCCTCCTGTGGTCGACCGTCGCGGTCTTTGTCGTCCTCGCGGTGGCGTTCCTCGCCCCGTCGTTCGACAAGGAGATCAGTCGGTTGGGGGCGGAGGTCGAGGGCGAGCGCCTCGCTGCGTCCTGTGCCGGCACCCCCGTCGCCTCGGCCGCCCGCGAGATCCTCGACGAACCGCACCTGGCCCGTGAGGTTGCCGGCATCCGACTGCGCGGGCTCCAGCGCAACAACCTGCTCCTCATGCTGTTCATCACCCAGGCGATCCAGGTCGTCAGCCTGGCCCTCATCGTCTTCACGTTCTTCGTCGTGTTCGGCTCGATCGCCATCCAGCCTGACGTCATCGAGTCGTGGGTCGGCCACGCCCCGACCTATGAGACGGGTGGGCTGCACCTCGTGAGCAACGAGCTGTTCTCGGTCGCCGTCTTCCTGTCGGGCTTCGCCGGGCTCTACTTCACGGTGCAGGCGGTCATCGACCAGAACTACCGCCGCGAGTTCTTCTCCCAGATCGAAGACGACCTGCAGCGCGCGATCGGCGTCCGCAAGGTCTACGTCGCCCTTCGCGCCCACTTGGCCGACCAGCCACCCCGTACCACCTGAGCGGGACGCGACGCGTCTGGCCCAGGTGGTCACCGCATCACCACGTGCCGACCTGGTTTCGTGTACGGCACCCTGACCTGACCGGGCACTCCCGATGATGGCCTCCCGGTCACCGCCCTTGAGCTCTCCGGGCCCCTTACGCCTGCCTGTCCAGCCCAACGGCGGTTCGCTGGGTCTCCTCGATCTGCTGGATGCGGTCGGCCTGATCTGGCGTGAGGACGTCACACACCCAGTCCCAGTGCAGCGCCACCGTGTCGCCCACGTCCGGTGGCGACAGCAGGCTCCTGCCGTCGACCGACCACCGGGCGCGTTCGGCCCGGTGAGGCGACGGGGTCAAGGAGCCACCGTCCCAGGTCAGGAGGCGGGACGTCACCACCACCCACTCGCCGTCGACCTCGCTGACGACCCCCGACCGAATCCGGCAGCGGTCGAGCACCGACACCGCAGGACCGGGCGGCAGCCCACGAAGCAGCATCGCCGCCCATGGATAGACCTCGAACACCTGGTAGCTGTGGTGCGCGCGAGCCCGGTCGGCCGACTCCCGCCACGTCCCGCCGACCTGACCGTCGAACGCCACCCTCAGATGGTCGACGAGGGCGGCCGGATCAACGGCGGAGAGCAGGTCGTTGCCGATCCAGTACGCCTCCACCACCGGCGTCGACAGAGGGTCGTCGGTGCCGAGCACCCCGGCGAGGAACTCCAGGTAGACCCAGGCTCCGTCGAACAGCCGCGCCCGCCGTTCGATCTCGGCCACCGCGCCGGGCACGAGCATCTCGTGCGCACCGTCGGGACCGCAGTAGCCGAGCTCGTTGGGCGGGTAGGCGTAGCGCGCGAACTTCAGAGCCCCCTCGTCACTCATGGCAACAGACGCTCAGCAAATTCTCGGTAGCTGCTCGCCGATCGGCAGATCCACGACGCGGGTCCCGCCGAGACCGGTCCGGGCCACGACCATCTTCGGGTGCTCCCCGACGCACGTGCCGATGCGGCGCGCACCCGCACCGCGCGGGTGCTGATGCATGGCGGCCAGCACCGCGTCGGCATCCTCGGCCGCCACGATCGCGATCAGCTTGCCCTCGTTGGCGACCTGGAGCGGGTCAAGGCCGAGCAGGCCGCACGCGTCCTTGACCTCGGCCGGGATCGGCAGGTCCTTCTCGACCAGTTCGATGCCCACGCCGGAAGCCTTGGCGATCTCGTTGAGGGTGGCCGAGACTCCCCCGCGGGTCGGGTCCCGCAGCGCGTGCACGTCGACCCCTGTGGCAAGCATGTCGGCGACCAGTCCGTGCAGAGGCGCGCAGTCGCTCTCGATCGTCGTGCCGAACTCGAGCCCTTCACGACAGCTCATCACCGCGATGCCGTGCACGCCGATGTCGCCGCTCACCAGGATGACGTCGCCGACCCGGGCCCGAGCCGGCGAGATGTCGATGCCGTCGGGGATGACGCCGATGCCGGCAGTGTTGATGAAGATGCCGTCACCGCTGCCACTGTCCACCACCTTGGTGTCACCGGTGACGAGCTGCACTCCCGCGACCTCGGCCGCCTTGCCGATGGCCATCGCGACGCGGCCGATGTCCGTCATCGAGGTGCCCTCGGCCAGGATGAACGCCGTCGAGAGATAGAGGGGAGTTGCCCCCACCATCGCCAGGTCGTTGACGGTGCCGTTGACCGCGAGGTCACCGATGCAACCACCCGGGAAGAACATCGGCTTCACCACGAACGAGTCCGTCGAGAAGGCCAGCCGGCCGGCGGGCACCTCCAGAACGGCCGAGTCGCCGAGCTCGGCGCGGGCAGCGCCCCCAAAGGCCGGCAGGAAGAGCTGCTCGATCAGCTCGCCGGACATGGCTCCACCGCCCCCGTGGCCCATCACGATCGTCGGGGTGTCGCGCAGCGGCAGCGGACAGACCCAGCCCTCGAAGTCCAGGTCGTTGCTCATCGGCTCTCCACCAGGCGGGTCTCGGACAGCTCCAGGTGGTCGAGGCGCCGGTAGGTGTAGTAGGCCGCGCACGCGCCCTCGGACGAGACCATGGTCGCGCCCAGTGGCTTGCGTGGCGTGCACTCCTTGCCGAACGCCGCACACTCGTGCGGCTTGATGAGGCCCTGGAGCACCTCACCAGAGCGGCACAGAGCCGACTCGTCGGTGTGGATGTCGCTGACCGAGAACCGTGTCTCCGCGTCGTAGTCGGCGTATCGCTCGGACAGCTTCCACCCGCTCTGCGGGATCATCCCGATACCGCGCCACGTGCGGTCGGTCACCTCGAAGACGTCGCGCAGCATCGCCATCGCCGCCACGTTTCCCTCGGCGGTGACGGCCCGGGAGTACGCATTCTCCAGCTCGTGCCGACCCGACTCGAGTTGGATCACCGTGCGCCGGATGCCCTCGAGGATGTCGAGCGGCTCAAACCCCGTGACCACGATCGGCACCTTGTACTTCTCGGTCAGAGCGGGGTACTCCGATGTGCCCATCACGCTGCACACGTGGCCGGCCGCGAGGAACGCCTGCACCCGGCACCTCGGGGACTCCATGATCGCCGCGATGGCCGGTGGGACGAGCACGTGCGAGACCAGCAGGGAGAAGTTCGCGATGCCCTGCTTCTTCGCCTGGTAGACGGTCATCGCGTTGGCCGGCGCCGTGGTCTCGAACCCGATGCCGAAGAACACGACCTGCCGGTCGGGGTTCTCGCGCGCCAGCTTGAGCGCGTCGAGCGGGCTGTAGACGACCCGTACGTCACCGCCGGCACTCTTGATCGAGAACAGGTCCTTGCTGCTGCCGGGCACTCGGAGCATGTCGCCGAACGAGCAGAAGATGACACCCGGCTGCTCGGCGATCGCCAAGGCCTTGTCGATGAGCTCGAGCGGCGTCACACAGACCGGGCAGCCCGGGCCGTGGATCATCTCGAGGCCCTCGGGCAGCAGCTGGTCGATGCCGTGTCGGATGATCGAGTGCGTCTGCCCGCCGCACACCTCCATCATCGCCCAGGGCTGAGTGGTCACTGCGTGGATCTGGTCCACCAGCTTGCCGGCCAGCACCGGGTCACTGAACTCGTCGAGGTACTTCATTGCGATTCTCCTGCCTGCTTGGCGGCGAGGGCAAAGCCGTCGCCGAACTCTTCCTCGAGGATGCCGAGCTTCTCGAAGTTGGCCAACGTGCCCAGCGCCGACTTCTCGTCGAGCCGCTGGATCGCGAAACCGACATGCACGATGACGTACTCACCGATCTGTACGTCGGGGATGTAGGCCAGACAGACCTCCTTGCGGAGTCCGCCGAAGTCGACCTGCGCCATGGTCGTACCGTCCTGGTCCTCGACGGACAGGACGCGACCTGGGACTGCTAGACACATGTGCGCTCTCCTTTGCTGGTGGCGAAGGTCAGCTCTGCGAGCCGACCAGGATCTGTCCGAAGGCGATGCCGCCGTCGTGGGGTGGAAGCAGCCGGGAGCGCAGAACCGTGAAGCCACGCGCCTCCAGCAGCTGGGTGGAGCTGTCGAGCAGCAGGGCGTTCTGGAACACCCCGCCGGCCAGGACGACGACGTCCAGACCGGTCTGCCGTCTTTCCTGGTCGGCGAGATCAGCGACGAGGGTCGCGACACCGGCATGGAAACGCGCCGCGACATGGGCTGCCGGCTGTCCACGACGCAGGTCGTCCACGACTGCCCGCAGGACGGGTGCCGGGTCCGCGATCGCGGGGCCGCCGTGGGGTGCCAGGATCTCGAAACGGTAGGGATCCGGGACCGGCACGGAGCGCGCCAGGGACTCGAGCTCGATCGCGGCCTCGGCCTCGTAGTCCACGGTGTGCCGGACCCCGACGAGAGAGGACACGGCGTCGAAGAGGCGGCCCATGCTCGATGTGGGCACGCACCCCAGACCGGTCGACAGCTGGTGGGCCAACACTCCTCGCTCCGTCTTCGGGCACGCCGCCACGGCCGCGATGTCGTCGGACCACGCGATGCCGGCTGCCCACAGGTGTGCCAGCGCCATCCGATAGGGCCGCAACACGCTGGCGTCACCACCGGCCAAGGGCACGTAGCCCAGGTGGGCGGCCCGCCGGAACGACTTGTAGCCGGCGACCAGAACCTCACCGCCCCAGATCGCGCCGTCCGTGCCGTAGCCGGTGCCGTCGAACGCGACGCCGATGACGGTGTCGTCGTTGCCCAGACCGTGCTCCCCCATCACCGAGGCCACGTGCGCGTGGTGGTGCTGGACGGTTCGGACCTCTCGTCCGCCAGCATGCTCGCGCGCCCAACGGCTGGAGCGGTAGCCCGGGTGCGCGTCGGCGACGAGGGCCTGAGGCCGTATGCCGGTGAGCTCCTCGAGGTGGGTCTCCGACGCGGTCAGCGCCGCCTGGGTGGCGAGGTCGTCAAGGTCGCCGATGTGCTGGCTCAACCACGCATAGCGACCCGAGGCGAGCGCGCAGGTGTTCTTGAGATCTGCTCCGACGGCCAGGACCGGGTCGACCTCGAACGGGAGGGCCACCGGTAGGGGTGCGTGACCGCGCGACCGGCGTAGGGGTAGCTCGACGCCGGTGACGAAGCGGGCGACCGAGTCGTCGCACGGCACGTGGATGGGTCGGTCGTGCCGCAGCCAGGCATCGGCGATCGTGGACAGCCGCTCGCGGGCCGCGTCGTCGTCGGTGACGATCGGCTCGCCGGAGAGGTTGCCAGAGGTCATCACCAGCGCGTCGGTACCGGGCGCCTCCAACAACAACACGTGTAGCGGAGTGTAGGGAAGCATCAGTCCGAGATCCGGATTGCCCGGCGCGACGGAAGGAGCGAGCCCCTGGGGGCCGGCACGGGGCAGCAGCACGATCGGCTTGCGATGGCCGGTGAGCAGTCGCTGCTCGGCCTCGCCCATGGTCACGAGCCCTTCGGCCACCTCGGCACTGCGAACCATCACCGCGAACGGCTTGTCGCCGCGCTGCTTGCGTCGGCGCAGCTCGGCGACGGCCGTCTCGTTGCGGGCGTCGCACGCCAGGTGGTAGCCGCCCAGCCCCTTCACAGCCAGGATCAGCCCCTGGGCGAGGAGGTCACGCGCACGGCATACGGCGTCGTCGCCCTCCGCCCGCGGCCCGTAGCCGACAAGCTCGAGGGTGGGGCCACAGTCGCGGCAGGCGATCGGCTGGGCGTGGAAGCGGCGGTCCGCCGGGTTGTCGTACTCCTGGCGGCAGGCGTCGCACATGGCGAACCCAGCCATGGTGGTCGCGGCCCGGTCGTAGGGCAGGCGCGTGATGATCGTGAACCGCGGGCCACAGTTGGTGCAGGTGATGAAGGGGTGGCGGTGACGGCGGTCGTCGGGGTCGGCAAGCTCGCGGAGGCAGTCGTCGCAGGTCGCGACATCCGGCGATGCCAAGGTGCGGCCCTCGCCGGCCGCGGAGTCCTCGATGCTGAAGCCGGTGCCGCCACGCGGTGGCTGCCGGGACTCGGTGACCTCCTCGATGTGGGCCAGCGGCGGTGGGGCGTGGGCCAGGCGGTGTCCCAGCTCTGCCACCGCGGCCGGGGCACCCTCCACCTCGATCACCACCCCGGACGGCGTGTTGGCCACGTTGCCGGTGAGGCCGAGCTCGCTCGCTGTCACGTAGACGAACGGGCGGAAGCCGACCCCCTGCACGAGACCGGAGACCTCGAACCTGCTTCGGATCCGTTGCTCAGCCATCGCGCGCGCGACCCATCATCTCGAGGGCGGTCATCGCCTTCTCGGCCACGGCCTCGTCGACACGTTCGACGACGAAGCCCATGTGGATCAGCACCCACTGGCCCGGCTCGACCGCCATGTCCTCGAGCATCCCGAGGTTGACCGGCCGCTGCGCACCGAGCACGTCGACGAGGGCGAGCATCCCGGCGTTGCCCTCCAGGACTCGCACGACCTGGCCAGGGATCCCGAGGCACATCAGCCGGCCCCGTCCAGTGCGGGCAAGCGTTCGCGGAGTACGGCGAGCACGACCTCCATCGCCTCGGGCACCGCGGCCTCGACCTCGTCCGAGAGCCCGATCCCGTCGCCGAGATCGGCCGGCCGGCACCCCACGACGTAGGTCGGCGGAAGGGTGCCGCCCAGGTCGGAGAGGCTGGCCAGGACGGCGACCGGAGCCATGCCGTGCGGGTCGAACGCCCCGGCACCGAGGTCACCTTGTCCTACTTCGAGCACGGCGAGCGTGCCCGGGTCGCCATCGCCTGGCAGGGCATCGACGATCACGAGCGCGTCGTACCCCTCGAGAAGGTCGTAGGCCAGATGCATGCCGCGTATGCCGTAGTCGACCGCACGCGCCTCCTCGGGCAGGGTCCCGGACGCGGCGAGTCGGCGGACGACCTCGGGACCGAACCCGTCGTCGCCGCAGAAGAGGTTGCCGATGCCGGCCACCAGCACTCTCATCGTCAGGACTTGTCCTCTGCCCGTCCGGTGCCCGGCTCGTGCGAAGGTCCCGACGTCCCGCCGGGGCCAGACGTCTCGTCGGCCCCTTCGGCCGGTTGGTCATCCGCCGGCGAGGCATGCTGACCGCGTTCGGTCTCGGTGGGGTCGTCGACCTCGTCGGTGTCGGACTCCGCCGGACGACCGGCTCCGCCGGTGTGGACACCGTCCTGGGTCGTCTCCTCCGGGCCGCCCACCTCGCCCGAATCCTTGCGACCGTCATACGGAGGGACGGTCTTGCCCTCGGTGTCCGGGTCGTCCGGGTTGGGGATCGTAGTCATGGCGTGTTCCTTTCCTCGTGTCGGCCTATCCGCCACCGGACAGCAGGTCCGGAGACTCCGGGTCCTGGGGTTCTTGCGGGTCGATGCCCGTGTCGTCGTCCTCGTCGGCAGTCCCGGCTGGACGGTCGACCGGGCCTCCACCGGGCTCGTCCGATCCGGTGTCGCGCGAACCCTCGGGGCCGCGCTCCTCCTGCGGCTCCTCGTCAAGCTGTTCTCCTGGTGTGTCACTCATGCCAACCTCCTCTTTCGATGGTGCTCAGGACGCCTCACATCTGGCGGATCTTGAGGTAACGCTTGATGTCGGGGATCGAACGGACCCCGACGAACGTTGCGACTGCTGCAATGCAGACGCCGACGATGGTGGTCAGCCGGCCAACGGTTCTCATGGGTGACTCTCCTCTCGTGCCTGGTCCAGTGGTTCGAGCTCATCCGGGGCGAAGTAGAAGAAGCGCCCGACTTGCTCGTGCAGGTCGGCCGCGGGGTCCTCGACCAGCACCAGCGCGACATGCGTGCTGCCGTCGACGTCGGACAGCACGGCGGTGACGCGGGCCACCTGGTCGGCGAAGAACAGGTCCTGGGCGTCGGCCCGCCGAGACGGGTGGACCTTCACCAGGCTGCCGCGCGCCACTTTCATGCCGTCGATGACCACGCTGTCGGTGTCGGGCCGCACGCTCTCGTCCGTGGCCGGGTCCCACCAGGGGACGTCGCCGGTGTCGAACTCTGTGCCGACCGCAGGTGCCTGGACCCGGTTCGGGTCACGGAGCACCCCGTGCAGGTCGCGCAGCGTCTCGGGTGACATCGCGTCACACCGGTCGATGATGGCGGCGGCGCGCGGGTCGGTGGCCCGGGCCTCGGCCTTCTCGGCGTCGGTCATCGTCATCACGCGCAGGCTCAGTATCTCGTCGATCTCGGTCGAGTCGAACAGGGCGCCGGCGCTCTCCTCGGCGATCTCGGGGTGGTCGTAGAGGATGATCGGCGAGCCCATCACCACATCGCTCGAGCCAACAGGTCCCACCAGCACTGGGAAGCACCGCCGCTGCGTGCACCTCCCGGCCGCGTCGGCCGCGTCCTCGGGGGGTTCCAGCAGCGAGACAAAGCTGACCCCGTCGGCGACCACGAGCACGTGGGTGCCGATCATCGACGACCGGATCGCGTCGTCCTTGCCGTGGACCTCGTCGGGGTGGGCGTTGGTCACCGCCACGCAGAGCCGGGTGAACCCGTCGTCGGCCTCTGCGCCCACGCTGACATCTGCGCGCAACGGGAACCGTCGGCGCAGGATCCGGCCCACCGTCGCGCCCGCTGCGTCCAGGACCGGCTCGACCTCCTCACCGCCCGGGATCTCCACGGTGGTGACGACAGGTGGACCGCCCACGTGGTACGGCGAGAGGGCGACCTCGCACTCGACGGCCTCCTCCCAGCTGAGCACGGACAGTCCGTCGACAACCATCTCGGCCACCGGCTCGAAGTCGCCGTCGGCGTACCGCTCGACGGAACGCACCTGGAGCTGGAGGAAGCGCAGGTGCGCGCTGATGGTGGCCGCACCTGTCGCAGGAGCGAGCAGGCACTGGAAGGACAGGTCCGGTTCCTCGGCAAAGCTCGCGGCCGATGCCTTGGGTGGGCCGAGGACGCCGAACTGCCAGCGGGACTGGTTCTTCGAGGAGCTGGCGCGGTAGGGGTAGAGCAGGTAGCCCTCGTAGAGCACGGCGTCCGCGATGGCCCGGACGTGATCGAGGCTCGGCGACGGGGTCATGGCTGGGCTCCGTCCCTGGTGGCGAGGAGGTTCTGCACCGTCTCTTCCCAGGTGGTGAGGCCGTGCTGGGCCTTGAAAGCGGCCAGCGCGGTCAGGACGTCGTGGTCGAGGCGGATCCATCCGGTGTTCGGGTAGTAGGACGCGATCATCTGCTGCCAGACCTGAACCGGCAGCAGGTAGGAGGCCTCACAGTCCCAGGGCACCTGAACCACGCCGAAACCGTTGGTGCCCTTGGTGAAGACGGTGCCCGAGAACAGGAAGACGATGGGGATGTCACCGCCGCCGATGGCGTGCAGGTAGCGCGAGCCGGTGACCTCGAAGTCGTAGGTGCAAGGCAGCGCCAGGTCGACCTCGGTGATGTCGGTGAACCCTTGGACCATCGAGTTGCACTGCATCCACAGGAACGGCTTGAGGGTGTCGACCCAGCGGTCGCGGTCGCCGAAGAGCGCACGTAGGCCGCTCTCGTCGCTCTCCTCGTAGCGACGGCGCTGCGGCTCGATCCGGACCTGGCAACGCAGCGCGATCGCGTGGATGGTCTCGCCGCTCGTCTCCCGGATTCGCAGCCTCGCCGTGAGCTGCGGCGCGGCGGCATACGGTTCGGCGAAGACGTCGACGACAGTGAACTCGTAGCTGCTCACGGGACACCCGCCAGGTCCGGCGCGGGCGGAGCCGGCCTGCTGCGTTGCGCCACCATCACGAAGAAGTCGTCGATCGCCGAGCGCGCCTCGGTGCCGCCGTCGAAACCGCGCCACAGCGACCGCAACCGCCCGACCAGCTCGTAGCAGGCGTCGATCGGGACGACGTGTGCAGAGAAGTCGGGGTGCTCCCGGTCGGCACCGCGCAGCAGTAATGCCTCCACGTCGGCGCGCAGGTGGTCGAGCTGGGTGTTGGCCATGACGATGCGGTCCCAGGCATCGAGCGGGAGCTCCGACTCGGTGGCGCCAGCCGGACCGGGATAGAACGCGATGATGCGGTTCTGCACGGAGTTCTTGAACAGGAACGCCAGCCCGACCGGGATCTGCAGCTCATCCCACTCGCGGGCGCCGAACTCGAAGTCGGGGAACGAGAGATAGCGGTCGGGCACCGCGCGATAGCGCAGCTCGGCGTGCTCGGCGGTGAACAGCAGGTAGCACCCCCGGCAAGTGCACATCAGCACCCGGCTCTCGAGGTTGACGACGTGCTGGTGCTCCTGCGCGATGGCCGCTGCGCACATCTCGCAGCGCTCTCCCACCACCGGCGCCGGCCGGGTGCTGGTGATCCGTCGGAGCGAGGCGAGCGGGGAGCCCCCGGGGGCGCTCATGACGGGACCGGAGTGGCGACCGCGACTGAGGTGACGCCGCCATCGGTGAGCAGCGGGACGGGGATGAGGTGCAGCGTCTCGTCATCGAGGCAGGCACCAGCGCGGCGTACGTCGTAGTGGGCGCGGCAAGCCGGGCAGCGCAGCACGGCCTCGCCCACCACTGCGCCGAGACGTCGCGACAGGGCTGCGCCATCGAGAGACCCCTCGCACCGGGCACAACGGTCGGCGTAGGCGAACAGCTCGTCGCCGAGCCGGCAGACCAGGACCATCGTGCCGCTGACGTCGACCGTCCTGATGGCACCGGCACTGAGGTCCGAGAGGCCGGGAAGCGGCTCCCAGGACGCGGTGGTGCCCGGGGCCTCGTCAAGACGGGAGCGCAGGGACGAGATCGGGATGAGCGTCTGGGCACCGCTCGGCTCGGCGTCCTCCACCTCGATGCGGGTGATCTCGGGGGCCGCGGTCTCGATCGCGCCCTCGACCGCCAGCTTGAGGGTCACCGACGACGAGGGACAGCCGTCGCAGCTGCCCAGCAGGCGCAGCCGGACCGTGCCCTCGTCGCTGACCTCGAGAAGCTCGACGTCGCCGCCGTGCGAGCCGAGGTAGGGCCGCACGCTCTCGAGCGCCTGCTCCACGCGCTGGCCCACGTCGTAGGGGTGGAGGCCGTGCACCAGCAGCAGGCTGGCCACCAGGTCGTCGGCGGCCAGCGCGGCCAGCACCTCGTCGGTGAGCTGCCCCGCGTCGTAGGTGATGTCGAGGATGCGCTCCAGTCCCGCGCCGTACAGATCGGCCACGAGCCGCACCAGCTCCTCGGCGCGCTCGCGCGCCACCACTCCGCCCGAGCCACTGGCATCCAGCAGCGCGTCGATGCGCTCGCCCGTGGCTCGCAGCTGCTCGGCCCCCTTGACCTCGCCCATCGCTATCCGCTGACGGACTGGGTCGGCGAATGCATCAGCTCGAGCTTCTGCCCCTCTCCGAGATACATGTGCACACCGCACGGAAGGCACGGGTCGAAGCTGCGCACCGTGCGCATGATGTCGATGCCCTTGAAGTGCTCGCGATCGTTCTCCTCGAAGATGGGTTGCCCCTGCACGGCGTCCTCGTAGGGCCCGGGGGTCCCGTAGGAGTCACGCGGGTTGGCGTTCCACGGGGTCGGCGGGTAGGGGTGGTAGTTGGCGATCTTCCCTTCGCGGATGACCATGTGGTGGCTCAGCACCCCGCGCACTGCCTCGGTGAAGCCACAGCCGATGCCCGTCTCGGGCACGGTGAACGCCTCCCAGGTCTTGGTGCGGCCGGCCCGGATCTCGACCAGCGCCTTCTCGGCGAAGTGCAGCGCGCACGCTGCGGCATACGCCTGGAAGTAGGTGCGTGCCCGGTTGCGCTCGAGGGTGTTGCTCCACTGCGGGATCTTCCACTCCAGCTCGACCGGGCCCTTCAGCGCGGTCTTGGGCAGGTTGATCTTCACCGAGTGGCCGGTCGACTGCACGTAGCCGATGTCGACGAGCTCGGCCAGCGCCGTCGTCCACAGCCGGGCGAGCGGGCCACCGCCCGTGTCCAGGGCGAGGTAGTCCTTGCCGTCGAACCAGCGCGGTGACATCACCCAGCTGTACTTGTTGTCGAGGTCGCGCTTCTGCGGCTTCGGGTTGGTGTGCTGGTTCCAGGGGTGCCGCCGGTCGACCGGGTTGCCGAGGGGATCCTTCTCCACGAACACCTCCTGGTCCTCCCAGTCGTCGTAGTACGACGAGCCGAGCAGGATCCGGATGCCGAGGTTGATCTCCACCAGGTCGGTCGTGACCAGCTTGCCGTCCACGACGATGCCGGGGGTGACATACATCTTGCGTCCCCAGTTGGTCATGTCCTTGTACTCGAAGTTGCAGTGCTCCGGGTCCTGGAACGAACCCCAGCAGGCCAGCAGGATGCGGCGGTTGCCGACCTGCTCATAGCCCGGCAGTGCCTGGTAGAAGAAGTCGAAGAGGTCGTCGTGCATCGGGACGACCTTCTTCATGAACTCGACGTAGCGCATCAGCCGGGTGATGTAGTCGGTCATCAGCTGGATCGTCGCCACCGTGCCCACGCCACCCGGGTAGAGCGTCGAGGGGTGGACGTGCCGACCCTCCATCAGGCAGAACATCTCGCGGGTCCATCGGCTGACCTGCAGAGCCTCACGGTAGAACTCACCGGTGAACGGGTTGAGCGACCGCATGATGTCGCCGATGGTCTTGTATCCGTGGGCTTCCGCGTTCGGCGACTCTGTGGTGTTCGCGAGCTCGAGCACACCGGGGTTGGTCTCCGCGACCATCTTCTCGCAGTAGTCCACCCCGACCAGGTTCTCCTGGAAGATGTTGTGGTCGAACATGTACTCGGCGGCCTCGCCGAGATTGACGATCCACTCAGCGAGGTGCGGTGGCTTCACGCCGTACGCCATGTTCTGGGCGTAGCAGGAGCAGGTCGCGTGGTTGTCACCGCAGATGCCACAGATGCGGCTGGTGATGAAGTGCGCGTCGCGCGGGTCCTTGCCCTTCATGAAGATCGAGTAGCCGCGGAAGATCGAGCTCGTGCTCTTGCACTCGACGACGACCTTCTGCTTGAAGTCGATCTTGGTGTAGATGCCCAGGCTGCCGACGATGCGGGTGATCGGGTCCCACGCCATCTCGGTCAGGCCGTTCGCATCCTCGGTCATGCTGCTGGGTGCTGGAATCCTCGACGTCATCCCGCTGCCTCTCGGTCGTCTGCGGTGGGGGTGGGAGAACTGGGAGCTACCAGGTTCGCTTGGCCCCCGTGGTCAGCGTCCTGCCGGGCGTGCGCCACTTAGGCTCCTTGTCCAAGGTCTTGGTCGTCACCTGACGGAGCCGACGCATGGTGTTGCCGTAGAGCCCGACCGTGGTCGTGGAGAGCTTGCCGCCCGGTGGTTCGTCCATGAAGGGCATGAACTTGTCCGGGAAGCCGGGCATGGTGCAACCGATGCAGATGCCGCCCACGTTGGGGCAACCGCCCATGCCGTTCATCCAGCCGCGCTTGGGGACGTTGCACTTCACCGTCGGGCCCCAGCACCCGAGCTTGACGATGCACTTGGGCGAGCCGTACTCCGTCGCGAAGTCGCCCTGTTCGTAGTAGCCAGCCCGGTCACAGCCCTCGTGCACGGTCTGCCCGAAGAGCCAGGTCGGTCGCAGGGCCTCGTCGAGCGGGATCATCGGTGCCTGGCCGGTGGCCATGTAGAGCAGATAGGTCAGCGTCTCCGCCATGTTGTCCGGCTGTGCCGGGCACCCGGGCACGCAGACGATGGGGATGTCTGCCTTCGACTTCCAGCTCCATCCGAGGTAGTCGGGCACGCCCATCGCGCCCGTCGGGTTGCCTTCCATCGCGTGTATGCCGCCGTACGTCGCGCACGTGCCGACCGCGACGATCGCGGTGGCCTTCGGGGCCAGTCGGTCCAGCCACTCACTGGTCGTCATCGGCTGCCCGGTCTCGGGGTTGTTGCCGAACCCGCACCAGTAGCCTTCGTCGTGCAGCTTCTCGTTGGGGATGGATCCCTCGACGACGAGCACGAAGGGTTCGAGCTCACCGCGATCAGCCTTGTGAAACCACTCCAGGAAGTCGTCCCGCCCGCCCTGGGGTCCGCACTCGAAGTCGATCAACGGCCAGTGCACCGCGATCTGGGGCAGCCCAGGGAGGGAGCCGAGCGCGATCTCCTCGATGCTGGGCTGGGTCGCGGCCGTCAGCGACACGGAGTCGCCATCACAACTGAGGCCAGCGTTGATCCACAGGACGTGGATGAGAGTTTCTTCCGCCTTCACTGCTTCGGCCGTGGGCATCTGCGCCAACTCCCTGAGGGCCGTTCCGGTCCTCTGCTGGTTCGCAGATCGTCGTCTGTGTGACCTGCGTCACTCCCACTGTCCATCTGAGCCCTCAGCGCAGCACTTGTCAAGAGTCACCTCTGCGGTGACGTGGCTCAGGCCGGCCGGGCCAACCAGGCCAGCCACTCCTCGAGGTTGTCTCCGGTCTTCGCCGAGAGGGGCATCAGCTGCACGTCGGGGTTGAGCTTGCGGGCGTCAGCGGCCAGTCGCTCGATGTCGAAGTCGACGTACGGCAACAGGTCGGTCTTGTTGATGACGACCAGGTCGGCGGCGGCGAACATGTGGGGATACTTGAGCGGTTTGTCGTCCCCCTCGGTTACCGAGATCACGACGACCTTGCGCAGCTCCCCGAGGTCGAAGAGCGCCGGGCACACCAGGTTGCCGACGTTCTCGATGAACACGATGCTCTCGGGGTCCGGCTGCAGCTGTTCGAGAGCCCGGGCCACCATCGTGGCGTCGAGATGACAGCCCGCTCCGGTGTTGACCTGCACGGCCCGGGCGCCGGCGGCCTTGATGCGCTCGGCATCAAAAACAGTCTCCTGATCGCCTTCGATCACGCTGACCGCGCTGTCGGTCGCGGCGATGGTGCGTTCGAGCAGGGTGGTCTTGCCGGCTCCGGGCGAGCTCATCAGGTTGAGTGCGGTGATGCCGCGCTGCGCCAGCCAGGACCGGTTGCGCGCCGCCAACCCATCGTTCTTGGCGAGCACAGCGACTTCGAGCTCGAGGGTGTGGGTGCGCAGCTCGTCGTCCGGCTCGAGATGCACGTGGTCGTGACGGTGCTCAGTGCCGTGGCCCTGTCCATGACTGTGTCCGTGGTCGTGGCCATGTCCGGCCTCCCTTGCGGCGTCAAGCGTGGTCACACGGACGTCGGCCTCGCCACAGCCACAGGTGCTGCACATCTCAGGCCACCTCCACCGAGGTCACCTGGAGCTCGCGGCCGGACAGCAGCTCCACGTCGGCACTCCCGCAGTCGCACAGGAGGAACGCATCTCGCATCGTGAAGTCACTGTCACAGTCGCGACAGTGCGCGCGCCCCACCTCTTCCTCGATCTCGAGCGTCGCACTCTCGAGGGAGGTGCCCGCGGCGGCGAGCTCGAAGCAGAACATCAGCGCGTCCGGCACCACTCCTGACATCCGCCCGACCCGCAGGCGCACGACGCGCACCCGGCCACTGGTGCGTTCGAGCACCGTCGACACCACGCTCTCCGCGATGGCCAGCTCGTGCATGGGTCCGCCTCTCGTCCCCACCGTAGGTCCGCGGGCCCCGAACTCGCAACGGCTCGGGAGCCAGTACAACCTCCCGTCAGGGGTGCCGTGATGCGCATGGTCGACCTCGCCGGGCCCGGCCTGCGTGACCTACTGGTCACGAACCTCGCTGGGGTCAGACGCGGACGGCGTCGAGGAGCCGTGTCGAGATGGCGTCGGGCGTGAGCCCGACACGGTCGAGAACCTGTCCGCGCGAACCGTGGTCGAGGAACTCGCGCGGCAGCCCGAAGAGGTCCACGGGAGCGTCGATGCCGCTGTCTCGCAACGACTTCATGATGTGCGAACCGATTCCGCCGGACACCGAGTTGTCCTCGAGGACGGCGACGCGACGGGACGAACCGGCCAGCTCTGCCAGGACCGGGTTGACCGGCAACGCCCAGACCGGGTCGACGACGCGCACGCGTAGCCCCTCGGCGGCGAGCTTGTCGGCGACGGTGAGAGCCGTCGCGACCATGGAACCGATGCCGACCAGGAGCAGGTCGACCTCGTCGTCACTCGAGTCGGGATCGACGAGCACGTCGACCCCATCGACCGAACGCACCGCTTCGATCGGGTCACCGACCGACCCCTTGGGGAAGCGGATGACCGACGGCGCGTCGGCGATGTCGACCGCCGCGCGCAAGGCCAAGGGGATCTGGAAGCCGTCACGCGGAGCGGCGAGGTGCAGACCGGGGACGATGCCGGCGAGCGACATGTCCCACATGCCGTGGTGCGAGGCGCCGTCGGGGCCGGTCACACCCGAGCGGTCGAGGACGAACGTCACACCAGCCTTGTGCAGTGCGCAGTCCATGAGCAACTGGTCGAAGGCGCGGTTCAGGAAGGTGGCATAGATCGCGACAACCGGATGCAGGCCGGCATACGCAAGTCCTGCAGCCATCGTCGTGGCGTGCTGCTCGGCGATGCCGACGTCGAAGGTGCGGTCGGGGAAGCGCTTCGAGAACGCGTCGAGCCCGACCGGGATCATCATGGCCGCGGTGATCGCGACGATGTCATCGCGCTCCTCCCCCAGCTCGACGAGGGCGTCACTGAACTCGTCGGTCCAGCTGCGCCCGGAGATCTCGAGCGGCAGGCCGGTCTCGGGGTTGATGACACCCACGGCGTGGAACTGGTCGCTCTCGTCGTTGACGGCGGGGTCGTAGCCCTTGCCCTTCTGGGTGATGACGTGGACGAGCACCGGGCCACCGAACGCCTTGGCGCGACGCAGCGTCTGCTCGAGCGCCGCCTCGTCGTGGCCGTCAACGGGGCCGACGTACTTGAGGCCGAGGTCCTCGAAGAGCCCCTGCGGCGCGACGATGTCCTTGATGCCCTTCTTCACGCCGTGGAGCGTTTCGTACATCGCGCCACCGACGACGGGTGTGCGGTTCAGGGCCGACTTGCCCCAGTCGAGGAACCGCTCGTAGCCGCGCGTCGTGCGCAGGGTCGCGAGGTGGTCCGCGAGTCCGCCGCGGGTCGGGGCGTAGGAGCGTTCGTTGTCGTTGACGACGATGACGAGCGGCAGGTCCTTCTCGGCGGCGATGTTGTTGATGGCTTCCCAGGCCATGCCACCGGTGAGTGCGCCGTCGCCGATGACCGCGACGGTATGCCGGTCGCGCTCGTCTGCAATGACACGTCCCGCTGCGATGCCGTGGGCCCACGACAACGAGCTCGAGGCGTGGGAGCTCTCGACGACGTCGTGCTCGGACTCGGCCCGGCTGGGATATCCGGACAAGCCACCCTGCTTGCGCAGGGAGGAGAAGTCGTGGCGGCCGGTCAGGAGCTTGTGGACGTAGGACTGGTGACCCGTGTCGAAGACAACGGCATCACGTGGACTGTCGAAGACCCGGTGGATCGCGATCGTCAGCTCGACGACACCGAGGTTGGGTCCGAGGTGGCCACCGGTGCGGGAGACCTCGTCGACGAGGAAGGTCCGAATCTCCTGCGCCAACGTCGCCAGCTCGGGGCGGGTCAGGGCCTTGAGGTCCTCAGGTCCCTGGATGCGCTCCAACACGCTCACGCGCTCTCCTTCTCGGTGCCGTTGTCCATCCGCAAGAGTCTAGGCGCTGCCGTGCTCACCGCCGCCCCCGCCGGTGACCACGACACCTCCCACACACAACGTTCACGGACCCCACACCCGTCCACTTCACAGGCGCGGGACGAAGGCGTGGCCGTGCATCGCCTCCAGCAGCAGCCCAGCGGCGCGGCGGGCCGCGAGAAGTCGAGCGCCCTCGGCCTCGAGGGCCGCGAGCGCGGCAGCGATCCCTTCGGGCTCGACGTGGTCGGTGAGGTCGACCCGAAGACCCCGGTATGCCGCCCGCATGGCTCCCAGCTGTCCGTCCAGGTGGTGCGTGGTCACCCAGGCGAGGGCGATCGGATGTCGGCGCCACACGGCATACATGCGGTAGTCCGATGGACAGTGGTCGAGCAGCCAGCCGACGGCTGGCACCTCCCAGCCCGGCGCCTCGGGAGGTGGCACCCGGTCGGGCCATCCCGGTGGCCCGGGCCGGCTTGCTCCCCCCGGCGCCCCGGGGCTCGCTGCACGGCGCAGCGGCGGCCGTGCAGACGTATCGAACATACGTTCGATTCTATGCCAGTCGCGGGGATCAGCGACCAGTTGGCGACATCAAGAGTGGTGGCCCTCAATACTCGGGCACCCACGTCGGTGCTGGCACACCGTTGCCGGTGAGGTTGTCGCACCTGACGTACTGGGTGTCCAAGCGTTCGAGGGGGCACTGGTGCCAGGTGTCAATGGTGGTGGCAAGCGCCTCGCCGGGGTCGGGACGCGCGGAGGCTGGGAAGGTAGTGACGCCCAAGAGCAGCGTCGTGGTGGCTGCCACGGCGAAGACTCGCCGTGTGCGGTTCGGGCAGGAGTTCATGTGAGTGTCCTTGGTGGGGAGGTGTTGTTTCGACCTCTTCACGCTCCCGCCACGGGACCCTCACCGGCATCCGACTCGGCCCCTCAGCTTTCGGGTCAAGACCCTCAGATCCGCCCTGGTCCCCACCATGGACGCATCGGTCGCAGCCCGTGTGAGCCGGCCGCACACGATCGCCGTCACTTTCCGCTTGCACCCCGACGTCTGTGTGCCAGCTCTGCCAGTTCGATCCGGCTCGCTGTGCCGGTTTTCCTCAACACGCTGGAAACGTGACTGCTCACTGTTTTGTCGCTGATGAAGAGGCGGGCGGCGATCTGGGCGTACGTCTCCCCTGACAGCAGGCCGTCCGCGACTTCTCGCTCTCGCTTGGTCAAGGGAGGGCTGGCCAGGAGCGTAGATGTGGCCCTTTCTGTCCTTTGGCCACCCGAATCGTTCATGGGCAGGTGAATATGGGCCTGCGCGGCCAAGTTGTCCACGTCGTGGCTCAGGGTCGCTGCTCCCAGTTGTCTCGTGAGTTGGCGTGACGTGACGAGCGCCGCAGTAGCCCTTCTCCGATCGAGCCGGTGGGTGAGAAGGTGTCGGGCGAGACAGTAGAGCGCGCGTGCATGCTCGTACTGCATGCCGGCCCGCTCGGTGGCGGTGGATGCCGCCTCCCACAGTTCGACCAGTCCCGTCCGAACTCCCCGGCACTGCGCGCGCTGGGCCGCATGGAGCGCACCGAACGCCGGGTGGACCAAGTCTCGCGTCTCTGCAGCCGCGAATGGTGAGGGCTCGAGCCCCCGAGCGGCCTCGATCCTCTCGAAGCAGGCCAAGGCGAAGTTCTGCGCATCAATGCTCGGCTCGAACTCAGCCACCGAAGCGGCGGCCCGGGAGGCGAGTTCGAGCCACTCGTCAGCAGCGACGGCGTCGATCTGGACCACTTCGGCCATGTGCCGTTCGATGAGTTCGAGCGCATCCAGCGGGTGGCCAGTGATGATGCTGAACTGAATCTGGGTATAGGCCAAGATGTCGCCGACGGGGGCGGCCGTGGTCATGAGTTCTTGTGCCCGACGCAGATGGAGTGCAGCCGCTCGCACGTTGCCCTCGTGAGCCGTGAGCAATGCCGCCACACAGCGCGCCTCCCCAGCAGTGTTGTCGCTGCGCGCGAGCGTGAGCAATTCGCGCACCACGGGCCGGACCGTGTCCCAGCGCCCCAGGACAAAATTGCATAATGCGGCTGTCGCGCCCACAGATGAGGCGTAATCGAACTGACCTGCATCCAACAGGGTGGAGTACGCACCTCCTGTCACGTTCGCTGCATCGGCGTACCGCCCCGCCGATTGATAGCTGTTGCTGAGAAAGATGGCGCATCGGCACAGCAACTGTGGATCTTGCGTTTCCACTGACAGGGCGAATGCTCGTTCAGCATCCGCAATGCCCTCGGCCGTCCCCCACTTGGTCTGTGCCCGGGTCCCCAGTGCCCAGATCATGGCCGCAGGACTGTCGACCGTCTCGGCGAGTTTCACAGCCATCTCGGCATGCGCGCCCGCCTCTGCCATGCCGTTGAAGACCTCGGCAAATGCCAGGTGCGCAAAGGCCAGGGATCGTTCGGGCGCATGGGGCGAGCCTTCGGTCAGTTCGAGCACTTCCCTTGGCTCGACAAGGGACAAGTACGTCGATCCGTACCCAGCCATGTCACGAAGCACGTGCAGTTCAAGGAGGATCCGTGACGCCAGAAGTGAATCTTCTGCGCGGTCCACCCTCGCAAGGGCCGCCTCGTAGTGACTGACTGCCGCACGATCGTCACCCGAGGCTTCGCACGCGCGTCCCGCACGGAGCAGCAGGCCCACGTGGTCCACCTGTTCTGTCTCCCCCCGGGATACCTTCTCCAACAGCCCTACTGCTGTCGACAGGTGGCTGGCCACCTCCTCCCAAGCCCGAACCAGTTCCGCCTCATCAGCAGCTCTCAGAGACCAGGCGAAGGCTTTGTCGTAGTCACGGGCCGCCACGTAGTGCAACGCCAAGAAGCTGGCCCGATCCCGCTCATCGACTGTGACTGCGTCCTGCCAAGCAGCGGCGAACTCGCCATGCAGCTGTGCCGCCTCCCAGCCGTTCATGCCGCCCGCAATTGCCTCGGCAAGCAGAGGATGCCTGAACCAGATGGCACCTGACTCGGTCTCGATCGCAATGCCCTGCGCAGAAGCCTCACGCACCGCCTGGGCGGTGCCCTCTGGGTCGACCGCGTGGCGGGCCGCTAGGTCCCGCAGGACTTCGAAGGCCACTGGGGCGCCAGCGACGGCGAGGAGTTGCGTCACCTTCCTGCCGGGAGCCGACAGTCGGTGCCAGGAGGCCAACAGCGCGTCGGCCAGACGTCCACCCGACGCCGTCACACCTGCACCTTTCGCCCGGGCGTCGCTGATGAGCAGGTCTGCCAAGTAGGGATTGCCGCCTGAGCGCCGAAGGACCTCCTGAGCCAGGCCGGCGTCAGCGTCGGGTCCGCCTCGGGACAGGACCATCTCCTCCACCGACCACACATCCAGCCGCCCAAGCGGCAGCTTGCTCACCGACGGCATCCGGGCGGCATCGGCCAGCCAGCCATGCAACCGATGGCCGTCAACCAGATCCGTGTCCCGATAGCTGGCCAGAATTGCCAGCCGTTGCCCGCTCGCAAACCCAGCAACGAGGTACGACAGGACATCCAACGAGCTGGGGTCGGCCCACTGAAGGTCATCAATGACGAGAACCGTGGGCCGGTCGGCCTGCAGCGCGTCCAGCACCGTACCGATCTGGAGTAGCGCCACGCCGACCGGCCTGTTGCCCAACGCGGGAATGAGGTCGTCGAGGCGACCAAAGGAACTCAACTTCTGCGGCAGGTCACTTGTGCTGGTTCGCAACCAGTGGGTCAGGGCCTGGGTGAAGGGGAGGTAACTCGTCACGTCGGACCCGAAGCGAAGACACAGACCGAGCAGGAGGTGGACGCCAACAGCCTCGGCCGACCGGGTGACCTCACGAACCAGACTCGTCTTCCCGATACCTGCCTCTCCGTGCACGAGGACCAGGCCGGGCTCGCCGGAGAAGGCGCGGTCCACCACCGACTGGAGGACCGCACGCTCACGCTCGCGGCCGACCAGAACCGGCTGGACATCCATGAGCCGATCATCCACCTGCAGCCGCCATAGCGCAGGGCCCCAGAATCCCCACATTCTCAGGGCTTGGTCCTGGCCACATCGTGGACCGCCGTTCCAGCGCCATAACTGACGCTTATGCTTTCCATCAGTGTTGGCACCCCATTGAGGAACGAGGATCCATGACGAGCGTCGCCTCCGGCAGCCGCGCACTGCGGCCGCCGCGCACCGGCCGGTCCAACGGCCAGTGGGCCGTCGACGGCCGCGAGCCGCTCAACCCCAATGAGACGTTCAAGGCGCAGGACAACGGCCTCAACGTGCGCGAGCGCATCGAGACGATCTATGCGCGTGACGGGTTCGACGCCATTCCGGGCGACGACCTGCACGGCCGCTTCCGCTGGTGGGGCCTCTACACGCAGCGCAAGCCCGGCATCGACGGCGGACGCACCGCGTCGCTGGAGCCGCACGAGCTCGAGGACAAGTTCTTCATGCTGCGTGTGCGCACCGACGGCCAGGTCCTCTCCCCCGACCAGTTGCGCGTCCTCGGTGGGATCTCGTCCGACTTTGCGCGCGAGAGCGCGGACATCAGCGACCGGCAGAACATCCAGTACCACTGGATCGCCATCGAGAGCGTGCCCGAGATCTGGCGCCGACTCGAGGCCGTCGGGTTGCAGACGACCGAGGCCTGTGGCGACACGCCTCGCGCGTTCCTCGGCAGCCCCGTGGCCGGGATCGCCGCCGACGAGATCATCGACCCCACCGAACTGATCCGCGTCATCACCGACCGCTGGCTCGGCGACCCCGAGCTCTCCAACCTGCCGCGCAAGTTCAAGACGGCGATCACCGGCCATCCGAGCCTGGACGTCGTGCACGAGATCAACGACATCTCGCTCGTCGGGGTCGTGCACCCGGAGCTCGGGGTGGGCTACGACCTCTGGGTCGGTGGTGCTCTCTCCACCGCGCCCCGACTCGCCGAACGTCTCGGCGTCTTCGTGTCCGAGGCTGACGCCCCCGACGTGTGGCACGGCGTCATCCAGATCTTCCGCGACTACGGCTATCGCCGGATGCGCACCAAGGCCCGCCTGAAGTTCCTGCTCGCGGAGTGGGGTCCCGAGAAGTTCCGCGAGATCCTCGAGACCGAGTACCTCGGCCGCACGCTTCCCGACGGCCCGGCCCCCGCGCCGGCCAAGGGTCCCGGTGACCACATCGGCGTGCACCCGCAGAAGGACGGCCGCTTCTACGTCGGCGCCGCCCCGATCGTCGGTCGCGTGAGCGGCACCATCCTCAGCCGGCTCGGTGACCTCATCGAACGTGTCGGTGGCGACGGGGTGCGCCTCACCGCCCACCAGAAGCTCGTCGTCCTCGGCATCCCCAAGGAGGGCGTCGACGAGCTCACCGCCGGCCTCGAGGAGCTCGGGCTCACCGCGGCACCCAGCCCGTTCCGTCGCACGACCATGGCCTGCACCGGCATCGAGTACTGCAAGCTCGCGATCGTCGACACCAAGGACACCGCGACCGCGGTGATCGCCGAGCTCGAGGAGCGCCTCGCCGGAGTCGAGCTGGACACCCCGATCTCGTTGCACGTCAACGGTTGCCCGAACTCGTGCGCCCGCATCCAGACCGCCGACATCGGGCTCAAAGGACTCATCACGACCAACGACGCCGGCGAGAACGTACCCGGCTTCCAGGTCCACCTCGGTGGCGGCCTCGCCTCCCCCGAGCGCGACGAGGCCGGTCTGGGTCGCACCGTTCGCGGCCTCAAGATCGCGTCGACCGACCTCGCCGACTACGTCGAACGCATCACCCGTCGCTTCCTGGAGCAGCGGACCGGTGGCGAGTCCTTCGCCACCTGGGCACACCGAGTCACTGACGAGGAGCTGACATGAGCACCCTGACCAGGCGCAGCACCAAGCGCAGCGAGGAGGAGCTTCGCGCTCTCGCTGCCGAGGGCGCCCTGCTCGACGACACCGACGCCGCAGGTGTCGCCCGATGGGCTGCCGAGAACTTCCCGGGCACACTTGCCGTCGCCTGCAGCATGGCCGAAGGCATTCTCCCGCACCTGATCTCGCAGAGCTCGCCCGGCGTGGACGTCCTCTTCCTCGAGACGGGCTATCACTTCTCCGACACCATCGGGACCCGCGCCCGGGTCGCCGACGAGCTCGATGTCAACATCGTCGACGTGCTCCCCGAGCTGACCGTCGCCGAGCAGGACGCGAAGTTCGGCGCTCGTCTGTATGAGCGCGATCCGGCCTCCTGCTGCGCGATGCGCAAGATGGAGCCCTTGGCCCGCACCCTGGCCGGCTACGAGGCGTGGGTGACCGGGGTCCGACGCGACGAGGCACCGACCCGCATCGAGACTCCCCTCGTCACCTTCGACGAGAAGCACGGCCTCGTGAAGATCAACCCCCTCGTCACGTGGTCCCTCGATGACGGCACGGACTACGCCCTCGACAACGGCGTGCCCATCAACCTCCTTCTCTCCGACGGGTATCCGTCGATCGGCTGCGAGCCGTGCACCAAGCGGGTCGCACCCGGCGAGGACCCCCGATCAGGCCGTTGGGCCGGACTCTCCAAGACCGAATGCGGGATCCACACATGAGCGCCTCCATCATCGACACCGAAGCCGACACCGATGCCGTCGAGCGCGCAGTCCTCGACGACGTGCACGTCCTGAGCCAGCTCGACGCCCTCGAGGCCGAGGCCATCCTCATCATCCGTGAGGTCGTCGGTGAGCTCGAGCGGCCCGTCCTGCTCTTCAGCGGTGGCAAGGACTCCGTCATCATGCTGCACCTGGCGGCGAAGGCTTTCTGGCCGGCGCCGATCCCGTTCCCCGTGCTCCACATCGACACCGGCCACAACTTCCCCGAGGTGCTGGCCTACCGCGACGAGACGGTCGAGCGACTCGGGCTCCGTCTCGAGGTCGCCAGTGTGCCGGACTACCTCGACGACGGGCGCCTGCGCGAGCGCGCCGATGGACTGCGCAACGCCCTGCAGACCGTGCCACTGCTCGACGCCATCAACGAGCACCGCTTCGACGGTGTCTTCGGCGGCGGACGGCGCGACGAGGAGAAGGCTCGCGCCAAGGAACGGATCGTCTCCCTGCGTGACGAGTTCGGCCAGTGGGACCCCAAGAACCAGCGGCCCGAGCTGTGGAACCTCTACAACCCGCGGCACCGGCCGGGCGAGCACGTGCGCGCCTTCCCGATCAGCAACTGGACCGAAGTCGACGTCTGGAAGTACATCGAGCGCGAGGACATCCCCCTGGCCCCCCTCTACTACGCCCATGAGCGTGAGGTCTTCAGCCGCGACGGCATGTGGCTGTCGGTCGGTCCCTACAGCCAGCCGCGCGACGACGAGCCGGTCGAGACACGTCTCGTCCGCTACCGCACCGTCGGCGACATGTCCTGCACAGGTGCCGTGGAGTCGCCCGCGCGCACGAACGCCGAGATCGTCGTCGAGGTGTCCGCCTCCACCCTGACCGAACGCGGTGCCACGCGCGCCGATGACCGGGTCTCCGAGGCCGCCATGGAAGACCGCAAGAAGGAGGGCTACTTCTGATGACTACCACCACGACGGCACCGACCAGGGGAACTCTCCTGCGCCTCGCGACAGCCGGCTCCGTGGACGACGGGAAGTCCACCCTCGTCGGTCGCCTGCTCCACGACACCAAGTCCGTCCTGTCCGACCAGCTCGCCGCCGTCGAGCGGGTGTCGCGCGATCGCGGCCTCACGGCGGCCGACCTCGCGCTGCTCACCGACGGCCTCCGTGCCGAACGCGAGCAGGGCATCACCATCGATGTCGCCTACCGCTACTTCGCGACAGCCCAGCGCTCCTTCGTCCTCGCCGACTGCCCCGGTCACGTGCAATACACCCGCAACACCGTCACCGGGAGCTCGACGGCCGACGTCGTCGTGCTCCTCGTCGACGCCCGCAAGGGGGTCCTCGAGCAGACCCGACGCCACCTCGCCGTGACCGCCCTGCTCCGGGTCCCCCACGTCATCGTGGCCGTCAACAAGATCGACCTCGTCGACTTCTCGCAAGCGGTCTACGAGCGGGTCAACGCCGAGGTTCAGACCGTTGCCCGTGAACTTGGTGTCGAGGACGCCATCGCCATCCCGGTGAGCGCTCTTGATGGCGACAACATCGCGACGCGCTCGTCGCGAACGCCGTGGTACTCCGGGCCGAGCCTGCTCGAACTGCTGGAGCAGCTGCCGCCGTCGGAGGATCCGTCCCACGCGGCCTTCCGGCTCCCGGTCCAGCTCGTCATCCGCCCGCAGGGCGCGGCGCGCGATCAGGCCCACCGCGACTACCGGGGGTATGCCGGACAGGTCGCCTCGGGCGTCGTCCGCGTCGGTGACGAGGTCGTCGTGCTTCCCTCCGGACGTCGGACGACCGTGACCGGAATCGACCTCGGCGACCGCTCCCTCGACAAGGCGTTCGCGCCCCAGTCGGTGACCCTGCGTCTCGCCGACGAGATCGACATCTCCCGCGGAGACGTCATCTCCTCGGTGGCGGATGCACCCGAGCCCACCCAGGACATCAAGGCCGTCGTGTGCTGGCTCGGCGATGCCCCACTCCGTCCCGGCCAACGGCTCCTGCTCAAGCACGGGTCGCGCACGGTGCAGTCCGCAGTGCGCACCATCGACGGCGCACTCGACCTCGATTCCATGACGTCGGACCCGGCAGATGTCCTGGAGCTCAACGACATCGGACTGGTGACGCTCCGTCTCGCGAGCCCTGTCCCCGTCGAGAACTACTCGACCTCCCGACTGGGCGGGTCCTTCCTCCTCATCGACGCCCACGACGGTCGCACGGTCGCTGCCGGCATGGTGGGAGCGACGTTGCCGACCGCAGCAGATGCGCCGACGCAGCCCGAGGGTGATGAGGCATGGGAGATCTGAAGTCTGCCCTGCCGGTCGTCCTCGACCTGACCGGCCGACTCGTCGCCGTCTTCGGTGGCGGACCGGTCACGGGTCGCCGCCTCCAGGCCTTCCTCGACGAAGGCGCGGTCGTGCGGTTGGTCTCCCCCTGGATCTGCGAAGAGGTCCACGACCTCGTCGCGGAGCACCCCGACCGGGTGACCTGGCTCCAGCGTGACTACGTCGGGCCGAGCGACCTCGACGGCGCCTGGCTTGCCCATACGGCCACTGGTGACCCCGACGTCGACACCACGATCAGTACCGATTCCCACGCGCTGAGGGTGTGGTGCGTCGACGCCACCGACTCGCGGGCAACCGCTGCGAGCATCCCCGCCCGCACCAAGGTCACCACTCATGACGGCAGCGTCACGGTGGCCATCCATGCCGGCGGCGACCCCCTGTTGGCAACCACCGTGCGTGACGGCATCGACCTCGCCCTGCGCAGTGGTGGCCTCGACCTCCGTCGACACCGCCCGCGCACCACCGGATGGGTCGCCCTCGTCGGTGGCGGCCCCGGTGATGACGGCCTGCTCACCGTCCGCGGCCACGAGCTCCTTGCCAGCGCCGACGTCGTGGTCGTCGACCGCCTCGCTCCCCGCGGTGTCGTGTCGCGACTCCCGGAGTCGGTGCGGATCATCGACGTGGGCAAGACCCCCGGCCACCACCCCGTCCCCCAGGACCGCATCAACGCGATCCTCGTCGAGGAGGCCGAGCGCGGCCATGGAGTCGTTCGCCTCAAGGGTGGCGACCCCTATGTCCTGGGACGCGGAGGTGAGGAACGCCTCGCGTGCGAGGCACACGGCATACCCGTCGAGGTTGTCCCCGGCGTCACGAGCGCAGTCTCCGTGCCTGCGGCGGCCGGCATCCCCCTCACCCACCGCGGCGTCGCCAAGGCGTTCACCGTGGTCTCGGGCCACGAGCAGATCCCGACACTCCCACCCGGCTCTGACCACACCCTGGTCCTCCTCATGGGCGTGTCCACCCTTCGTGCCAGCGCGAATGCCCTTGTGGCAGAGGGACGTTCAGGCGACTGCCCCGTCGCCATCATCGAACGCGGCTACCTCCCGACCCAGCGCGTCACGATCGGCACGTTGGCGGACATCGCCGACCTCGCGCTCTTCCGCGGCGTCGAGTCACCCGCAGTCGTCGTCGTCGGCGATGTCGTGCGCCTGTCGCTCGCCACCGATAGCGTCACCTCATGGACACCGAACGTTCTGACCTGATCGAATCACTCAGACAGCACCGTCGCTTCCTCCGGTTCACCACCCAGGACATCACCGACGACCAGGCGCGAGAGCGCACCACCGTCAGTGAGCTGACGCTGGGTGGTCTCATCAAGCACGTGGCCGCGACCGAGGCCGAGTGGGCTCGGTTCATCGTCGACGGTCCGCGCGAGAGTCCCGAGATCGACTGGGACAACGTCGACTGGAGCAACCCTCCACCCGAGGCAGCCGCCTTCATGGATTCCCACCGCATGACCGAGAACGAGAGCCTGACGGGACTGCTCGCCGACTACGAGGAGGTTGCCGCGCGCACGGACGCCCTCGTCGAGTCCCTGCCGGACCTGAGCGCGACGCAGCCGCTCCCGAAGGCGCCGTGGTTCGAGGACGGCGCGGTGCGCAGTGCCCGGCGCTCGTTCCTGCACATCATCGCCGAGACCGCGCAGCACTCGGGCCACGCCGACATCATCCGCGAAGCCCTCGACGGCCAGAAGACGATGGGCTGAGCCCAGCCACCGACAAACGCAACGACGCCGGTATGCCGTGACCTCACGGCATACCGGCGTCGTCGTCCTTGCGACGTGGCTCGCTACTTCACGAGGGAGCGCAGGACGTACTGGAGGATGCCGCCGTTGCGGTAGTAGTCGGCCTCACCGGGGGTGTCGATGCGGACGTCCGCCTCGAACTCCACCGGGGTGCCACCATCGCGCACGGCCGAGACCCTGACCGTCTTGGGGGTCGTGCCGTCGTTGAGGGCGGTGATCCCCGAGATCGAGAACGTCTCGGTGCCATCGAGGCCGAGCGATTCAGCGTTCTGGCCCGCCGGGTACTGCAGCGGGATGACGCCCATGCCGATGAGGTTGGAGCGGTGGATGCGCTCGTAGCTCTCGGCGATGACGGCGCGCACACCCAGGAGCGCAGTGCCCTTGGCAGCCCAGTCACGAGACGAGCCGGAGCCGTACTCCTTGCCGGACAGGATGACCAGCGGCACACCAGCGGCCTGGTAGGCAGCCGACGCGTCATAGATCGTCGACTGCTCGCCGGCCTTGACGTCCGGGGTGTCGATGAAGGTGCGGGTGAAGCCACCCTCGACGCCATCGAGCAGGAGGTTCTTGAGCCGGATGTTGGCGAACGTGCCGCGGATCATGACCTCGTGGTTGCCGCGACGCGAGCCGTAGGAGTTGAAGTCCTTGCGCTCGACACCGTGCTCGGCGAGGTAGACACCCGCGGGGCTGTCGCCCTTGATCGAACCGGCCGGGCTGATGTGGTCGGTCGTGACCGAGTCGCCGAGCTTGGCGAGAACGCGCGCGCCGTCGATGTCGGTGACCGGCGTGGTCTCCATCTTCATGCCGTCGAAGTACGGAGGCTTCCGGACGTAGGTCGAGTCGGCATCCCAGTCGAAGGTGTTGCCCTCGGGGGTGGGCAGGCTCTGCCAACGCTCGTCACCGGCGAAGACATCGGCGTAGTCGGTCGTGAACATCTCCTTGGTGATCGACGTCGCGATCGTGTTCTCGACGTCCTGCGGCGTCGGCCACAAATCCTTGAGGAAGACGTCGTTGCCGTCTTTGTCCTTGCCCAGGGAGTCGGTCGCGAAGTCGAAGTCCATCGTGCCCGCGAGGGCGTAGGCGATGACGAGCGGCGGCGACGCCAGGTAGTTCATCTTCACGTCGGGGTTGATGCGCCCCTCGAAGTTGCGGTTGCCCGACAGGACCGAGACGACGGCAAGATCGTTGTCGTTCACGGCCTGGCTCACCTCGTCGATGATCGGGCCCGAGTTGCCGATGCAGGTCGTGCAGCCGTAGCCCACGAGGTGGAAGCCGAGCTTCTCGAGGTAGGGCCACATGCCGGCCTTCTCGTAATAGTCCGAGACGACCTTGGAGCCCGGCGCCATGGACGTCTTGACCCACGGGGCGACCGTCAGGCCTCGCTCGACGGCGTTCTTGGCGAGCATGGCCGCGGCCATCATCACCGACGGGTTGGACGTGTTGGTGCACGACGTGATCGAGGCGATCGCGACGATGCCGTGGTCGACCTCGGTGGCCTGACCGTTGATCGTGATCGCGACCTTCTTGGTCGGACGGTCGCTGCCGGAGCCGGAGTCGGCCGGCTTGTCGCCACCGTTCTGGCCCTCGGGCGCACCCTGCGGAGTCGGGTCGCTGGCCGGGAACGACGAGGCGGAGCCGTCGTCACCCTCCTCGTGCGAGACGTACGTCGGGAGGACCTTGCGGAAGGCCTCCTTGGCGTCGGTGAGCGCGATGCGGTCCTGCGGGCGCTTCGGGCCGGCGATCGAGGGGACGACCGTGGAGAGGTCGAGCTCGAGACGCTCGGAGTAGCGGGCCTCGGGCTGGTCGGGGCCGGCGTGCAGCCACATGCCCTGTTCCTTGGCGTAGGCCTCGACGAGCGCGACGGACTCATCGGACCGGCCGGTGAGGCGCAGGTAGTCGAGCGTGACCTCGTCGATCGGGAAGATCGCACAGGTCGAGCCGAACTCGGGGCTCATGTTGCCGATGGTCGCGCGGTTGGCGAGCGGCACGGCCGAGACGCCTTCACCGTAGAACTCGACGAACTTGCCGACGACGCCGTGCTTGCGCAGGGTCTCGGTGATCGTGAGGACGACGTCGGTCGCCGTGGCACCGTCGGGGATCGAGCCGGACAGCTTGAAGCCCACGACCCGCGGGATGAGCATCGAGACGGGCTGGCCGAGCATGGCCGCCTCGGCCTCGATGCCACCGACGCCCCAGCCGAGAACGCCGAGGCCGTTGACCATGGTCGTGTGGCTGTCGGTGCCGACGCACGTATCGGGGTAGGCGACAGTCCTGCCGTCGAGCTCGCGGGTCATGACGGTGCGGGCGAGGTGCTCGATGTTGACCTGGTGGACGATGCCGGTGCCCGGGGGGACGACCTTGAAGTCGTCGAAGGCGGTCTGGCCCCAGCGAAGGAACTTGTAGCGCTCGTTGTTGCGCTCGTACTCGATCTCGACGTTGCGCTCGAAGGCGTCGGAGCGGCCGAAGACGTCGATGATGACGGAGTGGTCGATGACCAGCTCGGCGGGAGCCAGCGGGTTGATCTTCTCGGGGCTGCCACCCAGGTCGGCGACGGCTTCGCGCATGGTGGCGAGGTCGACGACGCAGGGCACACCGGTGAAGTCCTGCATGATCACGCGGGCGGGCGTGAACTGGATCTCGGTGTCGGGGTCGGCGTTCTCGTCCCAGCTGCCGATGGCGCGGATGTGGTCGGCCGTGATGTTGGCGCCGTCCTCGGTCCGCAGGAGGTTCTCGAGGAGGACCTTGAGGCTGTAGGGAAGCGTCTCGCTCCCCTCGACCGCCGAAAGGCGATAGATGTCGTAGGCGTTGTCGCCCACCTGGAGTTCGCCGTGTGCCTTGAAGCTGTCAGTGCTCGTCACGAGCCTGCTCCTTCCGCGCGTCATCGCGTGTGTCGGTCCACCAATTATCTTGATGTCAAGATACTAGTGGAGGGGCCGTCCTGTCCAACCTTCCCACGCCGCATCCGGTAGTGCAGACGCAGTGCGCGCGCCGGCCCGAACCTGAGCTCGTGATCGGTCCGCAGGTCTCCCCGGTCGTCGACGAAGACGATGAACTCCTCGTGGATCGGCACCTTCGCCGCCCAGGCGTCGTCACCTCGCCCGTGGACGAGGACGTAGGCACCGTGACCGCCGAACGGACCTCTCGTCGACGTCAGGACGAGGGCACCGTCGTCCCTCACCCACGGCCGCAGGAAGACCTGGACGTTGCCGCCCTCGAGCGGGAAGGTGACGTGGATGCCGGGCCGATCGGCCCCGGGAAGGGCGCGGACGGCATACGCACCACTGAAGAGGAACTGACCGCTGCGACGAAGCCGACGCAACCACGCGGCCCACACCTGGACGTCGTCCGCGCCACGGATCGCCACGATCTCGCTGTCGATTCCGTGGCTCACGTCGAGCGGCTGGACAGGAAGGGCCAGCTGTTGGAGCCGGCGCCCGAAGAGGTGCTCGACCAGGAGGCCACCGGGTTGGAAGACGGGGGACCAGCTCGACCAGGCGTCCATCGTCCACTCGTCGGTGTGCTCATAGAAGTGTCGGACGGCAGGGTCGAGCGAGTCAGCCGCGAAGCTGGGGCCGTCTAAGGCGCCGAGGTCGGGCACGAGGCCTCCCCCTGTGCCACGGTCAACCGACCCGTCGATGGACGCTGCGGCCGCATCGAGCCAGGACTCACCGATCGTGCCGGTGTCAGCGGCCGGTGCCCGCAGCCATGCATGCTCACCGTCAAGGTCGACGCGGCGGCCCACGGTGCGCCAGAAGGCGCGCGTCCCTGCATCGAGAACCCGGTATGCCGTGTCGCCGGCCGCTGAGGTCACGTCTCGTCGCGCTCGAAGATCGCGACGCACTCGACGTGGTGCGTCATGGGGAAGGCATCGAAGGCCCGCAAGGACGTGAGCGCGTAGCCGCGCTCCATGAGGTATGCCGTGTCGCGGGCGAGCGCAGACGGGTCACACGCGACGTAGGCGAGGGCGCGAGGCGTGAGGGCGACGACCGCGGTGATGACGGCCTTGCCGGCTCCGGTGCGGGGTGGGTCGAGGACCACGACGTCGGCGGTCGGCGGCATGGCGCTGTTGGGACGGCGAGGTGCGGCCCGGCGTCGACCACCCTTGCGGGACCCGGCCACGCGACCGGTCGACTCGACGCCGAAGACGTGGTCGACGCGACCCTGGACGTAGTGGACCCAGGGCGTGACAGCCTCGACATTGAGTCGGGCCTGAGCCACGGCAGTGGCATCGGACTCGACGGCGATGACCTGTCCGCGCTCCCCCACGGCCTGGGCGAGAGCCGACGTGAAAACCCCGACACCGGCGTAGAGGTCGAGGCCACGCTCACCCGGCTGGGGTCGCAGTCCGTCGATGACGGCGTCGACGAAGGTCGCGGCCGCGCCGGGGTGAACCTGCCAGAAGCCGCGCGCGCTGACGTCGAAGTCGCGTGAGAGTGACTGCGCTGCAACCGTTTCGGTGACCACCGGTGCCACGCTCTCGTCTGAGGGGATGCGGACGACGACAGGAGCACCCTCGCTGGGAGCGACCACGTCGACAGCTTTCTCACCAGCCCAATAGCCGTGCAGGACACCGGTGCCCACAACGCGCTCGCTGGCGATGAGGCAGTCGTCAATGGCCAAAAGGTCGTGGCTTCGGTGCCGACGCATGCCCGCACGACCATCCGCGCCCACGGCGAACTCGGTGCGGCTGCGCCAGCGCAAACCGTTGTCGTCGCCGGGCACCGGCTCGACGACGACGTCACGCTCGACGTGCGCCAGTCGCTGCAGTTGTTCCATGACGACGGACGCCTTGAGGCGGCGTTGTTCTGCCAGGTCCACGTGCTGGAAGTCGCAGCCACCGCACAGTCCGGGGCCGGCATACGGGCAGGGCGGCTCGACTCGCGCAGGTGAGCCCTCGAGGACCTCGACGGCGTCAGCCCGCAGGAAGCGGTCGCCCGGACCGCCCTCGGTGATGCGCACCCGAACGCGCTCACCCGGGAGGGTGTGCCGGACGAAGAGCACGCGGCCCTCGTGCCGGGCGACGACGAAGCCACCGTGGGCGATGGGTCCGGACTCGACGACGACCTCGTCGCCGACAGTGAGCTCGTCGGCGGTTGGCGCCGCAGGGATCTCGCTCATCCCTCACCGCGGCGGACGTCACCAGCGACGGGCCCGTCCAACCGCTGCTCGGCGCCGGCAGACGATGCCAGCTGCCACGGCACGCTCGACACCATGACGCCGGGCGTGAAGAGGAGGCGCCCCTTGAGTCGGAGCGCGCTCTGGTTGTGCAGCGCCTGCTCCCACCAGTGGCCGAGGACGTATTCGGGGATGTAGACCACGACGATGTCCCGCGGGTTGCCCGACCTGATCGACTTGACGTAGTCGACGACGGGACGCGTGATTTCGCGGTAGGGACTGTCGAGGGCCTTGAGCGGAACGGGGATGTCGCGCCGATCCCACTCGGCCTGCAGCGCCTTGGTCTCCTCGGGGTCGACATCGACGGTGAGGGCTTCGAGGAGCGAGGGACGGGTCGCCCTGGCATAGGCGAGCGCGCGCAGGGTCGGCTTGTGAACCTTGGACACCAACACGATGGCGTGCACCCGTGAGGGAAGGAGCTGCTGCTGGGTGTCGGACTCGTCGACCCGCAACTCGTCACGCACCCGGTCGTAGTGGCGGCGGACCCGCATCATCAGGAAGAAGAGGACGGCCATGGCGGCGATGGCGTAGCCGGCGCCGTGCATGAACTTCGTGGCGAGGACCACGAGGAGGACCAGGCCGGACATGACGGCGCCGACGCCGTTGATGGTGCGACTGCGGTGCATGCGGGCCCGGGTGCGTCCGTCACGCTCGACCGCCAGGAGGCGGTTCCAGTGCCGGATCATGCCGACCTGACTCAGCGTGAACGAGACGAAGACGCCCACGATGTAGAGCTGGATGAGCTTGGTGACCTGGGCGTCGTAGAGGGCGATCAGCGCCGCCGCGGCCCCGGCCAGGATGAGGATGCCGTTGGAGTAGGCGAGCCGGTCGCCGCGGGTGTGGAGCTGGCGCGGGAGGAAGCCGTCGCGCGCGAGGATCGAGGCGAGCACCGGGAACCCGTTGAAAGCCGTGTTGGCCGCAAGGATGAGGATGAGGCCGGTGACGATCGAGACGAGGACGACGCCGGGGTGGAACCCGTCGAACACGGACTTGGACACCTGCCCCATGACGGTGTCCTGCACGTGGCCCGCGCCGATCGGCACACCGTCCTTGAGGAGCTGCGTCTCGGGGTCCTCGGCGATCTTGACACCGGTCCAGCGGGCCAGCGCCACCATCGACGCGAGCATCGTGACGGACATGACCCCCATGAGCAGGAGCGTCGTCGCGGCGTTGCGGCTCTTGGGCTTCTGGAAGGCCGGGACACCGTTGGAGATGGCCTCGACACCGGTGAGGGCAGCACAGCCCGACGAGAAGGCACGCAGCAGCAGGAACGCCATCGCGGCCGTGCCCAGGGCTCCCATTCCGGGCTCGGGAGCCAGCTCGTAGGCCGCGCTCTCGGCGGGCGGAAGCGATCCGGTGGCCTCGCGGAAGAACCCCACGATGCCCATGCCGATGATCGTGACCATGAACAGATAGGTGGGAACGGCGAACGCCTTGCCCGACTCGCGGACTCCGCGCAGGTTCATGGCCGTCAGGAGGACGACGAGCGTCACCGCCGTCGCGACCTCGTGCCCGCGCAGGAACTCGAAGGCCGAGGCTGCGTTCTGGACACCCGACGACACGGACACCGCGACGGTGAGGACGTAGTCGACGAGGAGTGCACTGCCGACGGTGAGGCCGGCCTTGGGCCCGAGGTTGACGCTGGCCACCTCGTAGTCGCCACCACCGGACGGGTAGGCGTGCACGTTCTGGCGATAGCTCATGACGACGACGGCCATGACGAGGACGACACCGAGCGCGATCTGCCAGGAGTGCGTTGCCGCGAGGGCACCTCCGGCCAGGCCGAGGGTCAGCAGGATCTCGTCGGGCGCGTACGCCACGGAGGAGAGGGCGTCGCTGGCAAAGACGGGAAGGGCGAGGCGCTTGGGGAGCAAGGTCTCGCCCAATCGGTCCGATCGCATGGCCCGCCCGAGGATGACGCGTTTGACCACGCGACCTGAGGAACTCACGTGCGCCACTCTATGCATCAGCGCACCCCGGCGGGACACTCGTTCGCCGGTGTAGCGTCGGAGTGTGCATTTCGTCATCATGGGCTGCGGCCGCGTCGGCGCCTCCCTGGCCAGAGCTCTCGAACGAGCCGGCCACGAGGTTGCGATCATCGACCAGGACGAGTCGGCCTTCCGACGACTGGGTGCGTCCTTCGAGGGGCGGCGCGTCGTCGGTCTCGGATTCGACCGGGATACGTTGCGGGAGGCCGGGATTGCCGACGCCTACGCCTTCGCTGCAGTCTCCAGCGGCGACAACTCCAACATCCTCGCGGCGCGGGTGGCGCGAGAGAAGTTCGGCGTCGAGAACGTCGTCGCGCGCATCTACGACCCCGGTCGCGCCGAGATCTACCAGCGCCTCGGCATCCCCACGGTCGCGACCGTCAAGTGGACGAGTGACCAGGTCCTGCGCCGGCTGCTCCCCCAGGGCCACGTCCCCGAGTTCACCGACCCCAGCGGCCGGGTGGTCATCGCCGAGATGCCCGTCAACACCGGCTGGGTGGGCCGCAGGGTCTTCGACATCGAGGAGATCGTCGGCGGACGCGTCGCCTACGTCACGCGACTCGGCGAGGGCCTTATTCCGACGGGCGACACCGTCCACCAGGACGGCGACCTCGTCCACTTCGCACTCGACCGTGCTCGCCTCGCTGAGGCCGAGCGGATCCTCGACGCCGCTCCCCCGGCCAACTGACAGCAAGGACCACAAGCAATGCGCGTCGTCATCGCCGGAGCCGGAAGTGTGGGTCGGTCCATCGCCCGCGAGCTCATCCGCAACGGACACCAGCTCCTCCTCATCGACCGTGACGCCGATGGCGAGCGAGTCGCCAAGGTCGCGGATGCCGCGTGGTTGCAGGCCGATGCCTGTGAGCTCAGCGCCCTCACCGAGGCCGGGGTCGCCGACTGCGACGTCGTCGTGGCCGCCACCGGTGATGACAAGGCCAACCTCGTCGTCTCGCTCCTGGCCAAGACCGAGTTCGGCGTTCCCCGCACCGTTGCTCGCGTCAACAACCCCAAGAACGAGTGGATGTTCGACGACGCCTGGGGCGTCGACGTGGCCGTCTCGACCCCGCGACTCATGACCGCCCTCATCGAGGAAGCCGTCTCGGTCGGTGACCTCGTGCGCATCTTCGAGTTCCAGCAGGGTCGTGCCGCGATGGTCGAGATGACGTTGCCGGAAGGCAGCCCGTATGCCGGAAGTCGAGTTGGCGACATCGCCTTCCCTCCCGACACGGTCCTGACCGCGATCATCCGTGGAGGTGCGCCGATCGCGCCCAGCCGTGATGACGCGCTCGAGCCGTTGGACGAGCTGCTCTTCATCACGACGACCGACGGTGAGTCAGACCTCGAGTCGATGCTCAGCCCGGGAACGCGTCAGAAGCGTCAGCTCGACGACTGAGTGACCTCGGGGTTCAGTCGCGCTGTTGGGGCGTGTTGCCGCGCACGAGCAGCCAGCCCATGACGGCGACTCCCCCGAGCCACAACGGCCAGCCGAGGACGATCTTGGCGACGCCGAGAGCCTCCACCTGCGCTGCGAGGTAGAGCGGGATCTGGATGGAGAGCCTTATGACGTAGAGCGCGACGAGGACCCAGGTGAGGCGCGAGCAGACCCGCACCATGCCCGCGTCACGTCGCCACCCGAAGGGATCCTCGGCGACCCGGGGGTCGCCAGCGCCGACGAGGAAGCCGACGACGGGCCACTTCACGAGGATCGAGGCGAGGGTGCCGACGAGGTAGGCGCCGGAGATGAGCATGCCCGGCAGGAACGCGTCCTCAGCCTTGCCGCTGCGCATCGCGAAGAAGGCAGCCAAGCCGGTGGCGATCACAGCACCGAAGACGTGCTGGAGGCTCGAGCGCTGGACGAGTCGCACCACGGCCAGCACCACGGCGACCGCAACGGCGGTCCAGACGGCCAGCTTGAGGTCCTGGCGCCAGCTCCACAGCGCAATGAACGCAATGGTGGGCAGGGCCGTCTCGAGCGAGCCACGCCAGCCGCCCAGTGCCGCCGACAGGCGGTGGCGGATGAGCTCCTCGACCGTCTCGGCGGCCGATCTCTCGTCAGCACCCACGTGCGGGCCCGCGTCTGAGGTCACTTCGTCGGAACGATCTGGTACGTGGGGTTGAAGATCGCCGGCTGGCCCTTGACCATGGCGATCCGACCGTCTGCGACGAGGAAGACGCCTGGCTCGATGCCGGCGATGCGACGCCGACCGATCCAGACCAGGTTGACCGAGCGTTCGCCGTCGAAGAGCTCGGCCACGAGCACCGGCATCCCCTGGCGCGGCGGCAGGGTGATGCAGCGGACGGAGCCCGCCACCGTGGCCTGTTTGCGCTCGACGAGCTTGCCCGCGCACGCCACGGCGGCGCCGGGGTCGGAGATCGTGCGCTGACGGATCTCGTCGGCCTCGAGCTGGGTGTCGGTCCGAGCGAGGTCCCGCAGTCGTTCCTTGAGTCCCATCAACGCACCTCGGTGATCTCTGGCCCACGCTCGAACGGATTGAGGTCGTCGGTGGAGGTCGCCTCGGGCGCGGTCTCGCCGTCGGGAGCGGCAGGCATGGGAGCCGCTTCCTCCTGCGGAAGGGCCAACGGCAGCAGCTCGCGCGGTGCCATCGGGTCGCTGCCACGAACGACGACCGTCTCGCGGAAGATGTCGAGCAGCGGTGCGGCAGAGGCCTCGTCGATCGCTCCGCGACCGGAGATCACTCCGCGAAGGAACCAGCGGGGGCCGTCAACGCCGATGAAACGCGCGGGTGCGAACACGGTGCGGCCATCAGGGCCCGCGCTGGGCATGCGCGTGCGCAGCTCGGTGCCGAACTCGGTGTATTCCAGGTCAGCCGTGCCGCCCTGGGTCTCGATCGCGACAGCGATCTCGGAGCGGATCTGCGCCCACAGGCCACCCGAGCGAGGAGCGGCGAAGGCCTGCAGCTGCAGGGCGGACTCGCCGATGACTGCCGTGGCGGCAATGACGTGTTGCTGCTCCTGGTCGATCTCGAGGCGCAGCTCCATCCCCTCCGCGCCGCTGACGCGCAGCGAGCCCAGGTCGAGGCGGCCGTCGTCGTCGTCGACCTCGGTGGCGTCGAACGGCCCGGACGATCGGTCGACGGGCGCGTCAGGAACGGTCGCCGTCACGTCGTCGGACGCGTTCTCGGACGCGTTCTCGGACGCGTCGGCGTCAAGGTCGGCGTCGACTGCGAACTCTGCCTCGACGGCGGTCTCTGCGTCGGCCTTGCGCCGGCGAAAGATGCTCACGGTGTGGTCACTTCCTCGATGGTGTCCGAAGGCGTCGTGCCGAAGCCTCCGGTGGATCCATGTCCAGTGTCACCCCGGACGCTGTCCGGGAGCGAGTCGGTCTCGCTGAAGTCGGCGTGGAGATACTCCTGCACGACGATTTGGGCGATGCGATCGCCCACGGCGACGGTGAACGTCTCGCGTGGATCCAGGTTCACGAGATTCACGAGGATCTCTCCGCGATAACCGGAGTCGACCGTTCCGGGGGCGTTGACGACGGTGATCCCGTGCCGCGCTGCCAGCCCCGACCTCGGGTGGACGAGCCCGACCGTTCCCGGGGGAAGCGCGATGGCGATGCCGGTCGGCACGAGCGCCCGCTCGCCGGGGGCGAGAGTCACGGAGGCCACTGCGGTCAGATCCGCACCACCGTCGCCATCAGAGGCGTATGCCGGGATGCGGGCCTTCGGGGAGAGCCGCCGGAAGGCGACCGGAATGCGAGAAGGGCCAGTCACGGGGACTGACCCTATCTCGGACACCGGCGTGATCAGACCACACTGTCGACCACGCTGGTCTTGCATTGATGACGCTCAGGCGGCGCACTCGCGGCAGACCATCTGGCCCGCCTTCTCGCTCGCCAGCTGGCTGCGGTGGTGCACGAGGAAACACCGCGAACAGGTGAACTCGTCGGCCTGACGCGGGATGACCCGCACCGACATCTCTTCACCTGAGAGGTCAGCTCCGGGGAGCTCGAATCCCTCGGCCTGCTCGGTCTCGTCGACGTCGACGCTGGAGGACCGCTTGTCGTTGCGACGAGTCTTCAGCTCCTCGATGGAGTCCTCCGACAGCTCATCGTCAGTCTTGCGTGGGGCGTCGTAATCGGTCGCCATGGCTCTCCTTTCCCAATGTCGTGTGGCCTTCCTCCGGCGAAATGTCGGAGGCTGGCATCCCTGCTGGCCCAGTCAACGCATGAAGTGTTGATTTTGTGCCCGTGCGAGCGGCGATTGTGCATCATCTGGGCGCAAAGCGCCACCGGGGATCTGAGACTAGTCCCTGAGGTGCCGCGCAGTGCCCTCTACGACCAGGCTTCCGAAGATCGGGTCGAGCCCGGGAGCGCACGCCCAGGTGAGCGCCTCGCCGGGTCCGTCGAGGCCCCCGACGACGGCGTCGGCCTCGGTGGCGATGAGCCAGCCCGCAGCGAGGTCCCACGGGTTGAGTCCGGTCTCGTAGTACGCGTCGAGCTGACCCGCTCCCACGGCGCAGAGGTCGAGCGCCGCACTGCCGATCCGGCGGATGTCCCGGATCTGCGGGAGCAGGTCGAGCACAAGGCGACCCTGACGGTCACGGCGCTCCGCGGCATACCCGAAGCCGGTTCCGACAAGGGCCTGACCGAGCTCGTCACAGGCCGTGGGCGACAGCTGGCGCTCGACGCCACCGGCGACGACGACACGCGACCCACCACCGGCACGCGCGAGGTAGAGCTCGTCGGTGACCGGGTTGAAGACCGCGCCCACGAACGGTCGCCAGGCCCCGTGCGTCTTCGGGTCGCCGACGACGGCGGCGACGGACACGGCATACGCGGGTATGCCGTAGAGGTAGTTCACCGTTCCGTCGATCGGGTCGATGACCCAGGTGATGCCGGACGTGCCGGAGGCTCCCCCGCTCTCCTCGCCGAGGACCGCGTCATCGGGGCGTGCCTCGCGAAGGCGGGCGATGAGGTGGTCCTGCGAGCGCTGGTCCATGACGGTGACGACGTCGGTCGCGCTCGACTTCGTCGTGGCCACCTCGACGGCGTCCGGCCGCTCGTCGACGACGAGTCGGCCTGCGGACCGGGCAATGTCGGCGGCAAGTGCCTCGAGCGTTGCGGCCAGCGCATCGTCAGGGAGCGTGAGGTCATGAGCAGTCGGTGGCATGTCAGTCCTGTCCGCAGAGGGCCGGGAGTGCCGCCCGGAGGTTGGGACAACAGCCCGGGTCACAGATTGAGGGTCGCAGATCGCCGCCGTCGGCCTGTGCAGGGATGACGACTTCGTCGCGCGCCTCGGCGGCCCGTTCCTCGAGGAGGTCGACGAGGGCTTCGACAAAGAGGGGGTGGGTGCCGGCCGTGGGGACGCGCACGACCTCGAGGCCCAGCCGCTCGGCGGTCTCGCGCGCCTCCCGGTCGAGGTCGTTGACGACCTCCATGTGGTCGGACACGAATCCGATGGGGGCGAGCACCACCGTCGTCACACCTTCGGCGGCGAGTTCCTCGATCCGGTCGTTGACGTCGGGCTCGAGCCAAGGCGTGCGCGGGCTGCCCGACCGCGAGCAGAAGACGAGCTCCTGCGGCAGGGTCACGCCGGAACGCTCGGCGAGTCCCTGCGCGATGAGGTGGCCTGCCCGCAGGTGCTGCTCGACATAGAGGTTGCCGTCAGCGTCGCCCGGGCCGGACGTGTCGTCCATGGCCTCGGGGATCGAGTGGGTGACGAACAGGAGGCGGGTGATCGGAAGCTTCGACGCGTCGATGGCGGCCACCGAGTCCACGAGGTGCTCGGTGTTGGCGGCGGTGAAGCCGGGGTGCAGGGCGTAGGGACGCACCTTGTCGATCTCCAGGTCCACTGCGGCGAGACCGAGCTCCTCCGTGGCGGCGGCGAGGTCCTCGCGGTACTGACGGCAGCCGGAGTACGACGAGTAGGCAGAAGTCACGACGACGCAGATGCGCAGTTGTCCCTCGGCCCGGGCCGCGCGCAGGGTGTCGGTGACGAACGGCTCGCTGTTGCGATTGCCCCAGAGGACAGGAACGGTCGACCCGCGACGGGTCAGCTCGGCCTCGAGCGCGGCCAGGAGCTGCCGGTTCTGGCCGTTGATCGGGCTGGCGCCACCGAAGTGGTGGTAGTGCGTCGCCACCTCCTCGAGCCGCTCCTGCGGGACGTCGCGTCCGGCGGTCACCCGGCGCAGGAACGGCACCACCTCGTCGGGGGCCTCGGGCCCACCGAAGGAGAGCAGGAGCACAGCGTCATAGGGGGCAAGAGCGTCGTCGTCGGACATGTTCGGCATGGTTCCAACCTAACGAGCCGCGGATCGTTGCCCACGACCGGCGTGGGCTGCTTTGTCGAAGGGGCTCGGGGTGGCACAGTCGAGGGTGACCTGACCACTGCCCGGGAGATCTGTGATGCAGGACCTTCGTCTCATCGGCGTCCATGAGGACGGCGAGCACGTCCTTCTCTCCGACGCCGACGGGAAGCGCTACCGCGTTGCCCTCGACGAGGCGATGCGCGCTGCCGCGCGCCGCGACCGGCCCCGGCTGGGCCAGCTGCAGATCGAGATCGATGGAGGCCTGCGTCCGCGCGACGTCCAGTCGCTCATCCGTTCCGGCTTGTCGACCGAGGAGGTCGCAGATCGCGCCGGGTGGACCATCCAGAAGGTGCAGCGGTTCGAGGGTCCTGTCCTGGCCGAACGTGAGTACGTCGCCAACCAGGCTCGCAACTGCATCGTCGGGACGAACTCGGGCGCTGGCCGCAACGCCGGCGCCGAGCAGACCCTCGGCGGTCGCGCTGAAGAGCGGTTCAAGGCACGCGGCGTCCCGGGCGAGCTCGTGCGCTGGGACTCCGCCCGACTCGACGACGGCCAGTGGACGGTGACCGCCCTCTTCCCTGCTGGTGGCCGTGAGCGCACTGCTTCCTGGCGCTTCGACCCCCGCCTGCGTTCGCTCGTGCCCGGCAACGACGAGGCCAGGTGGCTGAGCGAACAGACCTCGGCCGACTCGGCCATCCCCACACCCCACGTCGCCACCAACGCCAACCGCGCGAGTGCCGTCTTCGACGTCGAGGCCGAAGGCGGGGTGGAATCCGAAAAGCCCTCCCCTCGCGCGAAGTCTCGTGAGCCGATCGACCTCATGGCCGCGATGCGGGAGCAGTCGAACCGGTCCCGCCGCGGTCGCCGTCGCTCCTCACCCACGCACACTCCGGTCGAGGAATCCCCCCGCGATGACGCCCTCCCCCTCGAGGACCTCGTCATTGACACCGCCGACGCGCCCGAACCTCCCGCCGCTCGTGGCAAGCACCCCGTCGCCGCCCACCTCGACGACCAAGCCCCCGAAGACGAGCTCGACGACATGGACGAGGACGACCTCGACGAGGGCGCCCTGACCAACGTCACCCACCTCAGCGCCACCGCCGGCGACGCGGACGACGACCTCGACCTGCATGACCCTGACGTGGATGACGCACACCTCGAGGCTGACGACGACGTCGTAGGTGACCTCGACGAAGCCGAGCCCGAGCCCGTCGCGCCGAAGCCGACTCCCCGCAAGACCTCGGGCCGCAAGGGCCGTCCGAGTGTTCCCAGCTGGGACGACATCATGTTCGGCGGCGGGCGCGGAGGCAGCACCACCTGACGCTCGGCACCAGCGGCGCTCATCCTGACGAAAGGCGCAGCCTTAGTTGCGCCCCCGACCACGCTCTGCGTCCCTCGCGCCAGCGGCGCCGAAATGACGCGGCATACCCGAGAATCAGTCGCGCGGAGGCACAGCGCAGACGTCGAGGTCGAACGGGAGGACGTCCGGGGTGGCCGAGGCAAGGCGCGCGGCGTGGCTGCTCATGCGGCGCATGTAGTGACGTCGGCAGAGGACTTCGTACTCGACGAGGCTGTCGCTGGCTGCGGTGTCTCCGACGACGACCTGCTCACCTTCGACGACCATGACACCGTCGATGAGGCGGGCGTTGTGGGTGGCTCGCGCGCCGCACCAGCACAGAGCCGCGACCTGGAGGACCTGGACGCGGTCGGCGAGCTCGAAGAGTCGTTTGGATCCGGGGAAGAGTTCGGTGCGGAAGTCGGCGGTGATGCCGAAGCAGTTCACGTCGATGTTGAGTTCGTCGACGACGCGGGCGAGCTGCTCGATCTGCGGCGCGGTGTAGAACTGCGACTCGTCACAGATGAGGTAGTCGGCTCGTTGCCCGCGGGTGAGGAAATCGACGACGACGTCCCAGAAGTCGAGGTCGTCGTGGACCTCGTGGGCCTGGGTCGAGAGCCCGAGCCGCGAGGACAGGACCGACTCACCCATGCGGTCGAGCTTGGTGAAGATCAGTCCCACCCGAGAGCGTGCCCGGTGGTTGTGATCCATCTGGAGCGCGAGGGTCGACTTGCCGCAGTCCATCGTCCCGGAGAAGAACACCAACTCAGCCACGAGGCGACACCTTAGATCGACTTCGGTGGGACATGGAACATCGGCACGGGTACTTCGTCCTCGGTGAGCGAGCCGTGCAGTCCGATGAGGGCCAACAGTTCCGGCCGTTGATGGCGGGAGTCGACGACAGCACGGGCTTCGCGCATGGCGACGACGACGTCCCCGATGCGTGCGAGGTGCTCGGATCGCACCGCGCCGAACAACCCAGTGGCGACGGCTTCGTCGCGAGAGAGCACCCAGGCGAAATCACCGATGCGAGCGCGCCAGGTCGCCAGCACGTCATCGGCAGCGCCTGTCTCGCAGTAGAGCTGGGGAGCTCGAGCCTCTCCCCCGGTGTGCCGCACCCCGGCCGCGAGCTCGGCATCGTGGGCGACGTCGATCCGGTCGGCCATGGGCACGTCGACCATGCCGTGGTCGGCGGTGATGGTCAGCGAGCAGTCGGCGGGCAGGCCGTCGGCGAGTCGCGCCAACGCGCGGTCGATGGTCTCGAGCTCGTCGCCCCACTGCCACGACTCGCAGCCGTGGACGTGACCGACCTTGTCGAGGTCGCCCCAGTAGAGGTAGGTCAGCGTGGCTGGTTGCGAGCGCGCGTGTGCCAGGGTCGCGTCTATGCGCGCGTCGAGTTCCTTGGCTGCGACGAAACGCCCACCTCGCAGGGCAGCACGGGTGAGGCCGGACCCGTCGAAAAAGCCCGGGCCGGTCCGCATGACGTCAATCCCGGCTGCCGCGGCCTTTTCGAACCAGGTTGCCCGCGGCTGCCATCTCTCGGGGACGGGTCCGTCCTCCCACGACAGTTCGTTGAGGAGCCGGTCCTCCCCGGGCACGAGGACTTCGTAGCCCAGCATGCCGTGAGTTCCGGGGACGAGGCCCGTGCCGAAGGACCCCATGGAGGACGCGGTCGTCGAGGGGAAGCCACTGACAACACGTCGTCCGTCATCGAAGAGGGAGCGCAGCCAAGGAGCGTGGCCGACGCGGCGCCGCAGGAGGTCGTAGCCCAACCCGTCCACGAGCACCACCACAGCACTGCGCGCCGGCGGGAGTGCCCATCGGGCCGCGCCACCGGGGACGCCGATCGATGCGGCAACCGATGGGAGGACGTCGCTGAGTCCACCCTCGCCATACGCCGGCGCCGGCACGCCGAGCACGGGGGACACCGAAGGGGCAGGCTGCGATCCCGGGGCTGCAGGGGATGAACCACGGGACGCGCGCGAGTGCCGCGGTTTGCGCGGTTTGCGCGAAACCGGCGGCTCCTGCTCCGTCACTGGCCCAGCGAACCCGAGAGGGCGTGGGCGAAGGCGATCGCCTGCTGCAGGGCCACGTCGCCGTCTGCCGTCGCCGAAACGCGCAGGGCGATGTCGTCGCTGGAGATCGTGCCGTCGTAGCCGTGGTCGGCATCGCACCCGGGGTCACCGCAGGTGGCGGGGAGCAGGTCGACGCGGCTCACGGCGCCCCAGCCGAGCGTCAGAGTCAACTCGCGCCCGAGCGAGCCGGGGACGTAGTTCTGGGGGTCGGCCACGACGTGGGTCAACATGACGCCACGCACGGCTGACAGGGGGATGCTCTCGGTCGTGGCGGTGGCGACTTCCTGGCCACCGAGTCCCGCACCCTCAGCAGCGCCATCGGACGCGGCAACCCCGCCCGAACCGACGCCGTCGGTCACACCAGCGCCAGCAGCCTCATCGGCGTGGTCGTCGGCGTGAGCGATCACGAGACGCGACGGCGTGAGCACGAGCACGGTGACGTGGCGGCGGATGACGTCGCGGTCGAACGTCGTCTCGAGGTGGACGAGGTGTGAACGCACCTGCTCACCGGCGAGCGCCGCAGCGACGACATCGCCAACGAGCGCCGGGTAGTAACCGGCTCGCTCGATCGCCGCAGTGAGGTCCACCGGCAGGGTGGGGACGTCGAACGAACGCATCATGGGGTCCATTCTGCCGCACCGCGGCCGCGGTGCCCGCCCGTCCACAGGTCAGGTGAGCGAGCGCCGCCCGGGATCGGTGCGTCGGGCGGTCGGCGCGATCGTCACCTCGGCCCCCAGGACCTCGACCCCGCCGGGGTGGGCGTTGACCGGGTTGAGGCGAAGCGACGCGATCTCGGGCATGTCGTCGCTGATGGCCGACACCCGAGCGATGAGGTCCGCGAGTGCTGCGCGGTGCACCGGCGTGGAGCCCCGGTGACCATGGAGCACGGGTGCCGCCTTGACCGAGGAGATCAGCTCTGACACGGCGACGTCGGTGAGGGGCGGGATGCGGTGGGCGATGTCGTCGAGCAGTTCGGTGGGCAGTCCGGCGACGCCAAAGCTCACGACGGGGCCGAAGAGCGGGTCCTCGACCGCGGTCACGACGCAGGCCACTCCGGGCGTGGCCATGCGCTGGACCTCGAGCTGCCCGGCCGCCAGGGGCGAGAGGCGTTCGTGCAGGGACGCCCACGCCTCACGGACGGACTGCTCCGTCCCAAGGTCGACGCGCACCCCCGTGATCCCGCCCTGGTGGCGCAGCATCGGGGCCGCAGACTTGAGGACCACCGGATAGCCGATGCCCTCGGCCGCTTCGACGGCCTCCCCGATCGTCGTCACCTTGCGTGAGGGCCAGACCTCGATCCCGTATGCCGTGAGGAGAGCGAAGGTCTCGTCGGGGTCGAGTCGACGACCTTCCGGGCTGACCGACAGCACCGTCTGGACGACGTCCTCGGCCACCCGCCGGTTGATGCCGATGGGCGCCACGGGGACACCGTGGTCCTTGTTGCGCCACTCGGCATACTTGGTCGCCTTCGCAAGGGCGTAGGCCGCATCCTCGGGCATCGCATAGATCGGGATCGCCTGTCCCGTCCCGCCCTCATCCATGTGGGTCGACGAGTTGACCCCGCGCATGCCGAGGAACGTTGCGACGCAGGTCTTGTCGGAGTTGCGGGCCGCCGAGCGAACAGCTTCGGTGACCTCTTCGTCGTGGGCGACGATCGGCGGGATGAAGCAGGTCAGCACAGAGTCGACGTCGGGGTCCTGGAACGCCTTGGTGAGAGCCTCGCGGAACTGTTGGGCCGTGGCTTCCGACGGGAGGTTGACGGGGCCGTGCGTGACCTTGAGCCCGCGACCCGCGACCGCACCGGCCGAGAGGGCACCCAGGGCCGAGGAGTTTCCGACGATGGCGACGCGGCGCCCTGCAGGGAGCGGTTGGTGGACGACGAGCTGGGCGACGTCGAACATCTGGTGGACGTTGGAGACGCGGATGCACCCGGCCTGGCGCAGCATCGCCGCGAAGACCGCCGGGCGCACCTTGGTCCGTCGCACGCGGTGTCCGGGAGGTGCGCCGTAGGCCGAGATACCGGACTGGACGACGATGACCGGCTTGATCCGGCCCAGGTTGCGGGCAATGCGCGAGAACTTGCGCGGGTTGCCCATGGACTCGAGGTAGAGACCGACCGCGTGGGTGTCTGCGTCGTCGATCCAGTACTGCATGAAGTCGTTGCCGGAGACGTCGACGCGGTTGCCGGCCGACCCGAACGACGAGATGCCCAGGTTGCGTCGGGCCGCGGACGCGAGGACCGCGATGCCCAGGGCCCCTGACTGCGCGAAGAGCCCCAGGTGCCCTATCCGTGGCATGCCGGGCGACAGCGAGGCGTTGAGCGAGAGCGCGGGGTCGGTGTTGATGAGCCCGAAGGAGTTGGGTCCGACGATGCGCATGCCCGATCCGCGAGCGCGCCGGACGAGCTCGCTCTGCAGCTCGTCACCGCCCTCTCCCCCACCTTCACCGAAGCCCGCGCTGACGATGAGCAGCGCGTCGACGTCGGCGGCGGCACACTCGTCGACGACCTTGAGGACCTTGTCGGCCGGGACCGCGATGACCGCGAGGTCCACCGGGCCGGGGACGTCACCGATCGTGTCGTAGGTCTTGCGACCGAGGATCTTCCTGGCATTGCGGTTGACGGGGTGGGCCTTGCCCGTGAAGCCCCCGTCGAGGAGGTTCTTGAGGAAGTGGTGCCCCATGGAGTCCGTCGAGCGTCCGGCCCCGATGACGGCAACCGTCTGGGGGCGCAGCATCCGGCTGACGCTGATCGCCTCGGCGCGATGCTCACGTGACATCGCGACGGCCTTGGACCGGTCGGTCGGCTCGATGTCGAACCGCACCTCGACGACCCCGTCCTCGACCTTGCGGCTCACCTCGTAGCCGGCCTCCGAGAAGACCGTGAGCATCTTGCGGTTCTGCGGCAGCACCTCGGCCGTGAAGCGGGTGATCCCGAACTCCTGCGCGATCGCTGCGAGGTGCTCAAGAAGGACCGAGCCGATGCCGCGACCCTGGTAGTGGTCGCTGACGTTGAACGCGACCTCGGCCGAGGAGGGTTCGGTGCGGTCGTAGCGCCCGATCCCGAAGATCTCGTCGCGCACCGTGAGGACGAGGGCCACCCGGTCGTAGTAGTCCACGTGGGTGAAGCGGTGGACATCCTTGTCGGACAGTCGGCGCAGCGGCGCGAAGAACCGCAGATAGATCGACTCGTCGGACTGCTTGGCGTGGAACGCGTGGATCCCCTCGATGTCGCTCGGCAGGATGGGACGCAGGTGGCCGACACTGCCGTCGCGCAGCACGACGTCTGCCTCCCACTGCACCGGGTATCCCGGCGGGAGTTCGACGTCCTTGCTCATGAGCCCCATCGTGGCACGGCACGATGAACACCATGGACCTCATCGACGCGGTGTCGCGGCGCCGGATGGTGCGACGTTTCGACGCCGACCGCAGCGTCCCTCTCGAGACGGTCGAGCGGCTCGTCCGTCTCGCTCAGCGGGCACCCAGCGCCGGCCACACACAGGGGTGGGACGTCCTGGCCCTGACGGATGCCGAGGACCGGGCGCTGTTCTGGAAGGTGACCCGCGAGCGCGAAGGCGAGCCGGACGGATGGCTGCGCGGTGTCTCCGCAGCGCCAGTCCTGCTGGTCATGCTCGCCGACCCCACGGCATACCTGGATCGGTATGCCGAGCCGGACAAGGGCTGGACCGATCGCTCCCTCGACCGGTGGCCCATCCCCTACTGGGACACGGACACGGCGATGGCGGCGATGATCGTCCTCCTCGGCGCCGTCGACGCTGGCCTGGGTGCGTTGTTCTTCGGCGTTCCCGCCGCGCGTCACGACGCTGTCAGAGCGGCGTATGCCGTTCCGCCGGGTCGGCGGGTCGTCGGCGTCATCGCGTTGGGTCACGAAGCGCAACGCGTGACGAGCCCGTCGCTGAAGCGCGGACGCCGTCCGCTGAGTGACGTGCTCCACCTCGGGCGGTTCGGCGCGTCGGCGGCGGGGACGTCAGAGCACTGAGGGAAGATGCAGTGATCGGGCGAATCGCGTCCGTGCAGCACCGACACCGAGGTTGAACCCCGCCCCATGGCAAAGAGCACGTCGAGCAACACGCCGCCCGAAGAGATCGTCGAGAAGGTTGTCGACATCGACGTCGGGATCGAGATGCAGAACGCCTTCCTTGAGTACTCCGTGTCGGTCATCCACTCGCGAGCCCTTCCGGACGTGCGCGACGGTCTCAAGCCGGTGCAGCGCCGCATCCTCTACTCGATGAGCGAGATGGGCCTGCGCCCCGACCGCGGTCACGTGAAGTCCTCGCGCGTCGTCGGTGACGTCATGGGCAAGTACCACCCGCACGGTGACACCGCGATCTATGACGCGCTCGTGCGCATGGCCCAGCCGTTCACGATGCGTCTGCCGCTCGTCGACGGGCACGGCAACTTCGGCTCCCTCGATGACGGTCCGGCCGCGTCGCGCTACACGGAGGCCCGCCTCGCTCCGGCCGCCCTCGTCATGACGACGGGACTCGACGAGGACACCGTCGACTTCGTCCCCAACTACGACGACCAGCTGCTCCAGCCCGGCGTCCTGCCCGCGGCCTACCCCAACCTCCTCGTCAACGGCGTGAGCGGCATCGCGGTCGGTTTCGCGACGAGCATGCCGCCGCACAACCTCGTCGAGGTCGTCAGCGCGGCCCGGCACCTCATCGCCCACCCCGACTGCAGCCTCGACGACCTCATGAAGTTCATCCCCGGCCCCGACCTCCCCCTCGGCGGCAAGATCGTCGGTCTCGAAGGCATCCGCGACGCCTACCTCACCGGCAAGGGCAGCTTCAAGACCCGCGCCACCACCCGCATCGAGAAGCTCACGCCACGCAAGTCGGGCATCGTCGTCACCGAGCTCCCCTATCTCGTGGGTCCCGAGAAGGTCATCGAGCGGATGAAGACGCTCGTGCAGGGCAAGAAGCTCCAGGGCATCAGCGACGTCAAGGACCTCACCGACCGCAAGCACGGACTGCGGATGGTCATCGAGGTCAAGAACGGCTTCAACCCCGAGGCGGTCCTCGAGCAGCTCTTCAAACTGACGCCGATGGAGGACTCGTTCGGCATCAACAACGTGGCTCTCGTCGACGGTCAGCCGCAGACGCTCGGGCTCAAGGACCTGCTGCGCCACTACGTCGAGTTCCGCATCGACGTCGTGCGCCGCCGCACGTCCTACCGCCTGCGCAAGGCCCAGGACCAGCTCCACCTCGTCCTCGGACTCCTCATCGCGATCCTCGACATCGACGAGGTCATCCAGCTCATCCGCACGAGCGACGACACGGCCACCGCGCGCCAGCGCCTCATGAGCGTCTTCGACCTCAGCGAGCTCCAGGCCAACTACATCCTCGAGCTGCAGCTGCGGCGCCTGACCAAGTTCTCGCGCATGGAGCTCGAGACCCAGCGCGACGACCTGCAGAAGCAGATCGAGGAGCTGGAGGCGATCCTGGGCGACGAGAAGCTGCTCCAGCGGATGGTCTCGACCGAGCTGGCCGACGTCGCCAAGAAGCACGGCACGCCCCGCCGCACCGTGCTCCTCGAGTCGGCCGGCAATGCCGTCAGTGCGGCCTCGGCTCCGCTCGAGGTGAGTGACGACCCGTGCTGGGTGCTGCTCTCCTCGACCGGACTGCTGGCCCGCACCTCCAGCGACGAGCCCATCCCGGCCGAGGGTGGCCGGGCCAAGCACGACGCCGTCATCGCTGCCGTGCGCACGACGGCACGCGGAGAGGTCGGCCTCGTCACGAGTCTCGGGCGGATGATCCGGATCAGCGCGCTCGAGCTGCCGACGCTGCCACCCCTGGGCGGTGCGCCGAGCCTGTCCGGGGGCGCCCCTCTGGCGGCCTACGTGGACCTGCCCCGGGGAGAGGAGCCGATCACGGTGGTCTCGCTCGATCCCGACGGTCCGGGCCTCGCGCTCGGCACCGCTCAGGGCATCGTCAAGCGAGTGACCGCAGACCAGCCCAAGTCCCACGACTGGGAGGTCATCTCTCTCAAGGACGGCGACACCGTCGTCGGGGCGGGCCAGGTCGTCACCGGCGACGAGGACCTGGTCTTCGTCACCTCCGACGCGCAGCTGCTCCGCTTTCCTGCCAAGACCGTTCGGCCACAGGGCCGTTCGGGTGGTGGCATCGCGGGTGTGCGTGTCACAACCGGTGAGCGGGTCGCCTTCTTCGGTGTCGTCGACCCGGCCCGTGACGCGGTCGTCGTCACGGCGAGCGGGTCTGCGGACGCACTCCCGGGGACCCAGCCCGGGGCCATCAAGGCCACGCCCTTTGCCGAGTACCCCGCCAAGGGTCGCGGCACGGCTGGCGTGCGCGCCCACCGCTTCCTCAAGGGCGAGGACACCCTTGTGCTCGCCTGGGTCGGTGCCACACCGGCGCGAGCCAGTGGCGCTGGCGGTGTCGCCCTCGAGCTGCCCGACGCGACCGGCAGACGTGATGGCTCGGGCGTCCAGGGCGCCGCGATCATCACTGGGATCGGCGCTCCACCCGCCTGACCCAGACCGACCCAAACGCACGCCGAGTGACTGAAAGTGAGCGGGCGGCATACACCTCAGTCGGATTCGATCGCGTTACGTGATCGTGACCACACAAACGCACAGAAACCGTTCCGCCCCGGGTGTAACCGCTTTTACACTCCACACGGATCACCTCAGTGCCGAGGTCAGTGATGGCCCCGGCGCGCCCCTTGAATAGATGGAGGCGGGCATGGCCCACAAATCACAACGTCGCAAGGTGTTGGCCCTCACCGGCATTGCTGCGATTTCGCTCAGCATCACCGCATGCGGTGGAGGCAGCGACGACGAAACCGGCGGCGCGGCCGCCGCCGAGGACACCAAGGACTACTCCAAGTGGTGTGACATGAAGTCCGAACTCACGGGCAAGACGGTCAGCATCTACACCTCGATCGTCACCCCCGAGGACGCCCCGCACAAGGAGTCCTACAAGCCCTTCGAGGAGTGCACCGGCGTCACCGTCAAGTACGAAGGTGACAAGGACTTCGAGAAGAACCTTCCGCAGCGCGCGCAGAGCGGCAACCTCCCGGACATCGCGTTCATCCCGCAGCCGGGCCTGCTCCAGACCATGGTTGACACCGGCAAGGCCATCCCGGCCTCGAAGACCCTGAGCGACAGCGTCGACAAGTACTTCGGGCCGGACTGGCGCAAGTACGGCTCCGTCGACGGCGACCTCTACGCGGCCCCCTTGGGCGCCAACGTGAAGTCCTACGTCTGGTACTCCCCCAAGGCCTTCACGGCCAAGGGCTACACGATCCCCAAGACGTGGGACGAGATGATGACTCTCACCCAGAAGATCGCGACGGAAAACCCGGCAGCCAAGCCGTGGTGTGCCGGCTTCAGCTCGGGCACCGCCACCGGATGGACGGGCACCGACTGGCTCGAGGACACTCTCCTGCGCACCGCTGGCAAGGACGTCTACGACCAGTGGGTCGAGCACAAGATCCCCTTCAACGACCCCAAGATCCTTGAGGCCCTGGGCAAGGACGCCGCCATCCTCAAGGACCCCAAGTTCACCAACGGTGGCTTCGGTGCACCGTCCTCGATCGCGACCACCACCTTCCAGGACGGCGGCCAGCCGATCCTCACCGGCAAGTGCTTCATGCACCGCCAGGCCTCCTTCTACGCGGCGAACTTCCCCAAGGGCACCAAGGTCGCCGAGGATGGCGACGCCTGGGCGTTCTACCTGCCGTCGGTCGATGAGACGACCAAGCCGGTCCTCGGTGGTGGCGAGTTCGTGGCCACCTTCCGCGACGCTCCCGAGGTCAAGGCCTTCGCGGCCTACCTGGCATCGCCCGAATGGGCCAACGCCAAGGCCAAGGCCACGACCGGCGGTGGATGGGTGAGCGCCAACAAGGAGCTCGACCCGGCCAACCTGGTCTCCCCCATCGACCAGCAGTCGGCCAAGATCCTCCAGGACCCGGCCTCCGTCTTCCGTTTCGACGGTTCGGACATGATGCCCTCCGCCGTGGGTGCCGGCACGTTCTGGGCCGAGATGACCAACTGGGTCAAGGGTCAGGACGACGCGACCACTCTCGGCAACATCGAGAAGTCCTGGCCGGCCAAGTAACCAGTAGTTGATTCACCACTCCATGGCCTCAGTGGGTGAGGTGGGGCGTCCTGCCTCCCCTCACCCACTGGTGCACCCGTTCCTCAGGAGGTGAAATGCTCGTAACCTCGTTCACGGCCATATCGACTGACAGCAACAGCGGAAAACTCTTGACGCTGCTCGTCGGTATCGTCGTTTTTGGCGCCGTCTTCCTCGGCATCCTGCTCCTTGCTTCGCTCTTCAACGGTCGTCTGGGCGAGAAGATCCAGGCCGCTGCCTTCGTGGGCCCCACCCTGATCTTCATTTCCATCGCCCTGATCTACCCGTTCATCCTCACGATCCGCAGGGCCTTCTACGACGGCAAGTTCTTCGACCTGAACTTCGGCACGGCGCGCACCCGTGGCGAGTTCGTCGGGCTGGACAACTTCGGGAGGTTGTGGACCACCCCGGGCCTTCCGGACGTGTTCCGCAACACCCTCTTCTGGGTCGTGCTCGTTCCCCTTCTCGCGACGGGCCTGGGCCTGGCCTACGCCCTCATGATCGATCGCGCGAAGGGCGAGGCCGTGGCCAAGGCGCTGATCTTCCTCCCGATGGCCATCTCCTTGGTCGGCGCGACGCTCATCTGGAAGTTCGTCTACTACTTCATCGGTGACCCGTCGGCCGACCAGGTGGGCCTGCTCAACTCGGTCATCACCACGCTCGGCATGGACCCCATCGACTTCCTGGGCAACGCGCCGGGCAACACGTTCGCCCTGATCGCCATCATGATCTGGGTCCAGGTCGGCTTCGCCATGACCATCCTCTCGGCGGCCATCAAGGCGATCCCCGACGAGATCCTCGAGGCCGCCAACATGGACGGTGTCTCGGGGATGAAGATGTTCCGGTTCATCACGCTGCCGAGCATTCGCACGTCGGTCATCGTCGTGCTCACGACGATCGGCATCGCCACTCTCAAGGCGTTCGACATCGTCCAGGCGTCGAGCGGCGGCAAGCTCGGCGACTCGGTCCTGGCCAACGAGTTCTACAACCGCTCCTTCGTCACGCAGGAGCCAGGGCTCGGAGCGGCGATCGCGATCGTGATCTTCCTGCTCGTCTCACCGATCATCGTGTTCAACGTGATCCAGCTCCGGAAGGACGCCTGATGAGCACCATGACTCCAGCACCCGTCCCGGCCTCGGTCGCCGACACCGCGGTCGCCGACGCCGGCCACAAGCTCAAGAAGCGCAAGTCGGCGGCGGGCAATGCCGCCCGGGCCGTGTCCTCGCGCTGGGCGTCGGTCTTCGCCGTCGCCATGGCGGCCCTGTGGACGATTCCGACATTCGGGTTGTTCGTCACGAGCTTCCGCAAGCAGGAAGACATCCAGGAGACGGGGTGGTGGCACGCCCTCACCGGCGGCGGCTTCACCCTCGACAACTACAAGGGCGTCCTCAACGGCGCCGAGGGTCAGCTTCCCCTGACCGACTTCTTCGTCAACTCCCTCGTCATCGTCATCCCGTCGGTACTGCTGCCCCTGCTGCTCGCGTCGCTCGCTGCTTACGCCTTCGCGTGGATCGACTTCCCCTTCAAGAACGCCCTGTTCGTCGCTGTGTTCGCCCTGCAGATCGTGCCGTTGCAGGTCGCTCTGCTGCCCTTGGTCACGATGTACCAGGACATCGGGCTCGGCGGGTCGTACTGGTCAGTGTGGCTGTCCCACACTGCCTTCTCGTTGCCCCTCGCTGTCTTCCTCCTGCACAACTTCATGAAGGAGATTCCGGCGTCGCTGCTCGAGGCGGCCCGGGTCGACGGTGCGGGACACGTGCGCATCTTCTTCCAGGTGCTGCTTCCGCTGATTGCTCCCGCGCTGGCCTCGTTCGGCATCTTCCAGTTCCTCTGGGTGTGGAACGACCTGCTCGTGGCGCTGGCGATGTTCGGTGGCAAGCCTGACCTGGCACCGTTGACGATGTTCCTCAACACCATCAGCGGCACCTTGGGCAACAGGTGGTACCTCCTGTCTGCGGCTGCCTTCGTGTCCATCGCCCTGCCGGTGGCGGTGTTCCTCGCGTTGCAGCGGTACTTCGTCCGAGGCCTCCTCGCCGGAGGTACGAAGGGCTGACATGCCTGCTCCGGACCGCCGACGGCGGATGAGCACGATCACCGATGTTGCGCGGGAGGCCGGGGTCTCTGTGGCCACGGTCTCCCGCGCACTTCGCGGACTCGACCGGGTGAGCCCACGCACCCGGGAGCGAGTATTCAAGGTCGCCACCGAGCTCGACTACGTCGCCAGCCCCACGGCGACGTCACTCGCGTCGGGACGCACGCAGGTCGTCGGGGTCGTGGCGCCGTTCCTCACCCGGTGGTTCTTCGCGACCTTGGTGAGCGCCATCGAGAAGACCCTGCGCCAGCACGGACACCACGTGCTGCTCTTCGACCTCGAGGACGACAACTACGACCAGCGCCTCCCCCTGTCGCAGAACATGCTCTGGAAGCGCGTCGACGGAGTCATCACCCTCAACCTGCCCCTGACCGAGCAGGAGCTCGAGCTGGTCGACCGCCTCGGGCTGCCGCTCGTCGCCATCGGGACGCCGGTCGCGGACCGCCCCAACGTGCGCATCGACGAGGACCTCGCGATGCGGACCGCCACGGAGCACCTCGTGGCCCTGGGGCACACGCGCATCGCCTACATCGGCACGGTCCCGTCCAACGCGGCGCACATCCAGACGCCTCAGGCGCGCCTCGACGCGTTCCAGGACGTCATGCGCCAGCACGGGCTCCCTGCGCACCAGCACTGGATCCTCGAGTCGGACTGGACCGCCGACAGCGCTGCGGCCGACACTCGTGCCCTCCTCGCCTCTGACGACCGGCCCACTGCCCTTGCCGCTGCCTCCGACGAGATGGCGATCGGCGCGATGCAGGCAGCCCGAGCCGAAGGACTGCGCGTCCCCGAGGACCTTTCGATCATCGGCATCGACGACCACGTCCTCAGCAGCGTCATGGGCCTCACGACGGTCCGTCAGGACGTCGCGGCGCAGGGCCATGAGGCCGCCGAGATCCTCCTGCGAGCCCTGGGGGTCGACACCCCCGGCGGTCGCGCCAACGACGTCGTGGTGCCCACCGAGCTCATCACCCGACACAGCACCGCGCCGCCCGCCTCCTGAGAGGACGGACGGCGCGAGGCTCGCAAGGGTGCGCGCTCAGTGGTGTTCGTGGTCGGGGTCGCCGAGCTCCTCGGGGTCACGCATGTAGGTCTTCTTGGCGAAGAAGAAGCGGTTGACCACCCAAGTGAGCGCCCACAGGACCACACCGACGACGAGCAGGCCAAGAGCGATCTTGTACTGCTCCTGCTGCGCGTCGCTGCGCGCCCACGGCCCTGCGAGGAATGCACAGAACACGGCGCCCAGGATGGGCAGGACCGAGGGGGCGATGAAGTGCTTGTGCTTGACGGGATCCTTGCGCAGCACGAGCACGGCGATGTTGACGACGGTGAACACACAGAGCAGCAGCAACGCCGTGGTGCCACCGAGCAGAGTGACCGTCCCGGCGCCCTCCTTGCTGCCGTTGGCGCGCACCACATAGATGATGAGTCCGAAGGCGATCGCCGTCGTGAACAGGATGGCCGCCCACGGGGTCCGACGGGTGGCGTGCACCTTGCCGAGGAAGGGTGGGAGCACGTCCTGCTTGGCCATGCCGTAGAGCAGGCGGCTGGCCATGAGCATGTTGATCAGCGCGGAGTTGGCGACGGCGAACATGCCGATGAACGGGAACACCTTGTCGAACGGGAAGTTCGGTGCGCCGGCGGCCACGACCTGCGTGAGGGCGGACGCCTCGTTGGGGTCGGCGAGTTTGCCGACAGGCACCAGTGCCACTGCGGTGATCGCGACGAGGATGTAGATGACGCCGGTGATCCCGAGCCCGGCGAGCATCATCCTCGGGAAGTTCTTGGCCGGCTCGTGAGTCTCTTCGGCCATGTTGACCGAGTCCTCGAAGCCCACCATGGCGAAGAACGCGAGCGAGGTCGCCGCAGTGATGGCGAAGAAGGTGCTCTTGTCGCTCGGACTGTCGAAGATGATGGTCTTCGAGAAGTCCGCCTTGCCCTCGGTCACGGCATACAGGCCGATGAAGATGACCAGGAGCAGACCGGAGACCTCCACCAGGGTGAGCACGACGTTGGCCTTGACGCTCTCGCCGACTCCACGGAAGTTGATTGCGGCCACCAGAGCCATGAATCCCAGGGCGATGAGCAGGATGGGAGTCGAGCCGGCCGGCCACTCCTCCTTCATCCCGAGCCCGTCACGCAGGAACCCGGCGAAGGCGTTGGAGGCCGTCGAGGCCGAGGTGATGCCGGAGCACATCACGGTGAAGCAGACGATGAAGGTGAAGAAGTGGATCCCGAACGCCTTGTGCGTGTAGAGCGCCGCACCAGCTGCCTGGGGGTACTTCGTCACGAGCTCGAGGTAGGAGAACGCCGTGATCGTCGCGACGATGAACGCCACGAGGAACGGAGCCCACGCTGCGCCACCCACCTCGCCGGCCACCGACCCGGTGAGCGCATAGACGCCCGTCCCGAGGATGTCGCCGACGATGAACAGCAACAGGAGCTTGGGCCCCATGACCCGGTTGAGCTCTGGCTGCCCGCCCTGTGGTGCATCGATGACATCCGTGCCACCGCGATCGTCGATGTGACCACTCATCTGCACGCCTCCTCATTCGGCACCGGGTGTCCGGCCGCCTGTATCGGCCCACTGTGGCCCAGATCACGCCTGAGGGCAACGCAAACGCGCCGGTATGCCGTGAGTTCGCCGAATGCTTGCTGGGAGCCTTCGCGGCGTGGCAGGCCGGTCAGGTGGCCACGTCAGGCGTCGATGCGCTCCTTGTCGAGCCGGGCCGAACCCTTGACGATGAAGTCTCGGCGCGGCGCGACCTCGTTGCCCATGAGGAGCTCGAAGATGCGCTCAGAGGCCTCGGCGTCGGCCATCGTCACCTTGCGCAGGGTGCGGTGGTGCGGGTCCATCGTCGTCTCGGCGAGCTGGTCGGCGTCCATCTCACCCAGGCCCTTGTAACGCTGCATGGGCTGCTTGATGTTGCGGCCCTTCCTGGCGAGCGAGGCGACGGTCTTGCGCATCTCACCCTCGGAGTAGGTGTAGATGAGCTCGGCCTTGCGGGCGCCCATGCCCGCGACCTCGATGCGGTGCAACGGGGGCACGGCGGCATACACCCGTCCGGCCTCGACGAGAGGTCGCATGTAGCGGAAGAAGAGCGTGAGCAGCAGGGTGCGGATATGGGCGCCGTCGACATCGGCGTCGGTCATGATGATGACCTTGCCGTAGCGAGCGGCCTCGACATCGAACGAACGGCCGGAGCCGGCCCCGAGGACCTGGATGATCGCGGCGCACTCGGCATTGCCGAGCATGTCGGTGAGCGAGGCCTTCTGGACGTTGAGGATCTTGCCGCGGATCGGCAGCAGCGCCTGGATGTCGGAGTTGCGGGCCAGCTTGGCGGTGCCCAAGGCGCTGTCACCCTCGACGATGAACAGCTCGGTCTTGTCGACGTCGTTGCTGCGGCAGTCCGCGAGCTTGGCCGGCAGCGAGGAGGTCTCCAGCGCGTTCTTCTTGCGCTGGGTCTCCTTGTGCAGACGCGCGCTGATGCGCGACTTCATCTCGGCGGTGACCTTCTCGAGCAACATGGCGGCCTGCTGCTTCTCACCACGCTTGGTCGAGGTGAGGTTGGCCGTGAGCTCCTTCTCGATGACCCGCCCGACGATGGCGCGCACCGCGTTGGTCCCGAGGACCTCCTTGGTCTGGCCCTCGAACTGCGGCTCGGCCAGGCGCACCGTCACGACGGCGGTCAGGCCCGCGAGGATGTCGTCCTTGTCGACCTTGTCGTTGCCGACCTTGAGGCGGCGGGCATTGACCTCGAGCTGCTTGCGGAAGACCTTGAGCAGCGCCTGCTCGAAGCCGGCCATGTGGGTGCCGCCCTTGGGCGTCGCGATGATGTTGACGAACGAGCTGACCTTCGCGTCGTAGCCCGTGCCCCAGCGGACGGCGACGTCGACCTCGCACTCGCGCTCGACCTCCTGCGGGGACATGTGCCCCTTGGAGTCGAGGACGGGCACGGTCTCGGTGAAGTTGCCCGTGCCCTGCAGTCGCCAGACGTCGGTGACGGCCGGGTCGGGGGCCAGGAACTCGGCGTACTCGCTGATGCCTCCATCGTGGAGGAAGACCTCCTCGTGCGGCCCGCTCTCCCCCACAGTGCCGGGAAGGCCCCGCTCGTCGCGGATGACGAGGGCGAGGCCGGGCACGAGGAAGGACGTCTGCCGGGCTCGGCCGAGGAGTCCGTCATAGTCGAACTCGGCGTCCCTGATGAAGATCTGCGGGTCCGCCCAGTAGCGGATGCGACTGCCGGTGACGCCGCGCTTCGCCTTGCCGATGATCGCCAGCTCGCTCGTGCGCTCATAGGGCGTGAACTCGTGGTCGGGGCTCTTGTCCGCGCTCGCGACGTCGGGGAAGTAGCCGGGCTCGCCGCGCCGGAAGCTCATCGCGTAGGTGTTGCCACCGCGGTCGACCTCGACGTCGAGGCGGGCGGAGAGGGCGTTGACGACGGATGCGCCGACACCGTGGAGTCCACCGGACGCGGTGTAGGACCCGCCACCGAACTTGCCTCCGGCGTGCAGCTTCGTGAAGACCACCTCGACGCCGGTGAGACCGGTGCGGGGCTCGATGTCGACGGGGATGCCTCGGGCGACGTCGCGAACCTCGACCGAGCCGTCCTTGTGCAGGATGACCTCGATCCGGTCGCCGTGGCCGCCGAGCGCCTCGTCGACGGCGTTGTCGATGATCTCCCACAGGCAGTGCATCAGTCCGCGGCTGTCGGTTGACCCGATGTACATGCCCGGTCGCTTGCGCACGGCCTCGAGACCCTCGAGCACCTGGAGGTGGTGCGCGCTGTAGTCGGACGAGGACTTGGTCGTCGCGGCCTTCTTGGCCGTGGACGTGGGGCTCATGCGTTCCTTCGGGTTTCGTGCGTGGGGCCGGGTCGGGAGGCGTATGCCGCCTGGGTTGTGTCATCACGTCGTGCGTGGTGCGTTCTGCTCAGGCTAGCTCCGGGCTCTGACGACCCCGCCGAGGCGCGCTGTCGCATGGGTGAGGAATGATCATGTCGTCGGCATCGGATCGGTCACAACGCGAGCACCTCCCCCGCAGGAACACCTCGGCATGTTTGACTGTTACAACGCTCGACGCCCACGCATCCGACGTGGGCTCAACTGACGAGATCAGCCGAGGAGGCCGATGTGACAACCGCACTGGCGCCCACCATGACCGCTGCGGACCGCTGTGACCGCTGCGGTGCCCAGGCCTATGTTCGGGCGACCCTCCACGCCGGTGGGGAGCTGCTCTTCTGCGCTCACCACGGCCGGGAGCACCTGCCGAAGCTTCGCGACCACGCGGACATCACCGACGAGAGCGACCGCCTGACGGAGCCGCCCGCCGTCGCAGACATCGACGTCTGACGCCACCGGAGTGAACCTCCTGCCGGAGGGCACCAGCGTCTGGGTGCCGGCGATTCTCATCTTTGTGGGAATCGTCGGCATCGTCATTCCCGTCATTCCCGGCCTGCTGCTCGCGGTCCTCGGCGTGTTGCTCTGGGCATACGAGACCGGCGGCACGACCGCCTGGACGTTCTTCGGGGTGTGTCTGGCGATCTACCTCGCCGGGGTGGTCATCCAGTTCCTCATCCCCGGCAAGAGCCTGCGCGAGCAAGGGGTGAAGACGTCGACGCTGCTGCTGGCCGTCGTGCTCGGGATCATCGGGATGTTCATCATCCCGATCGTCGGCTTCATCATCGGCTTCGTGCTGGGGATCTATCTCATCGAGCACGGCCGGACGCGTGATCGCGCTCAGGCGTGGGCTCGCACCAAGAGCGCGCTCGTTGCCGTCGTCACGAGCATGGGCATCGAACTGTGCGCCGGAGTGCTGATCGCCGTCACCTGGGTGATCGGCGTCCTCGCCACCTGAGTCCTCGCCACCTCAACCCGACTTCGTGCCCCGCACGGACACAGCGGGAGGCCTTCGGCCGGACGGAGTGTCCGTGCGGGGCACGAAGTCGAAGGGGCTGAGTCAGTGCCAGCCGTCCTGGCCTCGGCGGTCCCACCGGTTGTCGAGCTTGTCCATGAATCCTGAGCCGCTCTTCTGCTTGCGACCGGAGGTGGCTGGGCCCGTCGTGCCGTCATCACGCACGACGGCGAGCTTGCCACCACGGCGCGGCGGGGTGAGAGCGTAGGCCACGGCCGCGACCATCACGGCGAAGCCAGCGGCACCGACCCACATCGTCGTCTGGATGCCGACGAGGACGAGGCCAAGTCCGACGAGGACGCCGACGACACCGATGATCCAGCGCAGGCGGGTGGGGCCACCGCGTGGCGTCCCCTCCATGTTGGAGGCGAACTTGGGGTCATCGGCGACCAGGGCCTGCTCCAACTGCTCGAGCATTCGCTGCTCGTGCTCTGATAGCGGCACGGCGTCCTCCTGGTGTGCGGTGTTTACGACGTGTCATTGATCTTCCACCAAGAACAACGTCTGAGACCGCTTAATCGTTGCTTCGCCAGCGTCGGTGCTGGTTTCTTCAGGATAGGTCGCGATCGTCGCTGGGGGAAGGTCGGCCCCTGTCGATCAGGCTCGCAGGCCGCACAGACCCCGCCCCGAAGCGGGCGCTGGCCCTGTCGACGGCTCGATCTGCGTCCCGCCAGCCGAAGTCAGCCTCACCCAGCATTCCCTGGATCGGTGCCTCCTCGACGGCCACGAGCTTCTCGAGACGGACCCCGACGAGCCGGATCCGGGCCCGCTGCAGCCCAAGCGCGTCGAACAACGACGTCGCCGTCTCATAGATCTCGCGGCTGCCGTCGGTCGGCTCCCGCAGGGTGCGCGCCCTGGTGATCGTCGTGAAGTCCGAGAACCGCACCTTGATCGACACCGTGCGACCGGTGAGCCGCGCACCTCGGAGCCGGGCCCCGACACGGTCACTGAGCTTGAGCAGGTGGCGGTGGATCTCCTGCGGGTCGTCGATGTCGTACTCGAACGTCTCGTCGGCGCCGATGCTCTTCTCGCGCTGCTCGCGTGCCACGGGTCGCGGGTCACGTCCCCAGGCGAGCTCGTAGAGGTGGTTCCCGGTCGCCTCGCCCAGTCCGCGGATGAGCGTCGGCAAGGGGGTGTGCGCGATGTCGGCGACGGTGCGCAGCCCCAGCCGGGTGAGCTGTTCCTCGGTCTTCTCCCCCACTCCCCAGAGCGCACCCACCGGCAGCTGTTGGACGAACGGGATGACCTCGTCCTGGGGGACGACGACCATGCCGTCGGGTTTGGCGAGCCCGGAGGCGATCTTGGCGACGAACTTCGTCGACGAGACCCCGACCGAGCAGGTGATGCCCTGCTCGTCGTGGATGGTGTCGCGAATCTGGGCACCGATGGTCGCTGGCGAGCCCAGTCGGCGAATCGCTCCGGAGACGTCGAGGAAGGCCTCGTCGAGCGACAACGGCTCGATGTCCGGGGTCACGGCACGGAAGGTCTCCATCACGGCGGACGAGATCGCGGCATACAGGCTGTGGTCGGGTGCCAGCACGGTCGCCTGCGGGCACAGCCGACGGGCGCGGGTCATCGGCATCGCGGAGGCGACGCCGAACCGGCGCGCTTCGTAGGTCGCGGACAGGACCACGCCCCTGTTGCCGCCGCCGATGATGACCGGCGTGCCGACGAGCTCGGGGTGCGAGAGCAAAGTCGCCATCGCATAGAACGCGTCCATGTCGACGTGCAGGATGTGACACCCGGTGTCGTCGGGCGGTTCGCTCGAGGATCGTTCGGGGAGGCTGAACTGGCGACGGCTCATGGCCGCTCTCAGGGTCGGGTGGCGATGACGTGCAGCGAGGTGCCGAGGTCGGCGAGGACCGCGAACTCCGGGTGCGCCGTCACGGCCCGCTCGAGGTCGAGGAGCGCGGCCCGGTCCGCGTCGGAGTCGACGAGGGCCGACGGGACGAGGTCGCTGAAGATGCGTATGCCGTGTGCTCCCGTGATCGTGAGGCCGCTGGCCTCGACGAGGCCGACGACGCCGGCGCGGTCGAAGCGACGCGGCACGGGATCGGCATCGCCCCAGCGCCCGTCGGGACGGTCGAGGGCTGCGAGGGCCTGGACGAACTGCCCGGCGAGGGCACGCGCGATGACGGCGGCCGATCGCTGCGGGACGACGAGGCTGAGGATGCCGCCGGGCGCGAGGACGGCGGCGATCTGGGCCAGCGTCACCTGGGGGTCGTCGACGTATTCGAGGGTGCCGTGGCACAGCACGAGGTCGGGACGGTCACGTCCGACGAGGGACTCGAGCGTCTCGGCGTCGCCCTGGACGGCGCTGACCCGCGACGACGCCTGGGCCTCGGCGGCTCGGCGACGCAGGGAGGCCAGGGCATCCGGGCTCGGGTCGACGACCGTGACGTCGTGGCCGGCGACGGCGAGTGGGACGGCGAGGCCGCCGGTGCCGCCGCCGAGGTCGATGACCCTGAGGGGGCGTTCGAGCTCGGTGCTGCGCGCACGGACCACTTCGTCGACGGCTGCCCACATCGCAGCGGTCCGTGGTGAGGTCGAGACCCCGGTGCGGCGTGCGATCGTCGCGTCCTCGGTCACAGATCCACCTTTCGGTCAATGTCGCCGCGTCGTGCGGTCAGGGCATGGCGGTCGGACGGTGTCCTTGCGCCCGCCCAGCCTAGTTGCCCCGCACGACACCGCCGTGTCTTCCGGGATGCGCGAGATACGGCCGCATCGATCCACCCGGTTCGGCAGACAGACCCGGTCTGCAGTCGGAGACTCGAAGCATGTTCATCTCCCGAATCGACCCGGACACCGCCGACAGTGACCTCGGCACCTGGTACGCGTCTCAGCAGGCGATGTGGGGCTTCCTACCGGACTACGCGGGGGCCTTCTCCCACAGACCTGACGTGGCGCAGGCGTGGGCAGCCCTCAACCACGCCATCCGCGGAAGGATGGACCGGCGCCGCTTCGAGATCGCGACGATCGCGGCAGCCAGGGCCCGGCATTCGACCGTTTGTACTGTGGCGCACTCGAAGTTCCTCAGGGATGTCGCCGGCGACGAAGCCACCCTTGCGGCCATCTGCGAGCAGCCGGACGGCTCAGGCCTGGGTGACCAGGACCGAAACGTCTACGAGTTCGCCACCAAGGTGGCCACGGACGCGGCCTCGATCGAGCAGGCGGACGTCGACCGGCTGCGCGCGGTGGGGCTCTCTGACGCGGAGATCACGGATGTGGCGCTCGCGGTCGGGGCCAGATGCTTCTTCACGGCCGTCCTCGACGCCCTCGGGGCCCAGGCCGACCCACAGACCGCCGCAGCGTTTCCGGTGGAGCAGCTCGAGTCGATGCTCGTCGGGCGACCTGTCGCCGGGACCTGAGGTCACCGGGCTTCTCGGACAGGAGCCCTTCAGCCGACCGCTTTCTTCACGAGTTTCGCGATGAGCTTCTCGTTGGCGGCGTTGATCGCGGTGATGGCGAACACCGTCGGCCACATGGTTCCTTCGTCGAGGGTCGCCTCCTCGTTGAAGCCGAGCTCTCCGTAGCGAACGTCGAACTTGGAGGCGGCCTTGAAGAAGCAGACGACCTTGCCGTCTGCGTCGGCGTATGCCGGCATGCCGTACCAGGTCTTCGGCATCAGGTCGGGTGCGGTCTCGGTGACGATCCGGTGGATCGCCTTGGCAAGTGTCTGATCGCCGTCGGGCATGTCGGCGATCTTGGACTCCAGGTCGGCCAGGCCCTTCTCCCGGTCCTTGGCGCCCTTGGCCTCGGCGCGAAGCTCCTTGGCTCGCTCCTTCATGGCCGCGCGCTCGTCGGCGCTGAACCCACTCTTGGTGCTCGAGGTGGCGGTGGTCTTCTTGGCTGTTGTCTTGGTGGTCATGGATCCACCGTAGGCAGGGGGCCCGGGTGGTGCTTCTTGATTCCTGACCACCTCAATGTCCGGAGCTGCCGGGGCTGGAGTGCCACAGCTTGCGCGACGGTGTGCCGTGGTCAGGCACGGCGACCGAGGCGACGAGGTGCCCGTCGTTCGCCGGAGACCCAGCCGGCTTGATGTCGGCGTAGGGCGACTGCTTGAACCCGGACGCGTGCACGAGCACTCGACGCCTGCCCTGCCCATCGGCCTCGCGTTCCCCCGCCTGCGCCCGGGCGATCGCCTCGGCGTCGGCGTTCTCGAGGGCACGCACGACCGCCGCATGCCCGCCGTCGCGCCAGGCCTCCCAGAGGCCCGCGAGCTCCCAGGCCCCGGTCGCCCGGACCGAGATCCCGCGAGGCCCCGTGCGACGAACGACGCCACGCACCAACAGGAGCCACGAGTGGAAGACCGTTGCGGCATACGGGCCCTGGACGTCTTCGAAGAACGTGGCGTCGACCGGGCCGGTGGAGTCATCGAGGGTGAGGAAGACAACTCGGCGACCCGACCGGATGGGTGGGGTCTGGGTCGCGACCTTGACCCCGGCGATCCACACCTCGCTGTTGCTGCGCGACCGGAGCAGGTCGCGGCTGCGGACGACTCCGAGCGCGTCGAGCATCGGCCCGTAGAACTCGACGACGTGCGCCGAGGCGTCGAGCCCGAGGACGTCGAGCTCGGCGCGAACCCGCTCGGTGCCGGTCATCTCGGGTAGGCCGGTGCCGGGGGTGAGCTCCGGACGGTCGCCGAGGTCGAGGGTGAGCTGGACCGACTGGTCCGAGGCGGCGACGACCGGGCGGGCTGCCTGCGACTGGGCGGCCGCGCGCTCGCGCACCTGGTCGCTGGCGAGGGCCGGCGGTGGGACCCGGCGACGCGACGACCGTCCGGTGCTTGCTCGCTCCCACCGGTCGAGCTCACCGACGTGGAGCAAGAGGTCACGGCGGGTGATCCGACCACGCCGTCCCAGCCCCGAACCCGATCCCCCGATGCCGTGCATGGAGTCGAACGCGCCGGCGAGGACGAGGCGCTCGACGATCGGGCGACTCACCGTGGCGCGTGACCAGAAGTCACCGAGGTTCGAGAAGGGCTGTCCTGCAACGATGCTCGCGACCTCGGCACCACTGATGCCCTTGACGTCGGTGAGGGACAACCGAATGCCGTAGTCGCTCCCGTCGGGCAGATCCGGATGCACCGGCGTGAACGTCGACTCCCCTCTCGCGCCATCAAGCAGGTCGAGCCGCTCGATGCGATAGGTGTCACCAGAGGCGTTGACGTCGAGCCCGAGGACGGCGATGCCGAGCGATCGGGCGTCGTCGAGGATGAGGCGCTTGGGATACATCCCCGGGTCGTGGGTGAGGACCCCGGCGAGGAAGGCCGCCGGGTGGTGGGTCTTGAGCCAGGCCGAGTGATAGGTCGGCAGCGCGAAGGCCGCGGCGTGCGCCTTGCAGAACCCGAACGACGCGAACGACTTGAGCACCGACCAGATGAGGTCGACGTCGGCTGGCGTGTAGCCCCGTGCCCGAGCCGCCGGCCGCCACCACGCCTCGATCTCGTCCTGGCCCTTGGGCGAACCCATCGTGCGACGCACCTCGTCGGCCTGGGCGAGCGTCACCCCGGTCGTCTCCGCGACGATCCGCAGGACCTGTTCGTGGAAGACGACGACTCCCTCGGTCTCGGCGAGGGCCGGCACGAGGGTCGGGTGGAGCAGCTGCGGTTTGGACCAGCTGTGCCGACTCTCGAGGAACGGGCGGATCATGTCGGACTTCACCGGCCCGGGCCGGAAGAGCGAGATGTCGATGATGAGGTCGCCGAACCGCTCGGGCCCGAACTTGCCGATGAGCTCACGCTGCCCCGGGCTCTCGATCTGGAAACAGCCGAGGGTGTGGGTGGAGCGGATGAGCCGATAGGTCGCCGGGTCCTCGAGCGGCACCTGCGTCTCGTCGTCGAGATCCACCTCGACACCGTCGACGCGGCGCACCTCGGCCACCGCGTGAGCCATCGCCGACTGCATCCGGATGCCGAGGACGTCGAGCTTGAGCAGCCCGAGCGTCTCGACGTCGTCCTTGTCGAAGTGGCTCATGGGGAAGCCCAACCAGCTCGCCTCGACGGGCGTGCGGTCGAGCAGACCGGCGTTGGACAGGACGACACCGCAGGGGTGCAGGGCGATGTGTCGGGGCAGCCCGTCGAGGCGTTCGACGAGCTCGAAGAAGGTGTTGAGGCGCGGCGCATCCAGCCCGCGAGAACGCAGTTCGGGCAGGTCGGCGATCGCGCTGCGGGCGTCCTTGGCCCGGATGTGTGGGAACGCCTTGGCGATCTCGTCGATCTCGATGGGCGGCATCCCGAGCGCTGCGCCGACGTCACGGACGGCGTGCCGCACCTTGTAGGTGTCCATCATCGACACGCATGTCACGCGTTCGCCGCCGAACCGGTCGAGGATCGCCTCATAGATCTCGGTCCGTCGCGCCGACTCCACGTCGATGTCGATGTCGGGCAGCTCCGCGCGCAACGGCGAGCAGAACCGCTCCATGAGCAGGTCGTGCCGGATCGGGTCGACCCCGCTGATGCCGAGCAGGTAGTTGACGAGCGACCCCGCGCCGGAGCCACGGGCCGCGACGCGCACGCCCCTCGCCTTGATGAGGTCGGTCACCTCCGCGACCGTGAGGAAGTACGTCGGGTACCCCAGGTCCGCGATCACGCGCAGCTCGTCGTCAAGACGCGACAGCACGGTATGCCGTGCCGCGTCTCCCAGCGCGGGGAACCTTCCGTTCACCGCGGCTCGACAACGCTCGGTGAGGACCTGCTGTGGGTCGACCCCGGCCTCGATGCCCAGGATGCTCGGCTCGGGCAGGTGGACGGCGCCGATGCCGAGGTCGGCCCGTGGGTCCTGGACGCACTCGTTCGCCAACGCCAGGGTGGCGCCGACGAGCTGGGCGGCGCGGCCGTTGTCGCCGGTGACCTCGAGGGCGCGCAGCCACATCTCCTCACTGCTCGCGAGGTGCCCGGCGTCGGTGACCCGGTCGAGGTGCCGGGAGTCGAGGACAACCAACCGACGAGCCGCATCAAGGATGTCGACGGTGCGGACACCGTCGCGGTCGGCGTGCCGGACCGCTGCGGTGAGGACGGCAGGGATGCGAGCCTCGTCGGCGAGGCCGAGCAGGTGACGGGCGTGGACGCGGGAGCCGGGAGTGCCCTCGGGCCCACCGTTGCCGACGATCTCGATGGCGAGCGCTCCCGGTGGCAGGAGTGCCCGCCACCTCTCCAGCAGGGCGCGAGCCTCGGTGGGGCGGCGGGCGAGGAGCGCCCGACCCACGTCGGAGTCCGGCCCGAGGAGGACCCGCAACCGGCTCGGCTCTCCGACTTTGTGCCCCGCACGGACGGCGAGCGCCAGCGAGTTGTCCGTGCGGGGCACGAAGTCGGTCGTTGAACTGGGGTCGCCGCCGCGGCACCAGCGGGCAAGGAGCTCGGGCAACGTCACCGGCTGTCCACGCTCGCCGCGCAGGTGGGTATCGGTGACGAGGCGGCACAGGGCCGCCCACCCGAGGCCACGCTCGACGCCTGCGACACGTCCACGCGCCAGGACCGTGACCCGCGGCAGTCGCAGGTCGACGACCGCACCACCGCGCACCGGGGTGCGGGCCTTGCGCACGGGACGCCCCGGCACCGGCTCCGCACCGACGGCGAGGTCGACGCCGAGGATCGGGGCGATGCCGGCCCGGCCACAGGCCATCGCGAACCGCACCGCGCCATAGAGCCCGTCGCGGTCGGTGAGCGCGAGCGCGGGTTGCCCGTCGGCGGCGGCTCGTTCGACGAGGTCCTCCGGGGTCGAGGCGCCGAACCGCATCGAGTAGCCCGACGCGACATGGAGGTGGACGAAGTCGTTCATGCGGTGTCACGAGCGGCAGCGAGGCGACGGGCAGCTCGCTCGCCACGCGGCATACCCAAGGTGACGGTGACGGCCTCGACGAACGTCTCGGCAGCACGCAGCAGGTCGTCGGCTTCGCGCACCGAGACCCGGGCCGTGCGCGACTCGATCTCCTGGCGACGCACGGCCGCGAGCGCGAAGAAGTCGGCCCACTCCCCCAGTTCCGGGGCCTGGTTCGCGAGGAGCGGCCAGAGGTCCTGACGGCTGCTGCGACCGCGCCGCGCATGACCGGCGACGAGAGCCGCGGCAGCGCGCATCGCGGCATCCTGGGAGGTGACGTAACGAGCGGCAGCCAGCTCAGCGGCATACGCCTCGGCAAGGCATTGGCGGGACTGTTCGAGCAGGGCGAGAGCGGGAGCGGCACCCATGGCGATCAGTCCTGCGCCCGGAGCAGGACCCAGGGGTCGCTGCAGCCGTCGGCGGAGTCGGACGCGAGGTCATAGACACCAGTGCCTGCGGCGCTGCCGGCCTCGACCCGCCAGACGTGCCGCTCGGGACGCGCGCCGAGATCACCGAGGTCGCGCCACCACGACCGGCGTTCGCTCCAGTCGTCGAGGACCTCACGGACGACGAGGATGCGGCCGCGCCAGACGAACGCCCGCGGGCGGCATCGGACGGCGAGTGAGCCATCGACGCCGGGCACGGCCGCCTCGACCCGCACCTCGACGCGTTCTTCGTACCGGCGCACCACGACATGGCCTCCTCAGGCAGGATGGGATGGAGGAAAGAGATGAACGAGAAGACGAACCAAACGTTCGAACATCTGTTCGATACCTCCACTGTACAACCGCCGGACACCACGCCGTCAAGCCCTTACGCTGACGGCATGAGCCAGCCCGGGGACAGGGTCTCCGAACGAGACCTGAGCAGCCACCCCTCGGTCACTGCCGTGTTGAACACCCTTGCGGCACACCACGTTCGGCCCGTGGTGCGATACCTCCCGGACGCCGTCCGAACCGCCCGGGCCGCCGCGGAAGCACTCGGCATCACCCCCTCCGAGATCGCCAACTCACTCGTCTTCGCCGGGCGTCGTCATGACGGCTCGATCGAGCCGCTGCTCGTGCTCGCCTCGGGCGGCCGCCGGGTCGACCAGGACCGCATCGCGGGGCTGCTCGACCTCGCCGCCGTCGAGAAGGCCACGCCCGAGCAGGTGCGCGAATGGACCGGCTTCGCCATCGGCGGCGTCGCCCCGGTGGGGCACCCCACTCCCCTGCGCACCGTCGTCGACGTGACGCTCAGCAGCTACGACCACGTGTGGGCCGCGGCCGGACACAGCCACTCGGTCTTCAGGACGACGTATGACGAGCTGCTCCGCATCACCAGCGGCAAGGCCATCCAGGTCGACTGACCGCGACCCGCACCGCGGGAACACGACACGGCCGCGTTTCCGGGAGGACGAGCGCCCCTCCACGCTCACCGACCTGGCCACGCGGCCGCATGGCTACTCTGGCCGCAACCGGGTGGTGCCGGATCAGTACAGATACTCAGATTCGATGAGCCCGAGATACTCAGATCCCGGGATCCGCCCGCACAGCGCTCAGCGAGCGCCGGCCGACAGCCCGAGGTTCTCGTAGACCTCGAGCGTCGCGGTGGAACGGTTCATCGTGATGAAGTGCAGCCCCGGCGCGCCCTCGGCGAGCATCCGCTGGGCGATCTCGGTCGCGATCTCGACACCGACGGCACGCACCGCGGCGGGGTCCTCACTCACCGCCTGGAGCCGGTCGACGACGGCAGCAGGCAGCGGCGTCCCCATGAGCTCGGTCATGCGGGTGATCTGCCTGAGGTTGGTGACGGGCATGAGCCCGGGCGTGATCGGCAGGTCGCGGTGCTCGGCGACACGATCGCGCAGCCGCAGATAGCTGTCGGCGTCGAAGACCATCTGCGTCACGGCGAAGCTCGCACCGGCATCGGCCTTCTTGATCATGACCTCGACGTCGTGGTCGAGGTTCGGTGAGGCCGGGTGGACGTCGGGGAAGGCCGCGACACCGATCGTGAAGTCACCGAGGGTGCGGATGAGCGCCACGAGGTCGGTCGCGTGGTTGAGCCCCTCCGGGTGAGCAACCCACTCGCCACCGGGGTCGCCCGGCGGGTCACCGCGCAGGGCGAGGATGTTGCGCACTCCCGCCGCGGCATACTGACCGATGACTCGGCGGATGTCCTCGACGGAGGCGCCGACGCAGGTCAGGTGGGCCAACGGGGTGAGGGTCGTCTCGCGGGCGATGCGCTCGGTGACACGGACTGTGCGGTCCTGGGTGGACCCTCCCGCGCCGTAGGTCACCGACACGAAATCGGGCCGAACGCGCTCGAGCCGACGGATGGCATCCCAGAGCGCCGCCTCGGACGCGTCGTCCTTGGGCGGGAAGAACTCGAAGCTCACCGAGGGTCGCTCGGCAGCGAGGAGTCCGGGGATCGAGCGGGGTGCCATGCGGGTGAGATTAGTCCAGCAGACAGGCCGTAGGCTCAGGTCTCACACACCGTGAGATGCGAGGAGCGTTCGTGACCAGCCCGTTGGACGAGGCAGATCTTCGCACCCGCGTGCAGGCCTGCATCGACGAAGAGCTGCGACGCCAGGCGGTCGTCCTGCACGAACTCGGGCCCGATGTCACCGACCTCCTCGACCGCGTGGGTTCCTTGCTGGCCGGGGGCAAACGCCTGCGTGCCGCCTTCCTGTACTGGGGCCACCGCGCCGCCGGTCGCGCCGACTCCGACGCACTCGTGCGGCTCGCGACGGCGATGGAGTTCTTCCAGGCCGCAGCGCTCATCCATGACGACGTCATGGACGACTCGGACACACGACGGGGTATGCCGGCCGCTCACCGAGCGCTCGCAGCCGTCCACACCGAGCGTGGCTGGGGCGGCGACGATGCGCGTTTCGGCGTTGCGGGCGCCATCCTCGCCGGCAACCTCTGCCTCACCTGGACCGATGAGCTGGTCGCGACGAGTGGCCTCGCCGTCGACGACCTGGCGCGGGGTCGCGTCGTCTTCGACCGGATGCGTACCCAGCTCATGGCTGGGCAGTTCCTCGACGTCGTCGACTCGGTCCGCCCGTGGGACGGCCTGCCGGCGAACGAACGCATCGAGCGCGCCCAGCGGGTCATCCGCTACAAGAGCGCCAAGTACACCGTGGAGCACCCCCTCCTCATCGGCGCCACCGCTGGCGGGCTCGGCGAGGCTGACCTTGCCCACCTGTCGTCCTACGGCCTTGACCTCGGGCATGCCTTCCAGCTGCGCGACGACCTGCTCGGCGTCTTCGGCGATCCCGAGGCCACCGGCAAGCCGGCCGGCGACGACCTGCGTGAGGGCAAGCGCACGGTCCTCATCGCCCACACCCTGAGTGGCACGGACGACGCGGGGCGCGAACTCCTGCGCACCGCCCTGGGCAATGCGTCACTCGACGCGGCCGCCATCAACACGCTGCGCGAGCTCATCACCGCCTCCGGAGCCGTCGACGCCGTCGAGTCCGAGATCGACCGCCTCGCCACGAGCGCCCGCGCCTCCCTCACCGCCGCGACCGGTGTCTCCCCCGACGCAGCAGCAGTCCTCGACCAGCTCGTCGAGATCAGCACCGCCCGCACCGCCTGACTGGACTGCGCGCCCGCCGGAGTTCAGGTACTCACGGAACGCGCCATTTCCGTGCGTTGGTACGGACGATCCAGAGCGTGGACGTCGTGGTGGTCATGCTGCTCTGGGCGACCCGGCCCAACGTGCTCAGCGATAAGGCCGGGGCTGCTGTCATCTCTGCCGGCCATTTGCTTCCAGCGAGATGACCATCGCAGTAGCCTTGACGTACGGCGCTCGGCCGTACTGCGTCCCAAGGAGGTCGCGATGGCTGTTCCTTCACCAGCGGCTCCGCCTCGGCTGGGCATGATGAGCCCCTTGGACCTCGACGAGCACCCCAAACACTTGGTGCGTGACCACGTGCTCACCCTGGGCGTGATCGTTCTCTTCTGCGCGGTCGTGTTGCTTCTCGGCCGATGAACGGCTGACGGACGAGGAACGGCCGACGTGCCCGCCATTGTCGTACGGGGTCGCCCACTCGCGGCATATGCGTGTTCAAGGTGCCGGACTCCTACCATTCGGCACCCCAACGTCCGAGGGCAGTGATCGCCTCGCGCAGTGCGAGCCCTCGATCGGTCAGCGCATAGGCGCGTGTGTTGTGCCGAAGAGGCAGGCGGGACAGCACGCCAGCCGCCTCCAGTTCGCGTAGGCGGGTCGCAAGCATGTTCGTCGGCGTCCCGAGCTCGCGCTGGAGGTCGCCGTAGCGCTGCGGGCCTTCGAGCAGCCGCTCCACGATGAGCAGGGCCCACCGGCTTCCGATGCTGTCCAGGGCCGCGGCGAGATCGCTCACTCGGTGGGATCGGTGTTCGGCTTCATCCAGAACGGCGAGTAGTGGTAGCCGTCGGGATCGTCGAACTGGCGCTGATACATGAAGGGATAGTCGTCGATGTCGCCGATTCGTCCGCCGGCTGCACCGGCACGGTCGACCAGCTCGTCGACCGCCTCCCGGCTGCCGAGGTCGAACGAAACCGTGACCTTCGAGGGGGTGTCCGGTCCGCCGATCAGCTCCTCGACGCCGCCGACGCTCGCGTACATCTCGCGGCTGCCAAGCATGAGGTACTGCTCGGGCGCGATGGCGAAGCACGACACGTTGTGATCGGACATCTCCGCGTTGAGCGTCCAGCCGAGGGCCGTGTAGAAGGCGGTTGCGCGCTCGACGCTCTGGACTGGGCAGGTAATGAAGAGGCTCATGCGGCCATACTTGCAAAATGCAAGTGAGCCCGTCAAGACCTGAGCCGTTGGCCGACGCCGGCAAACTGGTCCCCTACCCTGCATCGCACGGAAAGTACGGTCGGGCCGGCTTCTGCCCCGACACCCTCGTGCTCACCGAGCTTGACGGGTTCACCCCCTCGCAGCCCGATGCGTGCCGCATCGCCGACGAACTCACGAGGCAGGGCGTCGCCACACCCTGGCAGCAGCGTCCACAACCCCAACTACCTTGTGAGGCGACCTCTGCTCGACCTCACAGGGGTCGCTGCTTCCGCACGATCGATGGCCTGCCTGCGGCAGAACAGGATGTTCTCGTCCAGCGGCTGCCTCAGCCTCGACGAGCGGTGCGGACCGTCAGGACCAGGCAGGTGCAACGCAAATTGGTCCCGGTACGCGTCCGAATTGGTCCGCGCCCGAACCTCTGATTCGACTGGCCGTGCGACATCCTGAATTCGGCACGAGCGGATCGCGGCATGATTTGCATGCCTTCCGGATGCGGTCGCTACGAGTTGGCCCTGAGGTTTTCGATCGGGACCGTCTCAATCACGTAATCCTCGATCAGCATGGGTTGAACCTCAGCTGTGGCGTCAAACCCCACGTAGCGGATGACGAATGTTGTCTCCGACAACCACGTGGAGTCGGAGCCGTCGAGTCCGGGTGGCAACTCACCTACGAGTCGCACCATTGTCACCGGTAGCGAGGGCGGCGCCAGCGTCAGCCTTCCTTCGTTGGTTGGTGGAGATTGACTCAATGAGCGCCTCGAGCTCGTCAGTCTCGGAGCCGTAGTGAACCAGATGCCCAGCCGAGCTGAAGATTTCTCTGGCCTCAGCGCGACTAAGGTCGGATAGAGCCTCGATCGCAGCCGGCGCGAGGCCACGCGGATCCGAGACCGCGACCTGTGACGCAAGTGCAGCGATCAGGCGCGCGATCACACTCTCGCTGACGTCCTCGTCCACGGCAAAAGCGTAACGCCGTCCCGTGCAGCGAACATCTGTCACCGATGCAGCGAACTCAGCACGAGCAGATCGCGGCATAGGAAGACGTTGATGAGTCACACGCGGCGACTAGCCACACGGTCTGGGGTCGCCCTGTGTCGATAACTACGCGAAAGGCTTTCTTTGTGGTGGTGCTGCACTCATAAGTTCGGTCGAGGGCACAGTGACAGGGGACGGCATGGGGCGAACGAAGAGACCGGCGGCTGTCGGGCCACCGTGGGGGTTGGCCCCGTACCAGAAGCGGCCACTGGATGGTGCTCCATTCACGGCTGCTACCGGCGGATCTCGGAGGCCCGAGTCAATGCGCGGCTCGGCGTCATCGGTCGAGACAGTCGATCCACCGTCCGGAGGGCGCCTGCTCCGGGCTCCGGAGGCTCGGCAGCGAGGGTCGACCAGGGCCATCCATGAGACCCCCCGGAGGACCTCCTCCCCGGGGGGCTCTCCACCTGCGGAGAGCCAGTCTTGGGCTCGCGGAAACAGTGCTGACCTGCGCCTTTGTTTGCGAGAACGGGTTTCGTAACTGCTGGGCGCAGAGTATCGTTCGAAGGGTCACAGGCGCTTCAAGCAGCGGGGTGCCACATTCCAGACTTCACACTCGCGGTCGAGTGGTCGAACAGTCGAAGATGCCCGCGTCGTCCGCTCAGCCTGTAGGGGATGCACCCATGATCATTCGTTACAGCTCAGTCGCAATCACCACAGTCGCACTCGTCCTGGCCACGGCGGCCTCGAGCAGCGCGGCGGCGATCAACTCCGTCGCGGAGCCATCGGCCCATGCCGATGACGGGGCCGTGTACACCTCGGTGCAGGTGGGCAGTCGCCTGTTCGTAGCCGGTACCTTCACCAGCGTTGACGGGAGCACTCGTCTGCGCCTTGCGGCGCTGGACGCCGGAACGGGCACCCTCGACGGGTCCTTCCGCGTGGATGTGGATGGTGAGGTCCGGGCGCTGGCGACAGACGGCGTGAATCTTTTCGTGGGCGGCAAGTTCACCCAGGTGGGAGGCGTGCCCCGCAAGAACCTCGCAGCGCTCGACGTCTCCACCGGCGTGGTGCAGAGCAACTTCAAACCGGCACCCGCGGGGACCGTGCGTGCTCTCGCGTACGCCAACGGCATGGTCTACTTCGGCGGCAGCTTCACCAAGGTGGGCACCACTTCGGTCACCTACCTGGCCGCAGCAAATGCTGTCACTGGCGCCTTGGATTCAGCGTTTCCCTCGGCGGACAACGTGGTCTACGCCGTCAAGTCCGAGGGCAACAACATCTGGGTCGGTGGGGAGTTCTCTCGCATCGGCACAACCACCCGGAGCAAAGTGGCCGCGGTGGCAACCAGCGGCCAGGTGCTCAGCTACCGAGCCAGTCCGGGGGCGCCGGTCTGGGACCTCGCCGTAAGCAGCACCGGCGTGTTCCTCGCGACAGCGGGCGGGCTGCCGGCCGGCAACTCCCTCTACAAGACCACGTCCGCCGGTGAAAAGGTCTGGCAGGTCGCGACCGACGGCAACATGCAGACTGTCGAGGTGCTCGGCGACACCGTCTATGCGGGGGGTCACTTCGACAACATCTGCGGCTCGACCACGAATGGCTGCGGGAACATGACCCTCGCGAAGAAGGCCCTTGTCGCCGACGCGGGTGGCACCGTGCCCAACGCGCGAGCGTGGGCCAAGTTCAACTCGGCGCTCGGCGTCTGGGACCTCACCGCAGCCGGTGGCAACCTGTATGCCCTCGGTGTCTTCACCCAGGTGAACGGCAAGCCACTGCCACGAATCGCGCGATTCCTGGCTTGATCGAACTCGATCTCGAGCCCACCGCCGATACCGGTGCCGGACAACAGGACACCCCGAACTGTGGCACGTCCCGACCAGCGAAGGCTTGGACGCGTCAGAAGGCGAGTTCCATGGCGCGCCGACGGACTTCGGTCTTGAAACCACCACGGAGCGAGTCGATGGGGGCGCCCTCGACCGGCAGCGAGGCATCGGGGGTGAACAGCCACGTGAGGATCTCGGTGTCGTTCATGCCGCCGTCGCCGAGCACGGTGAACGTGCCCTTGAGCGCGGGCAGGATGCCCTCGTCGTCGAGGAACTTCGCGGGGACGGCGATGACGTTGCGCTCGCCGATGCGGGCGGACAACACCTCGCGGTCAGCGATGAGCTGACGCACCGTCGACATCGGGAGTTCGAGGCGTTCGGCGAGGTCAGGAACGGTCAGCCAGTCGCCGACGAGGGACTCAAGTTCAGCGTGCGGAGCAGTCACGAGGCCAGCGTGCCACATCCTCATCCCCCCGCGAACTAGTCCCACCCGCTACTCTGGCAACGCCTATCACACAAGCCTCACTGTCAACATCTCCTGTCACCACGACGGCATCCCGAGCCGTTGTCTCGGAAAGGACGGCCCACATGGTCATCGCCCTGCCCCCCGCGACGGTGCCCCCTGCCGCCCTCATCCCGACAACGGTCTCCACCCACTCCAGCCCGGCACCACACGGCTGGACGACCTACCAGGTCAAGGACGGCGACACCCTCATCGGACTCGCCGCGACCTTCAGGACCACCCCCCGGGCCCTCGCCGCCAGGAATCACATCAGCGACGCCCGCCGTCTCTGGGCCGGCTCGACCATCCAGGTGCCCGGCCGAGCCGCCTCGGCCTCCAAGGGCGCTCCCCGCACCACGGGGCGCACGAGCGCCAACCACACGGTCACCGTCGGCGAGACCCTCTATGGCATCGCGGCGCGCTACCGCACGACGGTCCCCGCGATCGCCAAGGCCAACGGCATCTCCCCCACGTCGTTCATCTTCCCGGGGCAGCAGCTGCGCCTCACCGGCTCCGCTGGCGCAGGCTCGAAGTCCACCGCCGCCAAGGCGAGCGCGACCTCGAAAGCCTCGCGGACGGCATACACAGTGAAGAGCGGCGACACCCTGCTGGGAGTCGCAGCGAAGTACGGACGCACCGTCTCCTCGCTCGTCAAGGCCAACGGGCTGCGCGGCACGGTCATCTACCCGGGACAGCGCCTCGCCATCCCCGCCGGCGCGGCACGCAAGGCGGCGCCCGCGAACTCGTTCGCCGGACGGACCTATCCCGCCAAGGTCGTCGCGAATGCCGCCCGCAACCGCGCGATCCTCGCGGACCGCAAGGTGCCGACCCGCTCCCAGACCAAGGCCCTCATCGCCGCGACCGCCCGCCGCCACGGCGTCGACCCCAAGCTGGCTCTCGCGATCTCCATGCAGGAGTCCGGCTGGAACCAGCGCCAGGTCTCGGTGGCCAACGCCGTCGGCATGATGCAGGTCATCCCCTCCGGTGGTGAGTGGGCCTCCTCGCTCGTTGGCCGCAAGCTCGACCTGCTCAACCCGAAGGACAACGCGACCGCTGGCGTCGTGATGCTCCGTGCGCTCACCCGCGCGGCCGCGTCCGAGGACATCGCGATCGCGGGCTACTACCAAGGGCTGTCGTCGGTGAAGAAGCGCGGCATGTATGACGACACCAAGACCTACGTCGCAACGGTGAAGGCGCTCAAGGGTCGTATGTGACACCGGGAGCGTCGGGCGCAGGCGTCCCCGGAGTGCGTGCGCGCAGTCCGTACACTCAACTGGTGTCCACCGCCTCCACCGACGATCTCGTCGGCGAGATCCTCGACGGCCGCTACCGCGTCATCGAGCGCCTTGCCGACGGTGGAATGGCGACCGTCTACCTCGCGCTGGACACCCGGCTCGACCGCGAAGTCGCCCTCAAGGTCATGCGGCCGCACCTCGCCCAGGACGCCACGTTCCGCTCGCGCTTCCACCGTGAGGCGCGGTCCGCCGCCCGCCTGTCCCACCCCGGCGTCGTCGCCGTCTACGACCAGGGCGAGGACGACGGGCTCATGTTCCTGGCCATGGAGTACGTCCCTGGCCAGACGTTGCGTGAGGTCATCGACACCGAAGGTTCCCTGACCCCGCGGGCCGCCCTCGACATCATGGTCCCGGTGCTCGACGCCCTCGCCGCAGCGCACCACGCGGGCATCATCCATCGGGACGTCAAGCCCGAGAACGTCATCCTGCGTGAGGACGGCGCGGTCAAGGTGGCCGACTTCGGTCTGGCCAGGGCAGTGACCTCGCAGACCGTGACGTCGTCGTCCGGGCTGCTCCTGGGGACCGTCGCCTACCTCTCCCCCGAGCAGGTCGAGCGCGGCATCGCCGATGCCCGCAGTGACGTGTATGCCGCCGGGCTCGTCTTCTTCGAGATGCTCACCGGCTCCAAGGCCTTCGACGGCGACACGGCGATCAACGTCGCCTATCAGCACGTCCACAACGGAGCCCCAAGGCTGCGCAGCCGCTCGCCCGAGTCCCCCGAGATCCTCGACGAGCTCGTGGCCGCAGCGACCTCCCTCGACCCCGACGGACGTCCGGCCGACGCTGCGGCGTTCGCGGCCCTGATGCGCACCGCCCGCCGCGAGCTGACGCCCGAAGAGCTCGACGACCGCCCGTCGGCAACCGAAGCCGCTGCCTCCACGACCACTCGCACCACGGCGCTGCCGGTCGAGCGCCTGCGCCAGAACCACAACCCAAAGCCCGCGTATGCCGGGCCGTCGCTGCGCGACCAGGTGCGCGGGGCACCGCCCGCGACCGCTGGGTTGCCTGCCCGCACCACGCGACCACGGCCGCGTCGCCGGGCCGTGTGGCCCTGGATCCTCGTCGTCGTCTCCGCCGCGATCGCCTCGGCCACGGCGTGGTTCTTCATCGCCGGCCCGGGCGCCCCCACGATCGTCCCGGCAGTCGTCGGCAAGCCCGTCGTGGCCGCGGAGGCCACGATGCGTACCCAGTACCTCGCCCCCACTCGTCAGGAAGGCTTCAGCGAGTCCGTCGCCAAGGGACTCGTCATCTCGACGAACCCCAAGGCCAACGCCGAGGTCCGTCGCGGCACCACGGTCACGCTCGTCGTCTCCAAGGGACCGGAACGCTACGTCGTACCCACCCTGGCCGGCGTGGGACTACCCCAGGCCCAGACCCAGATCACCGGGGTCAACCTCGTTGTCGGCAAGGTCACCAAGGCCTTCAGCGACAACGTCCCGGACGGTCAGGTGATCGCCAGCGATCCCAAGGCGGGCGTACAGGCCAAGCGCGGCACGGCCGTGGCCCTCACCGTCAGCAAGGGCCAGAAGCCGATCACCGTCGACAACTTCACGGGCAAACCCTTCGAGACCGCCAAGGCAGCACTCGAGAAGGACGGCCTCGTGGTCGTGGAGGGCGGCCCCCGGGAGAACAGCGACACGGTCCCCAAGGACTCGATCATCCGCCAGGACCCAGCCGGTGGCACGCTCTTCAAGGGCGGCAAGGTCTCTGTCGTGGTGTCCAACGGACCCGTGCTCATCACCGTCCCCGGTGGTCTCATCGGCAAGCAGTTCACCGAGGTCCAGCAGATTCTCACCACGGCCGGGTTCACGGTGAAGGAACGCCAGGCGATCCCCGGCATCAACTTCGGCACGGTTCAGGGCCTCAGCCCGGGCGAGGGAACTCAGGTGCCCAAGGGCTCAGAGATCATCGTGACGACGGTCTGATGTGACACCTTCCTCCTCGCTCGCCCACGATGGGCGGGCCCGGCTCGCGGTTCTCGCGCTCCTCGCCGTCACGGCCGTGTGGGGCTCGACGTTCTTCCTCATCCGTGACCTGGTCGAGCACGTCCCCTCGGCCGACTTCCTCGCGGTGCGATTCGGGATCGCCGCCGTGCTCATGTTCGTCCTCTTCCACCGGCAGACGCTGGCCCTCACCCGGCGCGAGCTCACCCTCGGCGCCGGACTCGGAGTCCTGTATGCCGTCGCACAGCTCCTGCAGACCACCGGCCTCGAGACGACCCCGGCATCCGTATCGGGCTTCCTCACCGGGACCTACATCGTCCTCACACCCGTCCTGGGTGCCCTGCTCCTGCGTGACCACATCCCCCGCGCGGCCTGGCTGGCGGCCCTGATCGCCACCATCGGCATCGCGGTGCTGTCCCTGCAGGGTCTGGCGATGGGCTTCGGCGCCGCCCTCACCCTCGGCTCAGCGGCGATCTATGCCCTGCACATCCTGGCCCTGGGCCGCTGGTCGACCGCGCCCACCGCTTTGGGCCTGTCGACCATCCAGGCGGCCGTCATCGCCGTCATCTGCCTGGTCGCAGCACTTCCCGACGGTGTGGCGCTGCCAGCGTCGAGTGGCCAGTGGACGTCCCTCATCTACATGGCCGTCGTCGCCGGCGCCGGAGCGCTCATCGCGCAGACGTGGGCGCAGGCCCACCTCACGGCGACCCGGGCCGCGATCGTCATGGCGATGGAGCCGGTGTTCGCGGCCACGTTCGCCGTGCTCTTCGGCAACGAAGGCCTGACCTGGCGGCTGCTCTTCGGTGGCGGGCTCGTCCTGGGCGCGATGTATCTCGTCGAGCTCCGAGGCAGCACCCACCAGGACGACGTGTCAGCCCTTGAGGACCCGCCGGCCGAGATCCTCCACCACGACGTCTGACCCTCACCCGACTTCGTGCCCCGTACGGACACATCTCCCGGCCGAAGGCCACGCCGATGTGTCCGTACGGGGCACGAAGTCGCGGAGACCTCAGCGCAGGAGGTCGACGAGCACGTCGGTGGCGGCGTCGGTGGCCGCGTCGTCGACGTCGAGGTGCCAGACCAGTCGCACGGCGGACGGCCCGGCGGCATACGTGCGTATGCCGCGTGCCCCAGCCGCGTCGACGAGTTCCGCAGGTGCCCAGCGCGTTGACGACAGGTCGAGCATGACGATGTTGGTCTCCACGAGGGCCGGGCTCACGACCTGAGGTGCGGCCTCGGCCACGGCGGCAGCGAAGCGCTTGGCCCTCGCGTGGTCGTCGGCAAGACGCTCGATGTGCTGGTCCAAAGCGTGCAGACCCGCCGCAGCGAGGATGCCGACCTGACGCATGCCACCGCCAAAACGCTTGCGCCAGATGCGTGCTCGCGCCATCAGCTCGGCAGACCCGACGAGCACGGAGCCAACCGGTGCGCCGAGACCCTTGGACAGGCAGACGCTCACCGTGTCGAACTCACGGCCGTAGTCGGCCAGCGGGATACCGGTCGCGACGTGGGCGTTCCAGAGGCGGGCTCCGTCGAGGTGCATTGCGACTCCTGCCTCGCGGCTGACCGAGCGCACCTCACGAATGGCCTCGAGCGACTGGATCGTGCCGCCGCCGAAGTTGTGGGTGTTCTCGACGACGATGAGCGCCGTGCCGACCTGATAGGGACCAGCCCCCACACTCATGAGACCCAGCGGCCCGGAGGGCACGAGCCGCCCACGTTCGCTCGGCCACGTGCGCGAGGAGATGCCCGAAAGCACTGCGGCAGCACCCAGTTCGGCCCGCAACACGTGGGCCAGGGTGTCGGCGATGATCTCCTGGCCAGCCTCGACGTGCAGGCGCATGCCGAGCTGGTTGGCCATCGAACCTGTCGGAGCAAAGAGCGCGGCCTCGTGACCCAGCAATGCGGCGACGCGCGACTCCAGCTCGTTGACCGTGGGGTCCTCACCGAAGACGTCGTCCCCGACCGGCGCGTACGCCATGGCCTGACGCATCGCCTGCGTCGGCTGGGTCAGCGTGTCCGAGAGAAGATCCGCAACCCAGCGACGCGGCATACTCGCGTCCTGTGCAGTGTCAGCGCCAGCCACGTCAGTCGCGGCTGAGCATCTCGGCGACGAGGAACGCCAGCTCGAGACTCTGCTGGTGGTTGAGGCGTGGGTCGCAGACCGTCTCGTAGCGCTTGTTGAGGTCGGCGTCGAGGATCTTCTCGGCACCGCCGATGCACTCCGTGACGTCGTTGCCGGTGAGCTCCACGTGGATGCCGCCGGGGACCGTGTCGAGTCCCTGGTGCACCTCGAAGAAGCCGCGCACCTCGTCGACGACATCGTCGAAGTCGCGCGTCTTGTAGCCGGACGCCGACTCGAAGGTGTTGCCGTGCATCGGGTCGCAGATCCACGTGATGGCCGCGCCACTTGCCGTGACCTTCTCGACGATGGGCGGCAGCGCCTCGCGGATCTGGCCGGCACCCATGCGGGTGATGAAGGTCAGTCGTCCGGGCGTGCGCTCGGGGTCGACGAGGTCGATCATCCGCAGCAGGTCGTCGGTCTGGGCCTTGGCCGAGACCTTGATGCCGATGGGGTTGTGGATCTTGCTGACGAAGTCGAGGTGTGCCCCGCCGAGGTCGCGGGTGCGCTCGCCGATCCAGACGAAGTGGGCCGACGTGTCGTAGAGGTTGCCGGTGCGCGAGTCGACGCGCGTGAGGGGCCGCTCGTAGTCGAGGAGCAGCGCCTCGTGCGCGGCGAAGAACTCGGTGCCCTTCATCGCCTCGAAGTCGGCGCCACACGCGGCCATGAACTTCATGGCCTTGTCGATGTCGCGCGCGATCTTCTCGTAGCGCTGGTTCGCGGAGTTGGCCACGAAGCCGCGGTTCCAGTCGTGGACGTGGCGCAGGTCGGCGAAACCACCCGTCGTGAAGGCCCGCACGAGGTTCAGCGTCGCGCTGCTCGTGTGGTAGGCCCGGACGAGTCGCTGCGGGTCCGGGTTGCGGGCAGCCTCGGTGAACTCGAAGTCGTTGACCATGTCGCCGCGGTAGGCCGACAGGGTCACGCCCTCGCGCGTCTCGGTGTGGCTGCTGCGCGGCTTGGCGAACTGCCCCGCCATGCGCCCCACCTTGACCACCGGCACGGACGCGCCATAGGTCAGCACCGCCGCCATCTGCAGGATCGTCTTGATCCGGTCGCGGATGTTGTCCGCGGTCGCTCCGGCAAAGGTCTCGGCGCAGTCGCCGCCCTGGAGCACGAAGGCCTCACCGCGGCTCGCGGCGGCCATGCGGTCGCGCAGGACGTCGCACTCACCGGCAAAGACGAGAGGCGGATAGGTCGCGAGCTCGGCCACGGCAGCGTCGAGGGCGGCAGCGTCCGGCCAGAGCGGCTGTTGGGCAGCCGGGAGGTCAGGAGTCGCCTCGAGATGAGTGCGCAGGTCGGGGTTGGTGGTCATGCTCACCCGCCAAGGATAGGCGCGTCTCCCGTGGTGGCCTGCGGCGCCCGTATGCCGGTCAGTTGCGCAGCGTCGCGACTCACGTGTCGGTGCCGTTGGGTCCGTCCTCGAGGCCACGTGCCAGGGCGAACCGGACGAGCTCGACCCGGTTGTGAAGATGCAGCTTGCCGAGGGTGTTCTGGACGTGGTTCTGGACCGTGCGGTGCGACAGGAAGAGCTCGGCGGCGATCTCCTTGTAGGACATGCCCGTCGCGACGAGCCGCAGGACCTCGGTCTCCCGATCGGTGAGCTCCGGGATGGGGCGGTCGACCGTCTGGGGCGCCGCGACGGCCTCACCGTCATCGGTGGCCATCCGCCGGAACTCACCGAGCACGAGTCCCGCGAGACCCGGGGTGAAGACGGCCTCGCCCCGCGCGGTGGCGAGGACGGCCGCGACGATCTCCGCGCTCGACGCCGACTTCACGAGGTAGCCGGTGGCGCCGGCCTTGATGGCAGCGAGCACGTCGAGCTGCTCACCGCTGGCCGACAGGATGAGGACGCGGGTCTCGAGGTCTCCGAGAGCGCGGCACACCTCGTCGCCGCGCATACCGGGCAGGTTGAGGTCGAGGACGAGCACGTCGGGTCGGGTCGCCCGGGTCCGGCGCACCGTCGAGGGTCCGTCGGCCGCGGTCGCCACGACCTGGAGCCCGGCCTGCACGAGGTCGCGCTCAAGCGCGTCGAGCCACATGGGGTGGTCATCGGCGACCAGGACGGTGGTGGCGCGCGCGTCCTGCGTCACGGACGCGTCGGACTGCTCGGACTGCTGTGTCAACGGGGACTCCTAGCGAGGAACGGTGATGACGACGCGGCAGCCGGCGCCGGGTCGAGTGATGACGTCGGCGGTGCCACCAAGGTCGCGCACGCGACCCATGATCGACTGGCTCACGCCGAGACGACCCCGTGAGGCCGCCGAGAGCAGGTGGGTGGGTTCATCGCCGACTCCGTTGTCGCGCACGGTCACGGTGACGGTCTCCCCGTGGTCCTCGAGGAGAAGCCACGCCTTGGCGTCCTCACCGGCGTGCCGGGTGACGTTGTCCAGGGCCGCCGCGACGGCTGCGTCGAGCTCCTCAGCACGGTTCTGCTCCAACGGAACCGGGCCGCCCGGCAGCGAGACGCTGACCCGCTCGCCCTCGTGGGCGCCGAGCAACACCCGCAGGTCGCGACGGAGTTCGCCCTCGACCGACTCGGCGAGGCGGGACCCGACAACGTCCTGTGCGACGAGCCGTCGCAGGGTGCGCTCCTGCTCGGCGGCGAGGGCTCCGAGCTCGGCGCCCTCTCCGCCGATCTCGCCACCGCGTCGATGGATGAAGGCCAGTGTCTGCAGGACACCGTCGTGGACGACGCGGGCCAGGCGCTCGCGCTCACGCAGTCGCTCCCGTTCGGCGACGACCTGCTCGTAGCGGTACAACCCTCCACGCGCGAGGTCGACGGCCAGCCCGATCAGGCCACCGAGCAGGAAGAGCAGGATGATGTTGTGCCACGTGCCGCCGTTCGGGGTCCCGATCTCGAGGATGTCGGCGGCGGCGATGATGCCCGCGGCGACGAGGCCGCCCAGTCGGCCGTGCAGGACTGCCGCCCCGGCGACACCTCCTGCCGCCCACATCGTCGGCAGCGTCAGCGTGCCGCCAGCAACATCCTCGGGGTGGTCGGCGAGCAGCGTCGCAAAGATGCCGCCCACCGCGAGCCCCAGTTCCACGGCGAGCAGCCAGGTCGTGCGGCGACGGAACACGAGCAGCAGCAGGCTGAAGCCCATGAGGACGGCGATGGTCGTGAACGCCACCCACGGCCGCGCCATCGTCTCGTAGCGCTCCCACACCAGGAACCCGGCATACAGGGCTGCAGCGGGCCGGAAGTAGTCGAGTCCGCGAGAGAACGCCTCGATGATGACGGGTTCGGAACGCCCGGTTCGCACCGAGCGATACGTCACCCCGAACAGAGCCCCCCGGCGGTTCATGAGCTCAGCCTGCACGTTGTTCGTCGGTGTCGAGTTCGCGCTCGAGCTCGTCGACGGCGCGGCCCGGCTTGGCCGCCTCGGCCTGTTCACGCTGGAGGATCTTCTTGGCGCGGGTGAGACGGTCCTTCATCGAACCGGCATACATGTCGACGTACTCCTGGCCGGAGAGCTCCATGAGCGCGTACATCACCTCGTCGGTGATGGACCGCAGGACGAAACGGTCGTCCTCCATGCCCTTGTAGCGGGAGAAGTCGAGGGGCTTCCCGACCCGGACACCGACACGCATGATCTTGGGGACCACCTGGCCCGTGGGCTGCGCCTTGTCGGTGTCGATCATGGCCACGGGGATGACGGGAACACCGGCCTCGAGGGCCATGCGCGCGACGCCGGTCTTGCCCCTGTACAGGCGACCGTCGGGCGAGCGGGTGCCCTCGGGATACAGGGCCAGCAGCTCGCCTCGCCGCAGGATCTTCAGCCCGGTGTTGAGTGCGGCCTCGCTGGCCTTGCCACCCGAGCGATCAACGGGCACCTGGCCCGCGCCGCGGAAGAACGCGGCCGTCAGCCTGCCCTTGAGCCCCACCCCGGTGAAGTAGTCGGCCTTGGCGAGGAAGGTGATGCGACGCGGGACGACGAGCGGCAGGAAGATCGAGTCCGAGAACGACAGGTGGTTGCTCGCGAAGATCGCGCCACCGGTCTCGGGGATGTGCTCCTCACCCTCGACCCAAGGGCGGAACAGGATCTTGAGCAGCGGTCCCAAGATCACCGTTTTGAGCACCCAGTAGAACACCGTCGTCCTTTCCGTCGAGTTTCGTTGACTCTAGTGCACGGTGTGCTCGATACCGGTCGGACTAATCCGATCCCGGACAACGTTGCGACAGTGTGTTCGGTGCACATCCAGTCTCGGCCATGGCACCATTTCTCCTGTTCGTCCCCATCCCCGTGAGGCAGCCATGAGTGAGCGTGACATCGACGCCGAGTTCGACGCGATCGTTGCCCGCTGGGACGACGACACCTTGCAGCCGCCCAAGCCGCGCACCGTCCAGGACATCACGACGGCGTATGCCGCCCTCTCCCGTCCCGAGCCCACCGCACCCGAGCCGGTGGTCGAGAACGACGAGACCACCGAGCCTGGGGCCGTGGCCCCAGAGGTCGAGAAGATCGTCGACCCCGAGCCCCCTGCGGTCGCACCCAAGGCTCCACCGGAGGTCTGGCGCGAGGGTCCGAGCATCGACGCCGAGGACGACGACCACTTCGAGCCCGGCCCGGTGCAGCTCCCGCCGGGCGAGGACCTCGGCTACTGGGGCGCGATCGTCGGTCTCGTGGGCGGTCCGCTCCTCATGATCTGGATCGCCCTGACCGGCCCGTTCTATCGCGGCTGGTGGATCCTCGGCGCGATCGTGCTGTTCCTCGGCGGATTCGCCCTGCTCGTCATGCGGTCACCGCGGCTGCGCGATCCCCACGACGACGACGGTGCCCGCGTCTGAACCCCGCACCACCCTGTCGTGCGCACTCCCGCACGCCTTCCGCGCGCGCTACTGCATCGTAGGCGGGGTGATCACGCCCCTTACGGTGCGGTAGGCGGCGCGGTTGGTTCCTGGAGCGTGAGGTCGACCCACGTGGGTCGGTGGTCACTGCCGGCGATGAGGTCGGCCTCGGCGATCGGGAGGTCGACGTGGGGTTCGGCCTGCAGGCCGGCCGACGCGAAGATCACGTCGAGGACCTTGCGCGGACGCGTCGCCGGATAGGTCGGGGTCAGGGGTGAAACCAGACGCATCACCCCAGCGAAGGCCTTCCACGCCTCCCCCGAGTCCCCCTCATTGAGATCTCCGGCGAGGACCACTTCGCCGCCGACGTTGATCGTCTGCAGGATGACCCGGGCGTGGGCAGCGCGCTCGTGGGCATGCAGGCTGAGGTGGACGCTTGCGACGGCGACGGGTTCGCACCCAGGTGCAGAGACCCGGGCCACGGCGAAGCCACGCGTGCGCTCCAGTCGCGCAACCCGGAGCCGGTGGTGGATGGACTCGACGACGTCGACCCGCTCGGACGTGAAGATGGTCGTACCGCCGCTCCCACGGTGCCGGCCAGTCCACGACATCCCGCAGTTGCGCGCAAAGTTCGCGACCCGCCTCGTCGAGAACAGCCGCCTCGGAACCTCCTGGAGGCACAGCACGTCCGGGTCGATGGCCCGCACGACCCGCGCCGCGGCATACGGGTCCTCGAGGAAGTCCCGGGTGTTGTAGCTCGCGATCCGGATCGTCGTCATGCCCGGCCCATCTCCGCCTGGCTCAGGACCGCGAGTCGTTGCGGGCGAGGTCGGCGGCCCCGATGAGACCGGCCTCATTGCCGAGCCTGGCCGCGACGATCCGGGCCTCGGGCCGATAGCCACGTCCGGTGAGGCGCCGCCGGAACGTGTCCCGCGCCGGTCCGAGCAACAGCTCCCCGGCGGCCGAGACACCACCGCCGATGACGAACGTGCCCGGATCGAAGGCAGCCGCGAGGTTGGCGATGCCGATGCCGAGCCAGTGGCCGATCTCGGCGAGCAGCTCAATGGACGTGGCGTCGCCGTCACGGGCTGCCTCGGTGACGATCGGTCCGGTCAGCTCGTCCGCACGTCCGTCGACGCGGGCTGCGAGGTCGGTGGCGACGGGGGAGTTCGCGAGGATCATTGCCCGGGCCTCGCGCACGAGCGCGTTGCCGGAGGCGTACTGCTCCCAGCACCCCCGGTTGCCGCACTCGCAGCGCTGTCCCTCGGGCACGACCTGCATGTGGCCGAACTCGCCCGCGATGCCGAACCGGCCGCGGAACACCTCGCCATGGATGAGGATCGCCCCACCGATACCGGTGCCGAGGTTGACCATGACGACGTCCGAATCGCCCTGTGCTGCACCGAATCTCCACTCGGCCCAGCACGCAGCGTTGGCGTCGTTGTCGACCAGGATGGGGGCGTCGATGCGCTTGCTCAGCGCGTCACGCAGCGGTTCGTCACGCCACGACAGGTGCGGCGCGAAGACGACCGTCGCGCGGTCTGCGGCGACAAAACCCGCCGCGCCGATGCCCACGGCCACCACGTCGGGATGCTGCGCGCGCAGCTCCTCGACGACGTCGACGATGGTGTCCTCGACGACCCGCGGGCGCTTGGAGCGATGAGGGGTGTCGCGGCGCGCACGCACCAGGATCTCGCCGTTCTCGTCGACGACTCCCCCTGCCACCTTGGTCCCGCCGATGTCGATGCCGATGGCCAGACTCATGAGAGCTCCTCCTCGTCGACGACGGCTATGGGTTCGGTGCGCGGCCCGCGATCTGCGGGGGCTCGCTCAGCCTGGGCGGACGACGATTCCGTATGCCGGCTCGCCAGGTCCGCGAGCAGCGTCGCCGCCGCTGTGGCCAGGTCGGCGAGACGACCGAGGGTCTCGGGACTCACGCCCTTGAGCAGGGTCACCGAGCGACAGACCGGGCACCAGGTGCAGCTCTCGGCGTCACCCATGGCGACGTGGACGTGCTCGGGGGGTGCCGAAGCGTCGTCGCCAGATTCGGGCGACCCACCCGATTCGGCTGTGTCAGAAGGGAACTCGTCACGAGGTGCTCGGGTGCGTCCCAAGGCCTCGAGCAGCTTCGCTGCCTCGTCGGCCACGGAACCCACGGCGGCGTCGAGTCGCGCATCAGCGTCCACGGGGCCACACCTCCTCATCGCGTTCGAAGCGCACCCGCAGTTCACCCGAGCGCACCCCTGCATTCTTGACGATGCAGCGCCGCAGCACAGAGGGCAGGGCAATGACTCTGCGCACACCTCCGACGTCGACGACGAGGTCGTCAGCGCGACGGGCCAGCTCGACGTCGCCCGAGCGTGCCAGCGGCAACGGCAGGAGGAGCACGAATTCGGCGCCGTCAGCCTCGACCCGCAGGCCCTGGGAACGCACCGGCGCATCGAGCGGGGGAAGTTCGCCGTCGAGGGCGCTGGTCTGCCCGGCGAGGCCTGCGAGGGCGTCGACGCCGGTCGGTTCACCGGCGAGGTACGGGGCGGTGAGGACGGGGGTGCCGTGGAAGGACTCGGTGATCGTCGTGATGCCGGCGGCCTGCGCGGTGTTCCAGGCGGCCCGCCACGGATCGTCGTCGATCGGGATGACGCGGTTCACGACAACGGCATCCACGGCATACCCATGCAGTGAAAGGGACGTGAGGATCCGCCGAGCCTCGGCGATGACGACGTTCTCGGGGGTGAGGACGATGCGCACGCTGGCCCGGTCGGAGGTGAGCATGGTGCGGATGTCGGCCATGTGCGCCCGCCAGGTCGCGATGACGTCGAGCACGGCGCCGTTCGGCATCGGGAGGCCGGCGGCCGCTGCTGCAGCTGGACGCATGGCCGTGAGCAGCCGGCGCTGGGCGGGCATGAGACGGTCGAGGTGCCAGCCCAGGACCTCGGGCAGGGCCAGCAGCCGCAGGGTCTCGGCCGTAGGTGCGCAGTCGACGACGATGACATCCCACTCGCCGCTGGCGGCGTGGTGGCCGAGCGTGAGCAGTGCGCTGATCTCATCGGCACCCGGAAGCGCGGTGAACTCCTCGGCCACGACCGGGTCGACGCCGACCGAGTCGAGGACCGTGAGCAGGTAGTCGCGAAGGGTCCCCCAGTCAGCAGCCACACTCGTGCGGGACCCGACAGCCTGGGCGTGGAGGCGCTCCTCGACCTGCAGGGTCTGCTCCCACGACGGGGACGTGCGCAGGTCGACGTCGAGCGCGTCGCCCAGGCTGTGCGCGACGTCCGTGGACATGACAAGGGTCCGTCGGCCCGCGCGGGCGGACTCGACGGCCATCGCGGCAGCAGTCGTCGTCTTGCCGACCCCGCCCTTGCCGGTGACGAGGACGACGCGCGGACTGGCGGGCGCCGTGGAGGCCGGCACAGCCGTCGGCACGATGTCGTCGTCGCTCAGGTGAGGGACTCGACGCGCTTCTTGAGCTCCTTGAGCGCCGTGTCGATGATGACCTTCTCGGCCTTGCGCTTGAGCATGCCGATCATCGGGATCTTGACGTCCGCGGCGAGGGCGTAGGCCACCTGCGTCCCGTCACCGTCCTGGGTGAGCGTGTAGGTGCCGTCGAGAGCCTTGAGGACACCGGCCCGCACGAGCTTCCAGGACACCGAACCGGAGCCGTCCTCGGCGATGCCGTCCCAGTTGTACTCCAGGACATAGGTGTCCTTGATGGCCCCCGCGTCGAGGACGTACTCGACCTGATCGGCCCATCCATCGCCGTCCTCACTGAGGATCGTCACGGTTTTCACCTGCTCGGCCCACTGCGGGTAGGCCTCGAAGTCTGCGATCACGTCGAGCACGGCGCCCGGGTCGGCGGCAATGTGGACGGAGGAAGACGTGCTGTCTGTCATAGGCGCAGGCTACCGGGCGCGATGCTGCCTCTAGGATCAAGGGACGGGGGATGTCGCGTCCACCGTCCAGCCGCCGGTGAGCTGGGGCGACGACGACGTTGCGCCCAGTCGAAGGAGAGCACGTTGCACGAGAAGACCACTCCCGCCCTCGCCCCCGCGACCACCGAGGGCAGTCTCGCTGACCTCCCCCTGCGGCATCGCAGCAACACCCCTGACCGTCACCTCTTCGGCGTGCGCGACGGTGCCGTCTGGCGCGACATCACCGCCAAGGAGTTCGCCGACCAGGTCGACGACCTGGCCAAGGGTTTCCTCGCCGCAGGCATCACCCCCGGCAGTGCGGTCGCCATCATGTGCCGCACACGCTACGAGTGGACCCTCACCGACTTCGCCCTGTGGGCCGCTGGCGCAATCCCCGTCCCCATCTATGAGACCTCCTCCCCCGACCAGGTCGAGTGGATCCTCAAGGACTCCGGTGCCATCGGCGTCGTCCTCGAGACCGAGAAGCACGCCAGCGCCCTCGCGAGCGTGTCGGCCAACCTTCCCGACCTCGCCCACACCTGGCTCATCGACAACGGCGACCTCGACACCCTCGCCGAGAGCGGCGCCTCGTCGGACGACGCGACGCTGACCACGGCCCGGGCCGACATCGACCGCCACTCGGTCGCGACGATCATCTACACGTCCGGCACGACCGGCCGCCCCAAGGGCGTCGAGCTCACCCACGGCAACTTCCTCGACCTGACCGAGAACACCGTCGAGAAGCTCAAGAACGTCGTCTCCGTCGATGGCGCGTCGACCCTGCTCTTCCTCCCCCTGGCCCACGTCTTCGCGCGCCTCATCGAGGTCCTCTGCCTCCAGGCGGGCGCCAAGATGGCCCACTCGGCCGACATCAAGACGTTGCTCGACGACTTCGCGACCTACCAGCCGACGTTCATCCTCGCCGTGCCGCGTGTCTTCGAGAAGATCTACAACTCCGCCGAGGCCAAGGCCGTCGCCGGCGGCAAGGGCAACATCTTCGCCAAGGCCGCCGAGACCGCCGTCGCGTGGTCCGAGGCCCAGCAGGCCGGCTCTGTCGGCTTCGGCCTCAAGGCCAAGCACGCCGTCTTCGACAAGCTCGTCTACAGCAAGCTGCGCGATGCCATGGGCGGCAAGGTCCAGTACGCCGTCTCCGGTGGCGCTCCCCTCGGCACGCGCCTCGGCCACTTCTTCCGCGGCATCGGCGTGACGATCCTCGAGGGCTACGGCCTCACCGAGACGACCGCGCCGATCACGGTCAACCTGCCCGAGCGCCTCAAGGTCGGCACCGTCGGCCCGCCGCTGCCCGGATCCACGATCCGCATCGCCGACGACGGCGAGATCCTCGTCAAGGGCGTCCAGGTCTTCACCAGCTACCGCAACAACCCCGAGGCCACGGCCGAGTCCATCCGCGACGGCTGGTTCCACACCGGCGACATCGGTGAGCTCGACGAGGACGGCTACCTCAAGATCACCGGGCGCAAGAAGGAGATCCTCGTGACCGCGGGCGGCAAGAACGTCGCACCCGCCGTCCTCGAGGACCGCCTGCGCGCGCACCCGCTCATCTCCCAGTGCATCGTCGTCGGCGACCAGAAGCCGTTCATCGGCGCCCTGCTCACCATCGACGAGGAGATGCTTCCGGGCTGGGCCGCCAACAACGGCCTCGAGGGCATCACCCCCGCCAAGGCGCACACCGACGAGAAGATCCTCGCCGAGCTGCAGAAGGCCGTTGATGACGCCAACACGGCGGTGTCCAAGGCCGAGTCGATCCGCAAGTTCGCTGTCCTCGAGTCCGACTTCACCGAGGAGTCGGGCCACCTGACGCCGTCCCTCAAGCTCAAGCGCAACATGGTCATGCGCGACTACGCGGACGAGGTCGATGCGCTCTACGGCGGCTGATCCCACCTCGCGCTCGACCGGCTCCACCCGCTCCTTCGCAACGACCGGGTATGCCGCGTGCGCGCTTGCCGCTCTCTGGCTCGCCTATCTCGGCGTGCTCCAGTGGAGCGTCGTCCGGTTCCGCTTCCCGATCGTGCTCACCCTCACGGTGGCCGCGGTCGGGCTCGGCGTCTGGTTGTGGCGACGAACCGAGATCCGTTCTGCCCCACCGTGGCTCGTGCCCTTCGTGCTGCTCGCGTCGGTCGCGATCACGTGGGCCGTCCCCCTCTTCAGCTATCTGCGCGGTGGCTCGCTCACCGCGGCCCTGACCGTCCTCACGGTTGTCGGCGTCGGCGCGGCGGGGCTCCTGGCTGCGCCGACAGCGGCACGTTCGCGGGCGGCATACCTGCTCGCCGTTGTCGGCCACGTCGTCACCGCAGCGATCGCCACGATCGGCGACCCCGCGCCCAAGATCGACGTGTGGGTGACGCTGCAGCAGGCGAGTGATGCGCTCGCTCGGGGCGAGAACTTCTACGACATGAACTGGACGAACTCCCCCGGGATCCAGGACGCGTTCACCTACCTGCCGTGGACGACGGTGCTGCTCGCGCCCGGTCGGTGGATCGGTGGGGATGTCCGGTGGGCGATCGCGTTCTGGTCGGTCGTGCTCTTCGCGGGCATCTGGGCGCTCGCGAAACCGCGTCCCGGTGACGAGCCAGGTTCCGCGTGCGCGACGGCGCTGCGTGCCACGATCCCCGTGACGGTGCTCGTCGTCGCTCCTGGGACGCTCACCCAGATCGACCAGGCCTGGACCGAACCGCTGCTCGCCGCCGGCCTCGTGTGGTGGGCCGTCCTCGTCCGGCGTGGGCACGCGTGGTGGGCGATCGTGCCGCTCGCGTTGGCCTGCGCGAGCAAGCAGCACCTGGCGTTGCTGCTCCCGTTGCTGTTGCTGTGGCGGCCGTTCGGGGCGCGGCGCGCGGTGGCGACCGGTGCCCTCACGGGCGTGCTCATCGCGCCGTGGTTCCTTGCCTCACCCTCGGACTTCGTCCACGACACCATCACGCTGCTCGTCGGCTTCCACCCGATCAAGTTCGCGAACACCTGGTACCTCTGGTTCCTCAACGAGCACGGCATCACGCTGCCGTTCTGGATCACTGGACTCGTGGTCGTCGGTGCGCTCGGTGTGGCCGCGTGGGCGATTCACCGGCGCCAACCCGGGGTGGGTGAGCTGCTGCGGTGGTTCGCCTTCCTCCTGCTCGCGGCCAACCTCGTCAACAAGCAGGCGTTCTACAACCAGTACTGGCTCAGTGCAGCGCTCGTCGCGATCTCGCTCGCCGTGCCAGCACGGGCTCAGGACAACGACGTCCCGGATCTCACTTCGGCGCAGCGAGCTGGTTCAGCTCGGCCAACCACTGCTTCGTGAAGGCAGCGCGGGTCGTGCCGAGCACGTCGACGAAGGCCTTGTCCATCGCCGCATCGGCCAGTGCCGTTGAGTTCGGGTCCCTCGACGCGGCATAGAAGCGCTGCAGGGCGTCCTCGCCGTGGCGCCGCGCGATGAGGTCGACTGCGAGCCACGCCGCGAGATAGGTCGGGCCGATCTCGCCCTGGCTGGGGTCGAAGTCTCCCTGGGTCGGCAACCGCGTCGGCCCCTTGCCCTCGACAACCTTCGCCAGCAGCGGGGCCGCCAGTTCCGCTCTCCTACGCCCGGATCCGGAATAGCCGACGTGGTCGGCAAAACCCTCGACGAGCCACAGGGGCGCGGCCCCCGCGAGGGAGCTGCGGACCGCGACGTGCGTGCTCTCGTGGGTGATGACGAACTGTCGTCCGGCAGGTGTGAGCTTCGCAAAGGCGTCGGGGTTGAGGACGACCCGGTCCCTCCTCGCCAGACCGGACGCGCCGATCGGACCGTCGGTGATGGCCGCGACCTGGCTGAGGTCGTCGGCTCGTCCGACCTGGTCGCGGAAGGCCGTGGCGTCTCGTGGCGCGATGATCGTCACCCGGCGCGGCCACGTGCGCTTCCAGCGCTTGTTCACCTCCGCGACGGCCGTGTCGGCCATTTTTGCGTATGCCGTGAGCGTCGCCCTGTCGACGGTGCCGGTCACGGAGCTGAACCGGCCAGTGACCGTGGTGGCGCCAGCCATCGGCGTCGGCGTCTGCTCACCAGCGGGAGGCGAGGCTGCGATCGTCGGCGAGGCGTTCGGCGCCGGCTGTGGGATCTCCGGGGCGGTCGGCGACTGGGCGACGGAGGCCGAGGTGGTGGGTGCCGGCTCGTCACGGTCGCAGGCCGTGACGAGCGTGAGGAGAAGGGAACCGGCCACAGCAGCAGCGGTGCGGCGGGCACGCGAGGTGCGTCGCGGCATACGCGGATAGTGGTCGGTCAGGGGCACGTGCCCCATGGTGTCAGGCGGGACTCAGCCGGCGGCGATGCCGATGTCGAACGGCACACGCTGGGAGCGCACCGTCGCGGCGAAGTCGGCGGAGATGAGGCCGGCGCGCACGCACGCCGTCACGGCCGCCCGCTCGTCGAGGTCGAGCGGCAGGTCGCTGTCGAGGCCCATGGAGGCCGGGTTGATGAGGGCGGTCACCATGCAGTCGCCGCACTGGATGTCGCGCACCGGGCAGCGCGCGCAGAGGATGGTCAGGCTGTCGTGGGTCAGGTCGTGGGTCATGTCGTCACCCCTTTCGTCTGGGCACCGCCCACGCTAGGAGCCGGCACTGACAAGGGCTGTGTCGGCCCGCTGCGGTGTGGTGGCCCACACCCACTCCGCCCAGAGGTTGCACCGCAGTAGCCTGCGATGCGTGGCCACTCGTATCGCGACCTTCACCAACGGAGACCTCGGCTTCCCCGTGGTCGACACCGGCCCGCTGGAGGGTCCTCCCGTCCTGCTCCTGCACGGGTGGCCGCAGGACCAGCAGAGCTGGGAACAGGTGGCGAAACTGCTCAACGACTCCGGTTATCGGACGTTCGCACCGAACCTTCGCGGGGCCAGCAACTCGGCCAACCCGGCGAGCCGACGCGCGTTCGACGCTGGCTCACTGCGCAGCGACGTCACCGCGATGGTGCGACAGATCGGCCAGCCGGTGCACCTGGTGGGCCACGACTGGGGCGCCGCCCTGGCCTGGAACGTGGCGACCCACCATGCGGAGGTGCTCCGCAGCCTCACCGCTGTCTCGGTCCCCCATCCGGCCGCCTTCATCCGCGCGCTCCTCACGAGCAAGCAGGCGTTCAGCTCTTGGTACATGTACTTCTTCCAGCTCCCCTGGCTCCCCGAACTGGCCCTTGGTTCGAGCTGGCTCATGACCCGGGCCCTCATGACCACGGGCCAGCGACGAGAGCTCGCCGCCCGGGACGCCCGGCGCAACAGCACCTGGAGCCTGCGCCGCGGTGGACTGAACTGGTACCGCGGCGCGGTCACCGAGCTTCCAGACTTCGGTTCGCCAACGCCGGTTCCGGTCCTGCAGGTCTGGAGCGACGGCGACACCGCAGTCCGGCGAGACGGGATCGACCGTACCCACGCCCACGCGGCGGGCACCTACCGCTTGAAGGTTCTCGAGGGTGTGTCCCACTGGGTCCCGGAAGAAGCGCCGGATGAGCTCGCCAGCGAGCTCATCGAGCACTTCGCCGAGGCCGACAGACTGTCCACCTGAGCCGGCGCCACACCTCGAGAGGTCCCCCTCTGGCCGCGCCTCCCGGGACCTGTCGGACCTCGCACCTAGCCTCGCTGACATGCAGATGGTCCAGGGCACCCTCGATGACCTGGGCACACCCCTGTCGGACGTGACGTTCGTCGTCGTCGACCTCGAGACCACCGGCGGCAGCCCGAGCGAGTGCGGCATCACCGAGATCGGTGCCGTCAAGGTGCGCGCCGGCGAGGTGCTCGGCGAGTTCCAGACGTTCGTCAACCCGGGCCAGCCGATCCCTGCGTTCATCTCGGTGCTCACCGGCATCACCGACGCGATGGTGCGCCATGCTCCACGGGTCGAGCCGGCCCTCGTCGCGTTCCTCGAGTTCGCCGCGGGGTCGGTGCTCGTCGCGCACAACGCGGGCTTCGACGTCTCGTTCCTCAAGGCGGCGTGTGCACGGGCCGAGCACGACTGGCCGCGCTTTCCCGTCGTCGACACGGTCCACCTCGCCCGCCAGCTCGTGACCCGCGACGAGGCGCCCAACCACCGGTTGGGTTCTCTTGCAGTGCTTTTCGGCGCGACGACAACTCCGGACCACCGTGCCCTCCACGACGCCCGCGCCACCGTCGACGTGCTCCACGGACTCATCGCCCGTGTCGGCTCGCTCGGGGTGCACTCCCTCGAGGAGCTCAAGGCCTACTCCGCCAAGGTCCCCGCCGCGACCCGGCGCAAGCGCCACCTCGCCGACGGGCTGCCCGAGGCGCCGGGCGTCTACCTCTTCAAGGACGGGCAGGGGCGCGTCCTCTACGTCGGGACGTCGGTGTCGATCCGCACGCGTGTGCGCAGCTACTTCACGGCGTCAGAGAAGCGTCGCCGGATGGCCGAGATGGTCCGCATCGCCGAGTCCGTGACGCCGATCGTGTGTGCCACCCCGCTCGAGGCCGAGGTGCGCGAGCTGCGGCTCATCAAGGAGCACAAGCCGCGCTACAACCGGCAGTCCCGCCACCCGGAGCGCGCCTGGTGGGTCAAACTCACCGTCGAGCCGTTCCCACGGCTCTCGATCGTGCGCGACGTCGCCGATGACGACACCCGCTACATCGGCCCCTTCGCCTCGCGTGGCTCCGCTGCTGACGCCGTCGCTGCCGTCCACGAGGTGCTGCCGCTGCGCCAGTGCCTGGAGCGGTTGTCGGCCACCAAGCCGCGCTCTGCCTGCGCGCTGGCCGACATGGGTCGCTGCGGCGCGCCGTGCACCGGCGCCCAGAGCGTCGACGACTACGCCGGCGTGGTCGCCGAAGCCGTGGCCCTGCTTGCGGGCGACGCCACCTCCGCCGTGTCGACCTGGCGTGACCGGATGGACCACCTCGCCGAGCAGGAACGCTTCGAGGACGCCGGCATCGCGCGCGACCGGATGCTCAGCCTCGTGCGCGGCGCTTCCCGCGCCCAGCGACTCGATCCCCTGTCCCGGACCGCCGAGCTGATCGCCGCCCGGCGCAGCGAGACCGGCGGCTGGGAGGTCATGTGCATCCGCTACGGGCGTCTGGCCGGGAGCTCGCTGTCACCACGTGGAGCCGACCCCATGCCCTACGTCGAAGCCCTCCGGGCCAGCGCCGAGGTCGTGCCCACTCCCCTGCCGCCCGCCACGTCGGCGACGCCCGAGGAGAGCGAGCGGATCCTGCGCTGGCTGGACGCCCCCGGGGTGCGCGTCGTCGACATCGACGGTGCGTGGACGTGTCCCGTCGGCGGTGCGACGGGTGTGCGTCACGCCCTCGAGCCGGTCGAGGCGTCGAAGCGCGCGACCCCGGGGTTCCGCTCAGCGGGCTGAAGCAGCCCCCTGTCGATCAGGGATCAGGCCACGTAACCTTCGAAGACCTGAACCCCGTCGAGGTTGCCATTCGTGCTCGTCGAACGGTTGGTGTTGAAGTACAGCTTTCCGTCCTTGCTGTTGATCCCGAGACTCTCGATCTCGAACTTGCTGTACTTGGCAGAGGTGATGCGGAAGGACGTGTCCTTTGAGGGCGCGAGGACCCCCGTCGACGTGGAGGTCACATTGCGGTAGACCAGCACGACGCTGACGTTCGCCTTGGTGAGCGGGTAGTAGAGGACCTTCTTGGACTCGTGATAGAAGAAGCCCTGGCTCACGAAGCCGGTCAGGTCGATCGGCTTTCCACCGACCAGCGCGCCAGAGGTCTTGAGGGTGAAGGCCTTCGTGATGTTGATGGTCCCCGTGTTGGCGGTCGCGGGAAGGCTACCCTTGTAGACCGTCGAGCCGCTCTTGAAGAAGAAGTCGATCTTCGTCGACGTGACCAGGACGCGGTTGATGCCGGACACGGCCTTGGTGGCCCCGTTCTCCTTCACCGTGAAACGGCCGACCTCCTTGTAGGTGTTGCCCGAGTAGCTCAACTTCTTGACTTGGTACCCGGTGGACGACATCGTGACGATGAAGAAGTGGTTGACCCCACCGATGGTCGCGATCGTCATGTCGTTGGCGTGTCCCAGGCCCGCGATGGACTTCGAGTTGTTGGCACCGTTCGTCATCACCTGCGGAACCTCGGTGGCATTGGGTACGCGGTAGATGACGGCCGACCCGTCGTCCCTGCTGCGGTTCTTGATCGAGTAGTTGTAGTCGGCGCCAACGGCGAAACCCTGAGCGCCGGTGTGCTCGCCCACGTTGGGGGTCGCCCCTTCTTCCTGGTACGTGTTGAAGTAGCCGGTGCCAGCCTGACCGGGGGGCGCGGTCGCGATGACCATCCCCAATATCCCCGCGGCCACGAAGAGTCGACGTGTGGTGAGTCGCATGCTGATGTGCTCCCTCAAAGTCCTGCGTTGTGAGTGAGACCTCGGACCGAAGCCCCCCGAAATGAGGCTAGGTCGGGCAAGGTGGACCTGCAACCGCTGGCGATGGGGAGCACTCCCCGCGAGAGGAAAGCGCCCCGCATGTCCTATCCCCCGCCCCTGTACACCGGCGACCACGGCGAGAAGTCGGCGTGGGTCCGGCCCGGTGGCAGCGAGCCAGATCTGGTGTACCCCAACGGAAATCGCGTCCACTACGTCGCTCGCGGTGAGGCGACCGGAGGTCTCTTCGGCCTCTATCGCTGGGAGTTCGCCGGTCCACCCAGCGGCCCCGGCTCCCACTTCCACAGGACCATGTCCGAGTCGTTCTACGTCCTTGACGGCATCGTCACGATCTTCGACGGCAACCGCTGGATCAAGGCCGGTTCGGGCGACTTCCTCCACGTGCCACCGGGCGGCCTCCACGGGTTCCGCAACGAGGACGGGCCTGCCACGATGCTCCTGCACTTCGCGCCGGGTGCGCCGCGCGAGGCCTACTTCGAAGGTCTTGCGCGAGGCGGTGGCGTGGCCGCCATGAGTGCGGAGCAACACGTCGAGTTCATGGCTGCCCACGACAACTTCTGGGACGGCGACTGACCCGACTACGCTGCAAAGCGTGATCACCGCCATCGTTCTCATCACTGCCGACGTCAACCGGATCCCCGAGGTGGCCCAGGAGGTCGCCGAGCTCGACGGCGTGAGCGAGGTCTACTCCGTCGCCGGGGACGCCGACCTCATCGCCATGGTGCGCGTCCGCCAGCACGACGAGCTCGCCAAGGTCATCGCCGACCGCCTCAACAAGGTCGAAGGCGTCACGGGCACTGCGACCCACATCGCCTTCCAGACCTACTCCAAGCACGACCTCGAGGCCGCCTTCAGCCTCGGTCTCGAATAACGAGCCACTCGACTTCGTGCCCCTCACGGACACGCATCCTCGGCCGTAGGCCCCTTTCGTGTCCGTGAGGGGCACGAAGTCGGACAGCAAGACAGCGTATGCCGTCCGGCTCAGTTCGCCGCGACAGCGCGACTTGCGGTGACCCAACGGTCCAACAGCGCGGCTGCCTCACCCGCGTCGATCGCCCGGGCGGCCCGCTCCACGCCTGAACGGATCGCCGCGTGGATCTCTGCCGCCGAGGTGCCAGCGGCACCTGCTGCAACCGCAAGGGCCGTGCCGGTGTTGAAGAGGACCGCGTCACGCGCCGGACCCTTGTCGCCGGCGAACACCCGCCGAGCCACCTCGGCGTTCTGGTCGGCGAGTCCGCCCTTGATGCTGTCGATCGTCGACACGGTCAGACCCACGTCGGCCGGGTGCACGGACACCTCGGTGACCTCACCGTCGCGCACCCAGAGGAGCGTCGTCGGGCCGGCGATGGACATCTCATCGAGCCCCTCGTCACCACGAAAGACCGCTGCCGCTGTGCCGCGGTCAGCGAACACCCCCGCGATGATCGGGAGGAAACGGGCGTCCGCGACGCCGACTGCGGCATACCCCGGCTGTGCAGGGTTGGTGAGCGGTCCGAGAAGGTTGAAGGCCGTCGCGACGCCGAGCTCGGCGCGGGCGGGCCCCGCGTGGCGCATCGACGGGTGGAAGGTCTGCGCAAAGCAGAACGTGATCCCCGCGTCCAGCGCGACCTGACGCACCTGGTCAGGGGTGAGGGTGAGGTTGACCCCGAGGGACTCGAGGACGTCGGCGGAGCCGGACTTCGATGACGCGGCGCGGTTGCCGTGCTTGACGACCCTCAAGCCGGTCGCCGCGATGACGACCGACGACATCGTCGAGATGTTGACGGTGCCGAAGCGGTCACCACCGGTGCCGACGATGTCGATGCTCTCGCCGGGCACCTCGATGCGGTGGGCGTGCTCGAGCATCACGTCGGCAAGGCCCCGCACCTCGGCCACGGACTCGACCTTGGAACGCAGAGCCATGAGGAAGCCCGCGACCTGGGCAGGCGTTGCCTCACCGCCCATGATCTGGGTCATCGCCCAGCGGGCCTCGTCGAGCGAGAGGTCCTCACGGGCGAGCAGGCGGGTCAGCAGATCGGGCCACGTCGGACCCGGCGAGGGGATCGTGGCCGCCACGTCAGCTGTGTGCCGCGGCGCGCGTGCGCGCCAGCCCGGCAATCGCCTCGGCGACTTTGATCGGGTCAAGGGGGTGCGGCACGGCGTCGTCGGCCAGCGACCAAGCAGCCAGCCAACCGTCCTGCGGGCGGCCGGTGAGGACGAGGACCGGAGGGCAGTTGTAGATCTCGTTCTTGATCTCGCGGCACAGGCCCAGGCCACCGTTCTTGGCGGCCTCACCGTCGAGGACCACGATGTCCCAGCCACCGGCGTCGAGTGCCTCGGTGACGGCGAACGCCGTGGCGCACTCGAGCCATCGGGTGACCTCGACGTCGCGAGCAGGACGACGTCCCGCTGCTGCGCGCACGGCGTCGCGGGTCGTGATGTCGTCGCTGTAGAGGAGGACCGACACCTGGTGGACAGAGTCGCTTCCAGGGGTCGCCGTGGCCGACGTCGCGTGGTCAACCGAGTGCGCTGAGGTCATGCCTGCATCCTAGCCACGCGGGTTTCCGCGGGCTTTCGTTGGGCATTCCTTCGGCCAACACCACGAACCCGGGGGGCGGTGCAGCATTCACAGACGAATGACGCAATAATGACGCTCGTGGCGATCGCAGAAGCAACGACTCGAGTGTCCGGTCCGGTTCCCAGCATCCCGGACTACGGTCCGGCGACCCGACCCAACATGGTCGCGGTCGGGACGATGGTCTGGCTGGCCAGTGAGCTGATGTTCTTCGCGGCGCTGTTCGCGTTCTACTTCTCGCTCCGCGGCAACCTCCCCCTCCAGTGGACTGAGCGCACCGCCCAGCTCAACGTCCCGTTCGCGTTCGGCAACACGATCGTCCTCGTGGTCTCGTCCGTCTGGTGCCAGCTCGGCGTCTGGAAGGCCGAGAGCGGACAGGTCGCCCGCACCGGCTCACTGCTGAAGTTCAAGCAGTGGGGCATGCGCGAGTGGTACGTCCTGACCTACATCTTCGGCTCGATCTTCATCGCCGGACAGGTCTACGAGTACGCCCACCTCGTGGCCGAGGGCGTCACGCTCAGCACCGACTCGTACTCGTCGATCTTCTACCTCGCGACCGGCTTCCACGGCATGCACGTCACCGGTGGCCTGATCGCCTTCCTGCTCATCATCGGCCGCACGTTCACGACGCGCCGCTACACGCACCTCCAGGAGACGGGCGCCGTCGTCACCTCCTACTACTGGCACTTCGTCGACGTGGTGTGGATCGCGCTGTTCGCGATGATCTACCTGCTGCAGTGACGTGGTTCCCCTGACCACTAGCCTGACCAGCTCCCCCGGACAACACATTCCCAAGACCCCCGACAGGACCGCACCGTGAACGCACTGGCAGCCCGCCGCCGCCACCCGGCAGCGATCGCCATCCTGCTCATGCTCGGCCTTCTCGTCACGGGCTTCGCCTATGCCGCCGTCGCGCCGCAGCCGGCGACGGCCGAGGCAAGCACCGCGAAGGACGTCACCGCAGGCAAGCAGCTCTTCCAGGCCAACTGCGCTTCGTGCCACGGCGTCAACGCCGAGGGACGGGCGACCGGCAACGGCGACAAGATCGCCGGACCCGCGCTCGCCGGCGTCGGAGCAGCAGCCGTGGACTTCCAGATGGGCACGGGCCGCATGCCCATGCGCGCCCCGGGCATCCAGGCCATGCGCGGAGACGTGCAGTTCACCCAGGAAGAGATCGACAAGGTCAGCGCCTACATCGCGTCACTGGCCCCCGGTCCCGCCATCCCTTCCGAGGAGGACGTCGACCCCACCAAGGGTGACCCCGCCAAGGGTGGTGAGCTCTTCCGCGTCAACTGCGCCATGTGCCACAACTTCGCCGGCTCCGGTGGCGCCCTGACCCGCGGCAAGTACGCCCCGTCGCTCATGGGTGTCGAGCCGCACCACATCTACGAGGCCATGGAGTCCGGCCCGCAGTCGATGCCGGTCTTCAACGACGGCAACATCGCTTCCGAGGACAAGCGCGACATCATCGCCTTCCTCAAGTCGGTCGAGGAATCACCGCAGCAGGGTGGACACGCCCTGGGCGCCCTCGGACCCGTCACCGAAGGCTGGTTCGCCTGGTTCTTCGGACTCGGACTCCTGATCGCCGCAGCCGTCTGGCTCGGCCAGAAGTCGGCCTGATCATGCGCACCGCCGCTTCCCACTCTCCGTCGACAGGATCGAACGACCGATGAACGAGCAGGACAGCCACTCCACCGGAGGCGAGGTCACCCCCACGGGTGAGTTCGGATCGGGTGCCGTACGCCTCGACGAGGGCCACGTCGTCGGTCACGGCGGCATCCCCGAGCGTTTCGAGAACCCCGGTTTCGCTCCGCACATCCACCGCGGTGCCGACCTCGACGAGGTCGCCGCCAAGCGGGCCGAACGCACCGTCGGCGGTCTCTTCGTGATCTCCATCCTCGGCACGCTCGGCTTCATCGTCGCCTACTTCGCGATCGACAAGCAGGCGACGATGTTCGTCCCCGGCATCGGGCAGACCAACGCGCTGCACCTGGTCCTGGGTGTCACGATGGCCGCTTCCCTCCTCGGCATCGGCTTCGGCGCGGTCCAGTGGGCCAAGACCCTCATGCCCGACGAGGAGGAGGTCGAGATGCGTCACACGATGCGCTCGGCCGACGAACACCGCGAAGGCTTCGTCGCGATCCTGGGCGACGGCGCGGAGACCTCGCACCTCAATCGTCGTCCGCTCATCAAGTACGCCATGGGTGGCGCGCTGGGCCTGTTCGCTGTCCCGGTCGTCCTGCCGCTCATCGGTGGCCTCGGCCCGATGCCCGGCGACGACCTCTCGGTGACCTTCTGGAACGGTGAAGAAGAGGACGGCAAGTACCCCAACAAGCCGCTCCGCCTCATGCGCGATCCTCAGAACACGGCGATCAAGGCGAGCGAGGTGACCATCGGCTCCGTCTTCCACGTGATGCCCGAGGGTCTTCTCGACCTCGAGCACCACCTTCTCGAGGAGAAGGGCAAGGCGGCCGTGCTGGTCATGCGCCTCGACCCCGACGACATCAAGTCGCAGAAGGAGAAGGACTGGGGCTACCAGGGCATCGTGGCCTACTCCAAGATCTGCACCCACGTCGGTTGCCCCGTGGGTCTCTACGAGCAGCAGACCCACCACCTGCTGTGCCCCTGCCACCAGTCGACCTTCGACGTGACGCAGGACTGCAAGGTGATCTTCGGGCCGGCCAAGCGGCCCCTTCCGCAACTGGCGATTACCGTTGATGATGAGGGTTACCTCATCTCCAAGGGCCCGTTCAAAGAGGCCACTGGACCGAGCTTCTGGGAGCGTGGTTCCGCATGAGCACCGAGACCTTCCCCGCCGATCGTCCGGCGGACCGTCTGCGCGACGGCGACACCGAGGTCACGCCCGGCTCCAGCGCTGCGGCCCGCAAGGCCGGCGGCGTCGCCGGCTGGATCGACGACCGCACCGGCGGTGCCAAGGGAGTCAACTACCTGCTGCGCAAGGTCTTCCCGGACCACTGGTCGTTCATGCTCGGCGAGATCGCGATGTACTCGCTGATCATCTGCCTGCTCTCCGGTGCACTGCTGACCCTCTGGTTCGTCCCCAGCGCCGGACACGTCGTCTATGACGGCTCGTTCGTGCCGCTGCGTGGTCAGGGCATGTCCGAGGCCTACGCCTCGACCCTCGACATCTCGTTCGACATCCCCGGTGGTCTGCTCATCCGGCAGATCCACCACTGGGCCGCGCTCATGTTCATCGTCGGCCTCACGGTCCACATGTTCCGCGTGTTCTTCACCGGCGCCTTCCGCAAGCCCCGCGAGCTCAACTGGGTCATCGGCACCGTCCTCGCGCTCCTCGCAGCCATCGAGGGCTTCGCCGGCTACTCCCTCCCCGACGACCTCCTCTCCGGCACGGGCATCCGCGCCATGGAGGGCTTCGTCCAGACGGCGCCGGTCATCGGTTCCTACCTCGCCTACGCGATCTTTGGCGGACCCTTCCCGGGCGAGGCGATCATCCCCCGCCTCTACTCCGCGCACGTCCTGCTCATCCCGGCGATCCTCGTGGGCCTGTTCACCGCGCACATCGTGCTCGTGGCCGTGCAGAAGCACACGCAGTTCCCCGGCCCGGGTCGCACCAACGACAACGTCGTCGGTTACCGCGTGATGCCGGTGTATGCCGCCAAGGCCGGTGGGTTCTTCTTCATCGTCTTCGGGATCATCGCCCTCATCTCGGCGCTCTTCACGATCAACCCGATCTGGGCCTACGGCCCCTACGACCCCTCCCCCGTGACGGCCGGCTCCCAGCCTGACTGGTACATGGGCGCCTACGACGGGGCACTGCGCCTCCTGCCCGGTTGGCTGGAGACGTCCTTCCTCGGGATCACGCTGTCACTCAACATCGCCCTGGGTGCTCTCGTGCTGTTGCCACTGGTCTACACCGTTCTCGGCGCATACCCGTTCGTCGAGCGCTGGGTCACCGGAGACGACCGCGAGCACCATCTGCTCGATCGCCCGCGCAACGCCCCGACCCGCACCGCCATCGGGATGGCCGGGATCGTGGCCTACTCGGTGTTCATGTTCGCCGCCGGCAACGACATCATCGCCATCAAGCTCGGCATGTCGATCAACGACATCACCTGGGCCTTCCGGATCGGGCTGTTCGTCCTCCCGCCGCTCGCGTTCTGGGTCACCAAGCGCATCTGCCTCAGCCTGCAGCGGCACGACCGTGAGCTCGCACTGCACTCGCGTGAGTCGGGTCGGATCATTCGTGGCGCCGACGGTTCGTACCACGAGCGTCACGACGAGCTCACCGACCGGGAGCGGTGGATTCTCGTGCAGCACGAGCCCGTGGCACCGCTCGAGCTCACGCCCGACGTCGACGAGAACGGCGTGGCTCGCCCCGCGGCCCGCAAGGACCGTCTGCGTGCCAAGGTGTCGCACTTCTACTTCAAGGACGCGGTCAACCCGGTCACCCCGGCCGAGCTGGCAGCCGCGCACCACGACGGCCAGCACGCCGAAGCCATCGAGGCGCACGAGGCGCCCTTCGACTTCGAAGGCATCGAAGGCACCCAGGACCACAGTCCGGGCGAGGGCGGCCAGGGCGCCGACACCGACGCCGGGGCCTCGGAGTCCCGCGGCATCAGCAGCGGCAGCCCCGTCAGGGAGTGATCACCGTGGCGAACCCTTGCGGGTCCGCCACCTGATCCACGACAGCGGCCCCGAGGACTTACGTCCTGGGGGCCGCTGCCGTTTGTCCAGGGTTTCGCGAAAGGATGGCGCGGGGATGTCGAGAACCGGCATCCAGCTCCGTCTCTGGGGTGTCGGCGGCCACTCGGGTCGTCACAGGACCAAGGAGAGATCATGGCGAAGTACCTGCTTCTCAAGCACTACACGGGTGGACCCGAACGTCAGCCGCAGTGTGACGTCCCGATGGACCAGTGGACGCAACAGGAGGTCACCGACCACATCAACTTCATGGGTCACGTGGCAGAGGTCCTCACCGAGCGAGGTGAGTTCGTCGACGGTCAGGGGCTCTCCCCCGAGGGAACGTTCGTGCGATTCGACGGTGAGGGGAAGCCGCCGGTCACCGACGGTCCGTTCGCGGAGACCAAGGACCTCATCGCTGGCTGGATGACGATCGACGTGGACAGCGTCGAGCGCGCCCATGAGGTGGCCGCGTTCCTCTCCTCAGCGCCCGGCCCCGGAGGCGTGCCGCTCGAGGAGTGGATCGAGGTCCGCGCGTTCATGGATGCACCACACGAGGTCGACAACTTCTGCGTCGGCGGGTGACGTGACCGACCTGGAGGGACTCTTCAAGGAGCTCGGTCCTCGAGTCCTCGGCGTCCTCGTCCGACGGGGCGCAGACTTCGCCTCGGGCGAGGACGCCGTCCAGGAGGCCCTCCTCGAGGCACACCAGCGATGGGCCGACAGCCCGCCCAACGACCCTTTCGCCTGGCTCGTGACCACGGCGTGGCGCAAGCACCTGGACTCCCTGAGGTCGCAGACGGCCCGCAGGCGCCGTGAGGTGTCCGACCACCTCGAGCCCGAGCCAGGGTCCGTCACCGGCGCCGACGAGACGCTCCTGCTGCTCTTCCTGGCGTGCCATCCCGCCCTGTCGCCGTCATCGGCCGTGGCCCTCACCCTGCGAGCCGTGGGGGGCCTGACAACGCGTCAGGTGGCCACCGCCTACCTCGTGCCCGAGGCGACGATGGCCCAGCGCATCTCGCGCGCCAAACGCACGCTGTCGCAGGAGCGGCTCACCGAGCCCGGACACCTCGGCGTCGTGGTCCGCGTGCTCTATCTCATCTACAACGAGGGTCACACCGGCGAGGTCGACCTCGCGCAGGAGGCCATCCGACTGACCCGCCAGCTCGCCGCTCAGACCCGGGAGCCCGAAGTCGGAGGCCTTCTCGCCCTCATGCTGCTCCACCACGCCCGCCGACCGGCGCGATGGAGCGCCGACGGGTCCCTCGTGAGCCTCGACGAGCAGGACCGGTCCCTGTGGGACACGACCCTCATCGCCGAGGGCGTGGAGATTCTCCAGCACGCACTGGCGCAGGATCGACTCGGCGAGTTCCAGGCCCAGGCCGCCATCGCCGCACTGCACGCCGATGCCTCCACCGCCGAGGACACCGACTGGACCCAGATCCTGGAGTGGTACGACGAGCTCATGCATCTGAACCCCACCCCTGTCGTCGAGCTCAACCGCGCCGTGGCCGTGGGCCATGCCGACGGCCCGCTGGCCGGGTTGGCCGCCGTCGGCCTCGTGCCCGAGACCGTGCCCCGCCACGCAGCCGTGCGGGCCTACCTCCACGAGCGCGCCGGTGACCGCGCCGAGGCACATGCTCTGTATGCCATGGCCGCCCGTGCCGCGAGCAGCGCAGCCGAGCGCGACCACCTGACCCGCCAGGCGGCCCGGCTGCACGCCAGCGCCCCCGCAGGCGTGACAGGGTTGAGCCGTGGAACCCCTTGATGTCGCGGCGTTCGAGGCCATCGTCGGCGACTCGCTCGACGAGGTTCCCGAGGAGCTCATGGCGATGCTCGACAACGTCGTCTTCCTCGTCGAGGCCGAGCCACCCGCAGATGACCCCGACCTGCTCGGCGTCTACGACGGTGTCCCGCTGACCGAGCGCGACTCGGGATGGGGACTGGGCAACCTGCCCGACCGGATCACCCTCTTCCAGGGTCCGCTGACGCGGATGTGTGACGACCTCGAGGACCTGCGTGAGGAGATCGCGGTGACGGTCGTGCACGAGATCGCGCACCACTTCGGCATCGACGACGCGGCCCTGCACGAGCTCGGCTGGGGCTAGGACCCCTCAGACTGCGACGGCTCCGGCGAGTGGCCCGTCGGTGAGGTTCCCGGGTTCGGATCGGAATGCGACCCACGAGCAGGTCATTCACCTGGCCAAGCGGCTCGGGATCGGCGTGCTCCAGCGACAGCCCCGGCCGATCACCGGGAAGATAGCTCCACCGGGTCCAGTCGGGGTCATCGAGCGCCGCCGACACCTCGGCGCGGGCCGTGACCGACAGCGCCGAGCAGTTCGGTCGCTGCGAGGTCAGCGGGGTCGTCATGACACGGCTCAGAGGGCGTGCGGGCCCTTCCAGTACTCGAAGACCCAACCGACGAGCGCCGGCACGACGAGGAACGCGCCCAGGGCCACGAGCCACCAGCCGACGGCGAGGCCGAGGAAGATGATCGCGCACGAGGCGCCGAGCCACAGCGGCCACCAGCTGTAGGGGCTGAAGAAGCCGTAGTCGCCGACGATGTCGCTGATCTCGCCCAGCGGGTCATCCTCGGGCGGGACGCCATCGAGCTTGCGACGGGTGATGTTGAGGTAGCCGGCAATCATGAAGCCGAGCAACGCGGCGACGACGAGGCAGACGGTGCCGATTGGCTCGCCCCACTCGTTCCACGCGCCGTAGACGACCGCCATCAGGGCCGCGAAGCCACCGAAGATGTAGCCGATGCGTTCCATCGCCAGCATGGGTCAGGACTCCTGGTTCTTGGTCGTCGACGACATGGACTGGTCACCGAGGTCGGCCGGCCCGAGTGCCTTGACGAGTCCGGAGCGCTCATAGCCGGCCGGCGCGGCCTCGGGGTGGTTCAGGTCGAACGCCGGACGCTCGGAGCGGATCCGCGGGATCGAGTTGAAGTTGTGGCGCGGCGGCGGGCAGGACGTCGCCCACTCGAGCGAGGCGCCGTAGCCCCACGGGTCATCGGTCTCGACGAGCGGCGCGTAGCGCCACGTCTTCCAGACGTTGTAGAAGAACGGCAACATCGAGGCACCGAGGATGAAAGCACCGGTCGACGACACCTGGTTGGCGAAGGTGAAGCCGTCCTCGGGCAGGTAGTCGGCGTAGCGACGCGGCATACCCCAGATGCCCAGCAGGTGCTGGATGAGGAAGGTGGTGTGGAAGCCGACGAAGAGCATCCAGAAGTGGATCTTGCCCAGCGTCTCGTCGAGCATGCGACCGGTGAGCTTGGGCCACCAGAAGTAGAAGCCACCGAACATCGCGAAGACGACCGTGCCGAAGACGACGTAGTGGAAGTGCGCCACGACGAAGTAGCTGTCGGTGAGGTGGAAGTCGAGGGCGGGGCTGGCGAGGATGACACCGGTGAGACCACCGAAGAGGAACGTCACGAGGAAGCCGATCGCCCACAGCATCGGCGTGTCGAAGGTGAGCTTGCCGCCCCACATCGTGCCGATCCAGTTGAAGAACTTCACGCCCGTGGGCACGGCGATGAGCATCGTCATGATCGCGAAGAACGGGAGGAGCACCTGGCCCGTGCCGTACATGTGGTGGGCCCAGACCGAGACCGACAACGCGGCGATGGAGATCGTCGCGTAGACGAGGGTCTTGTAGCCGAAGATCGGCTTGCGCGAGAACACCGGGAGGATCTCGGAGATGATCCCGAAGAACGGCAGGGCGATGACGTAGACCTCTGGGTGTCCGAAGAACCAGAAGACGTGTTGCCAGAGCATCACACCCCCCGAGTCCGGATCGAAGATGTGTGCGCCGAAGCGTCGATCGGCTCCGAGCGCGAAGAGCGCGGCGGCCAGGGCCGGGAAGATGAGGAGCACGAGGATCGACGTCACGAGGACGGTCCACACGAAGATCGGCATCCGGAACATGGTCATGCCCGGGGCGCGCATCGTCAGGATCGTGGTGATGAAGTTGACGGATCCAAGGATCGTGCCGAAACCACTGAGGGCCAGGCCGAAGACCCAGAGGTTGCCACCCATACCCGGGCTGTAGGACGAGTCCGACAGCGGCGTGTAGGCGAACCAGCCGAAGGCGGCCGCTCCACCCGGGGTGAGGAAGCCACCGGCGGCGATGAGTCCGCCGAAGAGGTAGAGCCAGTAGGCAAACATGTTGAGGCGCGGGAACGACACGTCGGGCGCGCCGATCTGCAGCGGCATCAGCGCATTGGCGAACCCGGCGAACAGGGGCGTCGCGAACAGCAGCAGCATGATCGTGCCGTGCATGGTGAACAGCTGGTTGAACTGGTCGGGGTTGTCCACGACCTGCATGCCCGGCTGCAGCAGCTCGGCGCGGATGATGAGCGCCATGACGCCGCCCATGAGGAACCACGCGAACGAGGTGATGAAGTAGAGGTTGCCGATGACCTTGTGGTCGGTCGTGGTGATCCACTTGACCACCGTCGCGCCCTTGGCGAGCCGGGGGTGCGCGCGAGCGGAGTCCCGCTCTCGGAACATCGAAGCTTCGGTTGCCGCGCTCATGTCTTCTTCCTCAGTTCCTCGGGCAGAAGCTGGTCCTCGCCCGGCACCAGGCCAGAACCGTCACGGTTCAGGTCGGTCCCCAACAGTCCGGTCTGGCCGCGTGACTTCAGGTCGGCCAGGTGCGCGTCGAACTCCGCACGGGACACGACCTTGACGTTGAACAGCATTTGGGAGTGGTAGGCGCCACACAGTTCGGCGCACTTGCCCTTGAAGGTGCCTTCCTCGGTCGGAACGACCTGGAACTTGTTGACCTTTCCGGGGATCATGTCGAGCTTCTGCAGGAACTGCGGCACCCAGAACGAGTGGATGACGTCGCGCGAGGTCAGCACGAACTCGGTGCGCTCACCCACCGGGAGGTACATCGTCGGGATGGTCTCCTCGGCGCCGGGCTGGCCGGTCATGATGGCCTGGCTGCCGACCTCGTGCACGTCACCCTCGACGTAGTTGAAGTCCCAGGACCACTGCTTGCCGACGACGTTGACCGTCACGGCGGGATCCTTGGAGGTGTCCAGCAGCGCCGTCTGGTCCTTCGCGGTGTAGAAGAAGAACACCGCGATCATGAAGATCGGGAGGATCGTGTAGAGGATCTCCAGCGGCACGTTGTAGCGCAGCTGCACCGGGAGCTCGTTGTCGTCGCGACGTCGGCGGTAGGCCACCACGCACCACAGGATGAGGCCCCACACGAGGACTCCCACCACGAGGAGGGCGATCCATCCGCCGATCCACAGGGTGCGGACGCGCTCGGAGTTCTCGGTCACGCCCTTGGGGAGGAAGCCGTCGCTCGCGGCACCCAGCTCGCATCCGCTGAGAGCCACCATCGCGACCACGGCCACAGAGGCCCAAGTGGCCATTCTGCGGCCGCGAGAGCGGGGCTTGATCTGGTCGTGCTGGGGCACCGGGGCTGCCTCCTGCTTCGTCTGCTGGAACACGAGGAAACCTTAGTGCATCGGGAGGAACTTCCCGGGGACGGGTCGGGTTACGGTGCAGGCGTGCTGGACGCCACCCGCAGCCCGCTTCACCCCTCCGCCCGCGACACGCTGCTCGCGGCCCTCGATGCGGGGTGGGCCGACCCCCGACGTCTCCATCGGGAGGGCCGCCAGGCGCGGCTCCTTCTCGACCGCGCCCGCGAGAGCATGGCCGCCTCGCTCGGTGCTCGACCCGACGAGCTCTCCTTCCATCCGAGCGGCGCCCATGCCCTGCGCACCGGGGTGGCCGGGCTGCGCCACGCCCGCCGCCGGGTCGGATCCCGGGTGCTCACCTCTGCCGTCGACCAGGCCGTCCTGCTCCACGAGGCCCATGAGGCGGACCCGGGCTTCACTCCGCTGCCCGTCGACCGCCTCGGTCGCCTGCTGCCCGAGACACTCACCGGGGCCCTCGCCTCGGGGCCGCCTGCGTCGGCGGTTGCGCTCCAGCACGCCAACGGCGAAGTCGGAACGATCCAGCCCCTCGAGGACCTTTTCCCGGCATGCCGTGCAGCTGGCCTTCCGCTGTTGGTGGACGCAACCTCGTCCTTGGGGCGCCTCGACACCCCACAGACCTTTGACGTCCTCGGGGGCGACGCGTCCACGGTGGCGGGCCCACCGATCGGTGTCCTCGTGGTCCGCACCGGCACGCGCTTCGACCTGCCCGGGCCGCGGTGGGAGCCCGAGCACGGTCGCGAGCCCTCGGATCCCTGGGTCCCTCTCGCCCTCGCCGCTGCTGAGGCCTGGCAGCAGGCGGTCCACACCCGGGCCGCAGAGGAGGCCGCGGCCCGCGCCCTCATCGACCAGATCCGCACGGCCGCTGCCGGTGTCCGCGACGTCGACGTCGTGGGCGACCCCGTCGACCGACTCCCCCACGTCGTGACGTTCAGTGCGCTCTATGTCGACGGCGAGAGCATCGTCGACGCCCTCGACCGACTCGGCATCGTCGTCGCGTCCGGGTCCGCCTGCACGTCTAGCCGCCTTGAGCCGAGCCACGTCCTGGCCGCGATGGGCGCGCTCACCCACGGCAATGTCCGCGTGACGCTCCCCCTCGAATCCGTCTCCCCCGACCGGGCCGCCGACGTCGAGGCCCTGTGCCGCGAGCTCCCGCGAGTCATCGCTGACCTGCGCGACCGCCTAGGGGTGAGCGACCTGTGAGTGCCAACCGCGTTCCCGACCTCGACGCGAGGGGCCTCAAGTGCCCTCTACCCGTCATCAAGCTCGCGCGCATCGCGCACGGACTCCCCTCTGGCACAACCTTGCTCGCCTTCGCGGACGACCCGGCGGCCGAGGCCGACATCCCCGCATGGGCGCGCATGCGTGGGCACACGGTGACGCTCGAACGCCTGGGTGAGCACACGGCATACACCGTCGTTCTGGGTTGAGACTCAGTCGAACCTGACCGGCGGCGCCTGCAACGCCTCAGGGAGCGCCGCGAGGTAGTTCGCGCGCGGCCACTCCACGACACCAAGCCGTTCGAGGTGCTCGGTCGCCCACTGCACGTCGATGATCCGGCGCGCGTCACCGTCGGCATGGACGATGTCGACGAGGGCAGCGAGTGCCACCTTGGAGGCGTCACGCTCGGCGTGGAACATGGACTCACCCGCGAAGAGACCGCCGATGGCGACGCCGTAGAGGCCGCCGACGAGCTCGTCGTCGCGCCAGGTCTCGATGCTGTGGGCCCAGCCGAGCCGGTGCAGCTCGGTGTATGCCGCGATGATCTCGTCGGTGATCCAGCGCCCCTCTCGCTCTGGGTCGGCACACCGGCGCATCACGTCGGTGAAGGCGGTGTCGACCCGGATCTCGAAGCGGGCCCGGGCCTTCTTGAGTGAACGCCTCTCGCGGAACCCTCCGGGCACGAGCACACCGCGGGGTTCGGGCGACCACCAGCCGATGGGCCGGGTGCCGTGGTCCCCGAGCCCCATGGGGAAGAGCCCGGCGCGATAGGCCACGAGCAGCGTGCCCGGATCGAGGTCGGCCCCGGCAGCGACGAGGTCCTCGTCATCGGAGGGACGCAGGTGCCCCAGGGCCCACTCGCTGGGCGGCGGCTCGACGGGCGGGAACGGCACGTCCACGGGCCTGGGGGTCAGCGCCTCACGCACGTGATGTGCGGCTCGACCTCGGCAGCGGAGTCGTCGCCGTAGGACTGCGCAAGACGATCGAGGAACGTCGCCTGGTCGAGGACGTACTCCTGGGTGCCGACGGTCTCGAGGACGTAGGTGGCGAGCAGCGAGCCGATCTCGGCGCAACGACGGTGGCCGAGCCCGGACGAGAGGCCAGTGAGGAAGCCAGCCCGGAAGGCGTCGCCGACTCCGGTCGGGTCGGCGCGACGGGTCTCGCCGGCGATGGGGACCTCGATGGGCTCCTCCCCACGCGTGATGATGACGGCGCCGTCCTTGCCCTTGGTGATGACGCGGGTCGTCACCTGGGCCTCGATGTCGGCGGCGCTCCACCCGGTCTTCTGCTCGGTGAGGTGCGCTTCGTACTCGTTGGTGAAGAGGTAGTCCGCGCCTTCGATGAGCTTGCGGATGAACGGACCGTCGGCGAACGCGAGCTGCTGCGACGGGTCGGCCACGAAGGTGATGTTGCGGCTGCGGCACTCGTCGGTGTGCCGGAGCATCGCGTCGGGGTCGTTGGCGCCGATGAGGACGAGGTCGAGCGGTGCCGCTGCCTCGATCGGCCCGAGCTCGATGAGCCGCGCCTCGCTCATGGCCCCGGCGTAGAACGTCGCCATCTGGGCCATGTCGTCGTCCGTGGTGCAGACGAAGCGGGCCGTGTGCTTCGTGGTCGAGATGAGCACGTGGTCGCAGTTGACGCCGTGGCGGGTGAGCCAGCTGCGGTAGTCCCCGAAGTCCTCGCCCGCGGCGCCGACGAGCAGCGGCTGCTGGCCGAGCGCGGCCATGCCGAAGCAGATGTTGCCCGCCACTCCCCCTCGCCGGATCTCGAGGGTGTCGGCGAGGAAGCTCACCGAGATCTTGTCGAGCTGCTCGACGACGAGAGAGTCCCGGAAGCGGCCTGCGAAGGTCATGAGGTGGTCGGTCGCGATGGACCCAGTGACAGCGATACGCACCTCGGCAACCTACCCCAGATGGCATCCGTGATTGACTACTTGACATTGCCTAGTACTGGGCATCACAGTGGAGCCGTGCCCACACATGACCCGCAGATGCTCAAGGGAGTCCTCGGACTTCTCCTCCTGAGTGCGCTCTCGACCAGCGACCACTACGGCTACGGCCTCGTGACCCTGCTGCGCTCCTCCGGATTCGACGAACTCGCCGAAGGCACCGTCTACCCGGGCCTCACCCGCCTCGAGAGCGCGGGATTCCTCGAGTCCTACCTCCTGCGCAGCGACTCAGGGCCGGCCCGGAAGTACTACCGCCTCACCCGGTCCGGAGCCGCAGAGCTCGCCCACCGTCGCACCTCATGGAGCGACCTCGTCCAGTCCGTCGCGACCGCAACGGCACCCTTACACCAGACAGGGGAATCAGCATGAAGCTCTTCGACCGCCTCCGGGTCGAGTACGCCATCATCCGCTACGACTTCTGGCTCGAGCTGCGGGGTGTGCGCGGACCCAGGCGCCGCGACCTACGACGCGAACTGCGCGCCAACCTGGCCGAGGCGAGTGCCGATGTGGGCACCACTCGCGCACTCTTCGGGATCGGCTCCCCCCAACAGCTGGCGTATGCCGCGCAGCCGGCGGACCCGTCCCGACCTCGGTGGTCCCTGGGACTTCTGTGCGCCACCGGCGTCTTCGTTCTCGTGTTCTGGGGACTCCTGGCCACCCTGCTCACCATCCTGCAGACCGTTGAGGCGGCCCACGTCACCGAAGCCGTCGAGGTCCGCACCTTTCCCTGGTTCGGCACGACCTTCACGGCTCAGCACACCCCCGGCACCATCGACGCGGGATTCGAGTTCCCGTGGGCCCTGCTGGTCCTGCCGCTGCTGACCCTGCTGCTCGTCGCGCAGCCCTGGCGGCAGCTGCGACGGCCCCAGCCCCTGCCCGTGGTCGACTGACGTACCAGCGCGGTCAGCGCAACGAGAACCACGGCATACGCCAAAGGGCCCCTCACCACACGGTGAGGGGCCCTTTGGGTCCCAGGAGCGATCGGCCGCTCAGAACACGGGCACGCCGTTCCTGACGAGCCGCCAGTTCTCCACGTGGAAGCTCGCCGGATCGATCGTGCCCGACGCCGACGCGTGGGCCACGAAGGCCTCGCGGATGGCGACCTGGGCGTTGTAGACGACCGGTGCCGACGCGATGTGCGGGAACCCGCCGCCGCCCGACTGCCGGTAGTTGTTCACCGCGACGACGCTGGCGACGCGAACCAGACCGACAGCGTTGCCCGCGCTGTCGGTGTAGGTCGCGTCCTTGTAGTAGTCCCAGTTGACGACATTCGCGTGCAGGTCCGACGTGCCCATCACGGTGATGGTCACGGCTCCGTCGCGAGGGGCGGCAGCGGCCGGCCCCGGCCAGCCGACGGCGGCCAGGGCGCTCGCCGCGGTGACACCAAGGACGACGCGGCGTCGGGTGAGCGCCGAAGGGTGATCGACGACGTCGTCGGGCACGGCGCACGAACACCGCGGGGGCTGGGCCGGGACAGGTGGTGATGGGAGTCGGTCATGGAACGACATGCGATCACACCGCGAGAGTCGCGACCAGGGCCAGCCAGGAATCGCTTCGCGCCTTGTCCCGGGTGGAGCGCAGGAGCAGAGTGCGGACATGGACACTCCCCACTGGCAGGACGCCGACTTCACCGGCCTTCGGGCGATGATCTTCAACTGCACGCTCAAGCGCTCACCCGAGAAGAGCCACACCCAGGGGCTCATCGATGTCAGCACGGCGATCATGGAGAAGCACGGCGTCGAGGTCGAGGTGATCCGTCCCATCGACCACGACATCGCCACGGGCGTCTATCCGGACATGACCGAGCACGGCTGGGACAGCGACGAGTGGCCGACGATCTTCGAGCGGGTGCTGGCGAGCGACATCCTCGTCATCGCTGGCCCGATCTGGCTCGGCGACAACTCGAGCGTCACCAAGCAGGTCATCGAGCGGCTCTATGCCATGAGCGCCCAGCACAACGACCGCGGCCAGTACATCTACTACGGCAAGGTCGGCGGCACGATCATCACCGGCAACGAGGACGGCATCAAGCACTGCGCGTCCAACATCCTCTACAGCCTTCAGCATCTCGGCTGCTCGATCCCACCCAACGCCGACGCCGGCTGGATCGGTGAGGCCGGACCGGGGCCGTCCTACCTCGATGCCGGCAGCGGCGGACCCAGGAACGAGTTCACCCAGCGCAACACGACCTTCATGACGTGGAACCTCATGCACCTGGCCTGGCTGCTCAAGCAAGGCGGCGGCTTCCCGGCCGGTGGCAACGAGCGCGTCAAGTGGGACCGTGGCGCGAACTTCGACCACCCCAACCCCGAGTACCGCTGAGGTTCCGTTCTCGACTTATTGCGCAAAACGACGCCGCGGGAACCGATTTCTCGGTTCCCGCGGCGTCGTTCTGCGCAATAAGTCGGGGTCTCAGCTGAAGCTGTCGCCGCAGGCGCAGGAACTGCCGGCGTTGGGGTTGTCGATGGTGAAGCCCTGCTTCTCGATGGTGTCGGAGAAGTCGATCGTGGCGCCGACGAGGTAGGGGGCGCTCATGCGGTCGATGACGACCTCGACACCGTCGAAGTCACGCACGAGGTCACCGTCGAGGGACCGCTCGTCGAAGTACAGCTGGTAGATGAGGCCGGAGCAGCCGCCGGGCTGGACGCCGACGCGCAGGCGCAGGTCTTCACGACCCTCCTGTGCGAGAAGCGACTTGACCTTGCCCGCAGCGAGGTCGGTGAGAAGAACCTCGTGGGCCGGTGCCTCGGCGTCGGTCGCGGTGGCCTCGGTCGCTGTGTCGGTCACGGCTTGGGTGTCGAGCTCGCTCATGGGTGACTCCTGTGATGCGTCGGGGCTCGGGATGGACTGTGGGTCTTGCATCAGGTCGCAACTGCTCTCGGCCGCGATCTGTTCCCGAACGTCTCCTCTAGGGTACGTCCGCTTTGTGGGATCACCGAGCAGGGGACCACGTTCTGGCGACGCGGGCCGCCCGGGCACGCAGGGTTCCGACCGGATCGAGCAGCGCGGCATCGACCTGTTCGGGCGTCTCGGCCACGGCATACGTGCCGCTGATCCCGAGCCCCATCGTCTCCCGACGGCCCACGAGGACCTGGCCGGCGAGCACGACACTGGGCAGTCCAGCCCCGAGAGCGGCCACCGCAACGCCCGAGGCAACCTTGCCCTGCAGGCTCTGCCAGTCGAAGGTCCCCTCCCCCGTGACGACGAGGTCGCAGCCACGCACGACGTCATGGAAACCGACCGCCTCAAGGACGAGTTCGACCCCGCTGACCCGCCGTCCACCGAGCAGGAACAGCGCGTAGCCGAGGCCACCGGCGGCACCCGCTCCCGGTTCGCGTTCGAGTCGGCGTGGGGCGCCGGTGAGGAGGTCAAGGGGCTCGGACACCGTGCGCGCGACGATTTCGGTGAAGCGGCCCAAGGCGCCCTCGAGCGCCTGGGCGAGCTCGGGTGTCGCGCCCTTCTGTGGACCGAAGACCGCGCTCGCGCCCTTGAATCCGAGCAGCGGGTTCTCGACGTCGGTCGCGATGACGAGGTCCACGCCGGCGAGTTGCTCGCGGACGGCCAGCAGCCCGGACAGGGCGTCGTCGGGGGCGCTCGCGAGTGCGGTGCCGCCTCGGGCCAGGTGCTCGGCCGGTCCGACGCCGAGTGCGGCGAGCAGTCCCGCGCCAGCGTCGTTCGTGCCGCTGCCGCCGAGCCCGACGACGATGCGCTGCGGCTTCTCGGCCAGGGCCGCCTTCAGCAGCTGCCCGACTCCCCACGTGCTCGTCAGCCCCGGGTTGCGTTCGTCCGGGGCGAGCAAATGCAGGCCTGCGGCCTGAGCCGATTCGACGTATGCCGTCCGCTCGCCTTCTCCACCGACCACGAGGATCGCTGCGGGGACTTCACGGCCGAGCGGGTCGCTCACCGTGAGGGCCACAATGTCGCCGTCGAGCGCTCCGGCGAGGACGTCGAGGAAGCCCGGGCCGCCGTCGGACAGCGGAAGCAGGGTCAGCGTGTCCTGGGGTGCCGTGTCGTGCCACCCAGCAGCCATCGCCTCAGCGGCCTGGGTGGCAGTGAGGGTTCCGGTGAAGCAGTCAGGAGCGATGACGACATGCACGGCACGCACGGTATCGGGTGCACACCGTCATGGGAACGGCAAGGCAGCGCGTGCCACGGCAGGACGCACCGGGGGCCGGCCACCGCGTGGGTGACCGGCCCTCGGCCGTGCTGTGCTGCTCGGTCAGGAGTGGTCGCCACCGTGGTCGTGGTCGTCGTGCAGACCACCACCACTCGTGGTGCCGGCACCGACGGGCGTGCCGTCGGTGTGCTGGCCGGGAGGTGCCACCGGGCGGCCCTTGCCGCCGTTGACGTCAGCCGTGCTCATGGCATAGGTGACGAGGGCGTGGGCCATGGCGTCCGAGTTCTCGTCGACCGCCTTGACGTTGACGTTGGCGATGGTGTCGCAGGCCTGGTGGTAGCAGCGGTCGTACGCGACCCCGGCCGTGCCACCGAAGACGGCTGCCTGCTCTGCGGTCTTGACGCCCTCGGCGCCGGTGAAGAGGCCACCGGCCGGGATGCCCTGGGCGATGAAGGGTCCGTAGTCACTGCGACCGGAGAAGGCGGTCTCCTCCGACGGCAGGTTGACCGAGGCGAAGTAGTCGTGGAAGACGTCCTCGATGGCACCCGAGCCCTCAGGGCCCTTGGCCGCTCCGGGTCCGACGGGGAAGCGGGAGTTGTCGCCGTCGTAGACGAACCGGACGTAGTTGGGCGAGCCGACCATGTCGAAGTTCAGGTAGAGGGCGATGTCCTCCAGAGCCGGCTTGTCGTTGGCCACGAGGTCGGCGATGTAGTGGTTGGACCCGAGCAGACCGAGCTCCTCGGCTCCCCACCATGCGAAGCGCGTGGTGTTCTTGGGGCTGGTCTTGGCGAACTGCTCGGCGACCTCGAGGAGAGCCCCGCTGCCGCTGCCGTTGTCGTTGATGCCGGGACCCGCGACGACACTGTCGAGGTGGGCGCCGGCCATGACGACGTTGTCGTCGTTGCCCTTGGCCGTCTCGGCGAAGACGTTCCACGTCTTGCGGATCTCGGACTCGGTGTCGGTCTTGACATGCAGCGTCGTGCCGGGAGCGGACAGCTCCACACCCACGGCATAGCTCGCGCCGACGACGGGGATCGTCACCACGGGTGCGCCGAGCGTGCCCGCGACCGGGCCGGTGCGGCCCGCCTGACCCTCGTTCATCACGACGACGGCCGAGGCGCCTGCAGCCTGGGCGAGCTGGGCCTTGACCCCGAAGCTGCACGTCCCTCGCTGGATGAGGGCGATGTTGCCGGCCGGGAATCCCGCGAACGCTGCTGCGTCACATCCGGACACGGTCCCGCCGGCCGGGGCGGTCGGAGGGAGCGTCAGCTGGACCGGCGTGACTGGAGCGGTGACGTCACCCGCGCCCGAATAGGTCATCGACGCGAAGTCGGTGCCAGCGACGTAGGTCTTGGGCGAGGGCAGCACCCGGTTCATCACGGCGGGCGAGAGCTCGCGATAGAACGGGAAGTCGAACTCCTGCACCGTCGGGGCATAGCCAGCCGCCTCCAGGCGGTCGACGACGTAGTCGCGCGAGGCGGCATACCCCGGTGTGCCCGAGGCGCGGGTGCCGGCGTTGGCATTCGCGATTGACTGGAAGTTCTCGAGGTGGTCCATGACGCCGGCCGAGGTGACGGCCTGACGCAGCTTGGCGGAGGTGTTGTTGGCTGGGTCTGCTCCGGCGGGGGCTGCTGCCGCCAGGACCAGAGCTGTTCCGCCGGCTGCTGCGCCGAGTCGGAGCCACAGGGCGCGGGTGTTGTCCTGTTTCTTCACGAGTGGTGCCTTTCAGGGATGGCCACCTGCCCCATTGCAGATGGTCTCGTGACCCCGACGTGCGGGTCAGGGCCACCGTAGGGGCGCGATCGCTCCAAGACCAGAGTTCCGAGTGATGATGGCTCGCAAACCACCCGCCCGCAGCGCTGCGGGCACGATGTCTACGCGCCTGGCGCGCGGCATACCATCGTGGTGTGACGACGACGACCCCCGCCCCGCTCCCGCTCCTCGTCCTCGGCCAGGGGCGCGACCTGCGCTCCGAGCGCGGCGTCGAGTGTCCCGGTGACCTGCCGGCACCGTCCGATCCGAACCTCGTGGCACGGGCGCGGGCGGCCAAGGAGGCACTGGGCGACAAGGTGTTCGTCCTGGGTCACCACTACCAGCGCAACGAGGTCATCGAGTTCGCGGACGTCACCGGCGACTCGTTCAAGTTGGCCAAGGAAGCCGCGGCGCGTCCCGACGCACCGTGGATCGTGTTCTGTGGCGTCCACTTCATGGCCGAGTCCGCCGACATCCTCACGAGCGATGACCAGACCGTGATCCTGCCCGACCTCGCGGCCGGGTGCTCCATGGCCGACATGGCGGCGATCGCCCAGGTCGAGGACTGCTGGGAGCAGCTCGTCGAGGCCGGCGTCGCGGAGCAGACGATCCCCGTGACCTACATGAACTCCTCGGCCGCGATCAAAGCCTTCACCGGGCGCCACTCCGGCACGGTGTGCACGTCCTCCAACGCCAAGACGGCGCTCACGTGGGCGTTCGGAGAGTCCGGCGGAGTCGAGGGTGAGGGCAAGGTCCTCTTCCTTCCCGACCAGCACCTCGGACGCAACACGTGGGCGCGCGACCTCGGTGGCTCGCTGGACGACTGCGTCGTCTGGGACCCGCACCGCCCCATGGGTGGTCTGACGATCGAGCAGTTGCAGGCCGCGCGGATGATCCTGTGGCGCGGCCACTGCTCGGTCCACGGGCGCTTCACGACGGAGGCCGTCGAGGCTGCCCGCGCGACCATCCCCGGCGTCAAGGTCATCGTCCACCCCGAGTGCCGCAACGAAGTCGTCGAGCTGGCCGACGAGGTGGGTTCGACCGAAAGGATCATCCAGACCATCGCCGGCGCTCCCGATGGCACGGCCTGGGCGGTGGGCACCGAGCTCAACCTCGTCCAGCGCCTTGGTCAGATGTTCCCGAAGCAGCGCATCACCTTCCTCGAGAAGAACGTCTGCTACTGCTCAACCATGAACCGCATCGACCTGCCGCACCTCGTGTGGGCGCTCGAGTCGCTCGTCGAGGGTCGGGTCGTCAACGCCATCCGCGTCGACGAGCAGGTCGCCATCGAGGCCAGGACCGCGCTCGACCAGATGCTCGCCCTGCCCGGCGAGACCAGCAAGGACTGACCTCCTCCACCTGGCGCTGATCCGCACAGGTCGGGCGGACCTCACCTCACCTCCGAAAACGAAGTGCCTTTGCTTCACCAGCCGGAGCAGAGACACCCCCCTTTGCTTCACCTGCTGAGGCAAAGGCCCGTTGCTCCACGTTTCGTAGCAAATGGGGGTGTCTTTGCATCGCCGGTTGAAGCAAAGGCACGTCTTCACCGGACACGGTGTGAGGGCGTCCGGGGTGGGGCGCGGGACCAGGTCGGAAGCGCCAATCATGGGCGCGGCACCCACGCCTTCGTTGCTCCGGGCTCACTAGCGTCACCGGGACCAGGGCGTCAACGGCGATGTCCGGAACCCGGGAGACCGTCATGGTTCGCACCCACAAGCTCCTTCGCTGGACAACCGCACTGGCAGTGGCCGCCGCAGCAACGCTGGGCGTCGTCACGGCACAAAGGGCGTCCGCGGCCACATTGCAGCAGGTCACGTCGTTCGGGTCGAACCCCGGAGCCCTGACGATGTGGAGCTATCGCCCGGACAACACCACCGCCGGCGCTCCTCTCGTCATCGCCCTGCACGGCTGCACCCAGGACGCCAACGGATACCTCAACGGATCGGGCTGGCGTGACCTCGCGGACCGCAACGGGATCACCGTGGTTCTCCCACAGCAGGGCACGGCCAACAACATGAACAAGTGCTTCAACTGGTTCCAGTCCGGCGACGTGACCCGCGGCCAGGGCGAGGTCGCCTCGATCGCGTCGATGGTGCAGCACGCGATCACGACGTACTCCGCGAACCCGGCTCGCGTCTATGTCACCGGCCTCTCCGGCGGAGGGGCGATGACGGCCAGCATGCTCGCGGCATACCCGGATCTGTTTGCCGGCGGATCGATCAACGCGGGCATTGCGCACGGGTGCGCAACGACTGTGGCACAGGCGTATTCGTGCATGAACCCGGGCGTGGACAAGACGCCGAAGGCGTGGGGTGACCTTGCGAGAGCGGGGTATGCCGCGTGGTCCGGTCCGCGCCCGAAGGTCGCCATCTGGCACGGCCAGTCGGACACGACCGTCGCCTCGATGAACGGTCGGGAGCTGCGCGACCAATGGACCGACGTCGCTGGGGTGGGCCAATCCCCCACTGCCACAGGTACTTTGGCGTCGGGCGTGACTTGGTCGGAGTACGGCGGCGGCACGGTTCGCCTCACCGAGATCGCTGGGATGACCCACGGCACGCCCGTCGACCCCGGAACCGGGCCGACCCAGTGCGGGACGGCGGGTGCCTACTTCATCGACACGGTGTGCGGCGCCTACTACGACGCGAAGTTCTTCGGCCTGATCGGTTCCTCACCCACGCCCACGCCGACCGCGACGCCCACGGGGACCGCGACTGCGACACCGACGCCCACGCCGACCCCCACGGCGACGGCCACACCGACCTGCGTCACGGCCACCAACTACGCCCACGTCCAGGCAGGTCGAGCCCGCAACGTCGGCGGCTATGCGCTCGCGAACGGCTCCAACGACAACCTCGGGCTCTACAACACCTTCTACACGTCAGCAGTGCGCGAGACGAGCCCCGGCTACTGGCAGAAGTGCTGACCCCGATGCGTCCGGCACGGTGGTCAGACCGTCACAGTGCCGGGCGCAAGGGTTCGCTCAGAGGGAGATGAGCCCGTCGTCGCCGACGTGTGGGTTGTTGCTCGGCGAGACGCGTTCGCCCTCGGGCGGCGGGCCCGGCGGGGTCCCGTCCCCGAAGGGTCGACCACCAAGCGACTCACGCCCGTGCGGCGTCGCCCAACCAGCCAGGTCGGGACCGAGCGGCACGACTCCCGTGGGGTTGATGTCGCGGTGGACCTCGTAGTAGTGGCTCTTGATCTGCACGAAGTCCGTGGTGTCACCGAAGCCCGGCGTCTGGAAGAGATCGCGTGCGTAGGCCCACAGCACCGGCATCTCGGTGAGCTTGGTCCGGTTGCACTTGAAGTGCCCGTGATAGACGGCGTCGAAGCGGGCCAGGGTCGTGAAGAGGCGCACGTCGGCCTCGGTGATGGTGTCGCCGACGAGGTAGCGCTGCGTGGCGAGACGCTCCTCGAGCCAGTCGAGAGCCGTGAACAAACGGTCGTAGGCCGCGTCGTAGGCCGCCTGCGTCCCGGCGAACCCGCACCGGTAGACGCCGTTGTTGACCTCGGTGTAGACGCGCTTGTTGACCTCGTCGATCTCGCTGCGTCGGGGCTCGGGGTAGAGCTCCGGCGCGCCCTCCCGATGGAACTCGGCCCACTCACCGGAGAAGTCGAGCGTCATCTGCGGGAAGTCGTTGGTGACGACTCCCCCGGTGGGCACGTCCACGACCGCCGGGACCGTGATGCCCTTGGGGTAGTCGGGAAAGCGCTTGACGTAGGCGTCCTTGATGCGCGGGATCTGCAGCACCGGGTCGAGACCGCCGGGGTCGAGGTCGAACGTCCAGGAGTTCGCGTCGTGCGTCGGACCGCAGATGCCCATCGAGATGACGTCCTCGAGGCCGAGGAGCCGTCGGACGATGATCGCCCGGTTGGCCCACGGGCAGGCACGCGCGACGACGAGGCGGTAGCGGCCCGCCTCGACCGGCCACTGCTCGCCACCGCGGGTGATCCGGTCCTCGATGTAGGCCGTGTCGCGCTGGTACTCGGGCTCGACGTAGGAGCCCGGCGAGGACTCAGCGGTCCCGACGTCGCTGTCAGTGCCGATGTCAGCGTCCGACATCGTCAGGCCCTCGGCATCGCGCCGAGGCGGGCAAAGAGTGCTGCCTCTGCGACGCAGACGTTCTCGAACTCCCCGAGGTGCAGCGACTCGTTGGCGCCGTGGGCGCGGGTGTCGGGATCCTCGACGCCGGTCACGAGGATGGCGGCGTCGGGGAAGCGCTCGGCGAAGGCCGCGACGAACGGGATCGACCCCCCGACTCCGATGTCGACCGGTTCCTTGCCCCACGCATCAGCGAAGGCGGCCCGCGCCTGGTCGTAGACCGGACCGCTCGCGTCGGCGGCGAACCCGGAACCTTGGTCGTCGAGGGTGATCTCGATCTTCGCGCCCCACGGAGCGTTCTCGCGCAGGTGCTTCTCCAACGCGGCGAACGCGTCGGTCGGAACCTCATCGGCAGCGATGCGCATGGAGAGCTTGGCGCAGGCGCTGGGAACGAGGGTGTTGGACGACTTCTCGACCGACGGCGCGTTGATGCCGATCGTCGTGAGGGAGGGCTTGGTCCACATGCGCGACAGGAGCGAGCCCGAACCGATCGTCGAGACCCCGTCGAGGAGCCCGGACTCCTCGCGAAGCCGCTCCTCGGAGAACTCGAGGTCGGCCGCCTCACCGGACTTGAGCCCGGCGACGGCGACGTTGCCCTCGTCGTCGTGGAGGGTGGCGATGAGGCGCACGAGGGCCGTGATCGCGTCGGGCACTGCTCCACCGAACATGCCGGAGTGGATGCCGTGGTCGAGGGTGGTGACGGTGACGACGACGCGGATGAGACCGCGCAGGGTCGTCGTGAGCGCCGGCGTGCCGATGTCCCAGTTCGTCGAGTCGGCGAGCACGATCGCGTCGGCCCTGAGCTTGTCGCCGTGACGCTCGAGGATCGTCATGAGCGAGTCGGAACCGACCTCTTCCTCGCCCTCGACGAAGACGGTGACACCGACGGGCAGGTTGCCAGAGTGGGCGCGCAGGGCAGCGATGTGGGCCATGATCCCGGCCTTGTCGTCCGCGGCACCGCGACCGTAGAGGCGGCCGTCGCGCTCGGTCGGCTCGAACGGTGCACTGTCCCAGTCGGCGTCGTCTCCGGGCGGCTGCACGTCGTGGTGGGCATAGAGCATGACCGTCGGCGCACCCTCGGGTCCGTCGATGTGCCCGATGACGGCCGGAGCACCGCCCTCGCGCACGATCTCGACCTCGAGCCCCTCAGCACGCAGCAGCTCGGCGGTCGCCTCGGCGGACGCGTCCACGTGGCTCTGGTCGAACGCTGGCAGCGAGACGCTCGGGATCCGCGTCAGCGCCTCGAGGTCGGCGCGCAGCTGCGGCATGAGGCTCCGCACGGTCTCGCGCAGCGCAGAGAGCTCGGTCAGGTCGGTCGAGTTGATTGAATCAGTCACGTTCTGACCCTACTCAGGGCGACGGCGGCAAGCGGACCCAGCCCGGCGGCATACACTCGGGCCGTGTTCGGACGCAGCAAGACCACCCAGGAAGAGCTCACGGAGCAGGCAGCCAACGCTGCCCGCGAGGGCGCCAAGAATCGCCCCACGCCCAAGCGGCGCGACCAGGAGGCGGCCCGCAGGCAGCCCCTCGTCGTCACGGACCGCAAGGCGGCCAAGGGCGTTGACCGCACCAAGCGGCGCGAGCAGATGGCCAAGCAACGCCAGGCGATGCTCACCGGTGACGAGACGCACCTGCCGGCGCGCGACAAGGGTCCGGCCAAGCGCTACATCCGCGACTACATCGACGCTCGCTGGGGCGTCGCCGAGTTCATGCTGCCCGTCATGCTCATCGTGCTTGCGTTGTCGTTCGTGCGTGAGTCGTGGGCGATGCTCATCGTCTTCACGCTCGTCTACGGACTCATCGCCGCCGCAGTCCTCGACACGTTCCTGGCCTGGCGCCGGATCAAGAAGCAGCTCGCCGCGAAGTTCGGCGAGAACGCGGTCCAGCGCGGCGACGGCTTCTACACCGCGATGCGCGCCTTCCAGATGCGCCGCACCCGGATGCCCCGCCCGATCGTCAAGCGCGGCGCCTACCCGAGCTGAGTCAGACCGAGGCGTCGAGCGGCATCGGGCCGTAGACCTTCTCGCCGTCACGGTGCAGCGTCACAGCGGCAACGCCGGCCTCGGCCAGCTCGCGCCAGACCTCACCGAACCAGTTCTCGGCGTCGGACTGCGACGGAAACGCCGTCTCGGTCGTGGGCTCGCCGGTCACGGCTGCTCCGGCTGCGTTCTCGTAGGTCCAGGTCCAGGCGTCGGTCATGACGGGTTCTCCTCTGTGGCTGTTTCACAGGTCGGCTCGAGCACGACCTCGGTGTTCAGTGAGTTGGCGATGAAGCAGCTTTCGTGGGCTTTGTGCATGAGTTCGGCGAACTGGCTCACGTCACTGCCCGCGGCGACCAACACCCTGGGGCGCAACGTGATTCGCGTGATGCGCATCGGCTGCTCGCGCTCCGGCATGATGCCCTCGGCGTCGTCGGTGTAGTCGAGCACGTCCAGCTTCGCGGTCGCCGCGACGTGGAGGAACGAGAGCATCTGGCACGAACTGGCGGCCAGCACGAGGAGCTGCTCCGGGTTGGCCCGGGTCGCGTCACCGCGAAAGTGCGGGTCGGCGCTCAGTGCGAACGACTCCGTCGCAGGGGGCACCGCTCCATCGTGCTCACGTGTGTATGCCGTGTAGCCACCACCCGTGGATCCCTCCCACGCGATCGTGGCGCGATAACTGTGGTCACCCATGCGCGTCCGCCTCGGCTCTCGTCAGTTCTCGCGGACGCCGACCTCGACGAACGGCGGCTTGGTCACTGTCGCGGGAATCTGACGACCACGCACGTCGATCACGACCTCGTCGCCGATCGCGACCGAGCGCTCGAGCTGGGCGAGGGCGATGCCCTCCTTGCGGGTCGGGCTGAACGTCCCGGACGTCACCTCACCGACGACCTCGCCGTCCTTGAGGACGGAGCAGTGGGCGCGCGGGATGCCACGACCGGTGACGACGAGCCCACGGCCCAGGCGCGAGGTCTTGGCGGCGCGCTGCTCGGCAAGCGCCTCCTTGCCCCAGAACGCGTCCTTGTCCCAGCCGACGGCCCACGCAGCGCCGGCCATCACCGGGGTGATCTCGGTGCTGAGGTCGTTGCCGTGCAACGGATAGCCCATCTCGGTGCGGAGCGTGTCGCGCGCGCCGAGACCGGCCGGCATACCCGACTGGTCGGCGACAGCGGAGGCGAGCGCGTCCCAGAGCGAGCCGGCAGCGTCCCACGCGGGGACGAGCTCGTAGCCGCGCTCCCCCGTGTAGCCGGTGCGGCACACGATGACGGGCAGCCCCTGCCACTCCGTCTCGACGAACGACATGTAGTCGTGGTCGACGGGCAGCCCCAAAGACGTGAGCACCTCGTCACTCCTGGGACCCTGGACGGCGAACACGGCATACGCGTCGTGAAGGTTCTCGACCTCGATGCCCTCGGGAGCGGCCGCGCGCAGGAGGTCCACGACGGCAGCCGTGTTGGCCGCATTGGGGATGAGGAAGACGTCGTCCTCGCTGCGGACGTAGGCGATGAGGTCGTCGACGACGCCACCATCGTCCTGGCAGCACAGCGTGTATTGCGCCTGGCCCGGGCCGATGCGGCGCAGGTCGTTGGTGAGGCAGGAGTTGACGAAGTCGGACGCGCTGAGGTCTCCCGCCCGTCCACTCACGCGTGCCTTCCCAAGGTGGCTCACGTCGAAGAGTCCGACGCGCTCGCGAACGGACGTGTGCTCGGCGACCACACCGCCACCCGGGTATTCGATCGGCATTTCCCAGCCACCGAAGTCGGCCAGCTTGGCACCGAGCGCAACGTGGCGGTCATGGACGGGAGAGTGCAACAGATCGGTCATGACGGCACGTTATCGCGTGGCCCGGATCACGGTCGCGGCTAGGGTGCTCGGCTAAGGGGCGATGATCTCGCCTGCCCAGACCATGCCAGGAGTACATCAGTGCCCAACCTGAACCTGACCACGCGCGACGCCGCGAACCTCAAGGTCGATGCTCTCGTCGTCGGCTCCGTCTCGACCGACAAGGGCGCGACCCTCGCCGCGGGGCATGGTCTGCCGGCGGCCGCCGCGAAGCACCTCGCTGCGGTCCTCACCGACCTCGAGGCCAAGGGCAAGCGGGGCGAGACCGTTCGCGTCGTCGCCGTGCCCGACGTCGCCGCCACCGCCGTCGTCGTGACCGGCCTCGGTGCTGCCGCCGACATCACGCCCGACGTGCTCCGCTCCGCAGCTGGCTGCGCCCTGCGCTCGGTCGCGACCAAGACCTCGGTCGCCGTGGCCCTGCCGGCCACCGACGAGGCCGCTCTCGCGGCTGTCGCCGACGGTGCGTATGCCGGGTGCTACACCTTCGATGCCGCCTCCACCAAGGTGTCGGTCGGGGGCCAGTCCAAGGCCAAGAAGGCCCCTGCGGCTTCTGGGCCCAAGATCTCCGTCGTCTCGTCGCTCGGCCAGGGCAAGTCCGTCAAGTCCGCCGTCGAGCGCGCGGCCATCATCGGCTCCGCTCGCGACCTCACCCGCGACCTCGTCAACACCCCGCCGAACCTGCTCACCCCGCAGACGTTCGTCGACCGCGTGAAGGCCGTCGCCGCGGCGTCGTCGGGCAAGGTCACGATCTCGGTCCTCGACGAGAAGGCTCTCGCCAAGGGCGGCTTCGGCGGCATCGTCGGCGTGGGCCAGGGCTCGGTCAACCCGCCGCGCATCGTGACGATGACCTACTCCCCCACTGGTGGTCGCGCCAAGAGCCCGTCGGTTGCTCTCGTGGGCAAGGGCATCACCTTTGACTCGGGCGGCCTGTGCATCAAGCCGGCCGGCAGCATGCTCACGATGAAGTCCGACATGGCTGGTGCCGCAGCGGTTGCTGCCACGGTCATCGCCGCCGCCGAGCTGGGTGGCCCCGTCGCCGTCACGGGCTACCTCTGCCTCGCCGAGAACATGCCGAGTGGCACCGCGCAGCGTCCCGGTGACGTCGTGACGATGCGCAACGGCACGACCGTCGAGATCATCGACACCGACGCCGAAGGACGCATGGTCCTCGGTGACGGCCTGTGCCTTGCCAGCGAGGCCAAGCCCGACGTCATCGTCGACATCGCCACCCTCACGGGTGCGCAGATGGTCGCGCTCGGTGCCCGCGTTGCCGGTGTCATGGGCAACGACGACGCCTTCCGCAGCAAGGTCGTCGACGCCGGTGGCGCCGAGGGCGAGGACTCGTGGGCGATGCCGTTGCCGCGCGAGCTGCGCTCCGGTCTCGACTCGGTGGTCGCCGACCTCCAGCACAAGGCCGACCGTTGGGGCGGCATGCTCACGGCCGGGCTCTTCCTCCAGGAGTTCGTCGGCGAGGGCATCCCGTGGGCGCACGTCGACATCGCGGGCCCGTCGTTCAACGAGAAGGGTGCCGATGGCGCCATCCCCAAGGGTGGCACCGGCTACGGCGTCGCGACCCTCGTGAACCTCATCGAGAACCACACCTCCTGACCCCAGACGCACTTCGTGCCCGAACGGACACGGTCGCGGCTGCGTACGCAGCCGACGTCGTGTCCGTTTCGGGCACGAAGTGCGAGGTCGAGGTCAGCCGGACTTGCGGCGGAACATCTGGTCGCGCCCGGAGGTCTCGGGACCGTGACCGTGGTCGACCTTCCCCTGGTCCGCGGTGGCCGAGACATCGGCGCCGCCGTGGGCGTGCTTCTTGTCCAGGGCCTCGCGGAACTTCTTCTTCATGTCCTCGCTCGGCGTCGGACGGGAACTCTTTGACTCGGACACGGGTCCTCCTGGATCGGTGGTGCGGTCGCCCTCACTCTCGCACGGCCCACCGCGCCAGAGCCACAGGCTTTCCGCGATCGGCCTGACGCCGGGCACCCAACAATGCGATCTTGTGGACATGGTCACCGGCGCCGGGTGGGATCGCGTGACGTTGGGGCCCCGTCGGCGCCGACGCCGGATGCTGCGTCGCCTCGAGGAGCTCGACCGGCTCGATGCCCGCTCGACTCCACCCGTGTGGCGGGGACCCCAGACGACGGCGTATGCCGTGTCGCAGCCCCAGCGCCGCTCACGTGTCGCCGTGGTGCCGATCGTCGCCACCCTCGCGATCACCGCCGGGCTGCTGTGGGTGCGGGGTGTCGCGGACGAACAGATCGACCACGTCGCGAGCATCGTCCCGATGTCGCAGGTGAGGCCGCCACTCGTTGAGGACGCCCAACTCGGGCGGCTCATGGCGGCCCCGCAAGCCCCGTCCGGTTCGGGTGGCTTCGAGGTCCTCTCGACGAACCAGGACAGCACGGCCGCCTACGACCCGTGCCGGCCACTGCACCTCGTCGTCAACCGAGAGCACGCGCCCGCGGACGCCGACGCCGTCCTGCGCGACGCCATCTCGATGGTCGGCCCCGCAGCAGGGCTGCAGATCGTGGTCGATGGGCCGACCGACGAACTGGCCCAGAGCGCGCGACCGACGATGGACGCCCGCCGCTACGGCAACCGGTGGTCACCTGCCCTCGTCGCCTGGACGACGCCCGAACGGGTGCCCGCCCTCGACGGCGACGTTGCTGGAGTGGGCGGCAGTGTGGCCATGACCGACAGCCGTGGCCACCTCCACAATGTCACGGGCATCGTGCACCTCGACGGTCCAACGCTCACCGAGATCACCCTCCGCAAGGGTGGGCACGAGCTGGCTGTGGCGATCGTCGCGCACGAACTGGCCCACCTCATCGGCCTGGCCCACACTGAGGCCGCGGGTCAGCTCATGAATGCCGAGAACAGCGGCCAGACCGGGCTGGGTGATGGTGACCGCCGAGGGCTCGCGGCTCTCGCTGCGGTGCCGTGCAACCGTGAGTTCTGAGCACGCCCTGCTGATCAGCGGCCGCGCTGGCGCGAGTTCCAGTCGCGCATGCGTTGCGGGTAGCCCGTCTGGTTGACGTCGTAGGTCGGCAGGTGCAGGTCTGTTGCGAGCTTGAAGGCGTCCTCACGCGACGGGACGGCCCGGCGTGTCCACTCACCGTCGTGCGCGATGAGGATCACCGTCGTGGCCGTGACGTGGGTGGCCGGCTCGACGAACGCCTCCACCCCCCGGCGACTGCGCCCGAACTCCTCGAAGTGCTTGCGGGCCCTGCGGACGTCGTCCTTCGTTGGTGCCGCCGCACCCTTCGCGAGAGCCTCGCCCTTTCGCCGCCTGAACCACGCCATGGCGCCACGATACGGAAGACCGCTGGGAGGTGGGTGTGACTTCGCTGGGTGGGCGGACGGCATACGCGATCGTTCTGGACGGAGCTGGACCTCGTGTGACGGCGGACACGGTGCAGTGACAGGATGGGCGGCATTGGCGCGACGTCGGCGAGACCCGCTCGACGCGCGCCCCCTGACGCAACCAAGGGAGCAGTGAACGATGCCGGCCACCGCCGAGGACACCTATGACGTTGTCATCCTGGGAGGCGGAAGTGGCGGTTATGCCTGCGCCTTCCGCGCTGCGGAGCTGGGGCTTCGCGTCGCTCTCGTCGAGAAGTCCAAGCTGGGTGGGACGTGCCTGCACGTCGGCTGCATCCCGACCAAGGCCCTGCTCCACGCTGCCGAGGTCGCCGACACCGCCCGCGAGGGTGAGCAGTTCGGCGTGCGGACGACGTTCGAGTCGATCGACATGGCCGGCGTCAACGCCTACAAGGACGGCGTCGTCGGTCGCCTCTACAAGGGCCTCCAGGGTCTGGCGAAGGCGCACAAGGTCGACCTGATCGAAGGCACGGGTCGGCTCGTCGACCGCTCCACGATCGAGGTCGATGGACGCCGCGTCACTGGCAGCAATGTCGTCCTCGCGACCGGCTCCTACGCCAAGTCCCTGCCGGGTCTCGAGATCGCCGGCCGCATCATGACGAGCGAACAGGCGCTGCAGCTCGACTTCGTGCCCGACCGCGTCGTCGTCCTCGGCGGCGGAGTCATCGGCGTCGAGTTCGCGTCGGTCTTCCGGTCGTTCGGCTCCGAGGTCACGGTCGTCGAGGCCCTCCCGCGGCTCGTTGCTGCGGAGGACGAAGCCGTCTCCAAGGTTCTCGAGCGCGCGTTCCGCAAGCGCAAGATCACGGTCAAGGCAGGCGTGAAGTTCGCTGGCGCGACGCAGGAGGGCGACGTCGTCACGGTCACCCTCGAGGACGGCACGACCATCGACGCCGACCTGCTCCTCGTCGCCGTCGGGCGCGGCCCGGTCACCGACGGACTCGGCTTCGCCGAAGCCGGCGTGACCCTCGACCGTGGATTCGTCACGACCGATGACCGCCTCCGCACGGGCGTCGACGGCGTGTATGCCGTGGGCGACATCGTTCCCGGCCTCCAGCTCGCGCACCGCGGCTTCCAGCAAGGCATCTTCGTCGCCGAGGAGATCGCCGGACTGGCGCCTGCACCGATCGTCGAGTCCACGATCCCGCGCGTGACCTACTGCAACCCCGAGATCGCGTCGGTCGGACTGACCGAGGTCCAGGCGCGTGAGGTGCACGGCGAGGTCGAGACGTACGAGTACAACCTCGGCGGCAACGGCAAGTCCCAGATCCTGCAGACCGCCGGCTTCGTCAAGCTCGTGCGCTCCAAGGATGGACCGGTCGTCGGCGTCCACATGATCGGCGCGAGGATGGGCGAGCAGATCGGCGAGGCCCAGCTCATCGTCGGCTGGGAGGCGCACCCCGACGACGTGGCGCCCCTCATCCACGCCCACCCCACCCAGAACGAAGCGCTCGGCGAGGCCCATCTGGCGCTCGCCGGCAAACCCCTGCATGCTCACAACTAGAGTTGCCGCAGAGCCACCGTCGATAGGAGAACTGACACCATGTCCGAACGTGTGACCATGCCCGCCCTCGGCGAGTCCGTGACCGAGGGCACCGTCACCCGGTGGCTCAAGAACGTTGGTGACCAGGTCGCGGTGGACGAGCCGCTGCTCGAGGTCTCGACCGACAAGGTCGACACCGAGATCCCCTCCCCGGTCGCTGGCACGCTCCAGGAGATCCTCGCCGAGGAGGACGAGACCGTCCCTGTGGGCGCCGACCTCGCCGTCATCGGTGACGGCGCCGCAGACGGTGGCGACGCCGCTGCACCGGCCGAGCAGCCCGCCGAGGCCGCGGCGCAGGACGAGCCCGCCGCCGCGCCCGATGAGGAGCCCGCTGCCGCCGACAACTCCGGCCAGGCGGGCGACGGCGACGCCATCGAGTCCCCGGCGGATCAGGACGAGGTCGCCGCAGCCGGCGACGAGGGTGGCCAAGAACCGGCAACCCCCCACACCGATGCTCCCGCTGAGTCGGAGGCAAAGCAGTCAGCTCCCGCCGAGTCCGCACCCGCCGGTGGTGGCGATGGTGGTGGCGATGGTGGCACGACCGTGACCATGCCTGCCCTGGGCGAGTCCGTCACCGAAGGCACGATCACCCGCTGGCTCAAGGCCGAGGGTGACGACGTCGACGTCGACGAGCCGCTCCTCGAGGTCTCGACCGACAAGGTCGACACCGAGATCCCCTCACCCGTGGCGGGCAAGCTGAGCAAGATCCTCGTCCAGGAGGACGAGACCGTCCCCGTGGGCGCTGACCTTGCCGTGATCGGCGGCGAGGCTGCTGGCGCGGCCGCAGCTCCGGCAGCCGAGGCTGCACCGGCCCCGTCACCCGCTGCCGAGGAGCCCGCCGCGGCCCCCGAGGCCCCGGAGGCGCAGGCCCCCCAGGAACAGCCCGCTCCCGCGGCCGAGCCTGAGGCCGCTCCGGCAGCCCCTGCTCAGGCCGAGGCCCCTGCCGCTCCCGCACCGGAGGCTCCGGCAGCGCCGGCCACCCCGGCCACCCCGGCCGCTGCAGCGAGCGACGAGTCCCAGGACGCGTCGGCCTACGTCACCCCGCTCGTGCGCAAGATCGCGTCCGAGAACAACATTGACCTCGGGTCCATCAAGGGCACCGGCGTCGGCGGCCGCATCCGCAAGCAGGATGTCCTCGCAGCCGCTGAGGCCGCCAAGGCTCCGGCCGAGGCACCCGCCGCTCCCGCCTCGACGGGAGCGGCCACCCCGGCCCCTGCCTCGTCAAGTGCTGCCGCTGCCGTCGACACCAGCCTGCGCGGCACGACCCAGCCGATGACGCGCCTGCGCAAGATGATCGCCAAGCGCATGGTCGAGTCGCTCCAGACGTCGGCTCAGCTCACGACGGTCGTCGAGGTCGACGTCACCAAGATCGCGCGTCTGCGTGATCGCGCCAAGGGTGACTTCGCCCGCCGCGAGGGCAGCAAGCTCAGCTTCCTGCCGTTCTTCACGCTCGCCGCGATCGAGGCCCTCAAGGTCCACCCGACGGTCAACGCCAGCATCGACGGCGACAACGTCACCTACCACGGCACCGAGAACGTCGGCATGGCCGTCGACACCGCCAAGGGCCTCCTCGTGCCGGTCGTCAAGAACGCTGGCGACCTCAACATCGCCGGGCTCTCGCGCAACATCGCCGATCTTGCGGAGCGCACGCGCACCAACAAGATCATGCCGGACGACCTCGCCGGTGGGACGTTCACGATCACCAACACCGGGTCGCGTGGAGCCCTGTTCGACACGCCGATCATCAACCAGCCGCAGGTCGCCATCCTCGGCACCGGCGCGGTCGTGAAGCGGCCCGTCGTCGTCAAGGACTCCGACGGTGGCGAGACCATCGCGATCCGCTCGATGGTGTACCTGGCCCTCTCCTACGACCACCGGATCGTGGATGGCGCCGACGCCGCCCGCTTCCTCACCACCGTCAAGGAGCGGCTCGAGGAAGGCGCCTTCGAGGCGGATCTGGGCCTCTGAGGCTCTGGGGCCTCTGAGGCTCTGGGGTCCCTGATTCACATGACACAGCGCATCGCCGTCGCCGGTTCGTCCGGGCTGATCGGCGGTGCGCTGTGTCGTTCCCTGCGTGAACGCGGTGACGACGTCATCCGCCTGGTTCGGCGCCCGCCGGAGCACATGTCCGAGATCCAGTGGGACCCCTCCACCCGGCAGCTCGATCCTGCACTTCTCGATGGCGTCGACGCTGTGGTCAACGTCGCAGGTGCGAGCCTGGGTGCCCATCGGTGGAGCCCGGCCTTCAAGGTCGAGCTGATCAGCTCACGCACCGACGGAACCACCGCCCTGGCCACGGCGATCGCCGCGACAGGACGTCCGATCCACCTCGTCAACGGCTCAGCGGTGGGCTACTACGGCGATCGCGGCGAGGAGATCCTCACCGAGGAGAGCAGCGCGGGTTCGGGATTCCTCGTCGACCTCGTTCACGCCTGGGAGGGTGCGACCGAGCCGGCGGAGGCGGCAGGCGCACCGGTGGCTCGCCTGCGCACCGGCATCGTCCTGGCTCCGGACGGTGATGCGATCAAGGCGTTGCTCCGCCTGACGAAGCTCGGACTCGGTGGCCCGCTCGGCAACGGGCGGCACTACTGGTCGTGGATCACGCTCGCCGACCACGTCCGAGCCATCCAGCACGTTCTCGACCAGAGGCTCGAGGGTCCCGTGAACCTCACCGGCCCCGAACCTGCCCGCCAACGCGACATCGTCGCCGAGATGGGTCGGCAACTGCACCGCCCGACCCTGCTCCCCGCTCCCCGACTCGCGCTTCGCCTCGTCGTCGGTGAGATGGCCGGGGACATCGTCGCGAGCCAGCGGGCCGTCCCGAAACGACTGCAGGACAGCGGTTTCACCCACGAACAGGCGACGCTCCCCGACGCGATCCGCTGGTTGCTGGCCGCTCCCGCATAGAGGTCCGTCTCAGCTCAGACCGCTCGCACGTCGCGGACGCGCCAGCCCGAGTCGGTGCGGACGAGATCGAGGAGCACAGACGCTGCAACGACGGCAGGCCTGCGTTGATCCCCACCGGGCCCCCTCACCACATGGGCTCCCGTGTCGATGCGCGCCCGGATCGTGGCAACCCCACCCGACTCCCCCACGAAGGTCGCCTCACGCACGATGAAGGCCAGGCCGACATAGCGCTGGTTGGCCCGCTGCACACCGGCCAGCACCTCCGTGTCGCGGACGAGTGCCGGTGAGCGTGGTGCGTCGACCTCGATGAGCCTGGCCGCTATCCCGGTCGACCAGGCCTCCGCGCGCGCCCGCGCCAGGGCACCCACGAGGCCGAGCGGATCGGCGCGGGGCGCATCCTTCGCGAGGCGCACGTCAGAGGTTCCCGACGGGGCCGGCGGTGCGGGCTCAGCCGGCCCGCTTGCCGCGCCAGCGGTCGAGGCCCTCGCGTCGTCCCGTCCACTGCTCCACGCCACAACCCCGAGCCCCACCGCAGCCATGATGCCGACGACCGCGACGAACGGCGCGACGGCGCGCCCGCCCCTCAGCAGCCACGACGCCGCGTTCCTGGCGGTGGAGGTGGTGCTCAGGCCACGACGGGCGATCACACGAGCGCGCACGTGCCCGGGCGCCGACTTTGCCGCGGCACCACCATCGGTCGAGGCACGAGCAGCCGCCCGGATCCGGCGAGTGAGCAGGCTGACGTCATCTCCGCCGGTCACGAGCACGAGCGGCTCGGGGGCTGCGCTCTCGAAGATCGCCACCGCCAAGGCATCAGCATCGGGCCGGTCCTCGGGCCGCGATCGCAGCGCTCCTTCGACCGCGCTCACCAGATCGGCGGGGAGCCCGGCGACCCGTTCACCCAGCCGCCCCCGGATCACGGTCGGTCCGGGCGCCTCTCCCGTCAGGACGAACCACGCCAACGCGCCAAGGGCGTAGGTGTCGGATGCCTGCGTCGGCGCCCCGCCCACCGCCACCTCGGGCGCGATGAAGCCCTCCGTCCCCCGAAGCTCTGCGAGCTGCTCACCCACGATCCGCGCCACCCCGAGATCGGCCAGGAAGGGACGCCCCTCGAGATCGAGCAGGACGTTGTCGGGTGAGACGTCGCCGTGCACGACGCCGATCCCGTGCAGCCGCCCCAGGGTGGACGCGATCGGGCTCAGGACCGTGACGGCCTCGCCCGGTGCAAGATGCCCGCGCGCGCGGACAGCGGCCCCGAGAGTGCCACCGGCCAGGTGGTCGAGCACGAGAGCGACGTCGCCACTGGGCAGCGCCGTCGCCTCGTGCAACCGGACGAGGTGGGGATCGGAGATCCGACCGAGCACTGCCAACTCCACGAGGGCGTCTGCAGCGTCGACAGCGGGCACCACCTTGATCGCGACCGTCGCACCCGTGGCATCCGTCGCCGACCACACCGCGCCCGACCCGCCCTGTCCGATCGGCTCGACGACGTCGTAGCCCGGCACGCTGGGAGTGGTGTGGTCCACGATCCGGTGGCGGCCGGCATACCGGCGCTCGGTCGGCCTTTCCGAGGTCTCCATGACCTCATGCTTGCCGAGATGGCCAAAGTCGCCGCGAGCTTTTCCACAGGGTCAGGCGATGCGCTCCCCCGCCGACGCGACGCCGAGCCACGTGTGCGGGTTGCCGTCCCAGCACCAACCGAGCTTGGGCGCGCGCTCGCTGATCCACAGGGCCGGAACCCGCCGGTCCGGGCGACGCGATCCCGAGAGCATGAAGCACTTGTTCTTCTCGAGCAGGTGCGGCGCCTGCGTGACCACGGCGATGCCCTCGTCGATGGTGATCGGTGTCCGGCCGCGACCTCTGATGACCGGCAACGCCTCCTCCGGGCGAACACCGCAGAACTCCTCGCCGCGGTCGATGTCGACGAGCAGGTAGGCACGCGTCACCGGCACCTCGAGCTCGGGCAGCGGGTCGTAGGTCGCGAGGTCGCCCTCGGCGTGGTTGCGGTCGACGACGCCGGGCTTGCGTCCGCCGACGAGGCGGAGCAGCGGCACGGTGGTGGTGGGGTCGACGAGTGCGCGGGTCACGACGATCACGTATGCCGTCCGCCCCGGTTCGTCCTTCGGCTCCGCCTCGTCGAGACGGCGGGCCCGTTCAGCCAACGGTGCGAGCTCCGCGCGAAAGTCGTTCTCGCTCAGCCCTGCCAATGATGGGTACCCCAGCTCGACGAGCCTGGTGACCTGGTCCTCGAATGACATGCGCTCTCCTCTGCCTCGGCACGGGGTACTCAACGCATCGCCGCCAGCGGACGTTCCCGAGGGTCGGGCTGGAACCAGCCGGTGCTCTCAGCGGTGAGGACCGCCTCGGCTCTGTACCCGGCGGAGCGGGGTATGCCGTCGGATGCCTTTCACGCTGTCCGGTTAGGGTCGAAGCCATGCCTGCCGACCAGCCGACGATCCTCGCCACCTCGGGTGGTTACCGCCCCGCCAGCCGGACGTACCTTGAGTTCGACGCCCTCGTCCACCACGCCGTCGAGCTCTCCGGCGTCACGGGACGGCGCCCCAGGATCACCGTCCTCGGCACGGCGAGCGGTGACCAGCGGTTCTACAACGACCACCTGCACCAGGCTGGTCGAGTCGCCGGCTTCGAGATCTCCACCCTCGACCTCTTCCCGATGCCGAGCCACGAAGACGTGCCCGGGTTGCTCCTCGACCAGGACGTCGTCTGGGTCAATGGCGGCTCGGTCGCCAACCTCCTGGCCGTCTGGCAGGTCCACGACCTCGCGCCCGCGATGCGGGCAGCCTGGGAGGCCGGGGTGGTCCTCTCCGGCGTCTCGGCAGGATCCATCTGCTGGTACCTCGGCGGGACGACCGACTCGTTCGGTCCGGACCTGCGTGCCGTCACCAACGGTCTCGCCCTCCTCCCCTACGGCAACGGCGTGCACTACGACTCCGAGGCCCGTCGGCGACCGCTCGTCCACGAGCTCGTCGCCAACGGCACCCTGCCGACCACCCACTGCACCGACGACGGAGTCGGGCTCGTCTATCACGGCACCGAGCTCGCCGAGGCCGTCTCGGAGCGCGACGACAAGGGCGCCTACATCGTCACGCGCGACGGTGACACGGCCGTCGAGGAGCGCATCGAACCGCGCCGCCTCGTCAACCCCTGAGGCTCAGCCCTTGAACTGGTCTGCGGTGTCCTGCAACCGATTCCGGTAGTTCTCCCAGTAACCCGGGCCTCCCTCGGGCAGGTTCATCGCGTCTGGGCGCATCCCGGCGGCACCGTCGATGAGCTCCCTGACGATGTCCATCTGGCCGCCGTGCCGGTTGGTCTCGGCGATCATGTGGACGAGGAGCCATTGCAGGGTCACGTCCATGCCGTCCTTCCCCCACCACGGCACCCGCCCGACGTGGTCGAGGTCGAGATCGTCGATGAGCGCATCGGCATGGACGACAACGCGGTGGAAGAGGTCGATGATCGAGTCCCGCGACTCCTGCGCGGTCGCCCACATGTCGCCGTTGTCCTCGAGCGTGTCCGCCATCATCTCGGGGTACCAGCCAGGCATGTCGGCAACGGGTCGGCCGAAGCAGTCACCGAAGTAGCCCGCCTCGACGCCGGCAAGGTGCTTGACGACTCCGAGGAGGTTCGTGCCGGTCGCAGTCAGGGGCCGCCGGAGGTCGTGCTCCGAGAGACCTTCGAGCTTCCACAGCACGGCCTCGCGGGCGCGGGTCAGGTAGCGGTGCAGGACGGCTTTGTGGTCCTCGGTCATGTCAGGAATCCCCTTCTTCGGTGTGACCGGGACGCAGTCCCGGGGTGATGACCTCGACGACGCGCTCCCCCTCGGCACTGGCACGCGCGGCGTCGATGACGGCAAGGGTGTGGATGGCGTCGTGGGGGTCGACCGGCATGGCCGCTTGCGGGTCCGGCGCCGACAGAGCGGCGCCGACCGCGCGATAGAAGTCGACCTGACTCGCGGGCGTCGTGGGCACGGCCTCGCGCTCCATCGCGCGCATGAGCCAGCCACAGTGCTCGGCATCGGCGTCCGCGAGGTCCGCATAGACGTTGGGCTCACCCTCGAACTCGTTCTGGATGTATGCCGCATCGCTCCCGAGCAACCGAGCGCGGGGCCCAGCCGCACCGGAGACCGACGTGGCACCGAGGTGACTGACCACGCCGGACGCGTGACGGCATACGAGGAAGGCATCGTCCTCAGCGGGAGTCGTGTGGGACTGGACGGTGGCAAACACCGTGAGCACGGGCCCGAAGAGCTGCACCGCCGAGTCGATGAGGTGCGCGTGCAGGTCGAGGAGGATGCCCCCGCCCTCGGCCGCAGGAGCGTTCTCGCGCCAGCGGTCCTTGGGGACGGGGCGCCAGCGTTCCCAACGCAGCTCGCACCGGAACGGCTCTCCCGCGAGGCGATCCGCGACCACGGTGGCCAGAGTCGTGTGTGACGGGTCGTAGCGTCGGTTGTGGAAGACCGTGAGCGGCACCCCGGCGTTCTCGGCGGCATCGACCACGGTCAGGCAGTCGTCGGCGTTGACGGCCAAGGGCTTGTCGACGACGCACGCGATGCCCGCCTCGATGACCTTGAGGGCGTGCTCGAGGTGGTTGCCACTCGGCGTCGCCAGCACGATGACGTCGAGGCAGTCGACAGCGAGGAGTGCATCGAGGTCGTCCACGACGAGCGCATCGGGGAAGTCCTGCGCCACCTCGGCCCGACGATCCGGATTCGAGGTCGCCACCGCGGCGAGCACGAGTCCCGCCTCGCGAATGATCGGCGCGTGGATCCCGCGCCCTGCCGATGCATACCCAGCCAGTCCAACTCTCACCATGGCGTGAACCCTAGTGCGCAGGACCGTCAGCGATCTCGCGCTTTTCCGCGTGTGCCCCACGATCGCCAGCGAGCCGCGCCGGCCACCACACCGCTGCGCCGAGGTCGTAGGACAGCGCCGGGACGAGCAGGCTGCGAACGACGAACGTGTCGAGGATGACCCCGAAGGCCACGATGAAGGCGACCTGCACGAGGAAGACCAGCGGCAGGACCGTCAACGACGAGAAGGTCGCCGCGAGGACGATGCCGGCACTCGTGATGACGCCACCCGTGACCGCGAGCCCGACGAGGATCCCGGGCCGCGTCCCACGATGCACGGACTCCTCTCGCACGCGGGTCATGAGGAAGATCGAGTAGTCGATTCCCAAGGCCACGAGAAAGACGAACCCGTAGAGCGGAATCGCCGGGTCACTCCCGCCGAAACCCAGGACGTGATCGAAGACCAACGCCGACACCCCGATCGTCGCGGCGAACGAGATGACGTTGGCGGTGACCAGCAGCAGGGGCGCGACCAACGAACGCAGGAGCAGGCACAGCACGAGGAAGATGACGAGAAGGATCGCCGGGACGATGACCCGCAGATCACGGCCACTCGCCTCGAGCACGTCGAGGTTGATCGCTGCCTGACCACCAACGAGCGCGTCGGGACTGACGTCGTCGAGGGAGGCGCGCAGCCGTCGCACGGTCTCCTCGGCACCAGGACTGTCGGCTGCCCCGGTCGGCGTTCCTTGCACGAGCTGGAGCCCATCCACGGCGGCCGCCTCGGGAACGGGTTGCCCGGGGACCGCTGGCGCGAGACCGATGTAGGCCGACTCGATGCCGGGATCGGCGTCCATCGCCCCTCGAACCGCCTCCGCGTGGTCGGCCGGAGCGACGACCTGGACGGGGCTGCCGGACCCGGCCGCGAAGTGCCGCTCGATCGCGCCCTGCGCATCGACCGAGTCGGTTGCGACGAGGAACGTGTCCTTGATGGTCACCCCGTCCGCCTTGAACGTCGGCGCGAACGCGGCGGCGGCGAGCAGGGCCGCAAGCGTGATCACCCACGTCCTACGGGGATGCCGGCCGACCAGGCCGGACACCCGACCCCACAACGAGCGAGTGCCCACGGCATCCTCGGCATGAGTGTGATCGACGCGAGGAGCGAACGGCCAGAACGCCTTTCGCCCGAAGAGCAGCAACACCGCCGGCAGGAACGTCAACGACGCGAGCAACGCCCCAGCGATGCCGAACGCACCCACTGGCCCCAGCCCCGCCGTGTTCTGGAGCGAGGCGAGCATGAGGCAGAGCAGGCCGAGGATGACGGTCGCGGCCGAGGCGACGATCGGCTCGACCGAACCCCGCCAGGCCCGGCGCAGCGCGATCCAGCTGCTCTCGTGCTCGTGCAGTTCCTCTCGGAACCGGCTCACGAGCAGCAGGGCGTAGTCAGTCGCTCCCCCGACGACGAGGATGAACATGATCCCCTGCGACTGACCGGACAGTTCGATCGTGCCGCTTTCGGCGAGCGGTCGGATGACGAGCACGGCGAGGGACAGGCCGAAGACCGCACTGAGCAGCACCGCGATCGGGAGGATCGGGCTGCGATAGACGACGAGCAGGATGACGAGGACGACGACCAGAGCCACGAGCAGCAGAACCCCGTCGATCCCCGCGAAGGCGGCGGAGAAGTCGGCGATGAGGCCACCTGGTCCTCCGACATGAGTCGTCATCCCCGCCGGCCCCAGCATCACCCGCGCCTTGACCCGCACCTCCTCGGCTGCCGCGACGATGGGCGCCTCGCCGTCGATCACGTCCGAGGTCGCGGTCTCCTTCAGGGGGATGATGACGAGCGCCGCTCGCTTGTCCTCGGCAGGTACGGGGGCAATCTGCGATCCCTCCCCGATGTAGTCGCCGAGCGTCTTGTTCATACCCGGCAGCGGAATGCTCGGCAGTTCGCGGATCAGCTGAAGGAGCGCGAAGGCGTCCCGCTCACCCAGCTCGGCGCCGTCGCGTCGCTCGGCCACGACGATGAGAGGGATCTCTTCCTCGTCACTGAACCGGCTCACGGCCTCCAGCACTGCGGTCGACTCGGCATCAGCGGGCAGGAATGACGCGTTGTCGTTCTTCTGGACCTCGGAGAGCTTCCCGGTCGCAGGCCCACCCACCGCCCCGATCGCCAACCAGACGAGGATGACGGCGAGTGCTCCGAGGAGGATCCGTCGAGGTCTGCCCACCGTTGTCGCGCGCTCGCGGCTCGTCATGTCCGGAGCCTACGTCGGTGCGATGCAGCGCAAGGTGCGCTCACGGCATACCGTGGGTTCATGCGTTTTGTGCACCTGGGTTTCGCTCCGGACTTCGTCGACTACCTCGACGGCTGGGAGCGACAGCGAGAGGTGCACGCTGCCGTGGCGCAGGGGCGTGAGCCCAACACGACGCTCCTGCTCGAGCACTCCGCCGTCTACACCGCCGGCAAGCGCACCCAGCCCGAGCAGCGGCCGTTCGACGGGACGCCTGTCGTCGATGTCGACCGTGGTGGCCTCATCACGTGGCACGGTCCCGGTCAGCTCGTCGGCTACCCGATCGTCGCCCTTCAGGAGGTGCCGATCGACGTCGTCGCCCATGTGCGCCGGCTCGAGGACGCCATGATGCGGATGACGCGCGAGTTCGGCATCGAGACGGTGCGCGTCGATGGCCGCAGCGGTGTGTGGGTGCTCGCCGACGACCGCGGTCCCGACCGCAAGCTCGGGGCCATCGGCGTCCGGGTGAGCAAGCGCACGACGATGCACGGCTTCGCGCTGAACTGCGATGCCGACCTGACCTGGGCCGACAACATCGTGGCCTGTGGCATCGACGACGCCGGCGTCTCGTCGATCAGTCGCGAGGCCGGACGGCCTGTGACGGTCCAGGACCTCCTCCCCTACGCCGAGAAGCACCTCACCGACGTCTTGGGCTGAGTTCGTCCACCACCACGACGGCGTATGCCGTCCGCTCGTCAACCGCTCTGAGCGCAGCTCAACGGGTTCGGCAGTTGCGTGATGCGCCCGCACGAGAGCCGCGTCTGCCTCGGTTCACCCCCGAAACTGTCCCTGCTGCTGTCGATGTCGGATGTGAGGGTTCCGTCTGCCGTCAGGCGCCACCCGAAGACGATGGGGTCCCCTTCGACCGTGGGAGCAGTGACTGTGAGCGCAGCGCTTCGGCGCTCCCGGAGGGCGCTCTCGAGGCAAGCGATCTCCTCTGCCCCCGCCACCTCCAGCAGCTCCCCCTGATCGAGGACGAGCGAGCCGCAACGGATGTCGGCCGTCGCCGAGGGCACGGCCTGCGGTGTGTCGCTGGCCGACGTGTGCGAGCCACACGCCGCCAGGAGTCCGAGCGTTGCCACCGATCCGAGTCGTCTCATGCACCTCTGACGCTGGTGGAGGCGCCTCGGTTCCCACCGCTCGTGGGACCTGGGTACGCGAGGGTGTGGTGGCCGGTTCGAGGGGCTGTTGTGGGTGTGTTCGGGGTCACCTGAGGCCGGGCGTACGCTTGTCCGTGTGACTGTCGCACCCGAAGGACGTCGTCTTCTGCGCGTCGAGGCCCGCAACGCCGAGACCCCCATCGAGCGCAAGCCCGAGTGGATCCGCACCACCGCCAAGATGGGCCCGGAGTACACCCAGCTCCACTCGATGGTGAAGAAAGAGGGTCTTCACACCGTCTGCCAGGAAGCCAGCTGCCCCAACATCTTCGAGTGCTGGGAAGACAAGGAAGCGACCTTCCTCATCGGCGGTGACGTCTGCACCCGCCGTTGCGACTTCTGCGACATCGCCACCGGGCGCCCCACCTTCCTCGACCTCGACGAGCCGCGTCGCGTGGCCGAGTCGGTCCAGCAAATGGGTCTGCGCTACTCCACCGTCACCGGTGTTGCGCGTGACGACCAGCCCGATGGTGCCGCCGGCCTCTACGCCGAGACGATCCGTCAGATCCACGCCCTCAACCCCAACACCGGTGTCGAGATCCTCCCGCCCGACTTCGGCGCGAAGCCCGAGCTCGTCAGCCAGGTCTTTGACGCCCGTCCCGAGGTGTTCGCCCACAACCTCGAGACGGTGCCGCGCATCTTCCGGCAGATCCGCCCGGCCTTCACCTACGAGAAGTCGCTCAAGGTCCTGTCGATGGCCCGCGAGGCCGAGCTCGTGACGAAGTCCAACCTCATCCTCGGGATGGGCGAGGAGGACCACGAAGTCGAACAGGCGATCGCGGACCTCCATGACGCCGGCTGCGACATCCTCACCATCACGCAGTACCTCCGCCCCTCGAAGCTGCACCACCCGATCGACCGTTGGGTCAAGCCCGAGGAGTTCGTCCACTGGAGCAACGTCGCGCAGGACATGGGCTTCAAGGGCGTCATGGCCGGGCCGCTCGTGCGCTCGTCCTACCGCGCGGGACGCCTGTGGGCCACCGCCATGTCGAAGTGGGGCCGCGCGATTCCCGAGCACCTGTCGCACCTGGCCCAGGCTGCAGGCGACCCCGCCCGTCAGGAAGCGGCGTCGTTGGTGGCGCGCTCCGCGCGAGCCGTATCCTGATCTGAGCATCAGGGCGTCTCACGGCGCCATCCGACAACGCAGGAGCACGCACCTCGTGGCCAAAGAGACCACCGACGAGAAGAAGCCGGGCCGGTTCGCCGAGATCCGTCAGGCCTACAAGGCCATCAAGCAGCTCGACGCCAAGATCGGCTGGGCGATGCTGCTGGCTGCCCTGGTCACCTTCGCGGTGATCGTGGGGATCGGGTTCCTCCTCGGTGGCATCTGGCGCTGGTACCTCATCATCATCGCCATCCCCGCAGCGCTCCTGGCGGCCGTGTTCGTGATGAACCGTCGCGGCAACAAGGCCATGTACGGCGCACTCGAGGGTCAGGCGGGCGCTGCCGGCGCCGCGCTGCAGAGCATTGGCAAGCGCGGCTGGTACGCCTCAACCGAGCCGGTGGCCGTTGACGCCAACCGTGCCGCGAAGGCCAGTGACCTCGCCGGCGCCGCAATGGTCTTCCGGGCGCTGGGTCGGCCCGGCATCGTTCTCATCGGCGAGGGCCCCAAGCAGCGCGCCCTCAAGCTCCTCAAGGCCGAGGAGAAGAAGGTCAACCGGGTCGCCCCCGGCGTGCCGGTCCACCTCTGGGTCATCGGCAACGGTGACGACGAGGTCAAGGTGAGCAAGATCAGCTCCAAGCTCACCCGCATGCGTCCGGTCCTCACCAAGGAGGAGGCCTCGGTCGTCAACAAGCGCCTCAAGTCCCTCGGCGGCCTGCGCACCGGCGTTCCGGCCGGGATGGACCCCACTCGCGCCCGCGTCGACCGCAAGGCGATGAAGGGCAAGTAGCCACACGTGGCGCGAATCTGCCTCGCTGTCACGGTGATCGTGGCGGTTGGCGTCTCCACTCGATGGTGGGACACGAGCGGTGCCCGTCTGCCGGTCGTTCAGGCGGCCTTCCCTGTCATCGGACTGGCCGCCGTGGCCTGGGCCGTCCTGCTCGTCGTGCTCCTGCGACGCAAGATCGTCTTTGCCCTGCCCGCCCTCGCCGTTGCTCTCGTACCGGTCGCCCTCGCCGCATCCGCGATGGGCGCGAGCACGGTTGCGCCCACTGACAACGACGAGGTCATCGCTGCGAGCAACCTCGAGTTCGGTCGGGCAGACCCTGAGGAGATCGTCGAGCACATCCGCGCGCTGGGCGTCGACACGCTGGTCCTCACGGAGCTCACACCCGATGCTGCCGACGCGATCGATGCGGCCGGCGCGTCCGAACTTCTCCCTCACCGCGTCGGCTCACCCCAACTCGGCGCGGACGGCACCGTCATCCTCAGCCGACACTCCCTGAGTGAGGTCTCCGCCGAGCACGTACCCGGACTCTTCGACCAGCCCGTCGCCATCGTTCAGGCGCCCACCGGTGACTACGTCGTGCGAGCGATGCACCCCTACCCGCCGACGCCGAACCTCGTGCGCGGGTGGCACCGTCAGCTGGGCGAAGCCGCCGACTGGGTGGCCGAGCAACCCGCTCAGACCCCACTTGTTCTCGCCGGTGACTTCAACGCGTCGCAGGCCCACCCGGCATACCGACGTCTCGCCGAAGGCCTGGTCGATGCCCAGCGGGCGGCGGGATCCGGCTGGGTTCGCACGTGGCCCCAAGGCAGCAGCATTCCTGCCTTCGTCCAGCTCGACCACGTGCTCGTCCGTCAGGGCGAGGTTGTCGATGCTGGTTCGTCCACGGTGGCAGGGACCGACCATGCCCTCGTCTGGGCACGGCTCGCGCTGGATGGCTGACCGACCACCTTCCGGAATGCCGTGGCCCTTCGTGGGTGGTCAGGTCTAACGTGCGGCGTATGCCGTCCGCCACCACCGTTGCCGCGTTCGCCGGAGCGTCACTCCTGCTGATCCTCTTCCCCGGCCCGGCCATGCTCTTCCTCGTGGCCCGGGGCGTCGCTGGTGGTCGACGCGTGGGAGTCATGTCGGCACTCGGTGTCGAGTCCGCGACCGCGACGTTCGTCGTCGCCACCGCCCTCGGGCTCACCGCCGTCCTGGCCACGTCGGCCATCGCACTCTCCGTCGTCAGGTACGTCGGAGCGGGATACCTGATCTGGCTCGGCATTGGGGTGCTGCGCACGCGGGGCGCAACGACGACGGTCACTGCCCCAGTCGTCACGGCCCGACCGAGTGACTGGACGAACTGGCGTCAGGGCTATCTCGTCGGGATCGCCAACCCCAAGGTGGCGCTGTTCTTCCTCGCCTTCTTCCCGCAGTTCCTCGACCCGGCCCGCGGCTCGATGACCGGCCAGATCCTCGTGCTCGGTGCGGTGTTCGTCGTGATCGGTCTCGTGTTCGACGCGAGCTACGGCGCGCTCGCCGGCACGATCTCGACCCGACTGAGCGCACGACGCGAGAAGAAGTCGACCAAGGGCAGGATCGCGATCGGCCTGACCTACATCGGTCTGGGTGGCTTCACCGCTGCCACAGGGTCACGCACGCTCTGATCCCCAGGACCGCGTCTGCGTCAGCGTCGGACGATGACGGTCCCGGCCGCTGCGTCGTGGAAGCCACGACCGTTGCGGTCACTGAGGATCGCCGGGATGAACAGGCACAACAGGGCGGTCCGGATGACGACCTGCAGTGGGAACGACCCCGGTCGCACCTGGAGGACCTGCAGGCCCAGGAGCGCCTGCCCCGGCGTCGCTGCGAACGCCGTGATGCTGAGGACGTTGATCACCGCGAGAACCCCGAGCGGCACGAACGACTGCGCTCCCCCGGCCCCCAATACAGCCCCGAACGCGAAGTGCGAGATGAGCTGGGCGAGGATCCAGTCCACGAGCAGACCGAGGGCGCGCCGCCACAGCGGAGCCATCGACCCGGGACCGGAAGCCGGCATGCCAAGGAGCTGACCGGCATACTCCGACGTTTGTTCCGTGCTCACCGTAGGACTGTATTCGCTCTCACTGCGGACGCCGATGACGGGTCCGCGCCGCCTCTGGCAGGGTGTAACACCGGTGAAACATTCGGGTCATGGTCGGGAAACCCCCTGCATCTAGGGTTGCGATCGTGCCCGGGCGCCACCCGCCCTTCCCCTTTGCCTAGGAGGCCCCACTTGTTCAGCTCTGCTGACGAGGTCCTGTCGTTCATCAAGGACGAGGACGTCAAGTTCGTCGACATCCGTTTCTGCGATCTGCCCGGTGTCATGCAGCACTTCAACGTGCCGGCCCAGTCGGTCGACGAGGACTTCTTCAAGAATGGTCAGGCGTTCGACGGATCCTCGATCCGCGGCTTCCAGGCCATCCACGAGTCCGACATGAAGCTCATCCCCGACGTGAGTTCGGCCTACCTCGACCCGTTCCGTGAGCACAAGACGCTCATCATGAACTTCTCGATCGTCGACCCGTTCACGGACGAGCCCTACAGCCGCGACCCGCGCAACATCGCGGCCAAGGCCGAGGCCTACCTCAAGTCGACCGGCATCGCCGACACCGCCTACTTCGGTGCCGAGGCCGAGTTCTACGTCTTCGACGACGTGCGCTTCGAGACCAAGGCCAACGCGTCCTACTACTACGTCGACTCCGTCGAGGCCGCGTGGAACACCGGTCGCGTCGAGGAGGGTGGCAACAAGGGCTACAAGACCCGCTACAAGGGTGGCTACTTCCCCGTCCCGCCGGTCGACCACTTCGCTGACATCCGCGACAACATCTGCCTGAACCTCGAGAAGGTCGGCATCAACGTCGAGCGCAGCCACCACGAGGTCGGCACCGCCGGTCAGCAGGAGATCAACTACCGTTTCGACACGCTCCTCGCCTCGGGCGACGACATGATGAAGTTCAAGTACGTCGTCAAGAACACGGTGTGGGGCATCGGCAAGACCGCGACCTTCATGCCGAAGCCGATCTTCGGTGACAACGGCTCGGGCATGCACACGCACCAGTCGCTGTGGAAGGACGGCGAGCCGCTCTTCTACGACGAGCGCGGCTACGGCGGCCTCTCGGACCTCGCCCGTTGGTACATCGGCGGCCTGCTCAAGCACGCCCCCGCGGTGCTCGCGTTCACGAACCCGACGGTGAACTCCTACCACCGTCTCGTCCCGGGCTACGAGGCTCCGGTCAACCTGGTCTACTCGGCGCGCAACCGCTCCGCGTGTGTGCGTATCCCGATCGCCGGTGACTCGCCCAAGGCCAAGCGCATCGAGTTCCGCATCCCCGACCCGTCGTCGAACCCGTACCTCGCTTTCGCGGCACAGCTCATGGCCGGCCTCGACGGAATCAAGAACCGCATCGAGCCCCCGGAGCCGGTCGACAAGGACCTCTACGAACTCCCCCCGGAGGAGCACGACGCCATCGAGCAGGTTCCGGGTTCGCTCCCGGCCGTGCTCGAGGCATTGCAGGCCGACCACGAGTTCCTGCTCGAGGGCGACGTCTTCACGCAGGACCTGATCGACACCTGGATCGAGTGGAAGACCAAGAACGAGGTCGACCCGATCCGCTTCCGCCCGCACCCGCACGAGTTCGAGATGTACTTCGACATCTGAGCAAGCCTTCATGGGGCCAGACGCGCGGCATGTCGCGCGTCTGGCCCCATGAGCATGTCTGGGGCGCGGCGCTAGGTGGCGGGGTGGGCCTGGGCCCAAGCAACGATGTCGTCGGGTTTGTTGATTGCGGTGCCGTCATCGAGCACCAGCACCGGGACGAAGAAGGACCCGGCCAGCGCATGCACCTCGCGGCGGACCCTGAACTGAAGGAACCTTGGCAGGTGCTCCTGCCCCCTGGCCTTGACCACATCAGGGTTGTGGCCGGCATCGACCAGCGCTTGGTGGGCCTTGTGGCAGTCGTGATGGTCGTTGCCGTTGGTGCTCCAGCAGATGTACAGCTTCATCGGGATCCCTCTCCTGGGGTTCCAGCTGCCCGGGCAATCAGTTGGCGCTGACGACGTCCTGGCCGTCGGCGGTGGCAGCGTTCTCGTCGACGGCTTCGACTGCAGCAGTGGGCTCGACCTCCGCGACGGGGCGGCGGTCAAGGTGCGCTCCAGCAATCATGCAGCGCACCGAACCACCGGCGAGCTCGATCGTCGGGATGTCGACGGCGACGATCTCGCAGGACTCCTCGATGACGGCGATCTGGTCGGGGTGCAGGCCGTACTTCGACCCCTGACGGAGCCTGCGGAGTCAGATGTCGAACGAGGACACAGTGACATCTGATCCCACGGACCGCTGTCCTGCGGACCTTCCGCAAAAGGGCGCCTGACCTTGGCGGTTGCCTGTGGCACCCGTCGTCGGCAGGCGTCCTCTTGCCTTCAGCTGTCGGTGCCTGGTGGGCCACGACCGCCGCCATCACCATCTACCACAATGGCGGCATGACGACGACGCAGCGCGACATCCTCATCGACGAGCTCTCCGAGGCGGGGGCACACGTGGTCTCACGCGGACTGGTCCAGGCCAGCGGTGGCAACCTCTCGGCCAGACTGCCCGGAACGGACAGGTTCATCGTCACCGGCACCGGCACTTGGCTGGACCGCCTCGTGCCCGACGACTTCGCAGTGATGACCCTGGCCGGAGAGTGGGTCGACGGTGCCGAGCGGGCCTCGGCGGAGTGGAAACTGCACCAGCGAACGTATGCCGCGCGCCCTGACGTCGCCGCGATCGTGCACCTGCACCCCCAGCACGTCCTGCTGGTCGACATGCTCGGCGCACCCATCCGCTTCACCACGTTGGACCACCAGTACTACCTCGGCAGCGCGGGTCGGGTGCCGTTCCTGCCCTCAGGGTCGGACGCCATAGCCGACGCCGCTGCGCAGGCCGCACTTGAACACGACGCTGTCGTGCTTGCCCACCATGGGTGCTCCACCCTGGGCGACTCAGTGGCCATGGCCCTGCGCCGTGCCCTCAATCTCGAGGAAGCGGCCACCATGACGTATCGCCTGCTCCGGGCCGGCGACACCACGACCACGTTTCCCCCCGAGTGGAAGGACAACATCCTCACTGCTTGAGCCACGAAGTGGCCCACGGTGCTCCCCAGCTTCATCCGTGCAAGAAGGAACTCAGCGCTTCGGGGCGACGGTGGCTCGTGCCAACATGGCGAGGTCACTCCCTGAGCGAGGCTCGGCGACCCCTCGCTCCGTGCTCACCGCATCGACAAGGCGGGCCGGGGTCACGTCGAAGGCGGGGTTGAAGCCCTGTGTCCCCTCTGGGACCACACGTATGCCTGCCCAGCGGGTCACCTCGTCGCCGTCCCTCTCCTCGATCTCGATCTTCGAGCCGTCGCTCATCGAGAGGTCGACCGTTGACCACGGCGCCGCCACGATGAAGGGGATGCCGGCGTCCCGGCACGCAAGGGCCACACCCAGCGTGCCGATCTTGTTGGCGGTGTCTCCATTCGCCGCGATCCGGTCGGCGCCGACGACCGCGAGGTCGACCAGCCCTCGCAGAATGGTCGAGGCGGCTGCGGAGTCGGTCTGCACGACGTGGGGGATGCCCTCCCTCGCCAGCTCGTACGCAGTCAGCCTCGCGCCCTGGAGCAGCGGCCTGGTCTCGTCGGCGTAGACGACCTCGACACGGTCGCGCGCATGCAGCTCACGGACCACCCCGAGCGCCGTGCCCCAGCCCGAGGTCGCAAGGATGCCGGCATTGCAGTGGGTCAGCACCCGCAACCGGGGCCGATCGATCCGCTCGAGCAGCCAGTCCGCGGCAAGCCTGGAGAGGTGTCGGTTGGCGGCCTCGTCCTCATGAGCCAACCTCAGTGCCGCCTCCAGAACGGCCCCACGCCCGGCGGCCATCAGGGGCAGCACTTCGTCGACACCCCAGGCCAGGTTGACCGCCGTCGGGCGCGCGTGCCGCACCCGGTCAACGGCCGCCAGAAGGCCTTGGTCGTCCCAGCCCTCTCGGGCCGCCTCGTCCATCGCGACCACCACGCCCAGCGCGCCGGCGACACCCAGCGCTGGGGCCCCGCGCACCGCCAGCTCGCGGATCGCGGTCACGAGGTCGTCTGTGCACTCCACTGTGCGGAATTCGGTGCGCAGCGGGAGCAGGGTCTGGTCGAGCAGACGCACCGCACCTGTCCGGTCACGGCCGGCAGTATGGTCCCACTCAATAGCGCGGATGGTCATGCCCCCACCCTAAGCACGCCCCGCCCTCAGGCCTCGACGAACAGGTCTTGGCCGTCGGCGGTGGCAGCGTTCTCGTCGATGGCTTCGACTGCGGCAGTGGGCTCGACATCCGCAACGGGGCGGCGGTCGAGGTGCACTCCAGCAATCATGCAACGCACCGACCCACCGGCGAGCTCGATCGTCGGGATGTCGACGGCGACGATCTCGCAGGACTCCTCGATGACGGCGATCTGGTCGGGACGCAGGCTGCGACGGGCCCGGGCCGACATGGCCATGATGTAGCGACGCTTGCCCTCGGCCGTGCGTCCGCACAGCTCGACCGCGTTGCCGGCGAACTCGCGGATCTGCTCCTCGGTGAGTTCGACGATGGTGCGGCCGGTGACGGACAGGCGTTCGCGGACCTGTTCGCGGCGCTGCGCGTCGGGGATCATCTCGAGGGCGATCATGGCGACGTCGGTGCCGATACAGGCGATGACGTTGGTGTGATAGACCGGCACGCCGCCGGAGTCGATGGCGTCGAAGGCCATGGGCTCGTAGCCGAAGTCGGTGCAGAACCGTTCCAGGACAGCGATGTCGGCCCGGTGGCTGCGGGCCGTGTAGGCCACCCGCGACACGTGGTCGAGGACCATCGCGCCGGTGCCCTCGAGGAAGATTCCGTCGGGCTCGAGGCCTGAGTAGTCCACGATCGCCTGGACGCGGTAGTCGGACTTGAGCAGCTCGAGGACGTCCGCGCGACGCTCGTGGCGACGGTTCGAGGCGTACATCGGGTAGACCGCGACGTAGCCGCCGGCGTGGGTGGACAGCCAGTTGTTGGGGAACACACTGTCGGGGCGGGTGTGGTCCTCGTCGGAGAAGACGTGGACCCTCACTCCGGCAGCCCGCAGGGCGTCGGCCAGAGCGTCCATCTCGGCCAGGGCGGTGGTCGAGACGGACTCACCGGCCTGCCCAGAGGGCACGTCACGCTGGAACGCGTTGTCAGCCGCGGTGGCGGGATTGGGCATGAACCGTTCGGCACGGATCAGGATGACAGCGGAAGGGGCCTGTGCACTCACGCACGGAATCTAGACCATCGGGGCGTCAGTCTCCGACTCCGCACCCGCGACAGACCCCCTCCTGTGCTCGAGCGGTCAGAAACCGCCGCCGAAGTCGCCGCCTCCACCGAAGTCGCCGCCTCCACCGAAGTCTCCACCCCCACCGAAGTCACTGCCGCCTCCAAAGTCACCACCAGTGTCGCCACCGCCGGTGTCGGCTGCTCCTGCGTCGCCCGAGTCTCCCGACTCAGCCCCGCCTGCGTCGGAGCCGGAATCCGACCCCGCGTCTGTGCCGGACTCGCCGGCCTCCGCGGCCTCGGGTGAGGAGCCGTAGTCGCTGAAGAGTGCGTTGGCAATGGTCGAGCCGATGACGACACCGGCGATGGTGCCCATCATCGAGCCCATGATCGACCCGCCCATGCCCCCACCGGCGAACGAGCCACGGCCAAAGGTCCGCTCGAGCGTGCCCGGCTCGCGCATCTCGGCGCGAGTCGCAGCCCGGGCCAGGTCCTGGGGCTCAGCGCTGGCGGGCGCCTCCCCCGCAGGCGCCGACTGGGTCAACCCGGTCAGGACCTCTTGACGCTGCTCAGGGGTCAACTTCGAGAAGGCCTCGGCGTGCACCTGCTCGAGCGCCTCGGGCGGTGCGGTCCGAAGGAGGTAGCGATAGCGGGCGACGGCACGGTCGTCCTCGCTCGCGGCACCACCTTGGGGTGCGGTCTGGCCGAACGGCTGTGCACTCCCCTGTCCCGGCTGGGGATCAGGCGAGGACCACGATCCGCCGCCGGCGCCAGGTGCTGATGCCTGTTGCTGCGGCACGCGGCCGAGCAGCTTGTCGAGAAATCCCACAGGTCCTCCTCAGATCGGGCCGGGCCGATGCCGCGACCTGTTCCCAGCATGCCTCACCCGGGCCTCAGCGGGTCAGCGCCAACGACCCCAATGCGACGAGCCAGCTGACGAAGCTGCCCACGAGGAAGTACTCGGTCACTTCGTCGATCCCGTCGCCCTTGACGCTGGTCTTGTCGTCCTTGGCCGACTGCAGCTCGGGGAAGCGGATGAGCCCCTTGGCCGCAATGACGATGCTGGCCGCGGTGATCTGACCGGCGAGCCCCAGACCGAGGATGAACACGCGCTCCATGGGGCCGAGCAGGCGACCGCCCTTGAGCTTGTCGGACGGCTGGGTCTGGTTCACTCGACCCGCATTTGCGGAGGGCCGCAATGCCCCGACGCTGACCAGAACCAGTCGCACGATGACGTTGCCGGTCGCGAGGTTGGTCACGAAGAAGCCCGCGACGAGCAGCAGTCGTTCGACGCTGAGGTGGTCGGAGAAGGGCAGGTCGGCCCAGCTGAGCCAGTCACCGAGGAGACCACCAGGAGTGGACGCCAGTCCAGACAACGCGACCAGCGAGAGAGCCGTGACCGCGAGCAACAGCAGCGCCTCGACGTGGCCGCCCCCGCGACTGAGCGAACGCTCGGACAGTGCCACCCATCCGGCGAGCGGCACGAGCGACGCAACGAGGGCGACGACGTCGGCGGTTCCGGTGAGTCCCGCCAGCAGTCCGAGGGCGACGAGCGCGAGGCCGCCGGCCGGAACGGCCCATCGCCGCACGAGAGGGTGGTCGACCGCACGGAGGAGGTCAGTCAGCCCCACTCCGAACAACCACACGGCCAGCCACGTCATCGCAGGTCCTTGAGCAGGTCATGGCAGCGCACGATGACGGCCAGCCCGTCGGCCCGCACGCGCTGGGAGACCGCAGAGGGCGTGATGCTTTCGGCCGTGGCCAGGTCACGTTGTGTCATGCCGTCCAGGAGTCCCTTCAGCAGTCGCCCTGACCGCTCCGACAACGAGCCAACCATGTGGTCCTGACAGAGGAGGGCAGCGTCGACGGCGAGTGCCGTTCCGGGATCGTCGGGCTCGCCTTCGGCCAGCCGGTATGCCGTGTGCACGTGTTCCAGCGCGGCTCGCGTTGCGAGCTTCTCCACGTCGACGATGGCCTCACGGGCCGCCCACCACCCCGGCCCGTCCTTGATTCCTCGAACCTGGTCGAGCGTCGTCGTCGCTCCCCTTCCCAGGCCGTAGCGGCTCTCCGCGGCGGGACGCAGCGCCAGCCGCGTTCGCAGAGCGGCGTCAAGGGCGGCACCGAGGTGGGGATAGACGCCCTGGAACTCGTCACCTACCGTGATCTCGAGAGGTTCGACGTGCTCGACCCGTTGGTTGGTGTCGGCAAGAGCCCGCTCGAGGGCGCGATGGAGCGCCCTGCGGTCCTTGCTCTGTCGTGACGCGACGACGTCGCCGATGAGGACGACAGGCGAGAGCTGAATGTGGACCATATCCAGATCATACCTTCATCTTCCACAAATCAAGATGAATGCTTCATTTCTTGACAATGAAGCACCGCGCTGAACCGTGCCGAAGGACGGACCTGCTTGCGCGTCTTGCCATGCAACCCCACACAACGGGTTCATGATGGAGAGACGAACCCACATCGGTTCGTGACGACGGGGCCCACGGTCCCGGGCCTGCGAGGTTCCCGCCGCCTGATCCACCGTCCACTGGAGGAATCATGAGCGGCATCACTTCACCCACCCCCATCGCAAGGATCGTCGCGGGCATCGACGGGTCCGCCCACGGCTGGGCCGCGCTCACCTGGGCCGCGGAGCAGGCCAGCGACCTCGGGATCCCTCTGCACCTCATCCACGCCTTTGCTCCGGACATCCCGATGCTCGGCTTCGGCAGCACCGACCAGACCTCGATCCGGGCCGAGGGCAAACGCCTCCTTGCCACGGCCACCGCCCGGGCCCACGCCGTCGACTCGAAGCTGGTCGTCACCACCTCCCTGCCACCGGGATTCGCCTCGCGCGCCCTGGTGGGTGTTTCTCGTGACGCGACCATGGTCGTCCTCGGAGCCGTTGGTCACGGGTTGCTCAGCCGGGCGACCATCGGAGCTGTCGCGCAGCAGGTCGCTGCACACGCCAGCTGTCCCGTCGTCATCGTCGGGCACGAGGACCACAGCGAGGCCAACCATCACCGGGTCGTCGTCGGAGTCGACGGCTCACCCCCGTCAATGGCCGCTCTGCACACCGCTTTTGGCCATGCGGCAACCCGAGAGGCGGAGCTCGTCGTCGTGCACTCCTGGGAAGCCAAGGGACCCGAGGACCCGACTCTTCAATCGGACTCGAGCTGGCCGGCATACGAGAGCCACCTCGAGCAGGCGGTCACCCGCGCAATCGCCACGAAGAGCACGCAACACCCCTCGGTCAAGGTCCGCCACTCGGTCGTCCGCAGTGCCCCCGTTGCTGCCCTCATCCAGGCGGCCGACACAGCCGACCTCGTCGTGGTCGGCGCGCGTGGCATCGGAGGCTTCCCCGGCCTCCACCTCGGATCAGTCTCGAACCGACTCCTCGGCCGCACGGCCTGCCCGCTCGTCGTGGTTCACTCTCGGGAGGCGTGAGGTCGCAGCAAGCTGGTCGAGCACGAAGGCCCACTCCCACGCGACCTGCTCCCACGCGGCATAGCGACCGCTGCGACCACCGTGCCCGGCCGCCATCTCGGTGCGCAGCAGGACCGGTCGGGTCGCCGGATCGTTGGTCACGGTCGCGCGGAGCCGGGCCACCCACTTGGCCGCCTCGGTGAAGAAGACGCGGGTGTCATTAAGGCTCGTCGTCGCAAGAATGGCCGGATAGTCCTGTGCCGCAACGTTTTCGTACGGCGAGTAGGCCTTCATGACGGCATAGACCTCGGGGTCCTCGAGCGGGTTGCCCCACTCCTCCCACTCCCCCACCGTGAGCGGCAGGTCCGGTCGCAGGATCGTCGTCAGCGCATCGACGAACGGCACTGCGCCATGAGCGACCCGGAACCGATCAGGTGCGAGGTTCACCACGGCGCCCACGAGAAGACCTCCGGCCGAACCGCCCTCGAGCCCGAGCCGGTCGGGAGCCACCCACCCGAGCTCGATGAGCCGATCGGCGCAGGCGACGGTGTCACTGAATGTGTTGGGCTTGGCGAGCAGCTTGCCCTGGTCGTACCAGTGGCGACCCATCTCGCCGCCACCGCGCACGTGCGCCGTCGCGTGGACGACACCCCGATCGAGGAGCGAGAGCCGGGCCACCGAGAAGTAGGGATCGCTCGAATGCTCATAGGCGCCGTATGCCGTGAGGAGGCCCGGGTGCGTTCCGTCCGGTTCGACGTCGACCCGGTGGACGACGGAGATCGGGATGAGGGTGCCGTCGGCCGCTGTTGCCCACTCGCGACGCTGGACGTAGTCCGAGAGGTCGACGTCGCCGAGGACCGGCTGCTGCTTGAGGACCGTGCGCTCCCCCGTCGCCAGATCGAGGTCGAGGACGGTGCGTGGCGTCACGAACGACTCAAGGACGACCTGCAGCACCGACTGCCCGGGCTCAGGGTTGTCGCCCAAGCCAGCCGAGTAGATCGGCTCGTCGAAGGTCACCGGAACCGGTGCGGCATACCCGGATTCGCTGGTTGGGTCGACCGGGAGCAGGGACAGCGACGAGAGCCCTTCGCGGCGCAGCGACAGGACTGCGACCTCGTCGAAGGTGTCGACTCCGAGGAATCGTTCGCCCGCGCCAGCCGCGAGGAGCGGCCGCCACTGCTCGTGACTCGTGGCGTCAAGGGGCGCCCAAGCGAGGTCGGAGTCGGGATTGTCGGTGTTGTGGACGATGAGAAGTCGGTCAGCGGCGGGCTCGACGTCGTACTCGACGCCATCGCGCCGGGGAGCGACGATCCGGAAGTCGGCCTCGGGCGTCGTCGCGTCGAGGAGTCGCACCTCGGACGTGGTCTTGGACCCGAGAGCCAGGATGAGCCAGCGGTCGTCACGGCTCGAACCGACACCCATCCAGAACCGCTCGTCGAGCTCCTCGTGGACGAGGACGTCCGTGGTCGGGTCAGCACCCACGACGTGGCGCCACAGTTGGTGGGGTCGCCAGGCTTCATCGACCCGCGTGTAGAAGACGGTGCCCCCGTCGTGGGAGAACTCGACGCCGTAACCGATGCCGGTGAGCGCGTTGTCGAGTGTGTCCCCTGTCGTGAGGTCGCGGACGACGAGGTCGAAGCGCTCGTCACCACTGGTGTCCGTCGCGAAGGCGAGCCGGGTGTGATCGACACTCACGCAGAGCGCGCCGATCGAGAAGAACTCGGACTCACCGGCCTCGACATTGCCGTCGAGCAGGACCTGCTCATGGTCGGGCGTCTGGTCCGAGGCCACCACCGGGCGCACCGCGGGGTCGGTGACCGGCACGCGGGCCTGGATAGCGTACTGCTGCCCCTCAACCGTGCGCGAGTAGTACCACCACGGACCGGACCGCACCGGGACGGAGAGGTCGGTCTCGAGAACGCGCGACTTGATTTCGCCAAAGATGCTGTCCCGCAACGATTGGAGCGCTTCGGTGCGGGCGTCGGCGTACGCGTTCTCGGCGGCGAGGTAGGCCCGAACCTCGGGATCCTCACCGTCGCGCAGCCACTCGTAGGGGTCGACGACCCGGTCGCCGTGGTGCTCACGAAGGTGTTCGCGGATTGCTGCAGCGGGCGGGGTCGGCAGGGCCGACACTGCTTGCGGATCCGGCGGGGTCGACTCAGCCACCGGTGAGACACCTCGGACCGAGGAGGACCTTGAGGTCGCCGAAGAGCGACTCACTCGCGTTGACCCGCAGGCCGTCGTCGAGCCTGATGAGGGTCGCCCGTCCGGGCTTGGTCAGCTTGAGGTGCACCTCGGTCGTGCCGGGGTGGTTGGCGAGGACGCCCTTGAGCTCCTCCATGCGACCGGTCGTGGCCCGCATCGTGTCGAGAGTGACGATCACCGGACCGCGCGGGCCCTCGGTGATCTCGGGCAGCGTGAGCTCCTGCGCATAGATCGACACCGAGTCGTCGCGACGGTTGACCTTGCCGCGCACCACGGCGACGACGTCCTGCTGGAGCATCGTCGACACGGTGAGGTAGGAGCTGGGGAAGAACAGGCACTCGACGGCGCCCTCGAGGTCCTCGACGGTCGCGATCGCCCAGAGGTCACCCTTCTTGGTGCGTTTGATCTGCAGGCCGGTGATGAGACCGGCGACGGTGACCATGGTGCCCTCGGGCTTGCCATCCTCCGCGCTCAACGTCGCGATGGCGGTGTCAGCGTGCTGCTGGAGGATGTGCTCGACGCCGAACAGCGGGTGGTCGGAGACGTAGAGGCCGAGCATCTCGCGCTCGAACGTCAGCAGCGTCGACTTGTCCCACTCCACCGTCGGCACGGAGGTGAGGCCCATCATCGTCGCGTCCCCACCGGCGCCGTCGCCGCCCTCGTCACCGAAGGCACCGAAGAGCGAGTCCTGGCCGATGGCCTCCTGGCGCTTGATCGAGACGAACGCGTCGACGTACTCCTCGTGGATGCGCAGGAGTCCGGCGCGCGACTCCCCCAGCCCGTCGAAGGCGCCGCCCTTGATGAGCGACTCGATGGTGCGCTTGTTGCAGACCACGGCGGGGCACTTGGAGAGGAAGTCGCGGAACGAGGTGAACGCGCCCTTCTCCTCGCGGGCCCCGATGATCGCCTCGACGACGTTGTGTCCGACGTTGCGGATCGCGGCCATGCCGAACCGGATGTCGGTGCCGACGGCGGCGAACCGGGCGACGGAGTCGTTGACGTCGGGCGGGAGCACCTTGATGCCCATGCGACGGCACTCACCGAGATAGAGCGCCGACTTGTCCTTGTCGTCGCCGACGCTCGTGAGCAGACCGGCCATGTACTCGGCCGGGTAGTTGGCCTTGAGGTAGGCCGTCCAGTACGAGACGAGCCCGTATGCCGCAGTGTGGGCCTTGTTGAACGCGTAGTCCGAGAAGGGGACGAGGACGCCCCACAAGGCTGCGATGGAGGCCTCATTGAAGCCCTTGGCCTTCATGCCGTCCGAGAACGGGACGTACTCCGCGTCGAGGACTTCCTTCTTCTTCTTGCCCATGGCGCGACGCAGGAGGTCGGCGTTGCCCAGGGTGTAGCCCGCGAGCTTCTGGGCGATCTCCATGACCTGCTCCTGGTAGATCACCAGGCCGTAGGTCGTGCCGAGGATCGGCCCGAGGGCGTCGATCATCTCCTGCTGGAGCTTGCCCTTGAGCTGGGGATCAAGTGGCGTGAGCTCCTGCTTGCCGTTCTTGCGCAGGGCGAAGTTGGTGTGCGCGTTGACACCCATCGGCCCGGGTCGGTAGAGCGCGAGGGCCGCGGAGATGTCCTCGAAGTTGTCGGGCTGCATCAGCTTGAGCAGCGTGCGCATGCCGCCGCCGTCGAGCTGGAAGACGCCGAGCGTGTCGCCGCTCGCGAGAAGGCGGTAGGTCGCCTTGTCGGTCATGTCCTTGGACAGCGCGTCGAGGTCGAGGTCCTCGTTGCGGTTGGTCTTCACGTTCTCGATGGCGTCATCGAGGATCGTGAGGTTGCGCAGGCCGAGGAAGTCCATCTTGACCAGCCCGAGCGTCTCGCACGTGGGGTAGTCGAACTGCGTGAGGATCTGCCCGTCCTGCAGGCGCTTCATGATCGGGATGACGTCGATGAGCGGCTCGCTGCTCATGATGACGCCGGCCGCGTGCACACCCCATTGTCGCTTCAGGCCCTCGAGCCCCTTGGCGGTCTCGACGACCTCCTTGAAGTGCGGCTCGGTCTCGACGAGGGCGCGGAACTCGTTGCCCTCGGCATAACGCGGGTGCTCGGGGTCGTAGATGCCCGACAGCGGCACGCCCTTGCCCATGACGTCGGCGGGCATCGCCTTGGTGAGCTGGTCGCCCACGTTGAACGGGTGACCCATGACGCGGGCCGAGTCCTTGACCGCCTGCTTGGCCTTGATCGTGCCGTAGGTGACGATCTGCGCCACCCGGTCCGAGCCGTACTTCTCGGTGACGTAGCGGATGACCTCGCCGCGTCGGCGTTCGTCGAAGTCGATGTCGAAGTCAGGCATCGACATGCGCTCAGGGTTGAGGAAGCGCTCGAAGATCAGACCGTGCGGGATCGGGTCGAGGTCGGTGATGCGCATGGCGTAGGCGCACATGGAGCCAGCGCCAGATCCACGACCAGGGCCGACGCGAATGCCGTTCTCCTTGGCCCAGTTGATGAAGTCGGCGACGACGAGGAAGTAGGACGCGTAGCCCTTGGACGCGATGATGTCGACCTCGTAGTCGGCCTGCTTCTGTGCGTATGCCGGCACGTCGCCTTCGAAGCGCGCGTTCAGTCCGCGCTGCACTTCCTTGACGAACCATGACTCCTCGCTCTCGCCCGGGGGGCACGAGAACCGCGGCATGTAGCGGCCCTCACCCTCGGTGAAGGAGACCGCGCACATGTCCGCGACGAGGAGGGTGTTGTCGCACGCTTCGGGGAACTCACGCCAGGTGTGGCGCATCTCCGCGGCGGACTTGAGGTAGTAACCGTCGCCGTCGAACTTGAACCGGTTGGGGTCCATGAGCGTCGAGCCGGACTGGACGCACAGGAGGGCGCCGTGGGCGGTGGCATCCTCGGGATAGGTGTAGTGGCTGTCATTGGTGGCCAGGAGCGGCAGGTCGAGCTCCTTGGCCAGCCGCAACAGGTCCTTGATCGTGCGGCGCTCGATCTCGTTCTGGTGGTCCATGACCTCGCAGAAGTAGTTCTCGGCGCCAAACAGGTCGCGGTAGTCGCTCGCCGCCTGCTTGGCCAGGTCGTACTGACCCAGTCGTAGCCTCGTCTGGATCTCACTCGACGGGCAACCGGTCGTGGCGATGAGGCCCTTCCCGTGCGCGTCGAGCAGCTCACGGTCGATGCGCGGCCACTTGGCGTAGACCTGATCGAGCGACGCCTGGCTGTCCATCCGGAAGAGGTTGCGCAGGCCGTCGTTGTTCTTGGCCAGCAGCGTCATGTGCGTGTAGGCGCCCGAACCGGAAACGTCGTCACCCTGACGGGTGCGCTCGTCCCCCCACTTGACGCGGGTCTTGTCGGTGCGGTGCGTGCCGGGCGTGATGTAGGCCTCGAGCCCGATGATCGGCTTCACGCCGGTGCCCTGTGCCTTGCGCCAGAACTCGTGTGCGCCGTAGAGGTAACCGTGGTCCGTCATGGCGAGGGCCGGCATACCCAGTTCGCCCGCACGATTGAACAGGTCGCCGATTCGGGCCGCCCCGTCGAGCATGGAGTACTCGGTGTGGACGTGCAGGTGGACGAAATTGTCCTTGCGGTCCGGGACTGGGGAGGAGGTGGTCGACGACATCGTGGACCATCCTAAGTCGCTGCGCCGACACCCATGAGCGCCGCGCCAGTGTGTGAAGGAAGTGGCCCTTGGGACTACAGTGTGGTGCCGTCAGCGACGGCTGAACCGCCGCGCAACCACCAGCCAACAACCGCTCAGAGGCGGTCGAGGGCCGCCTGCAGGTCCGCCGGGTACTGGCTCTCGAAGGTGACCCACTCGCCGGATCCAGGATGCTCGAAGCCGAGTCCCACGGCGTGCAGCCACTGGCGCTCGAGCCCCAGCTTCTTGGCCAGCGTCGGGTCCGCACCGTAGGTCAGGTCACCGACGCAGGGGTGGCGCAACGCCGAGAAGTGCACGCGGATCTGGTGCGTGCGACCGGTCTCCAGCCGGATGTCGAGCAGGCTCGCGTAGCGGAAGGCCTCGATCAGCTCGTAGTGCGTCACCGCGTGCTTGCCGGACTCCATGACCGCGAACTTGTAGTCGTGCCCGGGGTGGCGCGCAATGGGCGCGTCGATCGTGCCCACGAGCGGATCCGGAAGCCCCTGCACGAGCGTGTGATAGGTCTTGTCGACCCGACGCTCCTTGAAGGCGCGCTTGAGCACCGAGTAGCCACGCTCGCTCTTGCAGACGACCATGAGGCCGGACGTGCCGACATCGAGACGCGAGACGATGCCCTGCCGCTCGCTCGCACCACTCGTGGAGATGCGGTAGCCGGCCGCGGCCAGGCCACCGAGGACGGTCGGCCCGGTCCAGCCGACGCTGGGATGAGCCGCGACCCCGACGGGCTTGTCCACCACGACGATGTCATCGTCGTCATGAATGATGCTCATGCCCGGGACCGGCTCGGCGATGACCTCGAGCGTGGGGCTCGCATCGGTGCTGGGCAGAGTGAGCTCGAGCAGGTCGCCGCCGTGGACCCGGTGGGACTTGCCGACGTTGGCGCCGTTGACTGCCACGCCCCCATCGGCCGCAAGATCAGCGGCCCGGGTGCGGGAGAGGCCGAAGAGGCGCGAGATGGCGGCGTCAACGCGCTCACCCTGCAGCCCCTCGGGGACGAGCATGGTGCGGCTGTCAGACATGTTCGCCGTCCGTCGTGTCGGTGTGGTGGTTCTGGGAGGTGGTGTGGTTCTCGGAGAGGGTGTGGTTCTCGGCGGCCGCCACGTGCGGCGCCTCGGCTTCGTGCCGACCACGGGTCACTCCGTCAAGGGGTATGCCGCGCAGCGCCAGGGTCGCGCCCATCACGGCCGCGACGACGATGGCGATGTCGGCGATGTTGCCGATGAAGAGGCCGAAGTAGTCGATGAAGTCGACGACGTGACCGCGGCCGAAGCCCGGCTCACGCAGGATGCGGTCGACCAGGTTGCCGATGGCACCGCCGAGGAGCATGCCGAGCGTGATCGCCCACGCACGGTCACCGACCTGACGTGCTGCCCGCGCGACCCACACGACGATGCCGAGCGCGACGAGCGTCAGCAGCCAGGTCACACCATCCCCGAGTGAGAACGCCGCCCCCGGGTTGCGAATGAGGTTGAGGCGCAGGATCGGCCCCAGCAGGTCGCGCGGCTGACCGGGGGTCAGGGCGACCAGCGCCCAGATCTTCGACCCCTGGTCCAGGACCAGCGTGGCCAGGCCGACCCCCACGAGGAGGGCCAACAGCCGCGACCGGCCCTGGACGTGATCCGGGGCCGGCGCAGTGGTGGACGGGGGGCTGGGCGTCAGCGGCGTTCCTGTTTCGTCTTGCATGGCATGCATAGGGTCGCACGAGGTGCGGCCTGGAGACGAAGTTTGCCGATCGGCTGGCCACAGGACTCACACACTCCGTAGGTGCCGTCGTCGAGTCGCTCGACCGCGTGCTCGTTCTGCCGAAGCATCTCGCGGGCGTTGTCGGCCAGCGCGATCTCCTGCTCACGGTCATAGGTCTTGGCGCCGGCATCGGCCTGATCGTCGCCGGCACCGTCGCCGGAGTCGCGCAACAGATCGGACAGCTCAGCCTCGGCCACCTTGACCTCAGAGGTGAGCTGCGCGATGTCGGCCTCGATCTCGGCCCGCACCGCCTTGAGCTCCTTGGCGGTCCAGGGCGACTCGTCCTCCCGCACGACCAGCGACGCGTTCCTGGACGACTTCTTGGCAGGTGCCTTCTTGGCCACGGCCTTCGTGGCGGCAGCCGGCGCAGCCTTGGCCGGGTTCTTGGTGGGGGCCTTGGCGGCAGGCGCCTTCTTGGCAGGAGCCTTGGCGGCCGGCGCCTTGGCCGTGGGTACCTTCTTGGCCGGCGCCTTCACGGCAGGTGCCTTGGCCGCTGGCGCCTTCTTCGCTGCGGGCGCCGCCTTCGAGGCGGTCCTGGCCGGAGCCTTCTTCGCGGTCTTGGCCGGGGCCTTGGCCGCGGGAGCCTTCGCCGTGGAGGCCTTCCTGGCGGGCGCCTTGGCAACTCTGGACGTCGTCGCCGACGCCTTCGACGTGGCCGACTTCACTGCGGCCGAAGCCTTGGCCCCCACCTTCTTTGCCACCGCCTTCGCGGATGACGCCTTGCCGGATCCAGCCTTGGTGGCCCCCGAGGGAGCGCGCTTGGCAGCCATGCCTGTCCTCACTCGTCAACAAAGGTCGGGCCCGAAGGGCTCGACCACGTGCCGCGAGGATAAGCCCTCATGATCCGCATCACAATGCAAAACGCCACACGACCTGCAAGTTCTCACACGGCATACCCGGCAGGTGACATGCCACAGGGCACCCGGAGACCGGGTGCCCTGTGGATCGAACCGACGTCAGTGACGAGTCACTTGTCCTGCTTTGCTGCTTCCTCGATCTCGACGTCCACCGCAGTGTGGTCGAGTTCCTGGAGCTGACCCTGGATGTAGGTCTTGAGGCGACCGCGGTAGTCGCGCTCGAAGGCGCGCAACTGCTCGATCTTGCGCTCGAGCACGGTCCGCTGCTCGCCCAACTCCTCGAGGATGGCCGCCTTGCGCTGCTGCGCTTCGTGGACCATGCCCGTGGAACGCTCACGCGCCTCGGTGATGAGCTCATCACGCTTGCTGTTGGCCTCGGCCAGCATCGTGTCGTGCTGCGACTTCGCCGTCGACACGAGCTCGTCATGCTGCGACTGAGCCGTCGAGACGAGCTCGTCGTGCTGCGCCTGCGCGGACGACACGAGTTCGTCGTGCTTGGCCTGGGCCGTGCTGAGGAGCTCGTCGTGCCTGGACTGACCTCGGTTGAGCAGGTCGTGGTGCTTGCTCTCACCGGCGCTCAGCAGCTCATCGTGCTTGGCCTGGGCCTCACGCAGGAGCTCGTCGCGACGGCTCTCGCCGGCGGAGACGTGCTCGTCGTGGAGGCGCTGGGCGAGGGCGAGGACACCGGCAGCCGAACCGGCACCCAGTGCGCCGGCTCCTGCGAGTGCTGCCACGTCGGAACCTTCGCCCGCCTGGGCGGCCGGAGCCTGACCCTGGGCCTGTGCCCTGGCGAGCCGCTCCTGCGACTCGGACTCGGCCTGCTCTGCCGCTGCCTGTGCCTTCTGCATCCGACGCTGGGCGTCAGCCTCAGCCTCTTCGACGCGGGTGCGCAGGATCGAGAGCTGGTCGTCGGCGTTGCTGTTGGCCTTGGCGTAGACCGCCTGGCGCTCCTGCTCGTTCTTGGCGGAGGCCGCCTCGCGCTCGGAGCGCTCACGGTCACGCTCGGCGGCGATGGAGTCGCGCTCGCCGCGCAGTGAGTCACGCTCGCCCACGAGGCTGTCACGCTCACCAGCAAGGGTGTCGCGCTCGCCGACGAGCGCATCGCGCTCGCCACGCAGTGAGTCACGCTCACCCACGGCGGCCTGGTGCTCATCGCGCAACTTCGCGATCTCCCGCTCGGACTCGGCGAGCTGACGCTCGAGATCCTTGACGCGCTTCTCGAGTTCGTTGTTGCGCTGGGAGAGACCGTCGACCTCGCCACCGTTCTGGCCGAGCTGGCTCTTGCCCTCGAGCTCTTCGAGCTCACGAACGCGGGCCTCGAGCTCGGAGTTGCGGCCCTCAAGCTTGCTGATCTCGGCGGAACGGTCGGGTGAGACGGCTGCTGCGACGGGAAGTGCTGCGGTCACCGGCTCGAGGCCGCGGCCCTGACGGCAGTCGTTGAGCTGCTTGCGCACCTCGTCGTCCGTCTTCGTCATGCGACGCATCTCGGCGACGATGTCATCGAGGAAGTCATCCACCTCGCGCTCGTCATAGCCGCGACGGAACTGGGTGGTCGTGAACGTCTTGTTGAGGACGTCCTCGGGCGACAACGCCATGTCAACTCCTCTGGATCGATCGGTTCAGGAATGCCATGCATCACGAAGGACACAGGGCTCAGCCATCCAGCCTAGAGGATGGCGATCAGGAGGTAGAGCGCGAGGACCAGAACAAGGAATCCGAGATCGATCGAGGCCCCGCCGAGGCGCAACGGAGGAATCACCTTGCGCAGGGCGTTGAGCGGCGGATCGGTGAGGGTGTAGACGGCTTCGGCGATGACGAGCATCACTCCGCGCGGTCGCCAGTCCCGGGCGAAAACACGGATCCAGTCCAGGATGAGCCGCCCAAAGACCACCATCAGGTAGAGCCAGACGATGAATTCAAGCAGTCCTAGCACGGTCTTCATGTCGACCAGTGTGCGGGACCGGGCTGTGACAACAGGGGGCCGGGGTCAGCTCTGGTTGAACAGCGTGCGACCGGGGACGGCAACCGACTCCTCGGCGTGGACCTCAACAGTCGACGGCGAGAGCAGGAAGACCTTGGCCGTGACGCGCTCGATGGCGCCGTGCAGACCGAAGACCAGACCGGCGGCGAAGTCGACGAGACGCTTGGCGTCGGCGTCGTCCATGTCGGTGAGGTTCATGATGACGGGAGTGCCGTCACGGAAGTTCTCACCAATCGTCTTGGCCTCGTTGTAGGTGCGCGGGTGAATCGTCGTGATCCGGGACATGCCGGAAGCCTCCGGGGTGCGCACCACCTGGGCGACGCTGCGTCGGTCGGTCAGCGGGGTGACCTCGGCGGCACGCTCGCGCGGCTCGCGGGTCTCCTGCTCGTCGTAGGTGGCCTCGTCGGTGTCGTACTCGTCGTAGGCCTCGTCGTAGTAACGGCCTTCGTCCTCGGCCAGGCCGAGATAGACCATCGTCTTGCGCAGCGCGCCAGCCATGAGAACTCCTAGTACGAATCGGCGACCCGAGTGGTCGATCCTTCGGTCATGAAGTTACCCAAGTGACGGGCGAGAACCGAGTATTGCGCTCCCGACACGCAGGTGTGTCGCACCCTCGAGAACAGCGTCCTCGAGATCGCCGCTCATGCCGGCCGAGATCCACGTGGCATCGAGATGACCTGCGCGTATGCCGTCCGCCACCTTGCGCAGTCGGGCGAAGGCCGCACGTGGGTCACCTTCGAGAGGGGCCACGGCCATGACGCCTCGCAGTCTCAGCGAAGCCGAGGTGGCCACGAGATCGGCGAGGGCTGGGGCGTCCTCCGGTGCCACTCCCCCACGACCTCCGCTGCCGTCGAGGGCCACCTGCAGGAGGACATCGAGGTGTCGACCGCCGCGTTCGGCGGCCCGATCCAACGCCGTGACGATCTTGGCTCGGTCGACGGACTGAACGACGTCGGCATACGACGCGACGTGCGCGACCTTGTTGGACTGGAGCTGGCCGATGAAGTGCACCGTCAGGTCGCCGCGCCGAGTCAGGTCGGCGACCTTGGAGCTCGCCTCCTGATCCTTGTTCTCACCGATGTGACGGACTCCGAGGTCGGCGAGCAGGTCGACATCGCTCGCCGGGAAGTACTTCGTCACGACGACCAGGTTGATGCCGGACGCGGCGCGGCCAGAATCGGTTGCGGCGCGATCGATGCGCTCATGCACCCCGGCGAGGTTGGCCGCCAGCTCCTCACGACGTGTTGTCACCGGGAGGTCCGCACGATGACTCCGGCGAATCGGCCCGTCGTGCCGTCACGCCGGTAGGAGAAGAGTGACTCGTCCTCACGCGCACAGCCGGGGACCCACGTGATGCCATCTACGCGGGCGCCGCGAAGCTGCGCGACGACTCCGGCGGCGACATCGATGGACGGCGTTCCGGTCCAGGTCACGGTTCGCGACTCGGGGCTGACCACCGCCGCTTCCTCGCGCATCTCAAGGGGAACTTCGTAGCAACGACCGCACACGCTGGGCCCGACTGCGGCGGAGATCCGCGTCGCACCGAGGTCACGCATCGCCGAGATCACCTGTGGGACAACGCCTTTGGTCATGCCGGGCCGCCCTGCGTGCACAGCGCCAACCACACCAGCCTGCGTATCCGACAACAGAACCGGGGTGCAGTCCGCCACGAGGACGGCCAGGGCCAGGTCGGGCTCGGCCGTGACGATGCCATCGACGACAAGAGGCCCATCGGGCTTTTCGGTGATCACCGCGACGTCGGACCCGTGGCACTGGTCCATGAACACGAGGCGATCGATGTGGACGCCCATTTCGTCCGCGACGCGAATCCTGTTCTCGCGCACCGCATCTGGCGCATCGCCGACGTGGCCACCAAGGTTGAGACCGGCATACACGCCGGAGCTCACCCCGCCCGAGCGGTCGGTGAAGGCACGGCGAAGGTCGCCCACGTCGTCGCGCCAGAAGAACACGGGACCACCGTAGACGCGGCGAGGGCGACCGGTGTGACCGGTCGCCCTCGTCGCGCTCGATTGACTACTTCAGCCTGAGCTCACTTCAAGAAGTCAGGCACGTCCAGGTCGTCGCCGTCGTCGAAGGTGACGGTGCGTGGCGGCGTCGGACGCTGCTCGGACTCCTGGCTGCGCTGGACCGGAGCAGCCTCCGCCTGTCGAACCGGCTCTCCGGTCGGGGAGACCTGCGGAACAGCCGGGGCCTGAGCGGGCTCGCCCTGCTGGGCTGGGCGCTGCGCGGGCTGGCCCTGCGGTGCCTGCTGACCGGCAGGAGCCGACGGGGCCTGCTGACCGGCGGCCTGCTGAGTCTTGCTCGGACCCTGGATGCTGCCGATGTGGCGCTCGTCGGGCCGCTTGACTGGCGTGCCACCGTCGAAGCCGGCCGCGATGACGGTGACCCGCACCTCGTCGCCGAGGGCGTCGTCGATGACCGCACCGAAGATGATGTTGGCTTCGGGGTGGGCGGCCTCCTGGACGAGGCGAGCGGCCTCGTTGATCTCGAAGAGACCGAGGTCGCTACCACCCTGGATCGAGAGCAGCACGCCATGGGCGCCGTCGATGCTCGCCTCGAGCAGCGGGCTGGAGATGGCGAGCTCGGCGGCCTGGACCGCACGGTCCTCACCACGAGCCGAACCGATGCCCATGAGGGCCGAACCGGCGCCCTGCATGACCGACTTGACGTCGGCGAAGTCGAGGTTGATCAGACCCGGGGTCGTGATGAGATCGGTGATGCCCTGAACACCGGACAGGAGGACCTGGTCGGCGCTGCGGAAGGCGTCGAGCATCGAGACGGCGCGGTCACTGATGGAGAGGAGTCGGTCGTTGGGGATGACGATGAGGGTGTCGACCTCTTCGCGCAGCCCGGCGATGCCCGTCTCGGCCTGGTTGGCGCGGCGACGACCCTCGAAGGTGAACGGCCGGGTCACGACACCGATCGTCAGTGCGCCCAGGCCCCGGGCGATGCGAGCGACGACGGGCGCGCCACCGGTGCCGGTGCCACCGCCCTCACCAGCGGTCACGAAGACCATGTCGGCCCCCTTGAGGACCTCCTCGATCTCCTCGGCGTGATCCTCGGCGGCCCTCTTGCCGACCTCGGGGTCAGCGCCGGCGCCGAGCCCACGGGTCAACTCACGTCCGACATCGAGCTTGACGTCGGCGTCGCTCATGAGGAGAGCCTGCGCATCGGTGTTGATCGCGATGAACTCGACGCCCTTGAGGCCGACCTCGATCATCCGGTTGATGGCGTTCACACCACCTCCACCGATGCCGACGACCTTGATGACGGCCAAGTAGTTCTGGGGTGTTGCCACGGTGGGGGCCTCTCCTGAGATTGCTGAGTGGTCGAGCTGGTGATTCGATGTTGCGCTTCGATTCGCGAAACTCCGTGAGTCCCGTGCCGGAGTCTCTACCTCAAGTCAAGGGTCACAGTTTGATCACGAACCGTTGACCTGACGCTAGGCGTCGGCGCGGCGTCATGCAACGAGCGGGTGGGCGTGTCGTGGCCCAGTCCGATGATTCTTCCTCACCATCGTCACTTCAGTCACATTGGCCCCGTTTCTTCCACGACAGCCGCCCTGCGAACCCCTTGTGTCTGCGCATCTGGTTGTTCTGGCCGCCATGCGCAGACGCAGCGGGAGGGGCTGGCGTTGCGTCTGCACATCTGGTTGTTCTGGCCGCCGCAGCCGCGGACGTTGCGGGAGCCGCCCTCAGCCGCGGACGTTGCGGGAGGTGAAGGTCAGTCGTCCGAAGGTGACGGGGACGGACCGCCGCGCGTCACCGGCGTCTCGGGTGCGCTGACGTCGATGACGTCGGGCTCGGTCGGCAGGAGTGCGCGCAGGATCTCGAGCTTGCGGTCGGCGGCGTCGGCGCCACCCCAGACGACCTTGACCCCGTCCAGCGTGAACGAGACCAGGTTGGCGGTGCTCACCTGCATGGCACTCACCTGCTTCGCGAGGTCGATGGGCAGGGTCTGGATGACGCTCAGCGCGGCCTCCAGGGCCTCCTTCGTCGTCCCCTTGGTCGATGCGGCCGTGACGACGGGCACGCCCGCCGGCGGAGCCGTCACGACGCCGTAGGAAACGCCCGTAGCATCCACAACCTCAAGTTGACCGTCAGGGTTCTTGAGCACAAGAGCCGGCTGTCGCGGGACGACACGCACCTGCAGGGTGCTCGGCCAAGCACGCTCGACGGAGACCTCGGCGATGGACGTGCGGGAGCGCACGCGCTCCTCGACGCCGCCCAGATCGACCCGCCCGAGCGGCGTGCCCTGGTCGACTCCGACCAGCCCGGCCACGGCCGTCCTGTCCATCCCGGTCACACCTGTCACCTCGACCTTGCGCACGGCGAGCACCGGACTCCAGAAGGCGAGCCAGACGACAGCTGCAACGACAGCCAGCGAGACGATGGCCCACAGGACCCGCCGCCACGGTTGGCGGCGGCGCTGGAGGGCGCGCTCACGAAAGCGCGGGTCGGCCGAGGCCAGACCTCGCGAGGACACTCCCACGCCGCTCACCTCTGGTCCCTTTCGCGCAGCGCACGAAGCACGTGCCCGGCCAACTCGGTGACGTCACCGGCACCGACCGTGAGGACGAGATCCCCGTCCGAGGCGATCTCCGCCAGGTGGGCAGCCACGGCGTCAAAGGCGCCGCCGACAGAGACCGCCCGCTCCCCCGCCAGGGCACGCAGGGGCGCCGCGATGAGCTCGCTCGTGATGCCTTCCATCGGCTGCTCACGTGCTCCGTAGACGTCGAGCAGGACCACCGTGTCGGCGGGTGCGAGACCAGCCGCGAATCCCTGCGCGAAGTCACGGGTGCGTGAATACAGGTGCGGCTGGAAGGCGACATGGAGCCGACCACCCCGACGCGCCGCGATCTCGGCAGCCGTCCGGACAACTGCCGCGACCTTGCCCGCGTTGTGGGCGTAGTCGTCGACGACGGTGACGCCGCCGACGTCGCCGCACACCTCGAACCTGCGGCGCGCACCGTCAAAGCCAGCGAGACCCTCGAGGACGAGCGCACTGTCCGCTCCGAAGCCTTCGGTCGCTGCCACGTAGGCCGCGGCAGCGTTGAGTGCGTTGTGCGCGCCCGGTGTCGCGAGTCGCATCGTCGCGGTGCTTCCCTCGGGAAGGTGCAGGGTCGTCGTCGTGCCGATGCCCTCGTCGTCGGCACGGTGATCGGCCAACGTGAGGTCTGCGGTGCCGTCGAAGCCGTACGTGAGGACGCGAGTCCCGCCGATGGCGGCGTTCGATGCGAGGAAAGCCGATCCGGCGTCGTCGGCGCAGGCCACGAGCAGACCGTCGGCGCGGATCGAGTCGGCGAACGTGGCGTAGGCCCGCTGGACGTTGCCGAAGGTGCCGTAGAAGTCGAGATGGTCGGGCTGGACGTTGGTGACGATCGCGACCTCTGGCCCATAGACGAGGAAGGAGCCGTCGCTCTCGTCCGCCTCCACGACGAACACGTCACCTCCGGTCCAGGCCGCATTGGTGCCCTGACCGGTCAGTTCTCCACCGGAGGCGAACGACGGATCGAGGCCAGCCGCCTGCAGCGCGACGGTGAGCATCGAGGTCGTCGTCGTCTTGCCATTGGCACCAGCCACGGCCGCGGGTCGGGAGTCGTGCATCGTCGCCGCAAGTCCCTGAGAGCGGTGCAGGACAACACATCCGGCCTCACGCGCAGCCGCGAGCTCGACGTTGGTCTCGGGAATCGCCGAGGAGATGACGACCGTGTCGATGTCCGCCACGTGGCTGGCATCGTGACCGACGAAGACCCGCGCGCCGAGCCCACGCAGGGTCTCGAGGACGGGGCTGTCCTTGGCATCGGAGCCACTCACGATGACACCGCGAGCGAGCATGATGCGGGCGACCGCGGACATGCCCGACCCACCGATGGCGATGAAGTGGACGCGACCCAGGGAGTCGAGCCCGGGGACCTCAGTGGTGAAGTCGAACCGCGGGTTGCGTGCCTGCACGATCAGCCCCTCCTCGATGCAGCATCGATGACGAGATCAGCCAGCAACTCGTCACCGCCGCGCTCCCCCACGGACGCCGCTGCGGCCGCCATCTCGGCGAGGCCGGGGGCGTCACGCAGGAGCGGGACCAGGGTGCGCTCCACCCAGTCGGTCGTGAGGTCTGCGTCGTCGACGATGAGACCACCGCCGGCAGCGACCACGGCGCGCGCGTTGAGGCTCTGCTCGCCGTTGCCGATGGGCAGTGGGACATAGGCCGCTGGGAGCCCCACGGCGGTGAGCTCACAGACGGTGTTGGCACCGGATCGCGCCACGACGATGTCGGCCGCGGCGTAGGCCAACTCCATCCGGTCCGCGTAGGGAACGACGACATAGGGAGCGCCTGCTCCGGCAGAGGGCACGTCGAACTCCTTGCCCACACCGGTCACGTGCAGCACCTGGACACCTGCTGCGCTGAGCGAGCTGACGGCACCGTGGAAGGCTTCGTTGATGCGCTGCGCACCGAGCGAGCCACCAGTGACGAGCACCGTCGGCCACTGCGGGTCGAGCCCGAAGTTGGCCAGGGCTTCGGCGCGGCGGGCCTTGCGGTCAAGGAGCGCGATCTCGCGTCGCAACGGCATACCCGTGACTGTGGCGCCGCGCAGCGGCGTGTCCGGGAAGGTGACTGCGACGTGCGTGGCGAAGCGCGCACCGACCTTGTTGGCAAGGCCGGGGCGAGCATTCTGCTCGTGGACGACGATGGGTATGCCGCGTCGCCGGGCTGCCAGGTAGGCGGGCGTCGAGACGTAGCCGCCGAAGCCGACGACGACCCGGGCGTCCGCAGCGCTGATCGCGTCGTCGGCGGCCTGCACCGCCCGCCGCAGCGACCCGGGCAGGCGGAGCAGCGCCCCCGAGGGCCGGCGCGGCAGGGGGACCTTGGGGACGACCTCGAGGTCGTAGCCGCGCGCCGGCACGAGTCGGGCTTCGAGGCCCTCTGCCGTGCCGAGGGCGGTGATGCGGACGTCGGGCTCGCGGCGACGCAGGCAGTCGGCCAGGGCGAGCAGGGGCGAGACGTGCCCGGCAGTGCCGCCACCGGCGAGCACGACCGACGTCAGGAGTCCGGTCGTGTCGGTCATGACCGCGACCGCTTGGGCAGAACGGCGAAGGAGCGCTTGAGCAGCGACGGACGCGCAGCGAGAGCCTTCGCACATCCGGGCTCGGCACGGGCAAACGAGAGCAGGATCCCGAGCGCGAACATCGTTGTCACGAGGGACGATCCACCTGAGGAGACGAACGGGAGCGGCACACCGATGACGGGGAGCAGCCCGATGACGGCGCCGACGTTGATCATGGCCTGGACGATGATCCAGCTCATGATCCCGGCGGTGGCGATGCGGACGAAGAAGTCGGAGCTGCGCATCACGAGGCGGTAGCAGGCCAGCGCGAGGACGACGAAGAGGGCGAGCACCATGATCGTCCCGGGCAGGCCGAGCTCCTCGCCGATGATCGCGAAGATGAAGTCGTTGTGCGGCTCCGAGAGCCACTTCCACTTCTCGCGGGACTGGCCGAGGCCGACCCCGATCCAGCCGCCGTCGGCGAGGGCATAGCGGCCGTGGATGGACTGCCGTGCGGGCCCGAACTGGTCGGTGTCGCGGCCGAGCCAGACGTCGAAGCGCCCGAGTCGGTTGGGGCTGGTGACGACGAAGGCCACTGCCATGGCTGAGAACGCCGCGGCGGACAGGGCGAACCATCGACCGGGAACTCCTGCGGTGAACAGGACGCCGCCCACGATGGCCGCCATGACCAGCACGGTGCCGAGGTCATGGCCGACGAGAACGAGGCCGATCGCCAACAGGGCGATCGGGAAGACGTAGGGCACGAGCGCGTGTCCGACGCGGGCGAGCTGCTTGCGCTTGGCCGACAGGACGAGGCCACCGCTGAGAGCCAGTCCAACCTTGAGCAGCTCGGACGGCTGCATCGTCACGAACCCGAAGTTGAGCCAGTTGCGGTTGCCCTTGACCCCCACACCCAGTGGCGTGAAGACGAGAATCTGGAAGATGAGCCCGGCGACGAGCACGGGCAGGGCCAGCTTCTTCCACGTCGCCACGGACAGGCGCGACGCGATGAGAAGCGCAACCATCCCGACCGTCGCGAACACGAGCTGGCTGAAGAAGATCGAGTAGGCCGAACCGGAGTTGGTCTCGCTGAGCGAGGTCACGGCCGAGGCCGACAGCACCATGATCAGGCCGAACGCGATGAGCACCGTCGTCACACCGACGAGGACGTAGTAGGTGGTGACGGGCCGGTTGAGACGCTCGAGCCACTCGGAGACGATGCCCGCGCTGCGAGCGTCCTTGGCCGGGCTGTTGGCTGGCGTCCTGACGGAACTCTTGACGGAACCGGTCGTGCTGCTCACTGGTTCACTCCCCCGAAGCCGCGCGGCGGAGCACCGCCTCGGCGAAGGCGTCTCCGCGTGCGCCGTAGTTGACGAACATGTCCATGGATGCGGCCGCCGGCGCAAGCAGCACGACATCGCCCGACTGAGCGAGCGACGCGGCCTGCGAGATGACGCGATCCATGACTCCAGTGTCCGTGTCCGCGACGTCGACGACGGGGACATCCGGCGCGTGTCGGGCAAGCGCGTCAGCGATCAGCGCGCGGTCGCGACCGAGGAGCACGACACCACGCAGCCGAGGAGCGGCCGTGCGCACGAGGTCGTCGACGTCGGCACCCTTGAGGAGGCCACCGGCGATCCAGACGACGTGCTCGTATGCCGTGAGCGACGCTGCCGCTGCGTGGGGGTTCGTCGCCTTGGAGTCGTCGACGTAGCGCACCTCGTGGAGCGTCGCGACGTGGGCGATGCGGTGTGCCTCGGGACGGAACGCCTTGAGGCCCGCGCGAACCGCTCCGGCGTCGACGCCATGTGCTCGGGCCAGAGCCGCCGCGGCCAGGGCATTGGCCACGAGGTGGGGCGCGACGTCGGGTGCGTCGCCACGCAGGTCCTCGATCGTGGCGAGCTCGGCTGCGGCGTGACGGCGCTGCTCGACGAACGCTCGGTCGGCGAGGACGTCGCCGACGAGACCCAACATCGACGGGGCTGGGGTGCCCAGGGTGAACCCGACGGCACGACAACCCTCTTGGACCTCCGCGTCCTCGACGAGGCGTTCGGTCTGGGGGTCGTCGACGTTGTAGATGCAGGCGACTTGCGTGCCGTTGTAGACCTTGCCCTTGGCGGCCACGTAGTCGTCATGGCTGCCGTGCCAGTCGACGTGGTCGGGCGCGACGTTGAGGCAGACCGAGGCCTGCGGTCGGATCGAGTCGGACCAGTGCAGCTGGAAGCTCGAGAGCTCGACGGCGATCGCGTCGAACGGCTCCGGGTCCATGATCGCCTCGAGGATCGGGGTGCCGACGTTGCCGGCGCTGATCGCGCGCTTGCCTGCGGCCCGCAGGATCGAGGTGAGCATCTGGACGGTGGTGGTCTTGCCGTTGGTTCCGGTCACGGTGAGCCACGGCGCCGCACCTTCGAGGGGTCGCATCCGCCAGGCCAGTTCGACCTCACCCCAGATCGCCACACCAGCCTGAGCCGCAGCGGCCAGCAGAGGCTGGGTCGGCGCCCATCCCGGAGAGGTGACGACGAGATCGACCTGCTCGGACGGCATACCCGCAACGTGTTCGGGACCGAAGCGCAACTCGGCGTCAAGGACCTCGAGAATGCGTGCGCGCTCGGCCATGGCCGGCGACGAATCGGCGGACGAGCCGTCAACGACGACGACGTGAGCGCCTCTCTCCAGCAGGGCATCCGCGGCCGCGAAGCCACTGACACCCAGTCCGGCGACGAGGACGCGCAGCCCTGCCCAATCGGCCTCGCGGTGGGTGAGCCGCTCCAGCCGATCGGTGGTGCCGGCGGTCATGCTGCGCCCACGACCCATTCGGCGTAGAACAGGCCGAGACCCAGCGCCACGAAGAGGCCGGCGATGATCCAGAAGCGGATCACGATGGTCACCTCTTGCCAGCCGAGGAGCTCGAAATGGTGCTGCAGCGGGGCCATGCGGAACACGCGTTTGCCGGTCGACTTGAACGACGCGACCTGGATGATCACCGACAGCGTGATGGTGACGAAGAGCCCGCCGAGAATGACGACGAGGAACTCGGTGCGGGTGACGATGGCGAGGCCCGCGAGCAGACCACCGAGGGCGAGCGAGCCGGTGTCGCCCATGAAGATCTTGGCCGGCGAGCCGTTCCACCAGAGGAACCCGAAACAGGCACCCATCGCGGCCGCCGCGACGATGGCGAGGTCGAGCGGGTCGCGCACCTCGTAGCACTTGATGCCGGGGTTGGTCTGGCAGTTCTGGTTGAACTGCCAGATCCCGATGAGGACATAGGCCGCGAACGTCATCACCGACGCACCGGTGGCCAGACCGTCGAGTCCGTCGGTGAGGTTCACGCCGTTGCTCGTGCCGGCGATGACGACGTTGGCGAAGAGGACGAAGAGCAGGACGCCGACGATCGTCCCAGCGAAGGCCAGGTCGAGGTTGGAGTCGCGGACGAACGAGAGCTTCGTCGAGGCCGGGGTGCGGCCCGAGTTGTTGGGGAACTGCAGCGCGAGGATCGCGAAGATCGTGGCGACCGCTGTCTGGCCGGCGAGCTTCTGCTTGGACCGGAGCCCGAGGCTGCGCTGCTTGCTGATCTTGATGTAGTCGTCGAGGAAACCGATGAGCCCGAGCCCGGCCATGAGGAACAGGACGAGGACGCCGCTCCAGCTGGGGGCCGACCAGAACACGATGTGCGCCATGGCGTACGCCAGCAGGGTCGCGCCGACGATGACCGCCCCACCCATGGTCGGGGTGCCGCGCTTGGTGTGGTGCGAGGTCGGACCGTCATCACGGATGAACTGGCCGTAACCCTGCTTCACCAGCCACTTGATGAACATGGGAGTGCCGAGCAGCGCGACGATCAGACTGACCACCGCAGCAACGAGCACGGCCTTCACTGGGGGTCCTCCTGGGTGGTGCGGGCTGGTGTCTGATCAGGCACGGTCGGTGGTTCGGTGAGCCTGTCTCCGAGCCACCGTAGACCTGCATCCCGGCTCGACTTGAACAACACGACGTCTGGTGGTGCGACTTCTGCCCGGAGCAACGCCTGCGCCGCATCGGCGTCGGCGACCCAACGGATACGGGTGCCGTCGACAGACGCGATGTCGGCCATGGGGCGTGCGGTCTCACCGACGACGAGGAGCTCGTCGACACCTCGCCGTTGTGCCTCGGCGCCGACCTCGGCGTGATCGGTGTCGGACTCGTCGCCGAGCTCGAGCATCGAGCCCAGGACGGCCCAGGTGCGCCGGCCCTCCCCCATGGACTCGAGCGCCGCGAGAGCCGCGCGCATCGAGTCGGGGTTGGCGTTGTAGGCGTCGTTGACGACGGTCACCCCGTCGGGGCGTTCGGTGACTTCCATCCGCCAGCGGCTGACGATGCCGGCTTCCGCGATCGACGTGGCCGCCGATGCGAGGGGTATGCCGCATTCCAGGGCGACGGCGAGTACGGCCAGGGCGTTGCCCACATGGTGGCGACCGACGAGCCGGAGCGCGATCGTGGCTTCGCCCGCCGGGGTGATGGCGCGGAAGGTCGCTCGGCCGTCGCTGCCGACGGTGATGTCCTCGGCGCGGAGGGTCGCGTCGGCGGCCTCGCCCACGAGGACGACGCGTGCCCTCGTGCGGTCGCTCATGGCGCGCACGACCAGGTCGTCGGCGTTGAGGATGGCTACGCCGTCACTCGGCAGGGCCTCGATCAACTCTGCCTTGGCGCGTGCAATGGCCTCGCGAGAACCGAATTCGCCGACGTGGGCCGTGCCGACGTTGAGGACGACACCAATGCTCGGTGGGGCGATCCTGGTCAGGTAGGCGATGTGGCCGATGCCTCTGGCGCCCATCTCGACGACGAGGAAGCGTGTGTCGTCGGCGACTCGGGTGACGGTGAGTGGGACGCCGACCTCGGAGTTGTAGGAACCGACCGGCGCGATCGTCGGGGCCGCAGCACCGAGGACGCTGCCCAGCAGGTCCTTGGTGCTCGTCTTGCCCGACGAGCCGGTGATGCCGATGACGGTGAGGTTCGTGGCGCGGTCGAGGACGGCGCGGGAGATGGCGACGAAGGCGGCCTGGACGTCGTCGACGACGACGCACGGCAGCTCGTCGACGGGCCGGCTCGTGAGGGCGGCGACTGCACCGTTGTCGCGGGCGGCGCCGACGAACTGGTGGCCGTCCATGGACTCGCCGATGCGAGCAACGTAGAGACTGCCGGGCTGCGCCTCACGGGAGTCGGTGACGACGGCACCGGTGATGACGGGGCGGCGACCTGAGGTGGGCGCGCCGTGGAGCGTGCCTCCGGTCGCGGCGGCGATCTCGGCGAGCGACAGGGCGATCACGAAGTGACCTCCTCGTCCAGAGCGGCCCTCAGTTCGTCACGGTCATCGAAGGGGTGGACGACTCCGGCGATCTCCTGGCCGGTCTCGTGTCCCTTGCCGACGACGGCGACGACGGAACCCGGCCCGCCCTCGCGGGCGAGACGAACGCCTTCGCGAATGGCTTCTCGTCGGCCGCCGACCTCGACGAGCACCGCCGTCGAGTCGAGGGACTGAGCACCCTCGACCACTGCCGTGCGGATCTCGGCCTGGTCTTCGCTGCGGGGGTTGTCGTCGGTGACGACGACGACGTCGGCCAGTCCGGCCGCGGCCCGACCCATGCCGTGGCGCTTGCCGCGATCGCGGTCACCACCGGCACCGAGGACGACGACGAGTCGGCCGGTGGTCGTGGGTCGCAGCGCTGCCAGCGCAGCCTCGACCGCATCCGGTGTGTGGGCGTAGTCGACGACGGCGAGGAGTCCGCTGTCGATGTCGGCCGCCTGGGTGGGCGCGACCTTCTCCATGCGACCCGGGACGTGGGGGTCCGTGAGGATCGCGCGGCCCACGGCCTCGGTGTCCTCACCGAGAAGAAGCAGCGCGACGGCTGCCATGGCGGTGTTGGCGACGTTGAAGTCTCCGGGCAGTGCTGAGCGCAGATCGAGTTCGATTCCGCTGCCGCGCAGCGAGAATCGCGCAGGTTCGGTCGGGTCCACCGTGACCACCCAGTCAGCAACCTGGCCCTCGAGCGTCGTCAACGTCGTGACCGGTATGCCGCACTCCTCCGCGAGGCGGCGGCCCCAGATGTCATCGACACAGATGAGTCCGCGCGTCGAGCGCTCCGGGGTGAACAGCATCGCCTTGGCGGAGAAGTAGTCCTCCATGTCGGCGTGGAAGTCGAGGTGGTCCTGGGAGAGGTTGGTGAAGAGCGACAGGTCGTAGACGACACCGTCGACGCGGTGCTGGCTGAGCGCGTGACTCGAGACCTCCATGACACACGTGTCCGTGTCGCGCTCGTCCATGACGGCAAGGATCGCGTGGAGGTCGGTGGATTCGGGCGTCGTGCGCACGCTCTTGATGCGCTCGTCACCGATGCGCGTCTCGACCGTCCCGATGAGCCCGGTCCGGTGCCCCAGCACGTCGAGCGCGCTGGCCACGAGGTAGGCCGTCGTCGTCTTGCCGTTGGTGCCGGTGATCCCCACCATGGTGAGGTTCAGGTCTGTCGTGCCATAGATGTGTGCGGCGATCCTGCCGAGGACGGATCGCGGCTCCTGGATGCTGATCACGGGCAGCGCGACACCGGCCGCACGAAGTCGCTCGACGCCGTCGGCATCGGTCAGGACCGCAGCGGCGCCCGCGTCCGCCACCTGCGCGGCGAAGTCGGCGCCGTGGGCCCGGGCACCGGGCAGTGCGGCATACAGGTCTCCGGGTCGGACGGCGCGCGAGTCGAGGGTCACTCCGCTGACGACGAGGTCATCGACGTCGCTGAGACCGGCGGTGGGTGCGCCTACGAGCAGCGCGAGGTCACGAACGCTCGAGCTGGTCAGGGAGGCGGGTCGGGGTGCAGACACGACCAGTCAGACTACTTGCCGCTGCCGCGTGGTCTGTCCCGCAGTGTCCTGGGGTCCGACGCGGCCTCCTCCGGGGTGACCGAGATCTTGATCGGCGCCTTGGTCGTCCCCGTCGGGGGGACCTTGAGCTCCTGGAGGGCGTAGGTCATGACGTCGTGGAAGACCGGGCCGGCGACCGTCCCGCCGAAGATGCTCGCGCTGGGTCGCTGGATGATGACGGCCACGACGATCTCGGGGTTGTCGGCAGGTGCGTAGCCGATGAAGCTGGCTGTCTTGCCGCTGTACCTGCGGAGAGTGGCGTCGTAGAAGTCGGCCGTACCCGTCTTGCCGGCGACGCGATATCCGGGGATCTGGGCCTGGGGGGCAGTGCCCTCCTTGGAGACCACGCCTTCGAGCATGGCGTTGATCTTGCTCGCCGTGTCCTGAGAGACGACGCGGGTCCCGGGCTTGGACGCCGTCTTGGTGAAGGTGCCGTTGGCGTTGGTCGTGCCCTCGATGAGGTTCGGCGTCATGCGGACTCCGCCGTTGGCGATGGTCTGGAAGACCGAGGCCGCCTGGATCGCCGTGACCGACAGGCCCTGACCGAACATGACCGTCGAGCGCTGGGTGCCGCTCCACTTCTCGGCCGGGGCAAGGAGACCGGCGGACTCCCCGGGGAAGCCCATGCCGGACTTCGAGCCGAGGCCGAACTTGCGGTAGTACTCCTCCAGCCGCTTGGACTCGAGCGTCTCACCGATGAGGATCGTCCCGATGTTGCTCGACTCCGCGAGCGTGCCGGCGACGGTGCGGTTCAGGGTCGGGTGGTCGTGGCTGTCCTTGAACAGCGCGTCGTAGCGCTTCATCCGGTTGGGGATGATGACGGGCTGGTCCGGGGTGACCTTCTTGTCCTCGATCGCCGCAGCGATCGTCATGACCTTGGCCGTCGAGCCGGGCTCGAAGACGTCGTTGAGGGCCTTGTTGACCAGGCTGCCCTTGGCGCGACCGATGTCGTTGGGGTCGTAGGTCGGGTAGGAGGCCAGCGCGAGGATCTCGCTCGTCTTGGCGTTCATGACGACCGCGGTGCCGGACTGCCCACCCATCTTGGCCATCTGCTGCGCGATCGCGTTCTGGGCGTACCACTGGATGTTGGAGTTCACCGTGAGGGTGACGTCCTTGCCGTCCACGGCCTTGACCCCACCCTGACGACCTCCGGGGATCTTGGATCCGTCGGGCGCCTTCTCGAACACGGAGTGGCCAGCGGTGCCCTTGAGGGCCTTGTCCATCATCGTCTCGAGCCCGCCACCGGCCGCGCCGTCATCGGTGACGAACCCGACGAGCGAGGCGGAGTTGGGGCCCTGCGGGTAGACGCGCTCGGGGACAGCCTCGGCCGAGTCCTTGTAGATGCCGGGGATGCCGAGTCCCGCGACCTTGCGCCACGTCAGCGGGCTCACCTTGCGGTCGAGGACCTGGTAGCGGCCCTTGCCAGTGAGCTTGGGGCGCAGGTCTTCGACGGTGCTGCCGAGCAGGGGCGCGAGAGCCTTGGCGGCAAGGTCGACGGCGACACCGCTCGTGGCGGGGTCGCACTTCTTCTTGTCCTTCTGCTTGTAGGTGCAGACGGCCGTGGGGTCGGCGACGACGGTCTCGCGAGCCCGGCTGGACGCGAGCACGACACCGTCCGAAGAGGTGATCTTGCCCCGCAGGGCAGGGATCGTGACCTTCTCGGTGCGCTGCTCGAGCGCCTCGGCGGCGACGGCGGACGAGTCGAAGCCCTGGATCCGGAGCAGCTGCGCCGCGAAGATGCTGAAGACGAAGATCGTGGCGACGGTCAGTCCGCGCATGCGACGGCGGGGATTGCCCGGCGGCGTGGTGGCCCTGCGCCGGGCCGTGGGGCGACGCGGCGGTCCCTTGCGCGCCGTCCGGGGAGGCGCAGGACGCGAGGCACCCTGGGCCCTCGACGACGACGCGACCCGGCCCGGGGCAGGACGCTTGGCCGGACCGGGGCGCTTGGCCGCAGCCGGACGCTTCGCGGGGGCAGGTCGTCTTGCCGGAGCAGGCTTCTGCGTGCGAGCAGCACCGGTGGCGGGGGGTTGGCGCTTCTTGGCCGGGCGCGGCGGCGGCGTCCGGGGCGTCACGGCGTCGTCGTGGCGGTGGGGCGAGCCGCCTGGTTCGGTGCGGTCGACGCGTCGGGCTTCGCCGAGGCGTCCGGCTTGGCCGACGGGGTGGCGCCCGAGTTGCTCGGGGAGGCCGTGGCCGTGGAGCTCGGCCCGGTGCCGGCGCTGGCAGCCTGCGCGGGGGCCTGCTTGCTGGTCGAGGTCGTCGTGCTGGTCATCCCCGTGCGGGAGTCGACGCTCGTGGTCGTCACCTCGATGTTGGCCCCCTTGACCGTCGTCACCGTTGTCGTCGTCACGGTGCCCACCGTCTTGACCGTTGTCGCAGGGGTCGTGGCGGGGCGGGCAGCCGCGGCAGCCGAGTTGCCTTGTGTGGCAACAGTAAATTCCTTCTTCGCGTCCGGGACCTCCGCCACGCCGAGAACCTTGCCATCGCTGAGTCGGAGGAACGCGGCGGTCGTCGACGGAACCATGCCCATGTCGAGGGCGCGCTTGGCCAGCTCGGCCGGAGTGCTCGAGGCGTCGATCGCGTGACTGAGCTCCTCCTCGGCGTCGGACAACTGGTTGGAGGTGTCCTGCAGGTCACCCAGGACGAAGGAGCCCTTGGCCATGGCGGTGTTGAGCATGAGCACGCCGATCAGGCCGGCGATGAGCAGGGCGAGACAGGCGGCGACGAACGCCGGCTGACCGTGCTGCGGCTGCTCGCGGACGACGCGCAGCGGACGCGGACGGGACGTGCGCGGGATCGTCCGTGGTGCGGAGCGATTCAGTGGACGGGCCGCGGTCTGAGTCATCGCCGGGCTCCCTTCGTAGGACGTGTACGTTCTGCAACCCGCAGTCGTGCCGACGCGGATCGGGGGTTCGTGGACTGCTCGGACTCCGAGGGCTCTTCGGCGCCTCGGGTGAGCAGACGGAGGTATGCCGCGTGCTCGGGGAGCTCGACGGGGATACCGGGAGGGGTGCTTGAAGTTGCACCGGCGACGAGCGCGCGCTTGGTGATGCGGTCCTCGAGCGAGTGGTAGGACAGGACGGCAATCCGTCCGCCGACGGCAAGCACGTCGATCGAGCCGAGGACCGCGCGCTGCCAGGCGCCGAGCTCGTCGTTGACCTCGATGCGCAATGCCTGGAAGGTGCGCTTGGCCGGGTGGCCGCCGGTGCGCTGCGAGGCCGCAGGCACGGCTGCGCGCAGCAGTTCGACGAGTCGGGCAGAGCGCGTGAACGGCTCGATCTCACGTTCGCGCACGACAGAGGAGACGATGCGCTTGGCGAACCGCTCCTCGCCGTAGTCCCGCAGGATCCGCAGGAGGTCGGCGGGGGCGTAGGTGTTGAGGACCTCGGCGGCGGTGATGCCGCTCCCCTGGTCCATGCGCATGTCGAGGGGCGCGTCCTGGGCGTACGCGAAACCGCGGTCGGCCTCGTCCAGCTGGAGCGAGGAGACGCCGAGGTCGAACAGCACGGCCTGGACCTCGCGCAGACCAAGGTCCTTCACGACGTCGCCGATCTCGTCATAGACGGCGTGCACGCCACGGAACCGCTCGCCGAAGCGGGCGAGCCGCTCCCCGGCGAGCGCCAGCGCCTCTTCGTCGCGGTCGATTCCGATGACGGTCGCCTCGGGGCACGCCTCGAGGAAGGCCTCCGCGTGGCCGCCCATCCCGAGCGTCCCATCCACCAGAACGGACCCCGGCTGAGTGAGGGCCGGGGCCAGGAGTTCGACGATGCGGTCGCGGAGCACGGGAACGTGCCGCTGTTCGGCGGCTCCCCGTGACTCCATCTCGATCTCCTTCTGGCTGTGACTGGCTGTGACTGGCTGTGGCGTGCATCTGGTGTTGGCGCTGTGCGGTGGGGCTGAGATGTGGTGCGGCAGCGGGTCGGTCCCTGCGGGGTCGTGATCCGTTCCCCGGCTCCTGGTCCCCATCCGTCCGGGGCCCGGCACGGGGGAAGTCGTGTCGGGAGCCCAGTCGGCTGGAGGCCGGGAGCCGGGGATGCATCACATGAGTCCGGGGATGACCTCCTCGGCTTGCTCGGAGTAGGCCTGCTCGGTGCTCGCGAGGTAGGCGTTCCAGGCGTCGGTGTCCCAGACCTCGACGCGCGATCCCGTGCCGATGACGGTGCACTCCCGGGTGAGACCGGCGTACTGACGCAGGTGGGCCGGGACGGTCACGCGTCCCTGCTTGTCGGGGATCTCGTCACTGGCGCCGGAGAGGAAGACGCGGATGTAGTCGCGGACGGCGCGGTTGGTCGTCGGCGCTTCCTGCATCTGCTGGGTCACCTTGACGAACTCGTCCATGGGGAAGACGTAGAGGCAGCGTTCCTGCCCGCGGGTCACGACGAGGCCGGTTGACAGGCGCTCACGGAACTTGGCCGGGAGGAACAGGCGGCCCTTGTCGTCGAGGCGGGGCGTGTGCGTACCGAGAAACACCGCGCTCACCTCCCCAACTTCGACCCGACCCCGGGGCGACACTTCTCTCCGGATTCCTCCACTTTACTCCACCTTTGACCGAAATCAAGTCGTTACCTGGCTTCAGTAACCCTTTTTTCGCAGGTCAGAGGCGGTGGTGCAAAGTGGAGTGCTTTCGGCGTGACGGCCGGTTCGCACGCTCGGGAGCACCCGGCATACCCACGTATGCCGTCCGCTCACCCCCGCTGAACCTGCACGCACGCTGTGAAGCGACGCATTTGTGACCCCAGCGCCTACCCCAGTGGTGGAATGTGGGGCAAGATCGAAAACCCCGTTGCGCAGGGCTTCGGGAGCGCCCATCCCAGGAGCCATCGGTGTCCACACACGACGAGGTCCATCAGGTCCGCAACAATCCAGAGCAGCGACGAGCTGACGGGGGCGCGCCGCGATCGGGCGCAGCGCTCGATCAGGTCCTCCAGGTGGCGAGCTCACTGCAGAGCGCGATGAACACCGTCATCGAGGGCAAGCCGGCCGCCGTGCGCACCGCCGTCACTGCGCTCCTGGCCGAGGGACACCTCCTCATCGAGGACGTCCCCGGAGTCGGCAAGACGATGCTCGCCAAGACCCTCGCGCGCTGCATCGACGCATCCGTGCGACGGGTGCAGTTCACACCCGACCTCCTGCCCAGCGACATCACCGGTGTGAGCGTCTTCAACCAGGACGTGCGCGACTTCGAGTTCCGCCCGGGTGCGATCTTCGCCAACGTCGTCGTCGGTGACGAGATCAACCGCGCCTCACCCAAGACACAGTCCGCGCTGCTCGAGTCGATGGAGGAGGCACAGGTCACCGTCGACGGCACGACCTACGCGCTTCCCCGCCCGTTCATGGTTCTCGCGACGCAGAACCCGATCGAGATGGAAGGCACCTACCCCCTCCCGGAGGCGCAGCGCGACCGCTTCATGGCGCGCATCTCCATGGGCTACCCGTCGGCGCGCAGTGAGGTCGACATGCTCGACCAGCACAGCGCCCGCTCCCCCCTTGACGAGTTGCGCCCCGTCACCGACGCGGCCACCGTGACCCAGATGATCGAGGCGGTCCGCGGGGTCCACGCCTCGCAGGCCCTCAAGCAGTACGTCGTCGACCTCACCCAGGCCACTCGCTCGAGCTCGGCCCTGCGTCTGGGGGCGTCACCTCGCGCGAGCCTTCACCTGTTGCGCGCCAGCCGTGCCCACGCCGCCCTTGCCGGACGGGACCACGTCCTGCCCGACGACGTGCAGTCGATGACGATCCCGGTCCTCGCCCACCGACTCATGCTCACGGGTGAGAGCCAGCTCGCGCACCGGTCCGCAGCCGACGTGCTCACGGACCTGCTCCAGCGCGTTCGCGTCCCTGCCCCGACACGCTGACGCGGCGACATGCGTCGGTTCCGAGACTCCCTCACGACGCGAGGCGCGGCCTTCCTCGCCTCGGGGATCGTCCTCGTCCTCGCTGGATTGGCCCTGGGTCAGCACGATCTCAGCCGCATCGGCACCGCGCTCATGGCGCTGCCGATCTTCGCCGGGATGCTGGGTCGTCGCCATGACCTCACCCTCGTCGTGGAGCGGCACGCACGACCCTCACGCGTCACCATCGACGAGCCTGCCGTCGTGCAGATGACGATCTCCAACCCTTCCCTGACCCGCTCGCCCGCCCTGTTCGCCGAGGAACACCTCGACTACTCCCTGGGCGACCGGCCGCGGTTCGTCATCCCCGCGCTGCCCGCCAGTGTCACGACGCATGTGGAGTATGCCGTCCGCGCCCACGCGCGCGGCGCTCACCGTCTCGGGCCGCTCGGCGTTCGCGTCCAGGACCCCTTCGGTCTGACCATGCGTCACGCGTCGCTCAGCACCCACGACGAACTGCTCGTCCTGCCCCGCGTCCTCAGCCTCAGCGACGGGCGAGCGCTCGGGCGTGGGCTCGGCGCCGAGGGATCGGTCCCCCACCGCGTGGCCCTGCACGGTGAGGACGACCAGTCGGTGCGCGAGTACCGCGACGGCGACGACCTGCGCCGCATCCACTGGCCAGCGACGGCCCGCACCGGAGAACTCATGGTGCGCCAGGAGGACCGTCCGGCCAAGCGTCGGGCCGTCGTCCTTCTCGACACCCGCGCCCGCGCCCACGGCGGCAAGGGTCCCACCGGGTCGCTCGAGTGGGCCGTGACCATGGCGGCCTCCGTCGTGACCCACCTGCTCGACACGGGCTTCGCCGTGCACCTGCTCACCCCTGACGCAGGTCAGGAGTCGGGGGTCCGCGAGGACTTCGACCTCGACCAGGCCCTGGAGACCCTCGCTCGCGCCGTGCCCACCGACGAGGCCGGCATCGGCAGCCTCCTCCACGCGGCGAGCGCGGCCACGGCCCAGGGCGGTCTCATCGTCGCTCTGGTCGGCGCCGTCGACGACGACGCTGCGCGCGCCCTGTCCTCGTTGCGCCAGCCGGGCGGCCCGGGCCTGTCCTTCGTCGTCGACGCCGGTGCGTTCGCCGGCCCAGGTCGAACCCCCGCCCTCGAGGACCTCGACCCTCGCGCCACGACCGCATCCCTCGCAGGGGCCGGATGGTCGGTCCTCTCCGTCGAGCCCGGCCTCGGGGTCGCTGACGCCTGGGCGACCGTCGCCGGCTCCCGCACCCTCTTGGGTGCACGATGAACCGCACCCGCCCGGTCGAGACGCTGCTCGCGGCTCTGGCGACCTTCACCGTCGCGCTTCCCCTGCTCACACTGTTCGACGCCAACACGTGGGTGCGTCCCAGCGTCGTCGTCGTCATGACCATCGCGCTCGTCGGCCTCGGCCTGCGAACGCTCGTCGCGTCCAGGTGGTTGGTCGTCCTCGGACAGGCGATCGCGGCCTTCCTCGCGATCTCGTGGATGCACGGCCAGGGGCACCTCTACTTCGGCTTCGTCCCGGGCGCCGACACCGTCTCGTCGCTCGGCATCCTCCTGCGCGAGGCAGGCGACACGGTCATGGCCTACTCGGCCCCCGCCCCCACCGAACGCGGCGTCATCGTGGCCATCACGATCCTCGTCGGCCTCACGGCACTGGTCGTCGACGCCATCGGGGTGACCCTGCGCTCGCCGGCCCTCGCCGGGCTCGCCCTGCTCACGGCCTACCTCGTCTCGGCGACGAACTCCGGTGAGGGGCTGTCCTGGAAGTACTTCATCCTGCCCGTCGCGTTCTGGCTCTCCCTCCTCGCCACCCAGGGCCTTGGCACGGTGCGCCGCTGGAGCACCGCGGTCCCACGAGGTGTCGATGGCGAAGACCACGACCCCGTCCTCGGCGTGGCCGGGACGGCGCGACTCCTCGGCGCTGGCGCCCTGGCCCTCGCGGTGGTGCTGCCGATGGTCGTGCCACACCTGCCGACGACGTTCATCGCCGACGGGCTCGGTCGGTCCGACAACGCCCGCGGCGGCGGTGACGCGATCACCCTCAACACGACCGTCGATCTGCTCCGCTCGCTCGAGGACCAGTCCCAGTCCCCCGTTCTCGACTACACGACAACCGCCACCTCCCCTGATCCCCTGCGCGTCGGCGTCCTCACCGACTACCGGCGGGGCCAGTGGAGCACGTCACTCGACGCCAACGAGGTCCTCACCGGAGGGCCGGACACGCCGGTCGGTGATGCCGACGTCAAGCGGACCAACGTCAACGTCAAGGTCAAGGACAACCGGCTGCAGGCGCCCCAGATCGCTCTTCCCACTCCGCTGGTCGCGGTCAACCTGGGTGATGTGCCACTGCGCAGCAACCTCGTCGGCAGCTATGAGGTCGACCAGAAGATCGACGACTACGCCGCCACCTACAGCCAGCTCGCGCCCACCGACAGCGCCTTCTCACTCGAGGGGCCCCGCCCGCGCGGCTGGGAGGAGGGGATCTACAGCGAGATCGACGGTGAAGGTCTGGACCGCCTCCAGCAACTCGTCGACACCGTTGTGCCAGAGGGCTCCTCAGCGCTCGAGACCGCCCGCCTGTTGCAGGCGCACTTCCGCAGCACCCAGTACACCTACTCACTCCAGCTGCCGACCCCCACCGATCCGGTGTCGGGTCGGACGATGATGTCCGACCCCCTGTCGAACTTCCTCGTGTCACGCACCGGCTACTGCGTGCAGTTCGCGTCGGCCTTCATCATGGCGGCCCGGCTCAAGGGCATTCCGTCGCGGATGGCCATCGGGTTCCTCCCCGGCACCTACACCAACGGCTCCTACACGGTGAAGGCTGCTGACGCCCACGCATGGCCCGAGTTGTGGTTCCCCGACCTGGGCTGGACCCGGTTCGAGCCCACTCCCGGCGTGCGCACCGGTGGTGCGCCCACCTACAGCCTCATCCCGGCAGAGGTCGGCTCGTCGGCGACCCCCACCCCGACACCCACTGGCGCGGTCCCGTCGCCTTCCACCAGTGAACGCCCCGAGAGCGACGCCGGTGCTGTCGACGACCAGTCGTCGACAGCGTCCGGGCCCATCGCCTGGGTCGGCGACAACCTGTTTGTCCTCGTCGTCCTGCTCGCCGTCGTGCTGTCCCTGCTCCTGCTGCCCGTCGCGGCCCGGGTGCGGCGCCGCCGGCTGCGGATCGCGGCCCGCGACGATGCCGAACGGGTCGAGGCCGAATGGGCCTCGCTCATCTCACGCCTCGGTGACATCGGCATCGCTCCGCCGGACGGCAGCACCCCCCGCCAGGCCGGAGCGCGGCTCACCCAGGACGCCATCCTGTCGGGCAGGTCCAAGGAGGCCATGGGCCGCATCGTGGCCACGGTCGAGCGGGCTCGCTACGCCCCTCCGCAGGCGCAGATCCCCGACGTGCACGCGGATGCGAAGACCGTCTGGAAGGCCGCCCTGTCGGCTCGTCAACGCAGCGACCAGGTAAGGGCCCACCTCGTGCCGGGTGATGGCCTGCGGCAATGGCGAGACACCAGGGACGCCGTGGTCGACTGGCCCCGCGCAGCCTGGTCCCGCCTCCGCCGCCACTGACCCAGCCACAACGCACGTATGCCGCCCGCTCTGGTGAGCGGACGGCATACGTTGCGTCGTTCGTTGAGTTGGAGACTCAGTCGAGGTAGTCCCGAAGGGCCTGCGAACGGCTCGGGTGACGGAGCTTGCTCATCGTCTTGGACTCGATCTGACGGATGCGCTCACGCGTCACGCCGTAGACCTTGCCGATCTCGTCGAGGGTCTTGGGCTGACCGTCGGTGAGACCGAAGCGCATCGAGACGACGCCGGCCTCGCGCTCGGAGAGTGTGTCGAGGACCGAGTGCAGCTGCTCCTGGAGGAGCGTGAAGCTCACCGCGTCGGCCGGGACCACGGCCTCGGAGTCCTCGATGAGGTCTCCGAACTCGCTGTCGCCGTCCTCGCCGAGGGGCGTGTGCAGGGAGATCGGCTCGCGGCCGTACTTCTGCACCTCGACGACCTTCTCGGGCGTCATGTCAAGCTCCAGGGCGAGTTCTTCTGGAGTTGGCTCGCGGCCCAGGTCCTGGAGCATCTGACGCTGCACACGCGCCAGCTTGTTGATGACCTCGACCATGTGGACCGGGATACGGATCGTGCGGGCCTGGTCGGCCATGGCACGCGTGATGGCCTGACGGATCCACCACGTCGCGTAGGTCGAGAACTTGTAGCCCTTGGTGTAGTCGAACTTCTCGACCGCACGGATCAGGCCGAGGTTGCCCTCCTGGATGAGGTCGAGGAAGAGCATGCCGCGACCGGTGTAGCGCTTGGCGAGCGAGACGACCAGACGCAGGTTGGCCTCGAGCAGGTGGTTCTTGGCGTTCTTTCCGTCCTGGGCGATCCACCACAGCTCGCGCTTGAGCTTCATGTCGATCTTGTCGCCCGAGTTGAGGCGCTCCTCACCGAACAGGCCGGCCTCGATGCGCTTGGCGAGCTCGACCTCCTGCTCGGCGTTGAGGAGGGCGACCTTGCCGATCTGCTTGAGGTAGTCCTTGACCGGATCGGCCGTCGCACCAGCGGTGACGACCTGCTGGACGGGGGCGTCCTCTTCGTCGTCATCACGCAGGACGAAGCCACCAGCTGCGACCGCAGTGGTCGCGGGCTCGTCCTTCTTGTCGTCAGCGTCGTCGCCCTCGTCCTCGGGCCCGGCCGCGACCGCAGCAACGTCGGCGTCGGCCTTGGCAGCAGCAGCCTTCTTGGCCGCGGTCTTCTTGGCGGCGGCCTTGGCGGCCGGCGTCACTGCAGCGGAAGCGGCCTGCTTGGTCGTCGCGGCCGGAGCGGCCTTGGCGGCCGGAGCAGCCTTGGTGGTCTTCGCAGCCGCCGCCTTCTTGGCCGGAGCGGCCTTCGTGGCCGAAGTCTCGTCGGCGTCGGCGGCCTTGCTCGCGGCCGTCTTGGTGGCGGTGGCCTTCGCAGCGGTGGCCTTGGTTGCGGTGGCCTTGGCCGGAGTGGCCTTGGCTGCAGCCGCCTTCTTGGTCGTGGCGGTGGTCGTCTTCTTGGCCGTCGCCTTGGTCGCAGCCACAGCGCGGTCCGGCAGCGTCATGCTGACCTCGATGCCCTGAGCGGCCAGTGCCGTCAGGACGATCCGACCGCGGCTGGCCTTCACACCCGCCGCGTGGATGGCCTGGGCCACCTGCTCACCCGTCACCTGGCCGGTCGTGTGTCCGGCGCGGACAAGGTCCTGGAGGGCGGGGTGGCTGAACTCGGTGGGGAGGGGCATCTCGGAGGCGTTCGTGGGCACAGGCGACCGACAACCTTTCGTCACGGGGAGCACACGGCGATGCTCACGCGCGGGCGGAGCACTGACCGGCTGGTCAAGTTTGTGCACTCTCTGACGTGATCCGCAGGGGTGAGGATCGGCCGTTGCTTGGAGGGTGCGTTTACATTATAAATCGCCGCGGCCCCCATCCCTATTCCAGGGGGAGCCGCGGCGATTCCTTCAGGTGTCGATCAGCTCTTGACGGCGAGCACCGGACAGGGTGCGTCGAGCAGGATCCGCTGGGCGTTGGAACCCAGGATCAGCTTGCCCACGGGGGTGCGGCGGCGCAGACCGATGACGATGAGCTCGGCGCCGATCTCTTCGGCGACGCCGATGAGATCCTCGGCCGGCTCGTTGCCGCGGACCAGCTGGCGGATCTCGATGTCGACACCCTTGCCCTCCAGGTCCTTGCGGACGGACTCGAGATCGCCGCCGTCACCTGACCCGTCGCGGTCGGAGTTGATGATGATGAGATTGGTCTTGCGCAGGAGTGCTTCCTCGCCGGCACGAGTCAGCGCGGCCGCGCCTTCCTTGGTCGGGATGTATCCCACGACGATGGCCACGAGTTCCTCCTTGACAGCAGGTCAGCCCGCTCGGGCTCTTGCTGGGACCGTACCGGAGATTGTGACGCTTGACACGGGGCCAGCCCGGCGCGCCTTGAGGCCGAGACGAGCGTGGCGCCGTCTGTGCCAGATCAGTGCCCGATCAGACGTCGCCCGGGCCACCGTCGAACGCCTCGCGGATGATCTGACCGACCCGCTCGATCTCGATGAGGAAACCGTCGTGGCCGAACCGCGACGAGATGTGCTTCAACGTCGTGCCCGGGCGAAGTGCCGCGATCTCCTCGGAGAGGCGCGCCGGATAGAGCCGGTCGGTGTCGACGCCAGCGACGACGAGGCGACCGGTGAAGGCCGCGAGCGCCGCTGCGACTCCCCCGCGGTCACGGCCGATGTCGTGACTGTTCATTGCCTCGCTGAGGACGAGGTAGGAATTGGCGTCGAAACGCGCACCCAACTTGCCAGCATGGTGGTCGAGGTAGGACTCGACCGCGAACCGTCCGCCACGACCGAGCGGTTCCTCACCCGGTTGGGCATCACGACCGAACCGCTCCGAGAGCTCGCCCTCGTGGCGATAGGTCACGTGGGCGATGCGGCGGGCGATCCCCAGCCCGTCGAGCGGTGCCACGCCGTGCTCGTAGTAGTCACCCGCGTGGAAACGAGGGTCGCTCCGGATGGCGAGCAACTGCGGCTGGCACCAGGCGATCTGGTCGGCGGTCGCGTATGCCGTGGAGGCGATCACGATGCACGTCTCGACCCGCTCCGGATGGGAGGTCGCCCACTCGATGGCGCGCATCCCACCCATGGACCCGCCGAGGACACCTGCCCAGCGGTCGATACCGAGCTGGTCGGCCAGGAGCACCTCGACCGTGATCTGGTCGCGAATCGTGATGGCCGGGAACCGTCCACCCCAGGGGTGACCGTCGGGAGCGTCGCTCGAGGGACCCGTCGTGCCCTGGCACCCGCCGAGGACGTTGCTCGCGACGACGAAGAGGCGGTCGGTGTCGAGCGGGCGTCCCGGCCCCACCAGCCCGTCCCACCACCCGGGCGTGGCGTGGCCCGGACCGGCCTGGCCTTCGACGTGGGCGTCGCCGGTGAGGGCGTGTTCGACGAGCACCGCGTTGTCGCGGGCGGCGTTGAGCGTTCCCCACGTCTCGTAGGCCACGGTGACGTCGGGCAGCGAGTCACCGCGCTCGAGCGCGACGGGCCCCACGTGGGCGAACTGACGCTCGCCCGGGTGGTCGCCCGGGCGCCAGAACGACGCTGTCGGGAGGTCGGTGATGGTCATCGGAGTTGCTCCTCGGATCGCGCTTGCCCCTCCGATGCCGGAAGGGCCGTGTCTTCACCCGGGGCACCCCACCGCGAGGAGGGTTGCCGCCCAGCAAGCCGGGGCTTGTCGCTGGGACTCATGACCTGTGCCCGAGTCTAGAACCGGCGACGCCTGCGACGGCACCCTGTCCGCAGCGTGAGAGTGAGCAGATTTCGCAGCCTCACGGCGCACGCCGTCGGTTCAGGCGGCGACGTCGGTCCAGAGGTGGCGAGGACGCATCTGGAACTCGATCATCCGACCGAGGTACTTCGCGAGGCGATAGTCCGGATCGACGCGCAGCGCACGGGTCACCGCATCACCAGCGGTCGAGCCGTTGCCGATGCCCCAGGCCACGCAGGCGGCCATCGTGCAGATCGCCGCAGCCTCGTGCGACCACGTGTCGGGCACGCGTCGCGCGAGCTGGAGCAGCCGCCGCAGGGCGACCTGTGAGGCCACCTGTGTCGTGGCCGGCCCCGTCGGCACGTGACTGCGCAACAACGCGTTCGAGTCGTCGTCGACCTTGTCGAGGGGGAACATCACGGGAGACAGCCACGCGATGAGCGCGTCGCGCCAGGCCCTGTTGACGAGAGAGCGCACCATGCGTGCGACCTGGACGTCGGAGACCTCGAAGACGTCTCCCCGCTCCCCCGGTGGCGCCAGCACCCGGGCCCAGAGCTCTGGCACCCGCTGGGCCTGCTGTGACTGCTCGCTGATGCGCGCGATCACCTGCCCGAGGAGGGCAAGCCGTGCCTGCTCCCTTTCCTCAGCCAGGTCATCGTCGTCGTCATCCTGTTCATCGCTTTCGTCCCACGAGTCGCACCAGCTGCACGTGCCGGGTTCGCAGCACCCCGTGCAGTCGTCCTCGTCCTCGTCCTTGTCGTGGTCGTCATCGTCACCGGCGTTGAGGAGGTTTTCCGGATCAATCTGCCGGCAGAACTCCTCCCACAACTTCGCGAGCTCATCCCCGACCCCGCCGCTCAGGACCGGGTCCTCCTGCACGAGAGCCCCAGCGGCCGTGCGATCCGACAGGGGGGCACTCCCCCGTGCGATGAACTCGGCCACCGCCGGCACGGAGGCGTCATCGGCCATCGGATGGCCCTTGAGGTGCTCGGGCCGCAAGCCGTCGAGCGTGTCGCCAGGCCGGCAGCAGGCACCCCACCACCGGCCGTCACGGACCGTGACGTGGTCGATGAGTGCGACGCCGGCGTCGAGCAGGCCGTCGTGCAGGGCGTGCATGAGCGACCGCGACTCGCCCGGCACCGATTCGTAGCCCACCAGCATGGCCAACTGCGGCTCGACGCGAAGCAGACTGTCGAGGACGTTCGCCGCCGCTTCCATGACGTCGCGTTCGTCGGGCAGGTCGGTGCGCGCGACAGGCCCCACGATCTTGTCGGTCACCATCAAGATGGCGACACAGTCGTGGAGGCGGTAGCCGAGCTGGTGCGGCAGGACGGCAAGCAGCTCTTCGGTGGTGGAGATCTTCACTGAGGTCATGCCCTCAGCGTCGGAAGAACCCCACCGCCCGCGAAAGCCTCAGTTCACGCGATTGTGGACAACACGGCATACGCGCAAGGCCTGTGGACAGAGCTCACGCACGAGGTGACGGGGAATCGTCACGGGAGTCGTCGACGACTTCGCCCGGCACCGACGCGCCGTGCCCCGAACCGCGACCGGTGGAGCGCTCCCACGCGAGGAACTCCTCGGTCTCGGTGACGAGCTGCGCGGCCAGCCACGAGCCCACCATGGCGTCGTCGGCCAGACCAAAGGCACCCAGGATGCCCTCCGGCAGGAGGTCCACGGGCGAAACGAGATAGCCCGCCGCCCCGAGGATCATGAGGAGCCGTCCGACGGACGTCCCCTGGTATTCACCCGAACGCACGGCCTTGACGAGCCGCGGCACCGCCTGGGCCCGTTCGAGCATGGACGGCCCACCGGGACGGGTCGCAATGCGCACCGCCGTCGCGAGGCTCTTGAACGTGGACACCTTGGAGTGCAGCGCCATGGTTCAGGCTCCCGTGATCTGCGCCGTCGCCGGCGGGAACTCGCGGCGGGCATTGTCAGCGATGCGGTTGAGCAGCCAGCCGTCGAGACCTGCTCCGACGACGCCACCGATGAGCGGCACGTTGCGTCCGAAGCGGCTGAACGTCTTCTTGCCCGCGGTCGACAGGAGCCGGAAGCCGATGGCCTTGTTGACGACCATGAGAGCCGGGCCGGGGAGTCGCTGGGCCGCGAGGTTGGTGAGACGTCCCGTCGGCGCGACCATGCCGGCCTTCGCGAGCAGGTCGTCGGCGTCCGCCCCCACGAGGGTGAGGAGGACGGCGGTGCGGATCTGTGGCTGCGTGATGTCGTGTCCGCGCAAGGACGCGACCGCGCCGGTCATGCGCGTGGCCAGGAGGTAGAAGCCGAGGACGTTGGCGGGCAGCGAGATCGGCAGCGTGATGAACCCGCCGATGCTCGTGACGAACCCGCCCGCCGCGGCGAGCTTGAGGTGGCTCTTGACGACACTGTCGACGGCCTCGTCGACGTTGCCGTTGTTCTTCTTGAGGGCGGCGGCCGCGACCTTGGTGGCCGAGTCGAACGGACCCTTGCCGTCGATGCCGCTGTCGAGGAGGTTCTCGACGAGCTTGGCGGCGTGGTTGCCGATGAACCCCTGGTCCTTGGGCGCATCCTGGGCCTGCTCAAGTGCCGACTTGGTCTGGGCGACCTGGTCCTTGGCGTCCTTGGCGTCGTCCTTGCCGAATCCGAAGAGTCCCATCGTGGCCTCCTGTGGCGCGCCCGGTCCGACCGGGCCACCGTAGCGGTGCTGTCATCACCGATCCTGCCACGTCAGAGCGGGTATGCCGGGCTGCGCGCACTGTCATCGACCTCACCTAGGCTGCCGCTCATGGCTACTCCAGCGACAGGTGTCGACCTCGTCGCCGTCGTCGTCCACCGTGGGCGCGCCGCCCTCGTTGGGCCGGACCTGCGCGTCGTCGGATCGGTCGCTGAGATCGCGTCCGCGATGGTCGCCTCCGAGTCGACGTCCCGACCGCGGTGGGTCTGGTGGTCCGCGGCGTATGCCGGCGAGCTGGTGGCCGCTGTCGGCTCACCTCTCGCCCGGGTCTGGGACCTCGCGGAGGCCCACCGCATCGTGCACGGCGGGTGGAAGGCCGAGCCCGGCCGAGTGTGGGCGGGGGCACACGGCATACCCGTTGCGACGATGCCGACCCCGTCGGGAGGTGACCTCTTCGACTTCACCGGATCGGACGGCATCGGTCCCGAGGAGCTCGTCCGAGGCGACGGGCACCTGCGCGCCGACGCGGCGTCCGGCTGGCTCGAGAGCGACGAGCGGCTGCTCCGTTGGGCGCAGGCTGCGCTCGAATGCGCTGTGCGACAGCGTGATCGGGCCGACTCGCTGGGTGCTCGGATCGTCGGCACCATCCACTCCGAGTCTGCGGCGGCGCTCATGTGCCTCGAGCTGGAGGCGGGCGGGTTGCCGGTCGACCGGGTCGTGATGGAGCGCCTCATCGGGGAGTTCGCTGGGCCGCGGGCAGCGTCGGAGGAGGCTGCTGCCGTGGCTCGGCGAGAGCGCGACGCCGAGGTGCTGCGGCACGTTCCTGGGCGCGAGTCGACCGACCTGCGCAACCCGGTGCAGGTGCGCGACATGCTTGCCGGGGTCGGGGTCGATGTGCCCAACACGCGCAAGTGGGTGCTCGACGCATATCGGCACGTGCACCCCGTCGTCGACGCGTTGTTGGCCTGGCGCAAGGCAGAGCGCATCGCGACGACCTATGGCTACCGCTGGCTCGACCAGTGCGTCGGGCCGGACGACCGGCTGCGCGGAGGCTGGACCGCATGCGACGGGGCCGCAGGGCGGATGACGGCCGAGAACGGCCTGCACAACCTGCCGGCGGCACTGCGTTCCGGTGTGGCGGCGCATCCGGGACACGTCTTCGTCCGCGCCGACCTCGGGCAGATCGAGCCGCGCGTGCTGGCCGTCGTCTCGGGGGATCCGGCCTTTGCCGAGGCGACGCGGGCCGACGACCTCTATGCGCCCGTCGCGTCGCGGTTGGGGGTGGATCGCCCCGTTGCCAAGATCGCCGTGCTGGCGGCGATGTACGGCCAGCGGTCGGGGGCGGCGGGCGAGGCGCTCAAGGGGTTGGAGCGGGCGTATCCCGTGGCGATGGGGCTGCTCGACCGGGCCTACGACACAGGGGTGCGCGGCGAGCCGTTGCGGACCTTTGGCGGTCGGCTCATCCCCACCGGACGTTTCCTGGCGCAGTCGCCGGTCGGCACCAACCCGGCGCTCGACGCTGCCCGAGGACGGTTCGCGCGCAACGCGATCATTCAGGGAGCGGCCGCGGAGCTGTTCAAGGCGTGGGCGGCGACAGTGCGGGCGCTTGGGGCACCCCTGGGCGCGCAGATCGTGCTGTGCCTGCATGACGAGTTGCTCGTGCACGCCCCCGAGTCACGCGCTGCGGAGGTGGCGGCGCTGGTCGATCAGTCGTTGGCCGACGCGTCGCGTCGCTGGGCCGCCGGCGCTCCTGTGAGGTTCGTCGCCGACACCTCCGTCATCGCCCGCTGGTCCGACGCCAAGGACTGACCCTCCCGCGCTCTACGCCGTTCCCGACTTCGTGCCCCATACGGACAACTCGCTGGAGCTCGCCACCTACCTCGTTCCCGACTTCGTGCCCCATACGGACAACTCGCTGGAGCTCGCCACCTACCTCGTTCCCGACTTCGTGCCCGCTACGGACAACTCGCTGGAGCTCGCCACCTACCTCGTTCCCGACTTCGTGCCCGCTACGGACAACTCGCTGGAGCTCGCCGTCCGTAGCGGGCACGAAGTCGGGGTTTCAGTCGTCGCTGACGTTGCGGAGGAACTCCTCGATGTCCGCGCCCAGCTCGTCGGCCGACGGGAGGTCCTCGGCCTCGGTCGCGAGCAGGCTCGGCCGCTCCTGACCCTCGACGAACGCGTCGTACTGCTGCTCGAGTGCGTTGACGATCTGACCGGCGTCAGCGTTGTCGTTGAGCTCGGAGGCGATCTCGCGGTTGTTGACGCCGGCCTTGGCGATCAGGTCGTCGTTGGGCAGGTTGAGCCCGGTCGCGTCGGTGATGGCGTTGAGCGCGGCGAGGGCACCCTCGGCCCACTCGGCCTGTGCGAGGTACTGCGGCACGTGGATCGCGAAGCCCAAGGCGTCGCGGCCGGCCTCACCGAGCCGCAGCTCAAGGAGCGCGGGGAAGGACGCCGGCACCTGCACCGTGCCGAACGGCGACTCCTTGCCCCCGACGAGGCGAGCGTCCGTCGCGTGCGCAGTCATGCCGACAGGTCGCGTGTGCGGCACACCCATGGGGATGCCGTGGCTCGTGACGACGAGCGAGATGCCGAGCAGCTGGATGAGCTGGCGGATCGCCTCGATCGCGCGCTCCCACTGGAAGTCCGGCTCGGGACCCGTGAGGAGGTAGTAGGTCTGCCCGTCCCGATCGCTCATGCGGTAGAGCACCATGGACGGGTCGGCGTAGCTCTCCCAGCGGTTCGTGTCGAACACCATCGCGGGACGGCGCCCGCGGTAGTCGAGGAGCGCATCGACGTCGAAGGTTGCGACCACCTCGGCCTCACTCGTGTCGACGAGGTGGGTTCCGAGGATGCGCTGGATGTTGCCGGCGTCGATGAAGGCGCCGAGCAGCACGATGAGCGCGCCCGGTTCGCGGGTGGGCGCGGGGCCATCGAGTTCGAAACGGTAGAGATCAGACGGGTTCTGCACGGGGACTTACCTCTCAGGGGGGTCACGTGAAAGTTGGAACGTGTCGGGCCGCGCTGAGATTCCCTCATCGGGCCCGATTCACCGCACGAACCATCATCGAACGCAGCACGGGCCCGTGCAGCACACCCACCGGAATGAAATAGAGGCGCCCGCGCCAGTTGTGGTGGACGACCACGGTGGTGGCGCGAAGCAGCCCAGCCTGCTCGTCAACAGCGACGCCGAGCCGGAAGAGCAGGTGCGGCTCATCGTGGGCGACCAGTGCCTCACCATCGACGACGTCCTCGACCTCGAAGGGGTTCGAGGCCCGCTCGCGACTCTGGTTGAGGCCGATGAACGGGACGAGCACGGCCCGCAGGCCGAAGAGCGCCCGGACCCCGATCGGGATGCTGCGCCGGTCGAAGATGGCCCGGACCCAGTCGTCCGGGGCGATCCCGGTCGCACCACGCAGCGGCACGATCTGGACGTCGGCGAAATCGGGCTCTGGCACTCCGTCGAGGGCACGACTCGCAAACCCCGGCATTCCGCTCACGGTGACACCGCCGCGATGGCTGCACGGATGCGCTTCTCACTGACCGGGTGGGCCGTGCCGAGCGCCTGCGCGAAGAGGCTGACGCGCAGTTCCTCGATCATCCAGGCGATGTCGCTCACCGCGGGTGCCCGCCGTCCGGTTGCCGGGAGCGCATCCAGGAGATCGGCGTATGCCGTCTCGATCGCGTCGATCTGTGTCTGAAGCTGCGCTTCACGGGGGTTCGTCGCGGCCTTCTCGAGGCGTTGGAGCATCGCGCGCAGGTAGCGCTGGAGGTGCGGAAGTCGCTGGAGTCCGCTGTCGGCCACGAAGCCGGGGCGGATGAGGCCGTTGAGCTGCGCCCGGACGTCGGCAAGGGTGGCGGCGAGGCTGTTCCTCACGGCACTCCCTTCCAGGGAGTCGAGACGACGGCGGACGTCGGTGGCGAGAGCCAGGACGGGCTCGACTGCCTCGATGACCTGGAGGACGCGGGTGACGACATGGGTGCGGACGCCGTCGTGAGCGGCCTCGAACTCGGCCCTGGTGCGAACCGCTCCCCCGTTTTCGGCACCGCCCAGGTCGGCCACGATCGAGTCGACCGCCGCGGCGAGGCAGTCCTCGAGGAGGGCGGGGACGGATCCGTGGGGGTTCTGACCGAGCGCGAGCTTCTGGGCGTTGCTGAGGCGGGCGAGGACGCGCTTCCACGGGGCCGTGGTGTTGAGGAGCAGGAGACGGCGAACGCCAGCGCGATGGGCGGCTTCGGCCGACCCCGGATGATCGAGGACACGGAGCGACACGCTCGAGCCCTCGTCAACGAGTGCGGGATACCCCTGGATGGTGTGCCCGCCCGAGCGACCCTCGAACGTGCGCGGCACGTCGTCGATGCTCCACTGTGTGAGGCCGCTGCGCTCGATCGAGGCGCCGGCCTTGGCCATGCCCTGCCGGACAGCCCCCTGGGACTTCGGGCGCAGTTCGTCGAGATCCTTGCCACGGGCGATGACGCGGCCGCCGGGGCCCTCGATCGAGAACGTGATGCGCAAATGGTCGGGCACCCGCTCCCAATCCCACTCTGCTGCAGGGATGTTCACGCCAGTGCGGCCGCGCAGGACCCGGGCCAGCTCGTCGGTGAACGCCCCACCGGACGACTGCTCGGCGCCAGCGAGGGCGGCACGGGCATGGTCCGGCGTGGGCACGAAGTGACGACGCGTCGGCTTGGGCAGGGACTTGAGGAGGGCGATGGCGAGGTCCTCGCGCAGCCCGGGCACCTGCCAGTCGAAGCCCGTGGGCGTCACTTGGTTGAGGATCGCTGTCGGGACGTGGACGGTCACTCCGTCAGCGTCGGCCCCCGGGGAGAACTGGTAGGTCACATCGAGCTCGAGACCACCCTGCCGCCACGTGCGCGGGTAGTCGTTGGCCGACACGGTGTCGACATCCTCGCGAGTGAGGAGCGCCTCGGTGAACATCAGCAAGTCGGGACGGCGGCGCTGCTCGCCCTTCCACCAACGATCGAAATGCCGCACGGACGTGACCTCAGGCGGGATGCGAGCGTCGTAGAACGCGAACACCACCTCGTCGTCGACGATGAGGTCGCGTCGACGCGCTCGCTCCTCCAGCTCCGAAAGACGTTGCAGGAGGTCGGTGTTGGCCTTCCAGAACTTGTGGTGCGTGTCCCAGTCCCCCTCGACGAGGGCGTTGCGGATGAAGAGGTCACGCGCCTCCTCCGGGTTGATCCGGCCGTAGAGCACCGTCCGGTCCACGATGAGCGGGACGCCGTAGAGCGTCACGCGCTCGGAAGCGATGACACTCCCCTTGGACTTGGACCAGCGCGGCTCGCTGTAGGTGCGTTTGATGACGTGGGCGCCGACCTCCTCGGCCCACTCGGGGTCGATCGCGGCGTTGACCCGGGCCCACAGGCGAGTCGTCTCGACGAGCTCCGCGGCCATGACGACGTCGGGCTGCTTCTTGAACAGGCCCGAACCGGGATTGATGCCGAAACGCGAACCCCGCGCACCGGCATACTCACGTTTTTGTTCGTCGCGGACGCCAATGTGCGACAGGAGGCCGGCGAGCAGGGCCTTGTGGACGACGTCCCAGTCGGGTTCGCCGTCGGCCGTGGTCGTGCTCTGGTCGGGGTCGATCCGGGCCGCCTTGCAGGCGCTGCGCAGCTGTTGGTGGAGGTCCTGCCATTCGCGGATCCGTAGGTAGTGCAGGAACTCCGCCTTGCACATGCGGCGAAAAGCGCTGCCGGACAACGCTTTCTGCTGCTCCTTGAGGTAGCGCCAGAGGGAGTGGAAGCCGGCGAAGTCGGAGGTCTCACTCCTGAAGCGGGCGTGCTGCTGCTGGGCCTGCGCCTCTTTGTCGACTGGACGTTCGCGCGGGTCCTGGATGGTGAGGGCCGCCACGATGACGAGGACCTCGCGCGTGCAGCCGAGGCGGTTGGCCTCGATGATCATGCGGCCCATGCGCGGGTCGAGCGGGAGTCGCGCCAGGGTCTTTCCGTATGCCGTGAGTCGCCTCTCGCCCCGCCTGCCCTTGCCGTCCTGGAGGGCGTTGAGCTCGTCGAGCAGGCGGACACCGTCGGCGATCTGCTTCGGGTCGGGGGCGTCGACGAACGGGAAGCGCGCGATGTCGCCAAGCCCCAGAGCGGTCATCTGGAGGATGACGGCAGCGAGGGACGTGCGCTGGATCTCTGGCTCGGTGAACTCGTCGCGCGACTCGAAGTCTTCTTCTGAATAGAGCCTGACCGCAATGCCATCCGCCACTCGGCCACATCGCCCAGAGCGCTGCGAGGCGCTGGCCTGGGAGATCGGCTCGATGGGGAGGCGCTGGACCTTGGTGCGCTGGGAGTAGCGGGAGATGCGGGCGGTGCCGGTGTCGATGACGTAGCCGATGCCCGGGACCGTCAGCGAGGTCTCGGCAACGTTGGTGGCCAGGATGATCCGGCGCCCCTTGCCTCGAGCGAAGACGCGGTGCTGCTCGTTGGCCGAGAGGCGGGCATAGAGCGGGAGGACTTCGGTGCTCGGCAGGTTGAGGCCGCCCAGGGCGTCGGCGGCGTCACGGATCTCCCGCTCCCCGGAGAAGAACACGAGGATGTCGGTCGCGCTGTGACCGGGAGGAGTCTCTGTCCAGAGCTCCGTGACGGCGTCGCAGACGGCTGTGACCTGGTCGCGTTCCTCGATGATTCCGCCGGTGTCGTTGCGCTCGACGAGGGGCCGGTAGCGGACCTCGACGGGGAACGTGCGGCCGGAGACCTCGATGATCGGGACCTCGCGCACGACGTTGCCGCGAGCATCGGTGGAGAAGTGCTCGGCGAACCGGGCCGGGTCGATGGTGGCCGAGGTGATGACGACCTTGAGGTCCGGTCGGCGCGGGAGAAGCGACTTGAGGTAGCCGAGGATGAAGTCGATGTTGAGCGACCGCTCGTGGGCCTCGTCGATGATGATCGTGTCGTAGCGACGCAGGTCGCGGTCGCGCTGCATCTCGGCGAGGAGGATGCCGTCGGTCATGACCTTGAGGCGGGTGCGGTCGCTGCTGTGGTCGGTGAAGCGGACCTGGTAGCCGACGAGGTCGCCGAGTTCGACCTCCATCTCCTCGGCGATGCGTTCGGCGACGGAACGGGCGGCAATGCGGCGCGGCTGGGTGTGTCCGATCTGGCCGGTGCTGCCGAGGCCGAGCTCGAGGCACATCTTGGGGAGCTGGGTGGTTTTGCCGGACCCGGTCTCGCCCGCGATGACGACGACCTGGTGGTCACGCAGGGCAGCGAGGATGTCGTCGCGTCGTTCGACGACGGGGAGCTGCTCCGGGTACTTCAGCTGCGCGGGGTCGATGGGGCCGCGCTCGGCGGGGGCGGAGTCGAGGACGCGGGTCCCCTCGTGTTGCTCTGGCTGCGGCACGCGCTCAAGGATAGGTCGGCGCCGTGACCTTCTCCTCCGGCTTTTCGACCAGGGCGTTGGTGGCCCCCACCTTGAGTTTCGGCACGGCACGCTCCAACGTCGAACCAGCGACGAACATCTTCTGGGCATTCGCCCCTCCCGCCGATGCTGCGCGCCAGTTGTCCAAGAACACCTTGTCGACCTGCCTCTGGCTCACGGACTTGGCCTGCGCACGCCAGATCTTCGCTTTCTGCCCCAGAGGCATGCCCTTGGTCGGGAGCATCGACTCAAGCTTGGCGAGGGGAATGACCATGCGGCTCTCCGGGACGCGTGGATCCACAGCACTGCCCAGCTTCGGGTACTTCTTGTGCAGCTCTTCGCGAGTCCCGATGAAGAACCGGTCCTTGGTCGAGAGTTGTTCGCCTGCGTAGACGCGCTTGCCGTCGGCCAGACGCGACATCGGTCGGGAGGCGGCCAGTGAACCGGTCTTCAGCCCCTTGGCACCCATCACCGTTCCACTGGCGGCGACGTTGATCCCCACTTGCTTCCAGCTTCCTTCCCCGTAGAGCAGGAGAAGGGACACCCCGCTGACACCCCCGGCAAGGTCCCCAGCCGTGGCCAGGGCGCTCACGAGGGGGAACCTGCGCGTCACGGGCGGGATGTAGGTCAACTCCTGCGAGAACTCATCCATCTTCGCCAGCACGCTGTAGAAGGCGCTGTCATCGAGGATGTCGTGGGCCAGATGGCGCAGCTGACGAGCAAGGTGCTGGTCGGCAGCGGTGAAGGACTTCCACGCGGCTGTGTGATCGTCCTGCGCTGAGTGCATCGCCTGCAGGGCGTGCTTCTGACGCTCCTCAACCACCGCTTGTTCCGGCGTGCCCATCACCGAGGCGAGAACGTCCTCCAGGCGGAAGTACTCCCGGGTCGACCCCTCATGGCGCGAGATGGCCGCGTTGGCACGGGTCTGCGCGGGGTCGAGCTCGTCCGAGAAGGTCATGAGTGCGCCGGCGGCGCCGGCATAACGGTCAATGAGTGAATCCAGGATCGGTGGAGACTGCCGCACAGCTGCCTCGAAGAGTTCCCCGGAAGGGCTGTCCCACGAGGCGCCAGCCTTGATGCCGACGAGGACCGCGTTCATCGACGTGAGCTTTGTTGCCGCCGCTCGTAGGGTGCGTGACAGCGCGCGCACCGCCTCCGGGTTGCCTTCGATGGGCGCGAGGGTCTGGCCGATCACCGCGTTTCACCACCGAACATGCGTCGAGCCTCGACTTCGGTTTCGACGTACGCCTGGCCCGCGTTCTGGGCCTTCTCACTGAGGTCACGCAGGACCCTGGCCAGCAGCAGGCGGTTGCGGCGCCAACCATAGAGAAGGTCGTCGAACGCCTCCGACGCCTCGCCCCCGCCCATGGCCCAACGGTCGACCTCCCCGTCCTTGGTCGACTCAAGATCGCTCGCGACGTCCCCCAAGGACACACCGAGGGCTGCGATCACCTCGGCACCGATCTGCATCCGTGTCATGCATCAGACGCTAGATCTATCCGCGAATCTCACCGCCGAGTTATCCACACCCCCGTGACCACTTCGTGCCCCGTGCGAACGGCGAGCGTCAGCGAGCTGTCCACGCAGGGCACGAAGTCGGGGGTTGGGTCAGGCGCCCTTGGCGGCGACGAATCCGAGCTCGAGGTCGGCGACGATGTCGTCGATGTGCTCGATCCCGACGGCGAGCCGCACCAGGCCGGGTGTCACCCCAGCAGCGAGTCGATCCTCCTCCGGCCCCTGCGAGTGCGTCGTCGAGGCCGGATGGATGACGAGCGACCGCACATCACCAAGGTTCGCGACGTGCGAGTGCAGCTGCAGCGCCTCGACGAACTTCCGACCGGCCTCCGCCCCACCAGCGATCTCGAACGCGAGCACCGCACCCGATCCCTTGGGGGTGTACTTCTGCGCCAGTTCGTAGAAGTCGTCGCCCGGCAGCGATGCCCATCGCACCGACTCCACCTGGTCGTGGCCCTGCAGGAACTCGGCCACGGCTTTCGTGTTCTCGAGGTGACGGTCGATGCGCAGGCTGAGGGTCTCGATGCCCTGCGAGATGAGGAAGGCGTTGAACGGAGCGACGGCCGGACCGAGGTCGCGCAACAGCTGCACCCGAGCCTTGAGGATGTAGGCGAGGTTCGCACCGAGCGCCGAACCGACACCGAGATCCCGCGCGAACACGAGCCCGTGATAGCTCTCCTCGGGCGTGTTGAAGTTCGGGAACTTCTCCGGATCGGCGCCGAAGTCGAACTTCCCACCGTCGACGATGACACCGGCGATCGTGGTCCCGTGCCCGCCCAGGTACTTCGTCGCCGAGTGCACGACGATGTCGGCTCCGTACTCGAGCGGCCGCAACACATACGGTGTCGCGACCGTGTTGTCGACGACGAGCGGAACACCCGCCTCATGCGCGACAGCCGCCACTGCTTCGATGTCGAGGATCTCGATCTTGGGGTTCGAGATCGTCTCGCCGAAGAAGAGCTTCGTGTTGGGGCGCACCGCTGCTCGCCACGACTGCGGGTCAGTCGAGTCCTCGACGAAGGTCACCTCGATGCCGAACTTCGGCAGCGTGTGCTTGAGCAAGTTGAACGTGCCGCCATAGAGCGACGGGGACGCAACGATGTGGTCGCCGGCCTCGGCGATGTTGAGCATCGCGATGGTCTCCGCGGCCTGGCCCGACGCGACGAGCAGGGCCCCGACGCCACCTTCCAGCGAGGCGATGCGCTGCTCCACGACGTCCTGCGTCGGGTTCATGATGCGCGTGTAGATGTTGCCGAACTCCTTGAGCGCGAACAGGTTTGCCGCCTGCTCGGTGTCCTTGAAGACGTAGGAGGTCGTCTGGTAGATCGGCAGTGCGCGGGCGCCGGTCGTGGGGTCGGGGACCTGTCCGGCGTGGATCTGTCGGGTCTCGAAGGACCAGTTCGGGGTTGATTCAGCCATCGCCAAAACTCCTTGTATGCCGTGCTTGCGGGCGTCGGTCGACGCTCCGCCCGGTCTTCACCCGGGGCACCCCACCGCGGTAGGAGGGTTGCCGGCCAGCGAGCCGGGGCTTGTCGCTGGCACTCATGACCTGTGGTTGAAACGCTAACGCCGGAGCAGGTGCCCACGGGAGCGGTGTCTCTGATCGTGGACCGCGATGGGCAGGCATGATGAGTCCCATGACTTTCCACGTCGATGAGTACAAGGCGGCCGCTGGCCGCTACCGCGCCGGTATGCCGTATCGCCGGGCCGGGAGGTCCGGTCTCGACCTCCCCGCGATCTCTCTCGGCCTCTGGCACAACTTCGGTGACGACATGCCCCTCGACCGCCAGCAGGCGATCCTGCGCCGCGCGTTCGACAAGGGCATCACCCACTTCGACCTGGCCAACAACTACGGCCCGCCCTACGGCGCCGCCGAGCGCAACTTCGGCACGCACTTCGCCCGCGACCTCAAGCCGTACCGCGACGAGCTCATCATCAGCAGCAAGGCCGGCTACGACATGTGGCCGGGCCCGTACGGCCAGGGCGGTGGCGGCCGCAAGTACATCCTCGCCAGCGCCGACCAGTCGCTCAAGCGCATGGGCCTGGACTACGTCGACATCTTCTACAGCCACCGCTTCGACGAGACGACCCCTCTCGAGGAGACGATGGGCGCACTCGATTCCCTTGTGCGACAGGGCAAGGCGCTGTACGTCGGCATCTCGTCCTACTCCGGCCCGCGCACCCGTGAGGCCATCGAGATCCTGCGCGAGCTCGGCACTCCCCTGCTCATCCACCAGCCTGCGTACTCGATGCTCAACCGTTGGGTGGAGGAGGACTTGCTCGACGTCCTCGGTGAGACCGGCGTCGGCTGCATCGCGTTCTCACCGCTCGCCCAGGGCATGTTGACGAGCAAGTACCTCAAGGGAATCCCCGAGGGGTCACGCGCTTCCCAGGGCAAGAGCCTCAGCCCCGAACTCCTCACGGAGGACTCGCTCAAGCACGTGCGCGCCCTCAACGCGATGGCCAGGAAGCGCGGCCAGACACTCGCCCAGATGGCGTTGGCCTGGCTGCTCAAGGACTCGCGGGTCACGTCGGTCCTCGTCGGCGCCTCGAGTGTCGAACAGCTCGACGACAACCTGCTCGCGGTCAAGAACATCACCTTCAGTGATGCCGAGCTCAAGGCCATCGACAAGCACGCCGTCGACGCGGGCATCAACCTGTGGTCGAAGTCCTCACGCGGTTGACCTTCAGGCGCGATCGCTCCGCACGCGGTTGAGCCACCAGATGCCGAGCATCGGCAGGAAGAGCGGCACATAGCCGTAGCCGGAACCGAAGTGCGACCAGACCGTCTTGTCCGGGAAGGCGCTCGGCACGGCATACGACAACGCTCCGACGACAAGGACGCCGACAAGCTCGACGGTGCACGCGAGAAGCGCGATCCGCGTGCTCCTGCGGTCGCCGCGAGCCATCCCGATGGTGGCGACGATGTAGATGACGGCCGCGAGCGCCGACAGCACGTAGGCGAGCCGCGCCCGGTCGAAGTACTCGACGATCTGCAGGATCGAGCGGCCGGTCGCAGCCAGCGCGAGGACCCCATAGACCGCGACGAGGATGCGCCCCGGACCGCGGGCCGAGTGCGGCTCCACGGACGACTCCGGTGCTGTGTCGGTGGCGTCAGGCATGGAGACCCCAGATCTGCTGCAGGCGGAGGCTCATGACAGCGACGGCGAAGGCACCCACGGCGATGGAGGCCATGGCCCAACGAGTCTTGTCCTTGATGGCGCTCCACACGGTGATGGCGAGGACAAAGGGCAACGTGACGAGGTATGCCGTGAACGTCGCCTTCGGCTCCGTGCCCTCCAGCGACGCGATGCCGAACAGGCCACGGACGAGCTGGAGGAGGACCCCGACCTCGACGAGGGCAGCCAGTGCGAGGACGACGTTGCCGATGAGCCGGTCGAACAGGGCATAGCCGGCAGCGACCACGGCGAGCAGGAGGGCCGCGGCGACGAGCACTTGGGTGAGCGGGAGGAGCACGGCGCACAGCCTACGTCTCGTCGATCACCCTCCTGCCGTGTGCCCAGCACCCTTTGGTTGTATGGCGGGATGACTTCTGCCGAGATCGGTGACCAGCGCATCGAGTACGTCATCGACGGGCCCGACGACGCGGAGCCGATCCTGCTCATCATGGGGATGGGGGCCCAGCTCGTCGCGTGGCCCCCGGACTTCGTGGACCTGCTCGTGACTCAAGGCTTCCGGGTCATCCGCTATGACAACCGCGACCAGGGCCTGTCGTCGTTCACGGACAGTCCGCCACCCAGGCGAGGCGACGTCGCCAGGGGATTGGCGGCGCGGCGGTTCGCCAAGGCCGACTACACCCTCGTTGATCTCGCTGGCGATGCTGCAGGTCTCCTGACGCACCTCGGCATCGACTCGGCTCATGTCGTGGGTGCGTCGATGGGCGGGATGATCGCGCAGGAGCTCGCCCTCAACCACCCCGATCGTGTGCGATCACTGTGCTCGATCATGTCGAACACGGGCCACCGCCGCTTTGGTCGCACCTCGACGCGCCTGCTGCCCGCCCTCGTCCGCCAGATCCGCGCTGCTCCCCCCACGACCCGCGATGAGGCCCTGGAGCGAAGCGTCGAGGCCTTCCGGGTCATCGCGGGCAGTGACTTCAACGAGGCCGAGATGCGGGTCATGGCGCAGGCACACGTTGCGCGCGGTGCCGTCACTGCCACGAGCCGTGATCGCCAGCTCAACGCCATCAATGCCTCCGCCGACCGGACCGTCCGCCTGCATCGGATCACTGTGCCGACGCTCGTGATCCACGGCCTCCGGGACCGCTTGATCCTGCCCAGCGGCGGGGTCGCGACGGCCCGCGCCATCCCCGGGTCGCGGCTGCTGATGTTCCCCGAGATGGGGCACGACCTCCCGCGGGGTCGCCGCACCGAGATCGTTGACGCGATCACGCAGAACGCACGTCGCCCTTCGTCCGCAGGGTGAGGGTGACGGCGGTCGCCGCGATGACGACGGCGGCAACGAGTGCCGTCGCCCCGACGAGGCTCGAACGCGGCTCGTCGGTGAACCGCCCGACCGCCAGCCAGGAAAGCCCCCAAACGGCCGCGATCGCAACACCCCACCGGGTGGGCTCGGCACGCATCAACCCCGCGGCCAGCGCCGTCACGACCACGAGGGCCACCACTGCGGCGGCCACCGCTGCCACACCCCGGGTGAAGTCGAGCCCGCTGTCGGCCACCGCCGCCGCGACGTTGGCGAGGGTGGCCACGGCGACCCAGCCGAGGTAGAGCCCCACGGTCGCCCGGACGATCCACGTACCCACCGCGTCGCCCGCTCCGTCACGCATGGCCGCCAGTTCCAGGGCGAGCCGGGCGAGCACGAGCAGCAGCAGGGCGATGACGAAGACGCTGAACCACACCCAGCCCTGCTGAGTCACGAGCAGCCACGTCGCGTTGAGCACCATCGATGCCGCAACCCACCACCCGGTGCGCTGGGCCAGCTCACTGCTGCCGCCTCGGGGAAGCCACTGCCACACCGTGTAGGCAGCCAGGCCGAGGTAGACGACCGACCAGATGGAGAAGGCCGGACCAGCGGGGGCGAGCAACGTCGCGTCCGCCGCGAGAGCGCCACCGGCGGACTCCTCGACCCGCGTACCGATCACGCCGACCCCGACGAGAGTGCCCAGGATGCAGAAGATCTCGGCGAGGGTCACGGCGATCTGGCGCGTGCGATCCGTGGACGACATGCAGACGAACTTATGCTGCGTCCGTGAGCAATGCACCCGGGCCCACCCACGCAGCCGACGATGTCGTGGTGATCGAGGCACTGGTCGCCGAGTTCTTCGCAGCCTTCACCACGTCGCCCGACCTCGACCGGCGGATGGACCGGCTGCGGGCGATGTTCCTGCCCGGCGCCCGGATCGTGTCGACCGCGGGCCCGACCATGGCGGCATACAGCGTCGACGAGTTCATCGAACCGCGACGCGCGCTCCTCTCCGACGGCACGCTCCGTGATTTCAGTGAGTGGCCGACGTCGGGTCACGTCGAGGTGTTCGGGGACGTCGCCCACTGGTTCGGCCACTACGCGAAGAAGGGCGTTCAGGGGGACGAGCCGTTTGACGGACGTGGCGGGAAGTCCATCCAGTTCGTGCGCTCGGCCGGCACGTGGCTCATCGCCGCGGCGGCCTGGGACGACGAGCCGTCCGCCGAATGCTGACGGGCCGGGGAGTTCTCCCCATTCCACCGAGTCAGGCATCGCCCTAGGTTGGACGCATGACGATCCGGATCAAGGCCGGAGAGGTGCGCTCGGCGTGGGATCTCGGGGCCAAGGAAGCGCGCACCGACCTGGGGAACACGAGCACCGACCTCACGGACGCGCAGGGCACGTCCATGGGCGACCTTGCGGACGATCTGACGTATGCCGTGGAGCGGCTTCGCGGGGTCACGACCACGACGAACCGGGTCGTCGACAGCTTCAAGACCAACGTCGAGGCCTGCATCACGACTTATGAGACGACCGACCAGGCGTCGGCCGGCGCCTTCACCACCCTCATGCGACCGCAGCCATGAGCACCATCACCGACATCATCGACAAGCTGCAGGGCGTCCTCGCCGACCTACAGGACATTGACCTGTGGCCCCCGTGGGATGCGGCCCAGACGATCGTCGACCTCATCGGCACGATGATCGAGATCGCCACCGAGGCACCGGATCCGGCACCGACCGACGTTGACGACGCAGCGGCCGCGTGGCGTCGCCTCGGCCGGACCTGGAGCAGCGCCTGCACGGACGTCGGGCGCACCAGCACCAAGACGACGATCGACATCTGGGAGGGCGATGCCGGCAACGGCTACCGCTCCTCCCTGACGGCGTTGGTGGATCGCATGGACTCGGTCGAGCCCGCGACCGGCAAGATCGACACCGCACTGGGCACCCTGAGCACCAAGATGACCGACGCCCGCAAGCGACACGGCGACGCCTGGGACGAGCTCAACAAACACACGTCGATCTCGTGGGGCGACCTGTGGCCGTGGGAGCTCAAGGACTACATCGCCGGCATCCTGCGCGCTGTCGTCCATGGCGCGCAGGAACTCCTCGGCGCCTACCAGGACGCCAACTCCGCCATCACCACCGCGGCACGGGACATTCGCAACGCGGTGGATGAGCTCGAACTCCCCCACGAACTCCCCGACGGCGTGAGCCCGGTCAGCGGCGTGAACCTCTTCATCGGTGGGGGCGACGGCAACGACTCAGGACCATTGCGCGGCAACGTTGTTGAGCGCGCCAATGCAGCCATGGCAGCGATGACACCCGAGGAGCGCGCGGCTGCCCAACGGCTGCTGGCCAATGCTCCTGACGACACGTCTCGCGGTTGCATCCTCGCGGCGATCGCCGCAGGTGCGACGGGCGCGACGCTGCTGAACTACTCGAGGAAACTCGGCCAACTGAGCGACAGCGAGCGCAAGGGTCTCGATCCCACTGCCCACCCCGGCGTCTTCGGACAGCCCGACCTGACGACTTGCGGCTCGTCCAGCCTCCTCTTGGCGAAGATGCTCAACGACCCGCTCTACGCGATGCAGATCATGACGGGCTACGACCCGCGCACGGGACAGCAGGTGGGGGACCCCGGCGCTGTCGACCCCAACGAGGACCCGTGGGGCCACAACCCCACGTCTGAGGAGGTCGCCATGCACAACAGGTTCCAGCACGCCGCGATCGAGATGCATCACCAGACCAACGGTTTGACCACCCACGACGGCAACTTCAACGGCTGGTGGCCAGAGGCTGCTGGAACGAGCCCTGGTTCGGCGGCGCGGCAGATGTCCGGCGATGGTGGTTCAGGGACGGGGGGCGGCTACGAGACCCGCTACGTCGACCCCGACAACGCCGGTGAGACCTACGACCGGATCGCGCGCGCAGCCGACAACGGGCAGGCCGTGCCGGTCTACACGTACGACATCGATGGAGGCAACGCTGGAGCTCACGTCGTGCTCGTGACCGGCACCGAGGATGGCAACCTCCGGGTCTACAACCCCGGATCCGGCGAAACCACGATCACGACCCGCGAGGACTTCGACTCGCGCCAGCTCAGTGGCTCCATGAGCTGGGACAAGCCCCTTGTCGCGATCCTGCCGCCCGCATGAGCCCGTGGCAGGCTGGTCCCATGCGTGCACGCCGAGGGTTGCCGATGATCGCCATCGGGGGGCTCGCCGCTGGACTCCTCAGCGGTTGCGTCCCGAACGACGGACGCAACTACTCGAATGCGACGGACGTCTCGCGAGCCCATCGAGTCTGGAGTGATCCGTGGCTGGCCAATGAGGCCCCCTCGGTGGCAGGCCCAAGCGCCTTTGGTTCCTCCTTCAAGCGCGGCGTCGCTGGACGCGGGTACACGACACCGGTCGCCCCCTTGACGATCGCCACCACCGAGGTGCGTGCGGCCATCACGGCTGGATGGCGGCTCGTCGGAGCACAGTGCGATCGCAACGAGAAGGGAAGCCTCATCGATGTGAACGCCCAGCTCGCCCGCGGCTCGCAGCTGGATGACTGGAGCCTTGCCACGATCGAAGCAGCCACCCACTCCGACGCGTCTGGCAGCCCCCCTACGAATCCGGCGCCGACATACACGCAGGTCAGTGTCGGGGCCTTGGTCCCCCATCATCTCGACACCGCGTGGCCGGACGCTCCTGCCATGGAACTGGAGGCGAGTTGCCTCCTGCAGGACCCGTCAACGACTCCCGCAAGCCCGGGCCCCTCGTCCACCCCTCCGGTTGAGCCCACTATTGGACGGTTGTCAGGCGACCGCACCGACCCGCCGACGTGGTCGGATGACGCCGAGGGCGACCTGCGTGCAGGAGTTGATGCCCTCACCAACGACCAGGGTTTGAAGTCCCTCGGTCTGGTCGTGGCGATGCCGGCGGCGCACGAGGACTCGGAGGCGCGCGACGCTGCGATGGGTTCCGCGAAAGACGTCGCTGCAACCGGAGGTCTGGCCAGCTCCGTCAGTTCACTGGGCGCGCAAGGATGGACCTTGACGTATGCCGCGTGCATCGGTCCCGGCGCACCGAACGTTGCCGAGTTGTCCCGTCCCGCAGGCAAGCGCACAGCAGTTCTTCGACTGTCGCAGGTTGCGGCGCCTGCCGAATCCAGCGTCGACGCCACTGTGGTCGTGTCGACGCCTGGCTACAGTCCGCCGACGCCCGCAGGCATCACCGGGAGCTGCTTCGACTCCACCACTGCTCCAACAACGTTCTCCCACAAGGGAGTTCCGTCACTGGGACCGACAAGGATGTTCCCTCTCCAACGCTGAACTCGCGATCCGGGCACCCGAGGCAGTGACGAGGCGTCGCGAGGGGAGGACACTGACGACATGGCAGTAGACATCCCGGCACGCGGCAAGCGTGGCGCGAAGCTCCCCCGCTCCCGAAGTGGATCAAGCCCGCAGCCCTCTGGCTCTTCGAACGACAGATGAAGGCCAAGGGTGCGCCTCTCGGCTACCTCACCACGTGAGGCGCCCAACTTCGGCGACTACGAGAAGAGCACAGACCGAGTCATCCCCGTCGTGCAGCTGACCCGCACCGACACCTGAACCAAGAAGGTCATGCCGAACGCGTCAGATCTGACGCGTTCGGCATGACCTTGTGGTCTCGGGCCCTCTTCCAAGGCTCAGGCGCTGGTGAGGGACTCCGTCACTGCGGCGACGAGCAGGTCGACCTCGTCCTCGGTGATCACGAGCGGCGGCGCGAGACGGATCGTCATGCCGTGGGTGTCCTTGGCGAGGATGCCTCGGTCCATGAGGCGCTCACAGAGTTCGCGGCCGCTGGGGCCGCCGGGCGTGACGTCCAGTCCGGCCCACAGCCCGCGCACACGCACGGCATCGAGCCCGTTGCCGACGAGCGGCTCGAGCCCGGCCAGCAGACGCGCACCCAGCCGACGCGCGCGCTCCTGGAACTCACCGGTGGCGAGCAGACGGCATACCTCGTGTCCGATCGCGGCAGCGAGCGGGTTCCCACCGAAGGTGGAGCCGTGCGACCCGGGCGAGATGACGCCGAGCACGTCCTTGTTGGCCGCGACGGCGGAGACGGGATAGAGGCCACCGCCGAGGGCCTTGCCCAGGATGTACATGTCGGGGACGACCTCCTCGAGGTCGCACGCGAACGTCGTACCGGTGCGCGCGAGACCCGACTGGATCTCGTCGGCGACCATGAGGACGTTCTGTTCGGTGCACAGGGCTCGCAGGTCGCGCAGGAAGCCCTCGGGCGGGACGACGACGCCACCCTCACCCTGGATCGGCTCGAAGAGCACGGCCACCGTGAACTCGTCCATCGCAGAGCGCACCGAGTCAATGTCGCCGTAGCGAACTGCGCGGAATCCCGGCGTGTAGGGGCCGTAGTTGTCGTGCGCGATCTTGTCGTCGGAGAAGCTGATGATCGTCGTGGTGCGGCCGTGGAAGTTGCCCTCCATGACGATGATGTTGGCCTGGTCCTCGGGGACGTTCTTGACCTCGTAGCCCCACTTGCGGCTGACCTTGAGCGCGGTCTCGACGGCCTCGGCGCCCGAGTTCATCGGCAGGACCATGTCCTTGGCGGTGAGTTCGGCGAGAGCCTGCGAGAAAGGGCCGAGCTGGTCGTTGAAGAAGGCGCGGCTCGTCAGCGTCAGCGTGCCGAGCTGCTGGCGGGCGCGCTCAACGAGCTGCGGGTGCGAGTGGCCGAAGTTGAGCGCGGAGTAGCCGGCGAGACAGTCGAGGTAGCGCTTGCCATCGACGTCCGTGACCCAGGCGCCCTCACCGCTCGCGATGACGACCGGCAGTGGGTGGTAGTTGTGCGCCGCATAGCGCTCGGTCGTCTCGATGTGCTGCTCGGTACTCACCGGTGCGGTGGTCTGCTCGGGCGTCATTCTGGCTCACTCCTTCGTCGTACGGTCGCGATCACTGTATCCGCCGGAAGCGGGGTCCAAGTCAGGGCTGACGGCGCCCCCGAGACCAGGCCAAGGCGTCGTCAAGCGACCCGTCGGCGACTCGGGTGAAGACGAGGCGGTCGTGCAACCGGTTGGTGCGTCCGCCCCAGAACTCGACCTCGTCGCAGACGATCCGATAGCCGCCCCAGAAGTCCGGGACGGGCACGTCGTCGACGTTGCCCAGATCGGGCCACCGGGCGGCATACATCGCGTATGCCGCTTCGAGCTCGGCTCTCGACGTGGCCGGCTCCGACTGGCGCGAGGCCCACGCCGAGATCCGTGAGCCCCACGGTCGCGACCCGAAGTAGTCAGTCACCTCATCGCGCTCGAGGAGCACGGCCCGACCGCGAAAGCGGATGGCACGAAACATCGAGGGCCAGGTGAGCGACGCGGCAACGCCCGGGTTGCCTGCGAGCTCACGTCCCTTGGCAGACAACGTGTTCGTGAGGAAACCCGGTCCTCGCTCGTCGAAGAATCGCATGAGGACAGTGCGCACGTTGGGTATGCCGTGGGCGTCGACCGTGGCCACCGAGAGGGCGTGCGGCTCGGGCACGTCGGCTTGGGCACCGGAGCGCTCGACTGCCTCGTCGACCCAGAGTTTGGCTTGCTGCCACGGGGTCGAAGCGACCTCGTCCTCGGAGAGCCCGGTGCCGGTGTAGTCGATGCGCGTGACCTCGTTCATGCCCTGACCCTAATGGGGCTTCGGTGCCCTTCCTCGGGGTGGGCTGGGGTGGAGGCTGTTGGCCGAACCGTCGGTCGGTGAACACCTGACGGTGCTCCTCGATACGGGCGATAGGGAGCTCGGCAAGCTCGGCCGTGCGCGAGCCCGGCCCCGCTTCGTCAGCACCCAGGACGCTCAGCGCATCTGGGAGATCTCGCAAGAGCTGACCGGGACCACCTTCCCGACGGCGTGACGTCGGCCCGTGACGCCTGCAAGTGACTTCCGAGGGTGCCTTCAGACGGTGCCATCACACGGTGACTTCCGACCGTGACTTCCGACCGGACGTCAGTTCGTTGCGGCGACCGTTCGACCGGCGAAGGCGGCGAGGCGGTCGTGGACCGACACATCGGATGCGGCCTCCACCTCGGGCCCGAACGCACCCTTGCGGTTCTCGGGCGTGAGGTTCGCATTCATGAACGCGAGCGCGTGCTCGGCCACCTCGTCGTCGAGGGGTGTCGGACTGCCGATCGACGTCGCGATGTCCCAGCCGTGCACTGCGAACTCAGGAATCGCGGCATCGGACGACCCGCCGGAATCGTCGGCGCGCACCTGCTCGACCAGACTCGCGGCACTCGCCCGGAAGTCCCCTGCCGGGTCGTCGCCGAGCTCGGGTGGATTGGCCCAGTCGACGTCCTTGCCGGTGAACATCGAGACGAAGTTCTGCGGGGACGCGACGACATGCCGAACGAGGTCCCCGACCTTCCAGTCCTCGCAGGTCGACGGCGAGTCGTACTGGTCGGGCGAGACCTCATCCAGTAGGCCTGCGGTCTGGTCGAGGGCGCGCTCAAGGAGTGTGCCGGCGTTGGGCTGGGCGTTCATGGTGAACCTTCCGTGGACGATGGGCTGGCAGTCGCGACGCTACCGACCAACACCGACATCCACACCCCCGCGACGTCTCCCATCACCGGGGCCACGCCGGCTCCGGGTAGCGTCGCCGACACCATGAGGATCCACAGCTTCCACCTCGCGACCGTCCCGCCGACGACAGCAGCCAGCGCGCTCTTCCGCTCGTCCAACGGTCCACGCGACGACGGCGTCCCCGGGCCAACACACATCGAGCACCTCTCGGTGATGCAGCTCGGAGCTCCAGCGATCTCCTTCGAGCGTCTCCAGCTGCGACGTGTGGCGGTCTTCGCACAGTGGGAGTCCGAGGGCGCGCTCGACGACTACCTGGGCGCAACTCCGCTCGGCCGACACCTCGCCCAAGGCTGGCACGTACGCCTCGAGTTCGTCCGCCGGTGGGGCGCCGTCACGGGCCTGCACCGGCTCCCCCTCAACGCGAGCACGATGGAGCCCGAAGAGCCGGTCGTCGCCGTCACCCTCGCGCACCTCAAGCTTCCCCAGCTCCGACGCTTCTTCCACTGGGGCCGTCCTGTCGAGCAACTCGTGCGCGACTCCCCCGGCACCACTCTTGCCCTCGCCGCGGTGCGCCCACCGCGCACCTTCTCGACGTTCACGATCTGGAACTCGGTGGGCGCGATGCGCGCCATGGTCGAGGGCCACGGCTCGGGTCATTCACCGCAGCGCCACGCCACCGCCATGGCCGAACGCGAGCGTGAGGACTTCCACTTCGAGTTCACGACGCTGCGCTTCCGTCCCCTGTCCGAACACGGTGAGTGGGAAGGCCGTCGCGGCATCGTCCCGACGGGCTGACCGACCGAGGTTCAGCTGGCCACGAGTTCGGCGCTGGCGAGCAGCTCGTTGGGCACGGCATAGAGCTCGTCGCCGACCCTCACCTGGCTGCGCGTCGCGAAGGCCGCCTCGACCTCGCCGATCTCACCGTTCATCGGCCCGTCCACGACGATGCGCACGAACGCGCCAATCGGGAACGACGACCGCGCAGAGGTCGCCACACGCGGGACCGGGCGCGCGTGCACCACGCCTCGCGCTTCGATGATGTGGTCGAGCTCGGCCCGGTAGGCCTCGCCCATGTCGACTCGCTTGCCCTGGTAGGTCCACGTGAGCAGTGCCGCGGCATCGAACTCAGGACTGCACCTGAGACAGCTCATCACCCGACCCGGCCGACGATGCCTGGTGTAGTGGTGACCTTCGGGGCACTCCCCGCGCCAAGGGCCCTCAACCCTGGGCGCCTCCGTGGAGACGGTGCGCTCGCCGGAGCACCCGATGGCCATGGCCTTGGCGCGCCACACGTCGTCGTGACCATGTGCGCGTCCCACGAGGGCGTGGGCGATCTCATGCAGGATCGTGTCGCGCACCTCGACCTCGTCGTGAAGGCGAGTCAAGGGAGCGCTGAGGGAAATCGTGCGGGCGGCAAAGCGGCATACGCCAGCTCTGGTCTTGGCGCGGTCGGTCGTGACGTTCCAGTGCTCCAGCCCGTGCTCCCGCAGCAGGCGGCGCCCGAGTGCGAGGGCCGGTGAGATCTCCATGTCCCCAAGGAAACCAGCCACCACTGACAGCGCCTGTTCCGTCCATGAGGCTGTCAGGCCCCGCGGCTACTGTCACGGTATCCGGCAAAGCCATGAGGTGCAGAGATGACGAGCTCGACCGACAAGGACGAATCCACCCAGGGCGGGTGGTCCTCGCGAGCCCGCCAGGGTTTGGCCACGGCCCTGCGTTCGAGGGTCGCGGGGGATGACGCCGCAGCCAAGGCAGCCGTCATCTGGGGCGCCGAGGGCGAGCGGTGGTTCACCCCCGAGGACCCGATCTGGCGCGTCCACGCCGACGCCGCAATGTTCCCCGGCGGGATCCGCGCACTGTTGCTGCAGTCGCTGCACCCGCTCGCCATGGCCGGCGTCGCGGGACACTCGGGCTTCAAGGGCGACCCGTGGGGACGGCTGCAACGGACGAGTGAATTCCTCGCCACGACAACGTTCGGGACGATCGAGCATGCCGACGTGATGATCGACCGGGTGCGCGCGATCCACGAGCGGGTGCGTGGGAAGGCGGCTGACGGGCGGCCCTACGCCGCGAGCGACCCGCACCTACTCCAGTGGGTCCATGTGACCGAAGTGGACAGCTTCCTCACCTCGTTCCAGCGGTATGCCGCGCACCCACTCACGGACATCGAGGCGGATCTCTACGTCGAGCAGACCGCTGTCGTCGCACAACGGTTGGGCGTCATCGATCCACCGCTGACGACGGCCGCGCTCGAGGCGACCATTGCTGCCTACCGTCCCGAGCTCGAGTCCACCCCCGAAGCCCGAGAGGCCGCGCGCTTCCTCCTGGTGCACCCGCCGCTGCCCATCTTGGCGCGACCTGGGTACTCCGCCCTCGCCGCCGGCGCGGTGTCCTTGCTCCCCCGATGGGCGCGCTGGCCGTTGCGCCTGCCGTGGCTGCCGGTGACCGAACGAGTGCTGGGCCGGCCGTTGGGCGGCGCCGCCACGTCGGCTGTGAGGTGGGCGATGACCGATCCGAGGGACGTACGCGCCGTGGCCGCAGCCGATCGCGCGGGATAGGCCGCAGAGCCCCGCCGCATCCCGCCGTACGGCTGTGCGCACTGGTCGCGCTGGTTTCCGTGTTGCCCTAGTGCCCGTAGTCGCCCTGGATCCACTGGAGGACGGTCGTCGCCAGCGGCTCGAAGACGGGGTCGATGCTCATGCCGTTGCTGATGCCCGTCCACCCGTGAGCCTCACCGGGCATCGGAACGTATCTCTTGTGCGCCGCCGGACTTGCCGCGACCGCCGCCTTGAGGACGTCCACCTCGATGCCTGTGTCCGCGTCGGCCGCAGAGATGAGCAGGGGCACGGTCGTCGCCTTCGCCGCAGCCATGGCATCGGGAACTCCCTCCCACTCGCTCGGCCCTGAGAGGTTGACGATGGCGTCCGCGCCGGCCTGCTCGCCAGCACCCAGCGCCAGGACTCCCCCGAGCGAGGCGCCGACGACGGTCACCGTGGTCGCGCCACGGCTGCGCGCGAAGTCGATCCCCGCCTTGATCTGGGCCACCCAGTCCTTGGTGAGCGCGTCGTCGCACTGGGACTGGCCGTAGTTGCAGACGTCGAGCATGACGACGTTGACGCCCTTGTCGGCGAGCCATTGCCCATAGGTCGCCCACCCGCAGAATCCCGCGCCTGACGTCTGGTGGAGCAGGACGGCACCGACCTTTCCCTCCCCCACGACTCCGGCGCTGAGCATGCCTCCCGGAGCCGGGACCTGCACAACGTCACCCTTGGCCGGAATCTTGCAGCGCGCCTCGACCGTCCTGGGAAGGGATCGCGTCGGGGCTGGCGCGGCCTCCTGCTCCGCGCTCGCCTTCGCAGCACCTCGTGGTGCTTCGCCCGCCCCACATCCCGACACAGCGAGCATTGCCGCCACCATCACCCAGCCACATCGCCTCATATGTCAATATATACATATGTCACGCCAGGAGTCCACGGGAAACCTCGGATTCGCTCTGCTCGGACTTCTGGCGCGCAGCCCGAGCACCGGCTACGAGCTCGCCCGGCGCATGGAACGGCCCGTTGGCTATTTCTGGAGTGCTCACCACGGCCAGATCTACCCCGAGCTCGCGCGCCTCGAAGCACGAGGCTTCGTGCGGCACACCGTCATCGAGGGTGCCGGTCCCAGACCAACGAAACGGTATGCCGTGAGCGCACGTGGGCGGAAAGCGTTGCGGGAGTGGGTGGTTGGCGAACTCGAACCCCAACCGGTGCGCGACCTCGAGACGTTGCGCCTGTGGAACATGTGGCTCCTCGATCAGGACGCTGCATTGGCGTTGGTTGCCGAAGCGCGAGCTGCGCATGCGGAGCGGCTGGCTGCCTATGAGGTCGAACTGGCCGAGCTGGACGGCGACCCGGAGGCAGCAGATCCGACGAAGCCGAAGTTCGCGAGCGTGCTCACCCTCGAGGGTGGCGTGCGCACGCGACGTGCTGCCGTCGAGTGGTGCGACTGGATGCGCGAACGCCTCGAGTCCGCGTCTCGCTGAACACGCCCCACCCACCTGCCGCCTGCCACCAGCCGCCTGCCCCCTGCCCCCTGCCCCCTGCCCCCTGCCACCGACTATCGACTATCGGCCAGTGGGCGCCTTGCTGCGGACGCCGCGGCCCGACGGGTCAGGTCAGGCCGGGACGTCCCACAGGGCGGCTTCCTCTTCCCGTTCCCGCCACAGGGCGTCGTCTTCCCACCTCGCGAGATGTTCGGCTTCGAGTTCGTCGGCGAGCGCGAGCAGCTCGAACTCGGGGATGGCGTGCTCCCACCCTTCCGACGGGGCAGTGTTGAGTCGGCGACGGCGACGTTGTGCCTCATCTCGCTCCCGAGCTCGGGCAAATTCGGCCTGCCGCCCGGGCAGATGTCGGTCATAGCTCCCCGGGCTGAGGTCCCAGGTGATGGATCGGCCGTGTTCGTCCGGCGGATGGACCACCGCGATCAGGCGTTGCTCGTGGACCTGGGTGTGGTGACGCTGGCAGAGCAGCGCAGCGTTGGAGAGATCAGAGGGGCCGCCGTCGACCCAGTGCACGACATGGTGCGCTTGGGACCAGGCCGCAGGAGCCGTGCAGCCGGGGAACGTGCACTGCCGGTCGCGGTGCCAGAGGAAGCGGCGTTGCCCCAGCGTGAACAGGCGCGTCACGCGCCCCAGATCCGCGACCTCGCCGTCCGCGCCGAGCACCACCGGGATGACGTCCGCGTCGCAGGCCAGCTGGCGCACGACGGACGGGGCGAGCATGGTCTGGTGCGCGCGCGATCCCAGCACGGCACCGCTCCCCGTGCCGCCAGTCACTCCAGCCAATCCCGCCAGCAGCTCTGCCAACGTGACGGTCACGTGCACGACGGTGGCTGCGGCACCGGGATCCTTGTTCGCGCCATCCGCTGAGGCGGCACCTGTCAGCACGGCGTCGAGGGCTTCCACCCGCCGCTGACCTGAGCAGCGCAGGTCGGCCTCGCCAGTGTCGGGGTTGGGCGCCGGCTTCGACATCGGCCCGATCGCAGCCTCGAGCCGCGAGGCCTGGGCGGGAGTCATCGCCATCCGATATTCCGTCAGGTCTGCGTCCGCGACGATCGGGCTGGAGAGGAACGCACCGGGGCGCAGTCGCTTCTGCTTGTCGTCGAACTCGCCCTCCACGCCGTACTTCGCCAGCAGCCTCGGGCGGATCTTGCGTGCCTCGGCCGGTCCCCACTCGACGCCGTGGTCGAGGATCGCCTTGGTCACCGTCGGCACGGCCTCCTCGGTGAGCAGGTCCTTCATCCGGGCCACCTCACGCAGTGCGGTGAGCGCCAGCCCCGCTCCCACTTCACCGGAGACCACGCGCCCCCACACGATCCCCTCCGGCCGGTTCTCGTCGGCAAAGGCACCGCCTTCCGGACCGCCCCGCGACCACAGTCCCCCCGGGGTCGACGTTGCCGCCTCCTGTGCGAGTTGCGCGACCTGCCCGGCGCCACCCTGACGCAGCGACGGAGCGTGCTCGCGCACCCACGAATGCACGGACCCGACCCCGCGCCGAGCCGAGGCGAACTCGCCCCGATGGCACGCCTCCGCCGTGACGCGCACCTGCGCGGCCGCGGCTTGGGATTTCACTTCGTCGGCCAGAGTCATGAGCTCCGCGAGATCGCTGGCGCTAAGCGAGGAGATGGCGTCTCCAACGCCGGCGAGCCCATCGCGAGCAGCGTTCAGCACCCCACGCAATGGCGTGGCGGGAGCCTGCTGCTGCTCGTCCATCGATCCCTCCTCCAACGACTGATCTCAACCTATCGGCAACCACTGACAACGCCACTCCGACAACGCCCGCCTCCGAGCGAATCCCACACTCCCCCAGCCGAACTCACGACCGACCCACCCGGCCCAGCACCACCGAAGAACGCTCACCAACCAACCTAGACGGAGCCACTGACAGCCAACTCACGACGCGATCGATCGACGTGTGCCACGTTGGGAACCATGCGATTCCCCGAGCCCCCAGTGACCCCGAGAACCGGCCCTCGGCCGCTGGTCATCGCCGGGGCAATCGCCATCATCTCCGTCGCTCTGTTCGCTGCTTCACTCACGTTCGGCTGGCTCGGCCCCGACGTCGGCCGCGGCGGCAGCTTCTGCGAGGAGGCCCGCAATGCGCTCGTCAAGCAACCCGCCAACACATTCAGCAACCTCGGCTTCGTCGTCGCCGGGCTCGCCGCGGCTTGGCACGTCTCCCGCCGCGGAAGCGGCACGATGAGCGCAAGCCTGGGGACGGCATACGCCGTCGTGGTGGTTCTGCTCGGCCCCGGTAGCGCGGCAATGCACGCCTCGCAGAGCGCCATCGGCGGCCATCTCGACGTCTACAGCATGTATCTGCTCGCGTCCTTCGTCATGGCGTATGCCGCCGCGCGGCTCCTTGCGCTCCCGGCCGCCGGTTTCGCGGGACTCTTCGCCGCTTCGCTCGGGGTGTGCACCATTGCGGAGTTCACGTCGGCGGACGTGCCGGTGGTCATGACCGCCGGCAACGCGGTGTTCGCCGTCCTGCTGCTCGCGGGCCTCGTGATGGAGATCGTGCTGCGGACACGAGGCACCAACCGACTCGACGTGCGATGGGGATTCGCCTCTGTCGCAACGCTGCTCGCCGCATTCGCGATCTGGAACACCGGCAAGGACGGTGGCCCGCTCTGTGAGCCGCAGTCGCTGCTGCAACCCCATGCGGTCTGGCACGTGCTCGACGCGGTGGCTGCGTGGCTGCTCTTCCGCTACTACGTGAGCGCGCGGCCGTAGGGTCAGGCCATGCCAGACAGCACCCGCGTCGCCGTCTATCTCGACTTCGACAACATGGTCATCTCCCGCTACGACAACCTGCACGAGGCCGGGTCATGGCGGCGAGACAACGCGCGTGACCATCGCCCCGGAGGTGGCGACGTCGTGGACCAGCGCCTGGCGGAGGCGATGGTCGACCTGGGCGCGATCATCGACTACGCGTCGTCGTTCGGGACGGTGGCGCTGACGCGGGCGTATGCCGATTGGTCCGTGCCGGCCAACGCCGCGTATCGCACGCAGCTCATCGACCGCGCCGTGGACCTCGTGCAGCTCTTTGCCACGTCGGGGACGAAGAACGGCGCCGACATCCGGCTCTCGATCGACGCGGTCAACGACCTGGTCGATCACGCGGACCTGACGCACGTCGTGATCGTCGCTGGGGACTCCGACTACATCGCGTTGGCGCAACGGTGCCGCCGCATGGGTCGGTTCGTCGTGGGCATCGGGGTGACCGGGTCGACGAGTCGGGCGCTGGTCGCTGCGTGTGACGAGTTCAGTGACTACGGCGACCTGCCGGGCGTGCGTACGGTCGTGCCGCCGAAGAAGACGGAGGTGGTGGCGCCGGCTGCGGCGGCCGCGAAGAAGGCTCCGGCCAAGAAGGCTGCGGCTGCGAAGAAGACTGCACCTCCTGTCGTCAAGGCGCTCACAAAGGCTGAGAAGGCTCAAGCGAGGGCGACCGAACTTCTCGTCCGGGCGGTACGCGTCGGAGCGGAGAAGAGCGATGACGGCTGGTTGCAGGCGTCGTCAGTGAAGCAACAGATGCAGAGGATGGACTCGACGTTCAAGGAGAAGTCGCTCGGGTACTCCACGTTCAAGGCCTTCATTGAGGCTCAGAGCGACGCCGTGGAGCACCAGTCCAAGGACAACGGACAGCTGACAGTTCGGCTGCGCTGAGCGCACCTGGGGATAACTCTGCGGTCGGTTTCGCGATTTTGGCGAGACTCCGTGCATGACTTCGAAGCGCGCGTATGCCGTTGCCGCCCTTGCCCTGTCGGCTTCCCTTCCGCTCGGCGCCTGTTCGCAAGCCGACTCCCCGGAAGGTGAGGCGAAGGCGACAGCCAGCGCGACGGCATACGCACAGCCTGCGTATGAGGTGACACACAAGCAGGCCAAGGCCATCGCAGCGGTGGGTCAGAGACTTCCGGACGAAAGGGCGGCAGAACCCCTCGTTGACGACTTCTACGCCATGAACTTCTGTGGCGCCTCCGTTGAACAGGCCCCGGCTGACGCGGAAGGTGGTCGGCCCTGAGCATGGACCCGGAATCGAGCGAGAGTGATGCCAGTGGGTCTGCAGGGGGCGAATCCGTGCAAGTCGGCCAGACGCAGGCACAGGTCGTCGTCCTCGGTTCCTCCCGGCCGACCATCGAGTGGGCCGACGAGAAGCTCGACGGTAGGTCGACTTGTCCGGGCAACGACATACCGTTCACGACTCATGAAGTACCTGTACCCGGGGCCGCCAGATCGATGGTGCGCACGAGAGAGAACTTGACCATCCTGGGAACGGGTCGGCACTCGGCCATGGGGGCGGCACGAGTCGAGAACGTGTTGCTGCACTGCACGGCAGACTCCGCCACGGCCCAGCTCGCCTTGAGCACCGTGACGTCGTGCCTCACAGAGATGGCTCAGGCGGTGCCGTTCGCTGCCGAGCAGCATGTTGCGATCACGGACGCCAACCGGCTCGTGGCTACCAAGATGCTGCTCGTAAAGAGCGCGGGCCAGGGACAGTCAGTGAGTGTGCGCGAGAACCGCTCGCCGTCACAGCCGTGTGCGTCGTCGTCCAAGACCTTCCTGCCTGGGGGGACGGCGATTGCGCTGCTTCAGACCGAAGTGCCCAGCGAGGTGGAAGACCCTTCTAGCGCTGAGGCGCCTCAGTACCTCGGTGTGGTCTCTGCTGAAGGACTCGCCGACACATCATCCGCGAAGGCCAAGGTGGCACAGGCACGGGCAACGTTCGGCGGCTGCAAGGGCCGCTACACGAGGAGCAAGGGGACCCACGTCGCGACCGGGAAGGTCACCGGCATCACCGATTCTGCGCTCGGTGACGGCGGATTCACGATCACGGCAACCTCCCAGTACACCGGCCAGTCGAAACCAGAGACGGTGCAGCAGTCGATCTTCAGCGTCGGGCCGTTCGTCGTGGAACTGTATGGCGCGTCAACCAAGGACGCTGCCGCCATTGCCGACCGGCTCAAGGCGGTGGCGCGGTCGTGACCCGCTTCACCCACTTGCTCAAGTGGCGAAACTCGCCGATTTCTCTACTCTGGATCACAAGACACGATGCCTCGCGCCCCTCTGAGTGGCTGCCGGGCACCGCACGATGGAGGGGTTCCGAACGATGAAGTCACGCAGGACGATGACGTATGCCGTCGCCGCCGCAACGGCAGTCACGCTGCTCTTGGCCGGCTGCAACGGCGGCGACAAAGACCCGACGCCAACAGCAACGGCTTCGGCGTCGTCAACAGCGTCGACGACGAGTACGTCTAGTCCGTCACCCACTTCAACCACCAGCGTCCAGCTGCCGGCCGCGGCTAGGGCGCAGACTGACGCCGGGGCAGTGGCATTCGCACGGTTCTACATCCTTGAAGTGGACCGGGCATACGTCACGCTCGACAATTCAGCCATCACTGCATACGCACAGAGATCGTGCACAAATTGCCAAACAGCGGCGAACACAGTCGAGGCCGCCAAGTCGGACGGCCAACGTCAACCACGCCCATCCTTCACGATCACTGGCGCTCAGACCCAGCCCTTCCCCGACCGAACCGTCGTTGACGTCTACGTCGACGTGGCTGACGTCCCGAGCGTGAACGCAAAAGGAGAAACTGTCTCCCCAGGTGAACCCGGAAAGGACTCTTTTCGAGTTGACCTGGTCTGGGAAAACGGCTGGAAGGTCAAGGCGGTGGGCCCGCGATGATGCGTCGAAGCATTTCTGGATTGATCGCGACGGTCATCGTGTCGGCGAGCTTCGCCATGACATCTCAAGCCCAGGCCGCTAGCCCGTGCCCGGCAGGATTCCGCTTGGCAAAGGCCAGATCTGCGCTCGGCAACACGTCAGCTAACACTGCAGCGAAGTGCGTGCCGATCAAGCCGAAGGACCGTCCGCGGGGTCGCTCGAACGACGGAGGTAAGAAGCCCGAACCTGTGGTGTTCAAGCCAGATCCGTACGAGTACGCCTATACCTACAGTTGTCCAGGGGGCAATGCTGGGAACCTTGTTCCTGGTCAGATCACCGGAGAGTCATGTGAACAAGCCACCGCAGCTTGCGCCGAAGAGGGAGACGGCGCCCAACCCGAGCTGAGGGTCTACCGCCGACTCCGCACGGGCGGCCCTTGGGAATTCACCGGGGTGTCTTGCGGGCCAAGAGACCTCCCGCCAGGCGCGCAGCCTCCGCCTGCGATTCCGACGCAGGGACAGATCATTGAGGCATTCCGATCACTTCCTTTTGCCAAACCGACAGTCAACATCCAACCGGAGGGTGACGTCACGCTTGTCAATTTGCCGACCTACTTCGAGGCGCAGTGGCCCTCTCGAGGGCTCGGCCCGGGTGATATCAGCCCGAAGGTTCAACTGCTCTCATGGTCGATCGAGTTTCGGATTGACCCGGCGGCCTACAACTATGACTTCGGTGACGGGGCCTCCTCAGGTCGGACGAACGATCTTGGTGGGCCATATCCCGAGGGCAAGATCCAACACAGCTACGAGGAGCCGAGCGAGGCGGCGGTGAAGGTCGACGCGGAACTCACCGGCTCATACAGAGTGAACGGTGGCGCAAACTGGATTCCACTCGGCGGTGTCGCAGACCTTCAGGACGAGCCCGTCGTCACGCTTCAGATCCGCGAGGCCAAGGCCCGCTTGTACGGGAGCCAGTAGACCCACACCAGTCGGCAGTAGTGACCTACCCGCTGGCCGCGGCCGGCAGACGACCGACCGGGTCGATGAGCCGTCTGGGGTTGAGGATGTCCGTCGGGGCCGGGATCACGTTGCCGGTGATCGGCCTCTCGCCCGAGGACGTGCCCTCCCTCGTCGCGGGTCTGGCGCTGCACGGCGTCTCGGGTGGCGCAGCGTATGACGCGCTGGTGGGCGCGGCCACACGAGCAACCAACACAGCGCCCTCCTCACCGGACACTGCGTCCTCCACGTTGCCCCAGCCCCACCAAGAACGTGTACGCGTCGTCACGGCAAGACCTTTCGCGCCGGACGATCCGGCAGATCGGCGACACCGTCCTTGGTGCCGACCGGCAAGTATGTCGAGTGGTCCCGCAGCTGCACCGCCCGCCCGCGCCGCTCAAGCGCGTCGCGACCACCAGGGAGCCGACCCACGACACGGTGACTCCAGACGTTGGTCGCGAGGCGGGCGGCATACGCCCAGGGAGGCCGCAGCGGCAGCCCCAACTCACGCATGCTCGCCGGTCCGAGCAGGACGGTGAGCATGCTGAGCAACCGCTCCTGCTCATACCGTCCGCGCGCTCGAGACAGCAACGGATGGGGTATACCGTACCGCCGGTCGGGCTGTACGCGGACGATCGTTCGGGCGAGTTCACGACCCGCGTCGGTCTGGTCGGCCGCCGCGAGCAGGATGTGCAGGTTGAGCCAATTGCGTTCTCGCTCAACGTCGCTGAGGAAATCGGGGTGAACGCCCATGAGCCATCCGACGTACTTCCACAGATGCAGCAAGGCGCGGGCGTCACCCGGCGCAATGGGAACGCCGAGGCCACGACTGGCGAGGATCACTGTCGCGCCGAAGAGGCCGAGCGTCCCCGCTTGGTCGGTCTGGTTGATCGGCAGGCCCCAACGCGCGACGTCCCAGTCAGGTGAGCTCTCAAAGGTCGCGTTGACCATGGCGTGCATGACCCGGACGTGCAACGTCTGGCGCCATGCGTCACCGCCAGGTTGCAACGCGCCAGGAACCATGAGGCTGAGCACCCAGTGCTGCGTCTCGGCAAGGCGCTGCATCGCTGAGTCCCCCGTCAGGGCACCCGTCGCGACGAGGAGGTCCGGCGGGCCACCGAACCGGTAGCCGCCCGTGAGCGACAGCATCAGCAGGACGTCACCAGCGTTGCGCCCCAGCCGATTGAAGACCGAGGCGCCGCGATCCACCAGATCCCAGTCGACCCAGGACGGCGTCGCACTCACTGCCTCCATGAACCGAGCCAGAGCCGGCGGCGCATCATCGCCGACAGCCTCGAGTCCGCTCCCGAGAGCAGCCGCACACTGCGCCCGGCTGACGCGACCCTGTGCACCAACACGAAGGAGCATCGCGACGGCCAGATCATGGGCGAACTCGTCGCGCTCCATGAGCCCGGCCCCGAGCCGGTCGAGCAGAGCCTCGTCAGCGGGCTCGCGCAAGCCCGTCATCATCCGCAAGGGTCGAGCGATCCGCTCCCCGCGCGTCTCGGCCTCACGATGCCGCGTGGGTACCTGTGGGGCCTCGACGTCGCGGCTCGCGCTCATGGCCCCAGTGTCCCCTCAGCCGTGTTCCAACCGCCTGCGAGGAGCCGGATCACGCATGTCGTGTGCCGCAGGGAAACGCGGGCGAACGCCGGACGTCCCGTGCGCAGGTCAGACCAGGCCGGCGCGGTCGGCGATGATGCCGATTCCGACTCGGTTCTGGGCACCGAGCTTGTCCTGCGCCCGGGCCAGGTGCGACTTCACTGTGGCCTCCCCCAGGAACAGTTCAGCGGCAACCTGCGCCGTCGTCATCTCGCGTGCAACACACCGCACGACGTCTCTCTCGCGATCGGTCAATGTCGCGACCAGCGCCTCGGCGGCTCGCCTCAAATCCCGCGCCGGATCGGACTGAAGGTGCTCGACAACCTGGCGGGCACTGCGCGCCGACAACGCGCCCTCGCCCGCAGCCACGGAGCGCACCGCCGCGATGATGTCGAGCGGGCTCGCGGTCTTGAGGAGGAACCCTGCCGCACCGGCATGCACCGCCCGCAACATCACGTCGTCGTGGTCGAACGTCGTCAGCATGATGACCTTCGGCGGTGACGCCAAGGCAGACAAAGAAGCGGTGGTCGTGATGCCGTCCTGCCGCGCCATTCGTACGTCCATGAGGACAATGTCAGGCCGATGGCGGTGGATCGCCTCGATCACCTGGTCGCCGTCGTTGACGCTGCCGACCACCTCAAGGTCCTCGGCCGACCCGAGCATCGTCTCCAGGGCTCCGCACACCAAGGGGTCATCGTCCACGAGCAGAACGCGCGTCATCGGGTCTCTCCTTCCACCTGATCACCGGGCGTCCAGGCGGACCCGAGGTCGGCTGCCCACACCCACGGCAGTCGCGCGGCAACACGGAAGACCCGTCGGTCGTCGACGAAACATCGGAAGTCACCGCCGAGCGTCAACACCCTGTGGCGTATGCCGTCCAGCCCGCTTCCCGGGCGGAACTCCAGTGCCACGTCGGCCGGCAGATGGTTGGCCACCTCGATCTCGACGCCGGACTCCGGTGTCGCCCGAACGAGGACGCGCACCCCGATGCCCGGCGCGTGACGGCGGGCGTTCGTGAGCAGCTCCTGCGTGATGCGGAACGCGCTCCGACTCGTGGTCTCGTCGAGCCGACCGATGCCTTCGAGCTGTGCCGTGGACACGAGGTTCACGCCCGTCGCGACTGTCTCGTCAATGAGCGCCGGCACGTCGCGCAGCGTAGGCACTGCGGCAGCCACATCGGGTGAATCCGGCTGACGCAGCATCGCGAGCAGCGAACGCAGGTCCGCCATCGACTGTTGCGCATTTGCACGCACCAGAGCAGCCGACTCAGCGACCCCAGGGTTGTCCCCCGACGTCACCTCCAATGCGCCAGCGTGCAACGACAGCAGCGAAAGCCGGTGCCCCAGGGCGTCATGCACCTCCTGGGCGATGCGCTCACGATCCGACTGGCGCGCGACCTCGTCACTCAAGGTGTCCACCACGACCTGCTGCTTCTCCACCACGATCTGCGCGTTCGTGAAGCGATCGCGGTAGCGGATCAGCAACCCCAACCCCACGGCCACCCCTACGAGCACGAACGTGAGTGCCAGGACTGCCACAACCGAGAACGGCTCGTGGGTCGCATCCACCTCGCCACCGCGAAGGGCCTGCCAGAACGAGGCGGCATTCGACGTGCCCCGAGTGTCCTTCCACGTCGAGATGAACGTCGAGACACTCACCAGGGCACCCAGACCCACAGCCACCGGGTCCAGGCGCCGCACGAGCAGAGAGCCAAGAGCGATCAACGCGGGCACGGGGTCCAGCGGAAGGAACAGCGCGATGGCACTCGTCACGACTACGACGAGCTCAGGGAACCGCCGGCGCCACACCAGGCTGACACCAGCGAGAGCCCCGATGAGGAAGACCAACATGGCGATGTCGGTTGCGGTCCCTGTGGCAACCGCTCCCGTCCGCCGCGTGTCCCACGTCATCGCGGCCACCATCGAGCTGCAGAAGCAGATCGGGAAGTACAGCCACCACGTCCGCCACTTCGGGCTCCCCAACCGGGACCGCCACAACTCCACCCCTGAAGGGCGGGGCGGGACGGGGATGGCGGTCATGTGCCCAAAGTAAAGCCCGGCACTGACATACGCGTCCACCGAATGGCTGAACACGCCATACCGGATCTCCCCCAAACGGCCACGGAAGGTGAGCCGCCCTGTGGCAGACCGCAACCCGGCATACGCGATGAACTCGGCCCATCACACCAACCGGCCGAACTGCGGCCGCCCGAGCCTCAGCTCGCCGCTGCCTCGATCTCCCAGTTGATGATCTTGAGGTCGCGCGGGCTCGGGGCTCCGGCGCCGTCCTCGATGAGTTGCTTGAGGCTCACGAGGTAGGTCGCCCACTTGGTGCTGCAGTGGTGCATGAACAGGACCGGCTCCCTCCAGTCGCGATGGCTGAAGTTCACCGTCGTCCAGTCGCCCTCATTGACCAAGGACCAGTCGATGGTCGTCCCGATCCACTCCTCAGGGCCGTCGACGACCTCCCAGAGCACGCGTTCGCCGGGGATGCTCTCGCGCACGAGCATGTCGAATCCGCCTGCGGGGAAACGGAATTGGATCACTCCGCCGACGTCCGTGGAGCCGGTCGTCTCCTCGGTCCACCACCCCTTGAGTCCATCGATGGTGGCGATGGCCTCGTAGACCTTGTCGGGAGTCGCCTGGACTCCCACCTGGTGCAGGATGTCAACCATTGTTCTTTCCCTTCTGTGTTGTCGTGCCTTGTGTTGTGTTGGCGCGCTCGATGGTTTCGGCGAGCCGCTTGATGCGCTGAAGTCGGGCGTCCCACGGGCTGCCCACGGAGTGGCCACGGCCTGGCGGGTGGCCGGGAGGCCCTCGCTGAGGCTCCTGCCCGCAGCTCATGGCGCCGACAGCGTCCCGGCGTGGGCAACCAGTCGTGGCAGGAAGGTGTCCCACCCGTTCTCGTGGTCGCGGTAGGCCTCCTCAAGAACGGCGACCTCCCAGCCCCGCTCGCGGAAGCCGGTCTCGGTGAGCCGCAGGGTCGTACCGGTGGCGGAGGGCTCGAGGTCGAAGGTGACCAGGAGCGAGTTGCCCTGTGTGGCCGCCTCCCCCTCAGACGTGACCCAGCGGAAGGAGAACCGCCGCGGCGGGTCCACCTCGACCACGGTGAAGGACTCGACCTGGGTGCGGTCGCCCCAGACCAGTTCCCCGACAGCACCTGGTGCCACCTCGTCGAGGCTGGCGTCGTCGGACCACCACTCGCGGATGTGTTCCGGGCGACTCACCACCTCGAAGACCACCTCTGGCGAGGCCTCGACGTGCACCTGTCGCTCGAGCGTTCCAAACTCCATGACCTACCTCCTGATATGCAACCTGTTGTTGCGCATCAGAGTATGCGACCTCAAACCGTTGCGCAACCCTTGGTTGCCGATGTGTTTCGCCCGCTCCCCCGGCCCGGCACCCGGCCTGCCGTGTCCACCAAACGGCTGGACCCGGCATACCCCATCTCCCCCAAACGGCCAACGAACGTGAGCCGGCCTGTGGCAGACCGCAACCCGGCATACGCGATGAACTCAGCTCATCACGCCAACCCGGCCGATATGCGGCCGCCAGCCAAGGAGAACGACATGAGCGAGAACCCCACCCACACCCCGCAGCCCAACCAGTGGCAGCCCACGAACCCGCCAGCGCCGCCGGTGAAGAAGAAGGGCTGGGTCCTGCGACACCCGATCCTGGCCGTCGGGATCGGACTCATCGCCATGTTCGGCTTCCAGGCTGCGCTCAAGGGCGGCGGTGACGACCCGACCACGGCGGCACCGACGACGACCTCCTCCCCCGCCGCCGCGGCCGGTGCGAAGACGCCCGCCAAGCCGGCCGTCCCTTCGGAGCCGAAGGTCGACCCGGACGACGTCGGCAACGAGGCGAACCCGGTGACGATCGTCGAGGGCAAGGCGTTCGACATCCGCAAGCTGGCGTACGCCGCCGGCTGGAAGATCACGAGCAGCGACTTCGGCATGGAGCTGAAGAACCTCAAGGTGACGAACAACCGCGACGATCGCGACGGCCCCTTCGTCGAGATCAAGTTCATGAAGGGCAACGAGGTGCTGGCGTCCCTCGACTGCACGTCGGACCAGATCCTCCCCGGCCAGACCGCGACCCTGAACTGCTTCGGGACCGACCCCAAGCCCAAGGGCTACGACCGGATCACCATCAACGACACGTTCTGATCCGGGCTTCGCCCGATCCATCCCTGGGGTATGCCGTGTGGCTGGCTTGGGTGGCTGCGCGCAGGGGCGCAGCCACCTGGGCCAACGGCGGCGTGGAGCCCTTCGTTGCTCAGCCCCTCGTTGCGCGGCAGGCGTAGACGGTCGAACCGGCATTGGTGTCGTACGTCGCGACCTCCGCGAAGGCGGCCTCCTTGAGCAATGGCAGGGCACCGGAGACACCCCACATCGACCCGAGGCTGGGGCCGCCGAAGAACTGGCTCTTGGGAAACAGGTTGCAAGGCACGTGAAGTACTCCCACGCCGAGTCCGAGTGCCGGTCGACCTCGAAGCCACCCGTTGCCGTGGCCTCGCACATGAGGAAGGTTCCGCCTTCGCGAAGTCCCTCGCGGGCGGCGACGAGGGCGCCAAGGCGGTCACCGAGATCGTGAATGGTGTCCAGCGCCGTGAGGGGGCCGAAGGACGCGGCTGGGATGTCGACGATGTCGCGTTCCTCGAGGTCGCCTCCGCGCCCGCCTCCGCGGCCTTGCTCCGAGCACTTGCGATGGCATCGGGTGCGAGGTCGTAACCCGTGTAGCGCGAGGTCGGGTTGGCCCGTGCCATGACGACGACCTCCATGCCGCTTCCGCAGCCCATGTCAAGGACGTCGGTGCCGCCGGCGCGAACGGCGGGGCCGGGCACGGCACCAAGCACCTTGGGCACGAGGTTCTTCTCGATCCCTTCGGCACCGAGTACGTCCTGGGCGAGAGTGCCTTCGGGCTCGTAGGCATCCGGCGCCACCCCACCCCCGTGGCGCACGGCATGGGTGAGCAGAGGAAGCAGGCGGGCGTCGCGATTCATCATCGCGGCGAAGACCCCCTGCGGCGGTCTCCGAGCGTCCATCACCGGCGAACCCGTCGAGCCCGGGCGCAGTTTGGCCACCGCCTGGCGGGTGACCGGGAGGTGCTCGCTGAGGCTCGTGGCGGTGCCCGGGCGGGCGATCAGGGCGTCGAGCATCCGCCGGCGCGTGGGGTCCCCGACTGCCGACCAGAGGTCGTCGTCGATGGGGGCGCTCGTGAGGGTGTTCATGACGCCGTGAGGGTTCACGCATAGGCACCCAACCGTGGCAAGAAGGTGTCCCATCCGTTCTCGTGGTCGCGGTAAACCTCTTCGAGGACGGCGACCTCCCAGCCCCGCTCCCGGAAGCCGGTCGCGGCGAGCCGCAGGATCGTACCAGTGGCCGAGGGCTCGAGATCGAAGGTCACCAGGAGTGAGTTGCCCTGCGTGGCCGCTTCTCCCTCGGACGTGACCCAGCGGAAGGAGAACCGGCGCGGCGGTCCACCTCAACGACGGTGAAGGACTCGACCTGGGCGCGGTCGCCCCAGACCACCTCACCGACGGCACCGGGTGCCACGTCGTTGAGGCTGGCGTCGTCGGACCACCACTCGCGAATGTGCTCCGGACGACTCACCACCTCAAAGACCACCTCTGGCGAGGCCTTGACGTGCACCTGTCCCTCCAGCGTTCCGAACCAATGACCAACCTCCTGACGTCCAACCTGTTGTTGCACGTCAGGAGACGCGAGACCAGTCCAATGAGCAACTTCTAGTTGCTCATGTCTCTCCAGGCAGCCCACGCCACAAGTTGGCGCGTCGCCGCGCATCCTTAGGGGTCAACGGAGGGCCCCATCGCACGCACCAAGTGCGCCACCCTGGCCTGATCCGGCATGGCCCAGTAAAGGGAGCGAGGCTCGAATAGGCAGTGGAGGGCACCGGCTGCCGCCAGCTCCTCGACGAGGTCAAGGGGACTAGCCACGGTGAGGCCGAGGAGTCGTAGGGACGACTTCGCCGCCAGGACGCCGGCATCCCGGGTCAAAAAAACGTCCATTCCAGACCGAAGGGCTTCTTCGACAAGTGCGCGGTCGTTTCCCGCCGGAACACGGTTCAGGAAAACCTGATCAGTTCTGTGCCAAGTCCATTGTTTTGGGCCATCGCTGCCTCCGCCATCTGCAACCAAGGCGATCGCCTGGAGGAACTCGTGCATAGCATGATGCCGTTGTCTTCGGCGTTCGCTCGACAAGGCCTTGCGCTTCGTGTCTCGTAGAAAGAAGCGAGGCACATGGAACCGGATGTCGCGTAGGACCCACAGAGTCACGATCAGTTGCAGACCCTCAAGTTCCTCGCCATAGGTTCCCGGCAGCGTGTCGGGCATCGATTCGCCGGACCAAAGGCGAGGACCGCGCTCAAAATAGTCGATCAGGAGATTTGTGTCCCAAGCAACGTGAAGGGGTCCGCGACCCGATCTGCCGCCAAACAGATTGGGGGCATGTTCGTAGACGAAGTGGGGGCCCTCAGGCAGGCTCTGGTCGCCAGTTGGCGCGTCTTGACTCGCTCGGGTTCGGGCGAGCATGGTGTTCACGAGCTGTACGCCATGCTCCTCGAGCGGATCAATGAAGTTGCCATACATGAGCACGTCCACCGCACGTCCGGTCACGCAAGACACCCTAGAGTGCCAATCGCTTTCGCGGCCTCGTGCCGACCCATCTCACGGATCACGTCAGGATCGCCGCCGAAGGCATGGCAATCCTCGAATCCCCCCACAATGGGCCCAGCACTGGTACAAACAGTTTCTATGGCCTTCGTTACGAACTTCACCAAGTCAACGTCAGACAAGACCAGTCGACACACCGAGTGCGAATGCGGCTGGAGAGTCACGGATCGCGACGGCGACCTTGTAATCCAGCTAGATACCTACGGCTCCGACGGTCGCTCGATCCTCGGCAAGGTCTCTCAGTCGCTTCAATTTGATCGAGAGCGCGCCAGCCAACTCGTCAACATCTTCAAGTCGACCTTTCCTGGTATTTGACCCAGAGATGGTGGGCCGCAGCCTAATCACTCGTGGATGGCATGGTCGCCGGCGCGGACAGCATCGACGACATCGAGATTTCGCTCTGGCCGCACGTGCGCCCTTGGTGAACGGACCGGGCGCGGAATCGGGCGCTTCCACGGTAGTGCAGACCCTGCTAGGCCCTGGGTAGTCACCTCGAACCGCCCACGCGTCGGCGCGCTGCGGCGCTGCACCTGCGGCAACAGCGGCGTCGACTCCGCCACGCTGACCGCACGTAGACGGATAGGAGACCATAGCCTCATGGTCTCTCCACCAGCCGTCGATCCCGCCGTCAGCGCTCGAATGTCTAACACACGTGGGCGCGACACGGCTGCCGAGATGTCGGTCCGACGCGAACTACACCAAAGAGGGCTGCGGTATCGGGTGAGCTACCGGCCCGTCCCCGGGCTGCGGCGGACAGCCGACATCGCCTTTCCCAGGCAGCAGATCGCGGTCCTCATTGACGGTTGTTTCTGGCACGGCTGTCCGGACCATTACCGACCCGCGACTGGCTCCCGTAGCCACTTCTGGGCCGACAAGATCGAGGTCAACCAGCGGCGGGACGTCGAGTCGTCCGACGCGTTCATCGCAGCCGGGTGGTTGGTACTCCGCTTCTGGGAGCACGAAGACCCTGCGAGCGTGGCCGACCAGATCTCCTCTACGGTTCGTGAGGCCGCCGAAACTATACGCTAGGTTTCCGACTCACCGCGTAAGTCACCTGCCTGCAGTCCGCGTCGACGATGTCGCACAGGCGCTTCACCAGTTCCCAATCGTCGCTCGGCAGCGAGGCACTGGTCGGCCTCGTGACGACGACGGTGATGGGTTTCAGGGGATCTTCGGCGCGGATCAGACAGGAATTCCAGATCAGCCCCTGGAGCGCGCTCAAGGGTCCCCAGATCACGAACATCGATTGGCCCTCTGGGTCCTTGGCGAAGCACCGCATGGGCTTCTCCTCGGTGGTGTCCTTCTTGGGCACCCACCGGTCTCCAAGGGCGAGGCGCACCACCGACTCGGGACCGGGATACGCGCGTTTCGTGAAGGAGGCGACTGGTCCGATACCTTCCAGCGCCCGACGGTATTCCTTGGCGGGACCATCCTTGATCCAAACCCTCACTTTGTCTGCCGGCATGTAGGTCGACAGCCGCCCGCCGATCTTCGGGTCCTTCACGAACCGGTCGTACATCCCGCTGGCCTCGGGCGAGGACAACTCCTCCCACCGCGCCGCGTCGAACTGGCGGACGAGCTCCTCGATCACCTCGGACCGCACGTCGGCCGGAATCGCCGCCATCAGACTCCCTCGATCGGCGGGAACTCGAGACGCACGCTGTCGTCCGCACCTCCCAGGTCGCCGACATCGGCCATCCACTGTTCGAGGAGATCCCGCACCTGCAGGTCCTCGAACAGGAACTGGCTGCTTCCCAGCGACACCTGTTCGATCTCGTCCTCGGACACCTGCTCGCGCATGTCGTAAACCTCGGCGAGACGCCTGACGTCGCTAACGAAGTCCAGCACCTCCACGTAGGTCTTGCCCTTCCGTAGTCGCAGGCCACGCCCCAACTGCTGGACGAAGATCCGTCGACTATGGGTGACACGCGCGAAGCACAGAATGTTCACATCGGGGACGTCCACACCCTCATTGAGGATGTCAACGGCCACCAGGATCGGCACCTCGCCGGACCGGAAGTTCAGCAGCCGCGCACGCCGCTCTCGACTCTTGAGATTGGCGTGCAAGGTCGACGTCCGCTCCCACCCGGGTCGACGCGAGATGAGGTCGCGCACCTGCTCGGCGTGCTCGATGGTCTGACAGAAGATGATGGCGCGGGGATTGGTCGTCCGATCCCAGACCTTCTCAAGGTGTCCCTTGACGGCCTCATCCCGCTCCGGGATGAACAGACGCTTATTCAGGTCCTTGATGGTGTACCCGTGCTCCGAGGCCTCTCGGACGAAGTCCCAGTCGATGTTGTCAGCGAACACCCGGTACTTGACGTCCGCCAGGTAGCCGAGCTTCATGCCCTTCGAGATCGACACCCGGACCACTGGCTCGCCGAAGGTTTGCTCGATGTCGTACTTGTCCCCTCGCCACGGGGTAGCGGTCACTCCGAGGCGCTTGGCCTTGGGCAGTCGGTCGAGCATCGTCGCGTAGTTGCCGGTCTCGCCAACATGATGCGCCTCATCCACGATGACGAGGCTCGGCGAGTACCCGGACGCGATGTAGTGCCTGGCGGTCGGCGCGACGCCGAAGGTCACCCCCGGTAGCGCATTGGGTTTGGACGAGCCATGGAGAAGGCGCGTAGGAATGTTCTTAGGGATGTCGCGCCACATCGCGCGTTCGAGCTGCTCCACCAGATCGACCATGTGCGCAGTGACCAGTACCTGAGCTCCAGGGTTCGCCAGCAGGAACCGTCTGAGCACTCGACCAGCAACGACGGTCTTGCCAAGCCCGGTCGCGAGATACACGAGAGCCTGACCGGTCTCGGTCAAGGCTCGCCACGACTCCTCGACGGCCCGGTCCTGATACTTGTGCAGGTCGAAAGACTGTGGGTTGTCGGGAGCACGCGCGTAGATAGTGGACATGCGGCCACCGTCCCAGAGGGTGATGTTGACGCCGACACCCCGCAACGCCTTTGCTCGTTCCGTGGCCTTCCGTGAGAACTGGCGGTTCGTCACAACCACAGCGCGGTGAATACCGTAGTGCTGCATCGCGGCGTGCGCTTCGTCCACGGCTTCGAAGTCAACGGATCCCGACATCTTCCACTTTGCCTGAAAGATCCAGTCCTCCCCTTTCAGGCGGCCAAGTACGTCGGCACCCTTGTCGCCGGGACCGTCCACGTTGACGACGTCGGTGAACGCGATCAGTCTGAGGAGCCTCTCCAGTTGTCGGGTGAACCCCTTCGGTCCCTCCTCGACCAGGAAGGATGGATCCAGAAAAGAGTTCGTCATTCCGAGACGATCTCCTCGTCGAGAAGTTCCGCTGTAAGCAGCAGCCGGGACAGCTCTACCCTTCGAGTGGGCGCTCCCGCAGTCATCCTGCGCAGATCAGCGAGCAGCGCGCCGACGCGCGCCACTTGATCCGCCTGCGTTTCCTCGCCAAGGGACGCGTAGGTGGCTCGGAACAGGGTGCCGTCCAGCACTAGCGCGGGGCTGTTGGTCACAAGGTCGTGAACGCCCTCGGCGCTCAGATACCTCCCGAAGTCGCCAATGTCGACGGCGGCGTTCCAGTCGATGTCCGGCGCGATGGTCACCGCGTTCGCCTCTGCGGCGCGACGAGCCTCCCCGGACAGACCGCTCCAGTAGGCGTTGGGATCCTTAGAGGCCAGATCGCCGAGGCGGTCACGCATGTCGTCGAGTAGCGAGTCCGCGCGCGCCCGCACGGCCGCAGCGTCGACCCTGCGATCGGGGAACTGGTCGAGGATGGACATTACGAGCTGGTGGATCGACCAGTCGACGGAGTACACGCTCTTGAGCTGAGGCGCGGCGCACACGAGTGCGACGTTCATCGGCGACCACGCGTACTGGGCGATGAGGGACGTGCCCGAGTCGACGTACACCTCGATTTCGCCGCCGACGATCTGGATCGCGTATGGCTGACTCAGGCCATCCTCGGTGAGTTCGACTCCGGACGTGACGTAGACGCGAAGCACGGGCTGCGAAGTCCCGATCCTAATCGCGCGGTCGGTATCGGGGATGAGCATCGCGGAAGCCCGGTATCGCGCGAATCGTTCCTCACGGGTCTCGGGCTTGACTGGTTCGGTCTCGGCGGCGTCTTCATCGTCGGTCGACTCGGTCGCGTCGTCTCCACCGCCGAGGTGCCCCAGGCCTTCGTCATCCAGCCAGTCGTCATCGTCGGTCGAAGGCTTTGTCTCAGCTGGTGGGCCGTCCTTGATTCGGTTATGGTCTGCCGCCGCCTTGTACCACTTCTCATCGGTCAAGTACTCGGGATCGCCGTCGCGGAACTTCGTCCCCCAGGACTTCGCCTGCTCGTGAATCGAGGTCTCGCCGTTACCCGGGACAAGATAACGCAACCCGGGCCTGGTCTCTCGGTACGCGTTGAAAAACTGGCTCATCGGCGAGCCGTTCTCGTGCCCCACCAGGCGCATCGCGTGCTTCGGTCGTAAAGGCTCCGGGCCCCGGACCTTCTCGACCATGAAGCGCCACTCCTGCGAGGAGGTGTCGAAGTTGGTCTTCCGGACATTCACGGGCGCGTGGTCGAGGTGAAGCTCACCAACGATGCGCCCCATCCCGAGCTCGATGGGGTACTCCAGCTCGAAGTCGCCGTCCGGTGTCTCCCAGTTGAACAGCGACTTGTCCTGGTAAGTGATGGCGCGGCCGTGGCGCAGGAACGTCAGGCCGAAGTCCGACTTGTCGGCGTAACGCTGGATGCCTAGCCAGCCGCGGACCTGTCGCTCCTGCTCCTTGATGTCGGTGCTCTCACAGTCGATGCATTTCTCGTAGGCCGTCGTGTACCAGCGTCCGCAGTTCATGCACGCGTAAGCGTTGGTGAGCGGGATGTCGATCTTGGTCGCGGTCGGGACGGGAGCGCCCTTGTAGATCACCGAACGGCTCGGATCCCAGATGCACGGAAGATGTGGCGAGACCGCGCGCTCGTTCACATACAGCCGCTGATCCGCGCCACCCATCAGCTCGGCGCCGGAGTGGCCGCCCTGTGGGTCACGAAGCATGAACGTGTAGATGCGCCCCAGGTGCGCCATCGTGTCCCTCACCGCACGAGTGGATCTCAGCCGAGTCACCATGTCCTCGCGCAGTTTGGTGACGGTAACCAGGGTGCCGTGCTCCTCGCGCGCCTTGTCCTCATAGCGCAGCGGAACGTCGTAACTCGCCTGGCGCTGCATCGCCAGGAGATCGATGGTCGCGATGACCCACTGGTCGTCGCCGTTGCAGCCGGTCCTCACCTCAGTGATGGCGCCCAGCCGCGCCGAGGCGATGTTAAAACCCATCCCGAACAGGCCCAGACTGCCGAAGCGCTGTTTGCCCGACGTACCCGCGCTGAGCGCGTCCTGGAGCTGCTCCGGCGACATGCCACGCCCGTTGTCACTCACGCAGATCTCCGAGGACTTCTCGGCCGCCCCGGCGGTCGGAAGTGTGACGTCGATCCGCGGTTCCAGAGTCGGGTCCTGGGCCGATGCCTCGACCAACTCGTCCAGCGCATTGTCGATCAACTCACCTAGGCATTGGTGAAGCTGAAGGTCGACCTCCGCGATCATCTCCAGAATCCGTGGAGACGGCGTGAGGTTGAGCGTAGCTGGCTGCGTGTCGGTCATAGGTCAATCCCCTCCTTGATCAAGGCCTTGTGGACACTTTCTGCGACGACCTGCCCGAGTAGCACCGGTACGGCGTTGCCAATCTGACGCATCGCCTCGCCCCAGGAGCCATGGAGCTCGTAGTCGTCGGGAAACGTCTGGAGTCGCGCGCTCTCGCGCACCGTGAAGTATCGGATCGAGCCGTCGATGTCCCTGAGCATGTTCTCGCCACCCGGCACCCCGTGATAGCCCGCCTTTAGCGTCTTGGCCGGCATGTCCCGAGGGCTACCTGTGTGGCCCGGGTACGACCTGGCTCCCGGCTGGAGCACATGGTTGAGCACGGCCTTAGACGGCTTGAGGGTGGGTTCGGGAAGACCGACTAGGGCATCGCGTACGGTGCGCCAGCGCTGTCCTGGCTCGGCGTCGAGAGACTTAAGGATGCCGGTCTTGGGTGCCTCAGGTCGCTTGCTCTTCGGGACCTCGTGCTCTTCCCAGTACTCCCCAGTGACCCATTGCGAATGCAGCAAGACCTGCTTGGAGTGCGTGCGAGTTGGGAAGGTCCAATCGACATCGAGGTCTCCCCGGAACCCGACGATGAAGACCCTGTGCCGCTGTTGCGGTACGCCGTAGTCGGCGGCGTTCACTATGTTGGGGACGACTCGATAGCTCAGGTTGTACCGTCCCCGGTTCTCGCTCGCCATGCGTAGCCGCAGCAGATGCTCGATCCACTCCTCGTCCCGCTTGGCTGTGAGGGTGGGCAGCGTGAGCCTCAGTTGGATGTACTCGAAGTAGTCGGCGAAAGCGGCGCGGGTGAGCCCTCGGACGTTCTCCAGGATGAACGCCTTCGGCTTCAGCTCCGCGATGATCTCCGCCGTCGCCGGGAACATGTCGCGGGGATCATCGGCGGCTTTGGCTCGTCCGCCGGCCGAGAATGGCTGACAGGGCGGGCCTCCCGCCACCAGTGTGATGTCGTCGGCCACCCCCGACCAGTCGAAGTCGCGTACGTCGCCCTCGTGGACGTTCCAATCGGAGACGAGTTCGTGACCGCGTCGCTTGTTCTCCCTGACCGTGTCGCACGCCCATTTGTCTCGCTCCAGGGTGGCGACGGAATTGAAGCCAGCGATCTGGCATCCAAGCGCCAAGCCGCCCGCTCCGGCGAATAGCTCGACGCTAGTGGGACGAACCGGAGCATCGTCGACGACGGAGAGAACGGAGGGCTTCGCGAGCGGTACGGCAGGGACGACCGCAGGGGCGGACATGCGCTTCCTTAAGTGCTGGTGGCAACTGGACCCATCCTGCCGCAAGCCACCGAAGGTTCGTCGGCACCCCGCCGAAGTGGCATGGATCGAATCCGTCGTTGGGGCCTAACAGCAGAAGTTGAGGGCGGTGCGTGGTCGACATCATTCATTGGGAAAGGCGCCGCATCAGGACTCGATCTCGTTGATCTCCGTAAGTGCCTTACCCAGACTGCGATCACACGCTTGTTCCAAGTGATCGCTGCGGGGGCCAAGGCGTCCGCACCTTTTTCGGAGGCTGCGGTGTCCTGGATTCGGCGAACGTCTCACCGGTAGGGGTCACGGAGCCCTCCCTCAGAGTCTCTGCATAAAGCATCGACCTGCCCGGCACAAGCGTTTGCCCGGGCAGGTCGATCTCCCACTTGATCAGCTGCAGCCGCTGGTGCTTCCGCAGCCTTCGCACACGTGGCAGGACCCGGCGGGGCGCATCTTCGTGCCGCAGGTCATGCACATCGGCGCGTCTGCGGAGACACCCAGGAAGTTCTCGAGCGTCTCGGCCAAGGAGTGCACGTCCGAGGAGATCTCGGGCGAGGCCGCACCGGCACCCACCTCGCTGGCATGCTCTACCGCGTCGACCGCCGGCGAGTCACCCTTGGGGCCACCTCGGCCGTCTTTCTCGGCGAGGACGCCCCGACAACCTGCGAGTACGACTCAATCCCGTCCTCGAGTGCCTCGGAGTCGTCTCCCTCGACCGTCGACGGTGCGTACGAGCCCGTCTCCAGCTGGCGCAGACGCTCCTCGGCGGTGTGGATGCCCATGAACGAGCGAGCCTCGAAGTCCATGTGGTCCAGCGCCAGGCGACGGAAGACGTAGTCGACGAGCGACTGACCGTCCGGAATCCTGTTCGCCGGTGATGCCTAGGAGATCCTCACCTGTGCTCAGGTCTGGCAGGCAAGAGCTAGGCACACCTAGGAGGTGGGTACGGACCCGACTCATCTGAGGCGGGGCCGGCTCCTGCCCCTCGAACGCATCGAGAGCTTCATGCTCGAACGGACTCGGGCCGATCCCAATCGACGACGGGTCTAGCCGGACAGCTCCTCGAGGAACTGTCCGACTGAGTCCAGGACTCCCTCGCCGTCCTGGCCTTCTTCCACCAGGGTCGCCACTCCCGATCCCACGATGTACGCCATCAGGTAGGCCGCGTTCCCCTTGTAGTTCTTGTCCAGGTCCGCCAGCGACGGGCCGGGAGCCAGTTCCTGGGTCCGCGCGAGGTCGGCTTCCCGGACGCGCGTGAACAGGCTGTTGAGCATGTCGAGCGCCTCCTCACCGCGGCGTCGCCCAGCCAGGATGATGACCTCGGAGGGCGGGCGTGGAATCACGACCTGCAGGGGCTCGCCATCGCTCCCCTGACCGCCGAAGTTGTCGCCGAACGCCACGAGCGCCATGAAGCACGCGTACGTCAAGGGGTAGCCATGCTCGTCCCACGCCTCTCGACTGGCGTCGAGCAGCTTGGCCGGGGACTGCTGGCTGGAGATGAGGTCTAGAGCGCGTTCGGCTGAGGGGTGCACCCCGTCACCTTAGTTCTCCGCGTACCTGAGGCTTGTCCCCCAGACGTCTCCCCCCAGCCAACTGGTGGCTCTCAGCCTCGAACGCCGAGCCATGGCGAGGGCAAGACGAACGGCCCCGAGGAGGTCCTCGGGGCCGCTCTTCTAGCTACTGCTGGATCAGCTGCAGCCGCTGGTGCTTCCGCAGCCTTCGCAGACGTAGCACGAGCCTGCCGGGCGCATCTTCGTGCCGCAGGTCATGCACATCGGCGCGTCCGCGGAGACGCCCTGGAACTTCTCCATCAGCTCAGCCGAGGAGTGGACGTCGTCCGAGACCTTGCGGGCCGAGGCCGCGCCTGCACCGGACTTGACCTCGCTGGCGTGCTCCACGTCGTCAACGGCCGGCGAGTCCCCCTTGGGTGCCACCTCTGCCGTCTTCTTCGGGGAGGACGCACCCACACCCTGTGAGTACGACTCGATCTCGTCCTCGAGTGCCTCGGTGTCGTCACCCTCAACCGTCGACGGGGCGTAGGAGCCCGTCTCCAGCTGACGCTGACGCTCTTCGGCGGTGTGGATGCCCATGAACGACCGGGTCTCGAAGTCGAGGTGGTCCAGCGCCAGGCGGCGGAAGACGTAGTCGACGAGCGACTGACCCATCCGGATGTCCTGGTCGTCGGTCATGCCGGCCGGCTCGAAGCGCATGTTCGAGTACTTCTCGACGAACGTCTCGAGCGGCACGCCGTACTGCAGACCAACCGACACGGCGATGGAGAACGCGTCCATGACACCGGCGAGCGTCGAACCCTGCTTGCCGAACTTGAGGAAGACCTCACCGAGGCGACCATCGGCGTAGGTGCCGGCGGTGAGGTAACCCTCGGCGCCACCGATGGCGAACGACGTCGTCTGCGAGGAGCGACGCTTCGGCAGACGCTCACGCGTCGGGCGGTAGACGACCTTCTCGACGACCTGCGCCGGGCCGGCAACAGCACCGGCAGCCGCAGCAGCGACACCGGCAGCCTTGTCGGTGGCAGCATCCTTCGCGGTGGAGCCACCATCGGACAGCGGCTGACCGACCTTGCAGGAGTCGCGGTAGACCGCGAGCGCCTTGAGGCCGAGCTTCCAGCCCTGCATGTAGACGTCCTGGATCTCCTCGACCGAGGCGTCCTCGGGCAGGTTGACCGTCTTGGAGATGGCACCGGAGAGGAACGGCTGCGTGGCCGCCATCATCCGCACGTGGCCCATGGCCGAGATGGAGCGCGCGCCCATGGCGGTGTCGAAGATCTCGTAGTGCTCGGTCTTGAGGCCGGGCGCGTCGATGACGTGACCCTTGTCGGCGATGAACTCGACGATCGCCTCGACCGTCTCCTCCGTGTAGCCGAGCTTGCGCAGGGCACGCGGGATGGTGAGGTTGACGATCTGCATCGAGCCGCCACCGACGAGCTTCTTGAACTTGACGAGCGAGAAGTCCGGCTCGATGCCGGTCGTGTCGCAGTCCATCATGAAGCCGATGGTCCCGGTCGGCGCGAGCACCGACGCCTGGGCGTTGCGGTAGCCGTTCTTCTCCCCCACCTTGACGACGGCGTCCCACGCCTTCGTCGCAGCGCGGTGGATGTCCTTGTCCATCGTCTGCATGGTGCGGATCGAGTCGTTGGCCGAGGCGTGCTTGCGCATGACTCGCTTGTGGGCGTCCGCGTTGCGGGCGTACCCGGCATACGGTCCGACGACACCGGCGATCTCGGCGGAACGCTTGTAGGCGGCACCGGTGAGCAGCGACGTGATCGACGCGGCGAGCGCGCGGCCACCGTCGGAGTCGTAGCCGTGACCGGTCGCCATGAGCAGCGCGCCGAGGTTGGCGTAGCCGATGCCGAGCTGGCGGTAGTCACGAGTCGTCTTGGCGATCGGCTCGGTCGGGAAGTCCGCGAAGCAGATCGAGATGTCCATCGCCGTGATGACGAGCTCGGCGACCTGCTGGAACTTCACGACATCGAACGTGTCGTCGTCCTTGAGGAACTTGAGCAGGTTGAGCGAGGCCAGGTTGCACGAGGAGTTGTCGAGCGACATGTACTCGGAGCAGGGGTTGGACGCGGTGATGCGGCCGGTCTCCGGGTTGGTGTGCCAGTCGTTGATCGTGTCGTCGTACTGGATGCCCGGGTCGGCGCACTCCCACGCGGCCTTGGCGATCTTGCCCATGAGCTCGCGGGCGTCGACGGTCTCGATGACCGAACCGTCGCCACGCGACTTCAGACCGAACTCGGTGCCCTCCTCGACGGCGCGCATGAACTCGTCGTTGACGCGCACCGAGTTGTTGGCGTTCTGGTACTGCACGGACACGATGTCCTTGCCGCCCAGGTCCATGTCGAAGCCGGCGTCACGGAGGGCGCGGATCTTGTCTTCCTCGCGGGCCTTGGTCTCGACGAACTCGACGATGTCGGGGTGGTCCACGTCGAGGACGACCATCTTGGCCGCACGACGGGTCGCTCCACCGGACTTGATCGTTCCCGCGGACGCGTCGGCGCCACGCATGAACGACACCGGACCCGAGGCCGTGCCACCTGAGCTGAGCAGCTCCTTCGAGGAGCGGATGCGCGACAGGTTGAGACCTGCACCCGAGCCGCCCTTGAAGATGAAGCCCTCCTCCTTGTACCAGTTGAGGATGGAGTCCATGGAGTCGTCGACGGCGAGGATGAAGCAGGCCGAAACCTGCTGCGGCGAAGCCGTTCCGACGTTGAACCAGACCGGGGAGTTGAAGCTGAACACCTGGTGCAGCAGGGCGTAGGTCAGCTCGTGCTCGAAGAGCTCGGCGTCCTTGTCGGAGGAGAAGTAGTCGTGCTCCTTGCCCGCCTTGACATAGGTGAGGACCACGCGGTCGATGAGCTGCTTGAGCCCGGTCTCGCGTGCCTCGGTGCCGACGGCGCCGCGGAAGTACTTCGTCGTGACGATCGTGGAGGCGTTGACACTCCAGAAGTCGGGGAACTCGACCCCGCGCTGCTCGAAGATCGTGGCGCCGGTCTTCCAGTTCTGCTGGACGACGTCGCGCTTCTCCCAGGTCACCTCGTCATAGGGGTGCACACCGGGCGTGGTGAAGATGCGCTCGACAAGCACACCCTTGCCCTTGGCCTTGCGTGCCCCTGTGCGTGCGCCGGCGGTCTCCGTCATTGCCTGACTCCCTCTTCTGCCCGGCTCATCCCGGGCGTTCGTATGAACTGCATCAATTCTTGCGGTGACCACTGACAGTGGTCAGGTGCTGCTGGTGGTGTCGCCTTGTCATGGATCTGGCGACAGAAGTTCTGTGTCTCTAGGGTTGCCGGGTATGCCGTGTGCTGCGGTGCCGCTGCCCTGCCCGGTCAGCCCGGCGGGGCGACCGGGGCACCCGGCCCGCGGGCCGGCATACCCCTTGGTGGTTCCTCGCCCGTGGCTTCATCGCGCTCGACGCGCAACAGGGTGATCGCCTGCTCGAAGTCCTCGAGGTTGTCGAAGGCCTGGTAGACGCTGGCGAACCGCAGGTAGGCGACCTCGTCGAGGCAGCGCAGCGGTTCGAGGACGGCGAGGCCGACCTCGTGGGCGTCGATCTCGGCCTGTCCGGCGCCGCGGATGCTGTCCTCGACCTGGTGGGCGAGGAGGGCGAGCTGGTCTTCGGTGACCGGGCGGCCCTGACAGGCCTTGCGGACGCCGACGAGGACCTTGGCGCGGCTGAACGGCTCGGCCGCTCCGGACCGCTTGACGACGGACAGTGCCGCGGTCTCGACGGTCGTGAAGCGCTTGCCGCACTCGGGGCACTGGCGACGGCGGCGAATGCTCGAGCCGTCGTCGGTGGCGCGCGAATCCATGACGCGGGAGTCGGTGTGGCGGCAGAACGGGCAGTGCATGAAACCGACTCCTTTTCGCGTCTGTGACCCTCATCTGGGCCGGGATTGGGGACAACTCTGGGGACGGTCTGGGGACAACCTGTGGAGAAGTGCCCCGCCCCTGTGAACCACATGTGGATGAACTACATCGGTGTAACCACTAGATGTAGTAGCCAGTATGCGCCGCTGTGACACACGCCGCAAGCCCATCCGCGTGGCGAGTTCACCGTCGGCGTGTCGCCGCCCGTGAACCCGACTTCGTGCCCCACACGGACATCCCACCCCCGCTTCGTGCCCCGCACGGACATCCCTGGTCGCTCTGTCAGAGGTCGGTCATAGCGTTCGGGGCATGACACTGAAGCTGGCCATGATCACGACCGACACCACTGACGCAGAGGAGCTGGGCGCATGGTGGGCGCGGGTGACGGGAGCCGAGATCGCCGAGACCAATGACGGCTGGTTCGTCATCGTCAAGGGCGGCTCATTGCCCGTCACGCTGGCCTTCCAGAAGGTCGAGGACCCGACTCTGGGCAAGAACCGCCTGCACCTCGACCTGACCACCGAGGATCTCGAGGGTGCGACCGAGCACCTTCTTGCATCCGGGGCAACGCTCGTGGAGCGCCGAGGTGACGAGAACTTCGCGTGGCACACCCTGGCCGACCCGCAGGGCAACGAGTTCTGCATCGCCGGAGAGCACGCCGCCTGACAGAACACCGCCACAACGCGACGTATGCCGCCAGCTCGCGAGAGCTGCCGGCATACGTTGCACGGTTCTTGCGTCTGCGGATTCGGCGGCTAGAGCGACCACATCCGCAGACGCAAGGCAGTAGGTCAGATCGTGGGCCCCTGGGAACGGAGCTTGTCGACCTCACTCATGGCCTCGCGCAGCTGGCCGAGCCACTCGTCCGCGTGCTGTCCGACGAGTCGGACCGACCACGCGAGCGCGTCGCTGCGGGAGCGGGCCACGCCGGCGTCGACGAGGGTGTCGAGGACCTGGCGCTCGGGCTGGCGCAGTCGCGTCATGACCGGCGCGGCGAGGTGGGTGAACAGTGCCGTCCCGTCTCCGAGCCGCACCCCCCAGGACACCTTGCGCTGGTATCGACCCTCGGCTTCGCGGGCGATCTCGATGCGTCGTTCCTTGGTGTCGGAGCGCCAACGGCTGACGCGACCTTCGGCCTCGGCGCCTTCGAGCTTGGCGCCGCCGTCTGGCTCGGGCAGGGTGCCGATGACGGTGATCTCGTCACGGTCGACGTTGACGTCGACCTCGGTGAACCAGTCCTCGGGCAGGCGCCCGTTGAACCAGTCCTGTGCATCGTCGGCGCTGGGGACATCGGCCTGCTGCCAGCCGCCGGGGCGACCCATGCCGGGTCCGCGTCCGCCGCGACCGCCGGGACCCCGACCGCCGCCCCGGGGACCGCGTCGCTCGCCGCCTTCGCCGCGAGGACCGCGTTCGCCGCGGGGAGTGTGCTCGGAATCTTCTGGACTGAAGTGTGTGTGGTGGGACCTCATGGGGGTCTCCCTTCCTGTGGTGGAGCTCTGCGTCTTGCAGTGCTTACATGATTACACAACTGCAGACGCAAGAGAATTGTTCCCACTGGAACTCCGACGAGGTCCAGCACCACGCAACGCACAACTGCCGGGGGTGAGCGGTGTGCCCACCCCCGGCAGTCAGGGATACCTCAGTGCTTCTCGACGAGCTGGTGCGTCAGCTGACGGCCTTGAGGGCGTCGACCATGCCCTCGCCGAAGTAGCTGTTGTCCTGCGTGGTCCCCACGCAGGCCGGACCACTCGCGGTAGAGCAGGCCTTGTCAGTGGCGTCCGCACGCAACTTGGCCACCATCTGCTCGGGCGTGAGTTCCGGGTGGGCGGACTTCATGAGCGCGAGGACGCCCGCGACGTGCGGGGAGGCCATCGAGGTGCCGCTCTTGGTGCCGTACCCGTTGTTGCGCACGATCGTCGAGAGGATCGAGCTGCCGGGGGCGGAGACGTCGATGACGCCCAAACCGCGGTTGGAGAAGTTCGACAGCGCGCCCGTTCGGGTGGCCGACGACACGGTGGCGACACCGGGCAGTTCGGCCGGGATGTCCTGGCAGTCGTTGTTGATGGTGCGCAGGACCGGCGTGGTGTCGTTCGGGCTGCCCGGGTCCTTGAACTTCGACTTGTCGGACAGGTCGTACGCCGAGTTGCCTGCGGCGGCGGCGTGCACCACACCCTGCTTGGTCGACCAGGCAACAGCGCGGCTCACGGCTTCCTTGGCTGCGGCCTGGTCGGGCTGGTCGCTGCACCAGAACTCGAACGGGTCGATGTAGTAGCTGTTGTTGGTGACGTCCATGTGCTTCTCACCGGCCCAGATGAAGCCACACACGGCGTACTCCGGGTAGATGAAGCCCTGGTCGCTGACGACCTTGACTGCGGCCATCCGCACGTTCGGCGCCACTCCAACGATGCCCACTCCGTTGCGAGGAGCAGCGATGGTGCCCGCGACGTGGGTGCCGTGGTCACTGGTGGTGGGGTACCAACCCGTCGCGGAGGTGTCCGGGCGCCCGGCGTCAGTGCAGTTCACCGAGTCGGCCACGTCGATGTTGGCCTGGAGGTCCGGGTGGTCGGGGTCGATCCCGCTGTCGAGGACTCCGACGAGCACATTGCGGGAACCGTCGGTGATCTTGTGGGCCTGGTCGGCCTTGATCATCTGCATGTCCCACTGCTCGCCCTCACGGGCGTCGGTGGTCGCGGCCGGAGTGGTGGGAGCCTCGACGTCGCCGTTCGTGGACTTCTTGGCGCCCTGCTTGTAGCCGCTCGCACCGGGGCCCCACGGGGCCTGTGCGTCCGCCGGGGTGCCCTCGAGGACCTCGGCGGTGCGGCTCGCGCCGACCGACTCGAGTGCCTTGCCACCAAATGCCCGGACGTCTGCCCGGAAGGCTGACCTCTGGGAGTGGGCCACGACCACGCCAATCTGGGGCCAGCTCTGGACGACGACGCCGCCAGCCATGGCCACGGCCTTCTCGACCAGACGGGTCTGGCCCGGGTTCGCGACCTTCGTGTTGAGGATGTAGCTCATGGTCATACCGTCCGGCGTGGCAATCGGCACGGGGGTCGAGGCTTCGGTGATGGAAGCGGATGCCACGGTGGGGACACCGCCGAGCAGGGCGACAGCAGCTGCCGCCGTCACTGCGACGGCGAAGGTCGTCCGCCGACGCTGGTTGAAACGAGTCATGCTCACTCCGTTGTGAGGGTCAGCCGTCCGTGACACGAACGGGCCCCTTCATCGAGGGGGCGGCACCATCTTGCCCGGTCCGATCGGAGGTTCACCAGTGCCCACTCCCGCGAGGGCGCAGGACAGTGTCGGTCGTACGCGTCAGGATGCACTCATGACCGCAACGACCAGCGAGCACACATGGGAGACGCATCCGGTCACGCCCGACCGGTTCGAGGACTTCGCCGACGTCATCAACAAGAACCGACGACAGACCCACTGCTGGTGCGTGTCCCACCGACTCGCCGCCGCTGAGATCACCGAGCTTGGCGGCAAGGGCAAGGATCAGCGCGAGCAGGCGATGCGGTCCCTGTGTGAGCGCGAGTACCCACCAGGCGTCGTCACCTATCTCGACGGCGAACCGGCCGGCTGGTGCAACATCGGTCCCCGTTCGGAGATCACCCGCCTCAACCGCTCCAAGCTCATGCTGCCCACCGATGACGTGCCGGTGTGGAGCATCGTGTGCGTCGTCGTCCGCAGCGGCTTTCGCAGACGCGGTGTGACACAGCACCTCATCGACGGGGCCGTGGACTACGCGGCAGCGAACGGAGCCCCGGCCGTCGAGGCGCATCCTGTCGATCCCCCGGGACGCATGGATCTCACGATGGCGTTCGTCGGGACCAGGGCGATGTTCCAGCGGTCCGGCTTCGAGGTCGTCGGCACCACCTCGGCGACAGCGAGCCAGTTGCCGCGCTTGACCATGCGTCGGACGCTGTCGGTCTGAGAAGTCATACTTTTCGCATGACTTGGGGGCCATCGATCCGTGCGGCCGCGACCGCACTCACCACCATCGCCGTTGCAGCCGTGGGGCTGGTCGCCACGGCGAGCGTTGCGAATGCCGAAGGAGGACTCGCCGAGAAGGGCAAGGCGACCTACACCGTGCCGGGCGACGGCAAACCCATCACCGTCACCCAGACCATGACCGTCACGAATCAGAGTCCGTCGACGGCCACGAAGTACTTCTTCTGGACCGGCTACCCGCTGTGGCTGCCCAACGGTGGAACCAACCTCAGGGCAACCTCCAACGGGTCGCCCATCTCGGTGAAGTTGACGACCGTCGAGGGCCAGAAGTACGCCGACGTCTCCTTTCCCAAGCGGTTGCAGTACGGCCAGACCCGCACGTTCACGGTGACCTACACCATTCCTGGCGCTCCCCCGCGGTCCCTGAGTCCGGGTCGGGTGGGCACGGGGTTCGCTGCGATCGACGTCTTCTCGCCCGGTGAGGATGGCGAGGCCGCCATCGACATCGTGGCGCCCAGGGCCATGACCGTCGACCTCTCGGAGCCGTACTCCGAGACCACCAAGGGCGACAACCGGATCTCCACCCTGAGCGGTGGCGGCTCCGACGGCCTCTGGTCCCTCCTGTCGCTGCGTGACTCGTCCCAGACCCTCAAGAAAGAGGTCAAGGTCGGCAACCGCACGTTCAACCTGGCGGCCTTCCCCGGCGACACGGCCTGGGTCGCGCACATCACCAAGAACCTTCCGCCGACGTTGCAAGAGCTCGAGAAGCTCACCGGGCAGAAGTGGCCGACGCCCACGACGAGCATCTCCGAGGACTTCAGCCGCCAGGTCTACGGCTGGGACGGCACCTACAAGCTCGGCAGCATCAACATCTCCGAAGCCCTCGACCCGGCACTGCTCGCCCATGAGCTGGCGCACGCCTGGTCCAACTACGACAATCTCGACCAGCGCTGGCTCACCGAAGGACTGGCGCAGGAGCTGGCAACACAGGTCATGGCCGCGACCAAGGGCAAGGACGATGACCGCGACACGGTCAGGCCCACCCAGAAGGGGGCCTTCCCGCTCGCCGAGTGGACCGACGAGTCCGACTCCGCGACCACCGCCGAGGACTACGCCTACCCCGCTTCCTGGAACGCCGTCCACGCTCTCGTCGCGGGCAGCACCCCGGCAGCAAAGCCCCAGCTCTTTCGCGCACTCACGACCAAGCGCACCATCTACGACGCCCCCGGCGATGGCACCCTCGCCGCCCAGGGCACGAGCTGGCAGCAGGCCTACGACCTGTTCGAGGTCACCGGCGGCAACAAGCAGACCCGCTCGATCATGACGGCATGGGTCACGGGCCCCAAGTCCGCCACCGAGTTCACCGCACGCGATGCCACCCGCAAGACGTACGCCACGAACGACAAGCTCGACGGCGACTGGGCTCTCCCGCGCGGAGTGCGCCAGGCCATGGCCAACTGGAACTTCGCCGTGGCCAAGGCCGGGCTCGTCCAGACCTCCGCCCTGTCCACCCAGGCGGGCACGGCCCAGTCCGCAGCCACGAAGGCCGGTCTGGACACCAAGGGTGTGCGGGCGGCATACGAGCAGGCGGGTGACAAGACCAGCTACGACGCAGTGGCGGCACAGCTGCGTGCCTTCAGTGCCCGGGCCGCGACGTATGGCGAGCTGCGCTCCGACGTGGATGACGCCAACCCCCTGGCCGTTCTGGGTGGCCTCGTGCTCCGGCCCGGAGCCGACCTCGAGCGCGCGCAGTCGGCGCTCGTCAAGGGCGACACCGCGGCGGCCGGCAAGGCACTCGAGAGAGCCGACTCCGCGGCGGGCATGTCAACGGCGGTGGGCGCCGGCCTGCTCTTCGGCATCCCTGCCCTGCTGGCGGCACTCTTCTTCGGGTTGCGCGGACTGGGGCGGCGTCGGGCGCGCTCTCGGGCGAAGGCGCAGGCCGACGCCCACGCGCTGGCTCACGCCCACGCACAGGCGCGGGCCCACGAGGCGGCCCTGGCGGGAACCCTCGCTCCGGGCCTTCAGCCCGGCGGCCTCGTTGGCGAGGTAGCGGTCGGTGAGGCCCTTGAAGAAGAGCCGCCCCATGACGACACCGAGTGGCCCCGCCTGGTCGACGGACAACCTCGCCCGGGTCACACCGCCTGACTGGGCCTCGACACTGTGCCGCGAGGTGTCGGTCCACTCCGACCAACGCTCGACGTCGGTCATGACCTCGCATACCCGCTCGGGCGTTGCCTGGATGTCGACCTCGGTGCTCTGCTCCATGGGGACATCCTCTCGAGGCAGGATGTGCCCATGACGCGAATCGTCACCCGCGAGTGGGTCATCCGCCGACGCCTCGCCACCCAACGCCTCTCCTCCGCCGCCCTCCCCCGGGCCGCGGACGCCGTGCGCCTGCTCACCTGCGTCCAATCCCAGGACGCACCCCTCGCGGCGCACTCCCTCGCGATGCGAACACGCACCACGGCGTATGCCGGTGTGCTGGCCGAGCAGTCGGCCGGCGGTTGGGTGCGCACCCACATCCTGCGACCCACCTGGCACCACGTCGCACCCGAGGACCTGCGCTGGATCCAGGCGCTCACCGGCTCCAAGGTCGAAGGCTCCATGCCTGCGCGACACCGCCAGCTCGGCATCACCCCGGAGATGAAGGAACGCGGACCCGAGTTGCTGCGCGAACTGCTGGCGGGCGGCAAAGCCATGACGCGCAAGGAGATCGGGCCAGCGTTTGCCGAGGCTGGCCTCCCAGGGCCGGGCGAGCCCATGGCACACCAGCTCATCGTCGGCGAGGTGCGGTCAGTGATCTGCTCCGGGCCACCCCGCGGGACCGAACACACCTACGTCCTGGTCGATGAGGTGATCCCGGCGGCAGAGTCGGATTCGTGGTCACGCGAGCGGTCGGCGGTCGAGCTCACCCACCGCTTCCATGCCGGACACGGCCCCGCATCAGAGCGTGACCTTCAGCGTTGGAGCGGCCTGACGCTCACCGAGATCCGTTCTGCCACAGCCGAACTCACGACTTCGCCATCCCTGCAGTCCTCACACCCGATGGAGTCGGTCGAGTGCCAGGGCGAGACGCTCTGGTTCGACCCCTCGGTGACGGCGCGCACGACACGCGACCACACGGCATACCTGCTGTCGACGTTCGACGAAGCGGCGCTGACCTATCCGACGATCGGGTTCACACGACGCAGCCGCGAGGCCGACCGGACGCGCCTGGTCTCGGAGGCCGGTGGCGGCATCGTCGTCGTGGACGGACATGACATCGGTACGTTCAAGCGCAAGGCCGAGGCCAAGCAGGCCACGGTGACGATCCGGCCCGAGGTCGACCTGAATCCAGCCGAACGGGACGGCATTGCCGAGGCGGCTGAGTTCCTCGCGGCCTTCCACGAGCTACCGCTGCGCCTCGTCTTCGCCTGAGACCGCGGCGTCCCACTCCTCCTTGAGGAGCGCATAGGTGCAGCCGTCGATCCAGCCGAGTTCGGCCTGCCACGAGTCCTGCACGCCGTACTGCTCCAGTCGCATGCCGACCTTCTCGAGAACCCGCCGCGAGGCGATGTTGTCGGCGTAGCAACCGGCCGTCACCCGACGCAGGCCCAGGTTGTCGAAGGCCAAGGAGAGCAGGTTGTGGGCCAGCTCCGTGGCATAACCGTGGCCCGCGTGCGCCGGGTCGAGGATGTAGCCGAGCATTCCCTCGACCTTGATGGACTCCGGCGCGTCGTCCTGGCCCATGCCATCGAGGACTTCCAACATTCCGCTGCCGATGTGCTGGTCCCCCACGAGGGCGATGCACGAGTGGTCGTCTGGATCCTCGACCGACGCGAGCCACTTCTGCCGGAAGGTCGCGGGATCGACGGTGGCCCGAATGAGCCAGCGTCGGACCTCGGGATCATTGCGGTAGGTCAGCATCTGGTCGATGTCGCCATCGGTCACCGGCCGCAGGGTCAGGCGCTCAGTCGTGCGCGGCCAGGCGATCTCGGGAGAAGTCATGCGCCATGCCTAACAGGCGAGAAGCCCTGACCGCCAACGCCTTTCCCCCCACCCCTCCCGTGCATTTCTCACCCATTCCCCCGAAAATCACGCGACACGCCGTTGTCCCGTGACCATGATCGGGTGGTGACCGACCGCATCGAGCTCGCCGCCCGCAACAATGCGCTCTGGTGCGATGGCGTATGCCGCTCGCACGGGATCTCGGGAACGTTCGGCTCTGCGGTGTGGTCGAGCCCGGTACGCACTCCTCCGCTCTACCCGGACGCCGTCACCCTCACGGAGTCGACCAGCGAGCTCGACATCCTGCAGCGCATCGACGCCGCTGCCGGAGCCTCGATCAAGGACAGTTGGGCGAGCCTGGACCTGACCAGGGCCGACTTCGCCCCGCTCATCGCGGGTGAATGGCTCTGGCTCGACGCCGACGATGCCGCCGCACGCACTGGCGGCGACGGTGGGACCTGGCGCGAAGTTCGATCGGCAGCGCAGATGGAGGGGTGGAGTCGGGCCTGGGCGTCAGCCCCGCAGGACGCAGTCATTCTCGGTCCCTCGCTGCTCGCAGAAGAGGGGGTGAAGGTCCTGGCCGCAACAGAGGGTGAGCACGTGACCGCCGGGTGCATCGTCAACGTGACGGGCCAGGTCGCAGGCATCACCAACGTCTTCGCGGCAGACGGGGACGATGCGCGCGCGTGGGTCGGAGCCGCCGCTGCAGCGGCACTCGTGGCACCGGGTCACCACCTTGTCGGGTGGGAGTCGGGCGATGGTGTCGCGGCGGCGCGTGCCGCTCGCTTCGACACCATCGGCCCGCTCACCGTCTGGATCCGCTGACGAGTCAGACCTCGTTGGTGCCGAACCCTTCACGCTCGGCACGCTCGTGCGAGTCCACGGTCTCCTGGAAGAAGGTGATCGTCAGGCCGGCTGGCGCCTCGAGCCGCGAGTTGAGCGACATCCACGGCGTGAGGACCGGCTCAGCCACGACGGTCGCACCGACGTCCTCGGCCTCACGCGTCGCCGACTCCGCGTCGTCAACCTCGAAGGCGATCCGGATCTTCGGGCTCGGGGTTCCGCCGGCCTCGACCGCGTCAATCGCGACCTTGTGCGCGGGGCTCGCAATCTCGAACGTCGCCCGCCCGGCCTCGAGGATCGCGACACGGTCGTCGCCGCCCTCGGAGAACGCCGCAATCTCGTCCATGCCCAGCACGTCGCGATAGAACCGGACCGCCTCGTCATAGTCCTGCGCCTCGACAACGATCCGCAGTTGCTTGACCTTCTGAATCTTCTCGTTCGTCATGAGAGGTCCAAGCGCAAACTGCCCCGACTTATTGCGCAGCAAAGAGCGCCCCGCACCAACAGTGGCGGGGCGCTCTCCCTGCTGAGTCGGAGAGGGGTCGAAGCTCATCCAAGGACTCAGGACCGAGCCGGGGTCGAAGCGGCTCGGAGTTCGTGGTGTGTGTCTGTGCGATCAGCCCTGCGGGATGACGATGGCCTGGCCGACCTGGACCTGCGCGCTGGCAAGGTCGTTGGCGTCCTGGAGCATCGACACACCAGTCGCGATGGACACGCCGGTCAAGTTCTCGGCGGCAATCTCGGAGAGGGTCTGTCCCTGCTGGACGGTCACCGTCTCGGCGGGCGCCGACGCGGCAGCCCCACCGGTGAGAGCGACGAACGCCACAAGGAGAGCGACGAGCACGACGGCACTGGTGAGAACGAGTCGTCCGGCCCGGGTCAGACGCAGCGCGGGCTGCGCCACCTCGCGCACCGACTCGCCCGTGGGAACGGACACGAGCCGCGGCTGCGGGGCACGACGCGGAACGGGCCGGGGTGCGGCATACCCATTGGTGGTGCCGTCCAGCAATGCAGCGCTGTCCAGAACTGCAACTGCACTCATGGTGTCCTCCTGGGTCGATGTCACGATCGAAACGGTGTTCGAACGAACGCTTGTACGATTTCTAGCACGGATGTTCGAGGACTTCAAGACACGCGTCGAACAGATGTTTGAAACATGTACTCGAACTCCGTAGTCTGTGCTCATGTCAGGAAGCCAATCAGGCACCACTGACAACGCCCCGCGAGGAGACGAACCCATGAGCGACAAGCGCCGCCACGACGCCGACGACAGTGTTGTGCAGCAGCTGCCCGACCGCGACCCCGGTGACGGCACGCTCACGGTGCGTCAGCGCAAGGTTCTCGACGTCATCCGCAACTCCGTGGATCGGCGCGGCTACCCGCCGAGCATGCGCGAGATCGGCCAGGCAGTTGGCCTCACCTCCCCCAGCTCGGTGTCGCACCAGCTCAATGCGCTCGAGAAGAAGGGCTACCTGCGCCGCGACCCCAACCGGCCGCGCGCGCTCGAGGTCATCTCGCCCGACACGCCGAGCGACATCCGCGGCTATCGCGGTGGCGCCTCGCCCGACGACATCGACGCCGAGATGGATCCGACCGGTTCGGGTGACGCGCGTCCCGAGGCGAGCTACGTGCCCGTCCTCGGACGGATCGCCGCCGGTGTGCCGATCATGGCTGAGGAGATGGTGGACGAGGTCTTCCCGCTGCCCAAGCAGATCGTCGGCGAGGGCTCGCTCTTCCTGCTCAAGGTCGTGGGTGACTCGATGATCGACGCCGCCATCTGCGACGGTGACTGGGTCGTCGTGCGTCAGCAGCCCAACGCCGACAACGGCGACATCGTGGCCGCGATGCTCGACAACGAGGCGACAGTCAAGACGTTCAAGCGCAAGGACGGCAAGGTCTGGCTCATGCCGCACAACCCCGCCTTCGACCCGATCGACGGCGACCACGCCACCATCCTGGGCAAGGTCACCGCGGTCCTCCGCCGGATCTAGTCCACACTCACAGCGAGTTCGTCCGCCAACGCGGACAACGTGACGCCGAGCGACGCATCGATCCGATGCGTTGTCTCGGCGTCGCCGCGTGTGGGGCCCTTCGTGACGACCACGACGGGTATGCCGTGTGCGGCCGCCCGTCGTACGAACCGGTAGCCGCTCATCACCTTGAGCGACGACCCCAGCACGACGAGCGCGGGCGCCGCGTCGGTGAGGGCGAAACACTGCTCGACCCGCGCCTTGGGAACGGAACCACCGAAGAAGACGACGTCGGGTTTGACGGTGTCGGCACGGCATACGAGACAGCGTGGAGCGACAAAGGTCTGGACGGCCGAGTCGGCCAGGACGATGTCGCCGTCGGGCCGGATCTGACTGCTCACCTGAGAACCGTCGCCGACGAGTCCCATTGCGAGAGAGGCGAATCCGGGGTTGGCGTCGTCCATGAACGCCTGGACGAGGTCGCGGTCCACGCGCTCCCCGCAGGTGAGGCATTCGACCTCGGCGAGGCTCCCGTGGAGCTCGATGACGTCACGCGTGCCGGCGTCCTGATGGAGTCCGTCGACGTTCTGGGTGATGACCGTGCCGAATGCCCCGGCGCGCTGGAGCCCGGTGACGGCGCGGTGTCCGGCGTTGGGTTCGGCCGCACTGAAGCGCTGCCAGCCGATGAAGCTGCGAGCCCAATAGCGCTGTCTCGCAGCACTCGTCGCAATGAACTCCTGGTGCGACATTGGCGTGACCCGACGATTGCCGTCCGGGCCGCGGTAGTCCGGGATGCCACTCTCGGTGGAGATGCCGGCACCGGTGAGGACGAGCGCTGGATCGCAGTCGCGCAACAGGGCAGCCACGTCGGCGACGCTGACGTTGGTGCTCATGTTGGACCTGACCGCAGAACTCACCGCACCATCGTAAGTCGGCACGAGACCGCCCCCGAGGGGTCAGGGCGGCGCGACGCCGAGTGACACGCTCATCAGGCGGACGCCAGGATCGCCCTCGCAGAAGTGACGGTTGCGAAACCTCCACCGTGCAGGTTCGTCGCCGTGGCCCGGGCCAGGTCCTCGGCCGACATCACTGCGCCGTCCGGCCCCGCCAGGTCGAAGGTGCTCGTCGCGTCGATCGGCACGATGACGTCGTAGCCGAGGTTCCCGCCCATTCGCGACGTCGTCTCCACGCACATGTTCGTCTGGATCCCGATGACGACGATCTGGCTGATGCCGCGTCCACGCAGCCAGCCGTCGAGGTCCGGCTCACCGATGAAGGCCGAGTTGACGCTCTTGGTCACGAGGACGTCGGCCTTGAGCTCTGCCACCCACGCGACCACGTCGTTGCCGGGCTGCCCCGGGCGCAGCGGTGAGGCGGAGCTCGTGCTGTCGTGGCGTACGACGACCAGGGGTCGACCCGACTCGCCCCACTTGTGCGCGAGTTCGCGCATCCGCTCCTGCGCCGCCGCGGCATCTGGACCGGGGCGCCCCCACGCCGCGTCGTCGAATCCGTTCTGGATGTCGATCAACACCAGGGCGGCGTTGTCGGCGATGGCGGGCAACGGAGCAGTCTCGGAGGTCATGTCACCACCTCACACCGAGGGCAACCCGTCGGCCTAGTGGCTCCCACGACATCATCCGCAAACTTTCCGCCACTTCCCACGTTGCGTCTGCGGATGTGGCGGCTCCAGCGACCCTTCACGCAGACGCAAGGGAGAGGCCGGGGCGGTCACTCGCCGGGGCAGGCGTTCTGGTGGACGAGGGCCCCCGTGACCATCCAGCGCCAGTCCGTGGCCGACCCTCCCGCGTGGGCCCCGGCGCCACACTGGCACTTCCAGTGCCAGCGCCCGAGGGCGTCACAGCTGACGTCCGGGTGGTGGCTGCGGCGGGCTGTCCGCCGGCGGATCGTGGTCTTCATGTACGGAAGGAGGCGGCGCTCTCCCCACAGATACGCCGCACCACCACAGGACCCTGCATCACACCCTGTGCAGAGGACTGGAACTTTGATAACTGAGCGTTATAGAATGCATCCATGATTGATGCAGCCGGACTCCGGGTCATGCGCGCCATCGCCGATGAAGGCAGCTTCACCGCGGCGGCGCTCTCGCTCGGCTACTCCCAGCCCGCCATCTCGCAGATGGTTCGCCGCCTCGAGACACGCACGGGCACGACGCTCGTCGAGCGCATCGGTCGCAGCGTGCGGCTCACCGAGGCCGGCGCCGTGCTCGCCCGCCACGCGGGCCCTGTCCTCTCTGCTCTTGACGCCGCCGAGGAAGAAGTCGCGGCCATCGCCGGACTGCGCTCCGGCCGCGTCCGGCTCATGGCCTTCCCCAGCGCGTCCGCGACCCTCGTCCCCAAGGCGCTGGCCAAGGTCAAGGCCGACCACCCCGGTGTCACGATCACGTTCAGCGAAGCCGAACCACGCGAGTCCCTTGCGGCCCTGCGCGCCGGCGAGTGCGACCTTGCAGTGGCCTTCGTCTACGAGGGCACCGACCTCGGTCGCGGCGAAGAGGACCTCGACGCCTTCGTCACCACTCCCCTCCTCGACGACGAGGTGCTGCTCGCAGTCCCCCGCACCCACGAGCTCGCCCACGCCAAGAACGTCGACATGGCCGCCCTCAAGGACGAGACCTGGATCGCTGGCTGTCCGCGCTGTCGCGGCCACCTCCTCCAGCTCGCGAGCACGGCCGGCTACGTCCCCAACATTGCCTACGAGACCGAGGACTACGTCGCGGTCATGGGTCTCATCGCCGAGGGCCTGGGTGTCGCGGTCATCCCCGACCTCATCCTCAAGACCGTCCACCACGAGGACGTCGCCGCGCTCCCGATGACGCCGGCCTCGCGCCGTCACATCGTGGCCGTGACCACGCCGGACCTCCAGCGCGTGCCGGCGGTCAAGGCCACCCTCGACGCCCTCGTCGAGAGCGCCAAGGCGTCGAGCGCCAAGACCCGCAAGAAGGCCTTGGCCCACTGATCGACCGCGCCATTCACTTCGCCGTGACAACCTCCAGTCGACCGTCACGCTCGACGACGGCGACGTGCCCACGCTGGTCGGTGCGATAGGCGGCATACCCGTTGCTCCTGAGCATCGCCAGGTGCGCGGCCGTCGGATGCCCGTAGTCGTTGTCCTTGCCCACGCTGATCACCGCGACGGGTGCCCGCACCGCGGCCATCAACGCAGGGTCCAGGTTCGCGCTTCCGTGATGCGGCGTCTTGACCACGTCGAATTCCGTTGCAGCAGAGGCCATCTGGGGATCCCGTCGCATCCTCAACACGAGATCGTGCGCTGCCTCCCGCTCGACGTCTCCCAGGAGCAGCGCATCCACCTCCCCCACACGGACGGCGAGCACGATGCTCGCGTTGTTGGGCACCGACCCCGCCGCGATGCGCCGCACGGGCGCCCAGACCTCCGCGGTCACCTCGCCGAAGGCGAGCCGGTCGCCTGCCGCCACCGCAGAGACGGGTATGCCGCGTGCTCCCGTCCAGCGCGTCACCTCAGCGACCTGGTAGCCCGGCTCCGCGATCGGTGACACGAGCACCTGACCGACCTCGCGTCCGCCGAGGACCCCCGGGAGACCCTCGACGTGGTCGGCGTGGAAATGCGTCAGCACCACGGCGTCGACGACCTCGACACCCAGGGAGTCGAGACACCCGTCCACCGCCGCCGGCTCAGGCCCGGCATCGACGACGAGCGCCCGCCCAGGTCCGGTCCGCACGACCGCCGCATCACCCTGGCCCACGTCGCAGAAGGCGATGCGCCAGCCGTCCGGTGGCCAGGTCACGACCCGCGTCGGGATCGTCATGGCCGCCGTCACGGCCACGATGAGCAGGGAGACGAGAGGCTTGACCACGGCGTAGCGCCCAAGCCACCGCCCCATGAGCAACAGCAGGACGGTGAGTCCCGCAAGCAGGAGCGCACCCGGCGCCCCATCGGGCCACGGCAGTGTCCCGCCCGGGACGTCGGCCATGACGCGCGCAGTCCGCGCGATGCCCAACGTGGGCACGGCGCCGAGCCACCCCACGAGCTGGGCAGGACCATCGGCGACGACCGACACCAGCGCAGCCACCACGCCGGCGATCGTGGCCGGCGCCACCAGTGGTGCCGCGACGAGGTTGGCGACGACACCGACGATGCTGACCGAGCCCTGCAGCAGGACGATGAGCGGAGCGCACATCGCCTGTGCCGCAATGGGAATGGCGATCGCTGGCCCCATGAACGCCAACCTCGGTGGCAGCCGCTGTGCGATCGCGTCGCCCCACGGCCGGGTGAAGAGGAGCAGACCAAGCGTGGCCAGCGCCGACAGGGCGAACCCGAATGATCGGGACATCCACGGGTCGACGACGAGCACGACGACGACCGCACCGGACAACACCGGAAGACCGGCAGCTCGGCGCGAGCGACTCATCCCGATGAGGCCGATCAGTCCCATGGCGGCCGCCCGCACCACGCTCGGCTCGGGACGCGCCAACACGACGAACCCGAGGATCGCGAGGGCAACGACGTAGGGCCGCCAGCGCCGAGGTACCCCGACGAGGACGCACAGCCCGAGCACCATCCCACCCACGACCGCGATGTTCGAACCGCTGACGGCCGTCAGGTGAGTCATCCCTGTCGCTTGCATGGCCTCTGTGAGATCTGGCGGAGTCCGACTCGTGTCACCGATGACGAGTCCGGGCAGGAGCCCGCGCGCATCGGCAGGGGTGGGGTCCACCGCCCTGCGAAGCCCGGACCGCAGATGCTCGGCGACACGAGCGATCGCGCCCGCAGGCTCGGTGACCTGCTGGTTCGAGACTCGGAGCACGGCCAGTTCCGGGTAGCCCGGCAAGGGCGGCGCCAACCGCCCACGCAGCCGCACCTCGTCGTGCCACTTCACCCGCAGCAAGGACTCGTCTCCGCGCAACGAAATCGGGGCGTATGCCGGCGTGCTCCGTCCGCGCCCATCGACCCGGTGCGCTGTGGCCTTGGCCATGACGACGGGCTCTCCACTCCCTCGCGCCGCGAGCTCCACGGGGTCCGAGGTCACGGTCGCGTCGAGCGTGACGACAGCCCGGGCGGTGGTGAGGTCGTCGAGGTCCCCGATGCCACGCAGGGCGTGCTGCCCATTGCCCGCGACCTGCACGAGCAGGCACACACCGACGACGAGCAGCAGTCGGCGGGCACGCCGTCGCAGGACCTGTGCGGCCACGAGGGCCGTGACCAGCCCGCCCGTGACCACCCATCGTGGCCCCGTTGACCAGGTCAGGGTGGACGCGAGCAGGGCCCACGCCGCGAGCGCCGGCACGAGCAGCCGGATGTCGCTGAAGCGCACCACTTCACGGGTCCACTCATCCCGGCGCGCGCGCAGCTCTGCCGACTCATCAACGGTCACAGCGTGACCTTGGGCGTCAGCTGGGCAAGGAGCTTCTCCCCGATGCCGCTCACCTCACCGAGTTCCTCGACGTTCGTGAACCGTCCGTGCTCGGTGCGCCAGTCGAGAATTCGTTGGGCGAGAACGGGTCCCACGCCGGGCAAGGTGTCGAGGGCAGACAGGTCGGCCGAGTTCAGCGAGACCGTGCCACCAGTCGAACCAGACCCTGAGCCCGCGACTGCACCCCCACTCCCAGCGCCCGAACCCGCACTCGTGCCCGACCCCGCCGCACCGGGAGCCGCCACGACCTCGCCGGGTTTGGGGACGACGATCTGCTCGCCGTCGATGAGCACCCGGGCAAGGTTGACCGCCGTGAGGTCGGCGGCACGAGTGGCGCCGCCCGCCGCGGTCACGGCGTCGCCGACCCGCTCCCCGGCCGTCATGCGATAGACGCCGGGCTTCGCGACCTGCCCGACGACATGGACGACCACGGGACCGGCCGTGTCCACCCCGGGACCTTGACCCGCGGACGGGTTCACCGTCGCCGAGGGCGCGCCAGGTGAGGCCCGCGACAGGGTGGACGTCCCCCGGCTCACTCCCGTGGGTTGCGACCCAGCAGTGGCTCGCGGCCCCACGGCCGCACCATCACCGGCACCCGCCAGCCAGATGCGCACCCCGAAGACGACGACCACCACGGCGATCACTGCCAGCACGGCAATCACGGCAGAGCGGCTCGGCACCCACCGGGCACCGCGCAGACTCAGCGGCAGCTCGAAGACCGGACCGCGCGGCACCTCGAGGGGTCGGTGCCGCCCACCCTCCTCGACGTCCCCACGAACCTCGACCTCCCCGCCATCGACCCGATCGGTCCGATCACCCGGGCCACCGCCCTCTCGCACCCTGGCCAGGGCGCGCGGTGACACGGTGTCGGGTTCGCGGCGGAACGGCATACGCCGACGTTAGGAACGACGGGCGCCCCACCCAACCCCGGACGAACCATCTGTGGACGACCACCCGACGACCAGGGACCTTGTGGACAACCTCAGCCGCTCAGGCGCCCCATCCAGGTCGCGATGTTGCGATGGTGCCGGGCGAGCACGATGAGCGAGACGACCACGAGCCAGACCCCCACGCCACGGTCAACAGTGGTGTCGGCCCGCACCACGAGCCACACACCCGCCCCCAGCAAGAACGTGCACGCGAGCACTGACGCGTTGCCGAGCCGCCGGACGAACGGCAGGCACACCGCGAACACCACGAGCGCGGCAAGCGCCACCCACGGCACGAGCGCCAGCATCGCCCCGAGCGACGTCGCCACTCCCTTGCCGCCACGCCCGCCGAGATAGGGGCTGTAGATGTGGCCGAGCACGCACGCCACGCCCGCAGCGAGTGCCACCCACGTGCCCATGGTCCGCAGCACGACGAATGTCGGCACAAACCCCTTGAGCACGTCGAGGACCCCGACGACGATCCCCCACTTCTTGCCGACGGTCCGTCCGAGGTTCGTCGCACCGGGGTTGCCGGAACCGACCTGCGACACGTCGACCCCGCGGGCACGACCGATGATGGTGGCCGGGTTGATCCCGCCGATCGCGTAGCAGAGCGTCGCGACGACCAACGCCACGAGAACCGTGCCGGAGGTCGAGAGGCTCACGGCGAGACCGGGGTCAGATCCGCGGGCTGACTGCGATGGCCAGAGTGCCCGGCCCGACGTGCGCACCCACGACGGCGCCGAGTTCAAGGAGCTGGAAGTCCTCGATCCCTTCGATGCGGGTCTGCAGTCGTTCGGCGAGCTTCTCGGCGCGCTCGGCGGAGTCAAGGTGGTGGACGGCGACGTCGACCCGCTGCGATCCGGCTGCCTCCACAGCGAGCTCCTCGAGGCGGGCGATGGCGCGCGACGACGTGCGCACCCGCTCGAGCGGAACGATCGCGCCGTCCTGCAGTCCGAGGATGGGCTTGATCGCCAGGGCTGATCCCACGAGGGCGTTCGCCTTGCCGATCCGACCGCCGCGCCGGAGGTGCTCGAGGGTGTCGACATAGAACACGACGGTCGCGTTGCTGCAGCGCGCACGAACGTGGTCAGCGACTTCCTCGGCCGTCGCCCCACGGGCGGCGAGAGCGGCACCGGCGAGGACGGCATAACCCATCGCCATGCCCATCGACCGACTGTCGATGACGGTCACGGGGACCGGCGAGTGCTGGGACGCGAGTTGCGCGGAGCCGAGCGTGCTCGACAGGTCGGCGGAGATGTGGACCGAGACGATCGAGTCGGCGCCCTTGTCCGCGAGCTCACGATAGAGGTCGAGGAAGGCTTGGGGCGCCGGGCGCGAGGTCGACACGGGCCGGAAGTTGCGCAGCGCGTCGGCCACCTCACCGGCCGCGACATCGACGCCTTCACGGCGCTCCTGCCCGCCGACGACGACGTGGAGGGGCACGACACCGATGCCGTGCGCCTCGATGAGGTCAGCAGACAGGTATGCCGTCGAGTCGGTGACGAGTGCGGTGACCACGGTCTGAGGCTAGTGCTCAGACGGTGTCGCTGTGGTCAGCACTCGCGCACTGGTCCCGAACACTCCTGACGATGTGCAGGTATGCCGCGTGGTCACCAGGGCAGGTCGACGAGCGTTTCCCGCTGGTCGTCCACGGGGACCCAGCCGCGGCCCTCGACCTGGTGGTACTCGACGCCGGGTCCCTGCGACGCGAGGGTTGCCACTGCAGCGAGGAGCCGGTCGACGTGCTCGGTGGTTGTGGCCAACCCGGCGCTCACGCGCACCGCGGTGGTGACGTGGGCCTCCTCGTCCGCGAGGAGGGCATCCACGAGGAGGTGCGCGCAGAACTTCCCGTCGCGCACGCCGATGCCGTACTCCGCGGAAAGGGCGGCCGACACGAGGGAGGACTCGACGTCCTCGACGGTGAACGCCACGACCGGCGCACGGTCCGCGTCGTCGCCGAAGATGCTGAAGGTCTCGACACCGTCGATGGCGCGCAGTCCGTCGACGAGGCGGGTGGCCAGACGCGCCTCGTGCTCCTCGACGGCGCCGCGGTTCTCGCGGATGGCGGCGCAGGCCGCAGCAACGGCGACCGCGCCGAGGACGTTGGGGCTGCCGCCCTCGTGGCGAGCCGGACCGGTCTGCCACGTCGTGCTGAGCGGGCCGACGGCAGCGGTGGCGCCACCACCGGCGAGGTAGGGCGGAGCCGCGTCGAGCCAGTCGGCGCGACCAACGAGCACGCCGGCGCCGTAGGGCGCGTAGATCTTGTGGCCGCTGAACGCGACGTAGTCGACGCCGAGGGTGTCGAGGTCGATCCGACGGTGACCAGCGAGCTGGGCCGCATCGAGCGCGACGCGGGCTCCACGCTTGCGGGCGATCGCGGCCAGGCGCTCGATCGGCCAGTACTCGCCCGTGACGTTCGAGGCGCCGCTGAGGACGACCAGGGTGCTCGAGGAGGTGGCGCGCTTGAGGGCTTCGGTGAGCAGGGCCTCGGCGTCCTTGTGGGTCAGCGGCACCGGCAGGCGAGTCGTCTTGCGGGCTTCCCACGGCAGGAGCGTCGCGTGGTGCTCGCTCGCGAAGACGATGACCTGCGTGCGACGCGGCAGGGACCGGGCGAGGAGGTTGAACGAGTCGGTCGTGTTGCGAGTGAAGACGACCTCGTCGCTCTCACGCGCCCCGACGAAGCGGGCGACCTCGTCGCGCGCGGCCTCGTAGTAGTGGCTCGACACCTGGCTCGTCCACCCCTGGCCGCGGTGGACGCTGGAGTACGTCTGGGTCGCCTTGTCGACGGCCGCAACGACGCTGGCCAACGCCGGGGTCGACGCCCCGTGGTCGAGGTTCGCGTACTCGACGAACGTGCCGTGGCAGGTCGGAACCCTGGGCGCCGCGACGACCGCCGGCACCGTGATGGCCGGGGTCGTGGTGGGAGCCTGGGCTGACGGCTGGGCCAGCGCCTCGACGGGCGAGCTCGGCGCGGGGACGGAGCGCAGCCACGGCTGGCGGCGTTCGCGAGTGAAGGTGTGAGGAATCGAGCTGGCGATGGACATCCGGTGCTCCCTGGAGAGTCGATGGACTCTCGAAGGTGCTCGCGAGTCCGCGCTTGCCGACTGCGTTGCTGCAGCCGACCAGGTCGTCACCCGGAGCACCCCACCGCGGAGGAGGGTTGCCGACCAGCAAGCCGGGGCTGAACACTGGTACTCGTGACCTTGGATCAGCACACTAGCGCGAGCCCGTCACCCCTCGGGACCCCCGGTCCACGGAGTGAGATCGGGGAGGCCACGTCGCCTGGCCTCAGGTGGCCGGCGTGGCCTTCAACATCGGCAACCGCAGCGAGATGGACAGGTACCCGCCATGGGTGTACGTGACGGGCGCGGAGATGGTCTCCGCCGGGTAGCGGGGCCAGGGTGTCCGTGCGATCCGAACTTCCCCCTGACCGCTCCCCTTCGGCAACACGAAGCTGGCCTTCCCCGCGTCATCGGTCACAGACGAACCCACCGTCCTCTCGGCGACAGTGAGCGTCAGCTCGACGCCACTGACCGGAAACCCGTGGCATTCCCCAGCGAGGCAGACATCCGATATGACGTCGACAATGAGTCGTTCTTGGTCCTCCGGTTCGCTACAACCCGACAGGGCCAACAGCACCACCGCAACTCCAACGATTGCTCGCACGTTCCATTCCCCCAAGGCCTCGTGACTTCCCACTCCGAGACTAGGGCGAGTGCGTCAGGTACGCGCGGCGGCGAGGGCGAGGAGCACGGCTGAGGCGAGGCTCGTCACGGTGCGCAGGTGATTCCACCGGCACCACACCGCGGCGTATGCCGCCCACTCGCCTTCCGCTTCCCGGCCAGCTGTGAGCGCGTCGACCTTGTTGTTGATCGGGATGTTGGCCGCAGCGGTGATGACGAGGGACGCGAATCCGAGGAGCGCGCCAACGATCTTCAAAGCTCGATCGTCGCCCTGCCCCGAGAGCGCCATGGCGATCACCGCGACGCCACCCAGGGCGAGGACACCCATGGGGAGCAAAAGCAGGCTCTTGGGAGCCCACCGGTTGATCGACTGCATCGCGATGATGCCGTCGCGTGGCGCGAGCTCACGCAGGGCTGGCATCACGAAGGACGAGAACGCGAACATTGCCCCGCCGAACACGGCTGCGGCCAGCGCCGTTGCCGCGAGGATCCACACCTGAGGACTCATGCCACCAACGATGCCCTGCATCCACACCGTTGGTCGAGACCAAGGACCGTCTTCGTGCCCCAAACGGACACGATCCGTCGGCGAAGGCCGCCGCGCTCGTGTCCGTTTGGGGCACGAAGGCGCCAGGAGAGTCCAGTCAGAGAGGGACGACGTTGACCAGCTTGGGGGCTCGGACGATGACGGTGCGCACTCCCCCGGCCGTGGCCTCGAGCACCTTGGGCAGTCCGAGCGCCAACTCGCGCAGCTCGTCCTCACTGATGTCGGACGCGACCTCGATGCGGTCACGCACCTTGCCCTTGATCTGGATGACGCAGGTGACCGAGTCCTTGACGAGCAGGGCCGGGTCCGCCACGGGGAAGTCCTCGTGCGTCAGCGACTCGGCGTGACCCAGGCGCGACCACAGCTCCTCCGCGATGTGCGGGGCGAGTGGCGCCACCATGAGCACGATCTGGTCCGCCGCCTCACGGGGAACGGCGTCGAGCTTGGTCAGTGCGTTGTTGAGCTCGATGAGGCGTGCGATCGCCGTGTTGAACCCGAGCTCGTCGTAGTCACGCTTCACCGCGTCGATCGTCCGGTGCAGCACCCGAGCCGTCGCGTCGTCCATGGGCGCGTCACTGACCCGCACCTCACCGGTCTCCTCGTCAACGACGTTGCGCCACAGACGCTGCAGGAATCGCTGGGACCCGACGATGGCACGCGTGTCCCACGGCTTGCTCTGGTCGAGGGGGCCGAGACCCATCTCGTAGAGCCTCAGGGTGTCGGCGCCATACGCGGCATACATGTCGTCCGGGGACACCATGTTCTTGAGCGACTTGCCGATCTTGCCGAACTCACGCGTCACGGGCTGGCCCTGCCAGGTGAAGGCCGAGTGACCGTCGTCGCCGATGACTTCCTGAACCTCAGTGGACTCAACCGGCTGGCCGCGGTCGTCGCGGAAGGCGGCAGCCTGGATGTAGCCCTGCGCGAAGTAGGTCCGGAACGGCTCCTCACTCGAGACATGCCCGAGGTCGAAGAGGACCTTGTGCCAGAAGCGCGCGTAGAGCAGGTGCAGGACGGCGTGCTCGACGCCACCGATGTAGAGGTCGACGCCACCGGGGTCGCGCGTTCCGGCCGGCGCACCGTCAACGGCGGTGTCGCGCGGGCCGATCCAGTACTCCTCGGTCGCGGCCGAGACGAGCTCCTCGCGGTTCTCGGGATCGAGGTAGCGCAGGTAGTACCAGCACGATCCCGCCCAGTTGGGCATGGTGTTGGTCTCGCGGCGATAGGGCTGCACGCCACGGCCGTCGCCGAGGTCCAGCTCGACGTTGACCCACTCGGCGACACGGCCCAGCGGCGGCTCCGGGGAGCTCTGCGCGTCCTCGGGGTCGAAGGTGCGCGGGCTGTAGTCGGGGACGTCCGGCAGCTCAACCGGCAGCATCGACTCGGGCACGCCATGGGCAGTTCCGTCGGCGTCGAAGACGATGGGGAACGGCTCGCCCCAGTAGCGCTGACGGCTGAAGAGCCAGTCGCGCAGCTTGTAGCTGACCGTGGTCTCGCCATGACCCTGCTCGACGAGCCAGTCGATCATCGCGGCCTTCGCCTGCGCGATCGGCTTGCCGTTGAGGTCGATGGAGTCGTTGGCCGAGTTGATCGCCGGACCCTCACCGGTGAACGCCTCGTCGTCGGGGTGCCCCTCGGTGGGCTGCACGGTGCGGATCCTGGGCAGGCCGAAGACGTCGGCGAAGTGCCAGTCACGCTCGTCCTGACCGGGCACGGCCATGATCGCGCCCGTGCCATAACCCATGAGGACGTAGTCGGCGATGAAGATCGGCAGCTCGGCGCCGGTCGCCGGGTTGACCGCGTAGGCACCGGTGAAGACACCGGTCTTGTCCTTGCCTTCGATCTGACGCTCGACGTCGCTCTTGCGAGAAGCCGCCCGCCGGTATGCCGCAATCGCACCTTCCGGAGTCGCCTCGCCACCGGTCCACGCCGGGTTCGTTCCCGGCGCCCACTCCCCCTGCGCGACAAGGGTGTCGACGAGGGGGTGCTCGGGCGCCAGGACCATGAAGGTCGCGCCGAACAGGGTGTCGGGTCGGGTCGTGAAGACCTCGATCGGCTCGCTGCCCTCCGGGGCGCCGACAACCGGGAACGCAACGCGCGCGCCGTGGCTGCGACCGATCCAGTTGCGCTGCATGGCCTTGACCTTGTCCGGCCACTGCACGCGGTCGAGGTCATCGGCCAGGCGGTCGGAGTAGTCGGTGATGCGCATCATCCACTGGCGCAGGTTGCGCTTGAAGACGGGGTAATTGCCACGCTCGGAGCGGCCGTCGTTGGTGACCTCCTCGTTGGAGAGCACCGTGCCCAGACCCGGGCACCAGTTGACGGGAGCCTCCGAGGCGTAGGCCAGGCGGTGTTCACTGAGCACTCCTTCACGCTCGGCCGGCTCGAGGTCGGCCCAGGCCCGACCCTCGGGCAACTCCCGGGTACCGGCCTCGAACTCGGCGACGAGTTCGGCGATGGGACGAGCCCGGCCGCGACTGCCATCGGGGCGCTCGGCGTCGCGGTCGTACCAGGAGTTGAAGATCTGCAGGAAGATCCACTGGGTCCAGCGGTAGTAGTCCGGGTCCATCGTCTGGATCGAACGACGCTGGTCCAGTCCGAGCCCGAGCCGGCGCAGCTGGCGGGCCATGATGACGATGTTGGCCTCAGTGGTGACCCGCGGGTGTTGACCGGTCTGCACGGCGTACTGCTCAGCGGGGAGCCCGAAGGCGTCATAGCCCAGGCAGTGCAGGACGTTCTTGCCGAGCATCCGGTGATAGCGCGAGAAGACGTCCGTCGCGATGTACCCCAAGGGGTGACCGACGTGAAGGCCGGCTCCACTGGGGTAGGGGAACATGTCGAGGACGAGCAGGTGTCCGCCCTCGCGCTTCGCGACCTCCGCGGGATCGGCGAAGGGACCGTCCGGGTTGGGCGCGTTGAACGTGCCGCTGGCCTCCCAACGGTCCTGCCAGGCCAACTCGATCTGGTCGGCCAGTTCGGCCGTGTAGCGGTGCGCCGTCTCGCTCATGTCATTCCTGCCTGCTCGGGTGGCTGCCCACAAAAAAGCCCCTCACACAGGAGGGGTTTGCCGCGGTGACGTCCGGGTGGAGCGTCAGCGCGGCTGCGGAAGAAGCTGCTGCAGCCCGGCCATGAGCACAGACTATCGCAGCGATCCAGATGGCCCCAAATGCGAAATGGCCCCCACGAAGGTGGGGGCCATTTCTGAATGTTTGTCCGGCTGCGTCCTACTCTCCCACACCGTCACCAGTGCAGTACCATCGGC